>CANFCG010000012.1 GCA_947445115.1 Comamonadaceae bacterium | reverse complement strand
GTTGGCAGGGCTAAAAAAGTGCAAACCCACCACGTCTTGCGGACGCTTGGTGAAGTTAGCAATCTTGTTGACATCCAGCGTGGATGTGTTGGATGCCAAGATAGCACCTGGCTTCATCACGGCATCTAATTGTTGGAACACTTTTTCTTTGACGCCAATTTCTTCAAACACCGCTTCAATAACTAAGTCAGCATCTTTCAAATCGTCATAAGACAACGTCGTTGTGAGCAGCGCCATGCGCTCGTCCAGCTTGGCCTGCTTGAGCTTGCCCTTGGTCACTTGCGCGTCATAGTTTTTGCGGATGATGCCAATGCCTTTGTCCAGAGCCTCTTGCTTCATCTCGAGCATCTTGACGGGAATGCCCGCGTTCAAGAAATTCATGGTGATGCCGCCGCCCATCGTGCCTGCGCCGATCACGGCGACTTGCTTGATGGTGCGCTGCGGCGTGTCGCTTGGCACGTCAGGGATCTTGCTAGCAGCGCGTTCAGCCACAAACAGATGGCGTAGCGCGCGGCACTCGGGTGTCCACATCAAATTGATAAAGATGTCGCGCTCAGCCACCATGCCGTCGTCAAACTTCATGGTGAGTGCGTTTTGCACAGCATCCACGCACTTGACGGGCGCAGGGTAGTTCTTCGCCATGCCTTTAACCATATTGCGGGCAAATTGGAAGTACGCCTGCGCGTTCGGGTGCTTCACAGGCAAGTCACGCACGCGCGGCAAGGCAGAGCCATCCGCGTGCTTGGCAGCAATCTCTTTGGCATAGGCCAGAGCCTCAGCCGCTAGAGATTCAGGCGATGCAGCCATCTTGTCGAATAATTTTTGACCTGGCATTGAAGCCAGCATTTCACTCTTCACAGGCTCGCCGCTCACAATCATGTTGAGAGCAGTTTCCACGCCCAACACACGCGGCAAACGCTGCGTACCACCAGCACCAGGAATCAGGCCCAGCTTGACTTCAGGCAGCGCCACCAGTGCGCCAGGCGCGGCGATGCGGTAGTGGCAACCGAGAGCCAACTCCAAACCACCGCCCATGCAAATGCTATGAACCGCAGCGATGGTGGGCTTGGCAGAGTTCTCCATCAGCAAAATCAAAGAGAGCAAGTTCGGCTCTTGAATCGACTTGTCCGAACCGAACTCGGTAATGTCCGCGCCGCTACAAAACGCCTTGCCAGCGCCCGTCACCACAATGGATTTCACAGCCGCATCGGCATTCGCCTTGTGCACACCGTCAGCAATGCCAAGACGCGTGGCGTGCGACAGACCGTTCATAGGAGGGTTAGCAAGAGTCACGACAGCAACGTCGCCAATCACTTGATAGTGAGCAGTCATAAAAGTTCCTTAGTTTTAAAGTTACAGAGTTACAAAAAAAAACAAAAGCGCGGGCAGATTTACAAAAAAGCACGGTCGTTCGATATTCTAACGGGTTTTTAATAAAGTACTGCCGATTTATCGTGAAACTCACTGTTTAGTCTCTAGTGAGTTTTGAAGGTTATTCGTGCTACAAATTATGCTTATCAATTTAGAGGAAATCCTAGGCTTTTTAAAAAAGTGTATTCTTAACGGGTATGACACTCTCCACTGAATCAGCACTAGAAACCGCACGCCGCATTTGTACGGACGGCATTACCCTCACAGCGCAAAACCTGCACGAAGAAGCACTACTTAGATACGACGCGGTGCTTGAGCAATTTGGCTTGCGCCGAAAAATAGAATTCACGCAAGTGCTCACAACTGCCATGTACAACAAAGGGGTGATACTGGGCACATTAGAGCGTAGCGAAGAATCCATCGCTGCGTACGACGTACTCATCAATCGATTTGCTAAAAACACTGAGCTCGTGATTGCGCTCTCCGTCGCGCGCGCCATGCGCAATAAAGCTTATCGCCTAAACGTGCTTGAGCAATCAGATAAATCGATTGCGACTTACGAGGCCATGATTGCGCAATTTGGAGGAAATGCGGATCCGGAAATCGAATCTACCGTCACGCCAGTGAAAGCATTTTTAGCCGAGCGCCAAGCGGTGCTCGACACTCGCAAGTAAGTTACTGGCGCATAAGGCAGCTAAGCTCAGGCCACGCGAACCAAATCCCGTACAAACCCACAGATGCGGATATTGATCTGTATCAGGTTGCATCATCAATGGTTGACGATTTTTTTGCGCCGTTCGCACACCAACCCAAGGCACTGACTCTGCACGAATCCTTGCCAGCTCTGGCTTGGTAAGCTCTGGCAGCAACAGAGCTAGTTTTTCAAAATTCTTATCGACATCTTTATCGCGAGGTGTCAAATCCATCTCGTCACGCTGAAAAGTAGCGCCTGCGACCCAAGTATTCGGCGTTTGAATAAAGTGACCCATACCATTAACAGGACAGGCAGGCAATTTTAGGGCAGGCTCAACACGAACGGGTGAGGCGTCCCACTCCACTTGTCCGCGAATCGGCTGCAACACGCCGCTCAATTCTGGTAACAACTCGGGGGACTGATAGCCACAAGCCACGACGACGACATCCGAATGGACCACCGCAACATCAGTCACTCGCGCTTGCGTTTTAAGATCGATCTTGAGGTGCGCCAGCCACGCCGCAATTAATCGCATTGGATTCACCCAGCCCGCCGCGCCATGAAACAATTCTTGTACCTTACCCGCAGGCCTTATCGGATAAGGCTCACCAAGTACTATGCTTTGCAGATCAATCGGATCAAGGGGTTCCAGCCATGTGATTGGTAGTTTTTTCTCCGCGCGGATACAGCGCTCCAAAACACCCGTCATCGCCCAATCAATACCTTCAACTAGTAAGCCCGCATCGGTTAATCGATGCAACTCTTGCAAAAGCACATTGACGCCACGTCTAAGCAAGCGCGAATGTGGTGCGTCGTCGCTTGACACGCTGGGTGCAAACAAAGCCATTGGCACACCCGACGCTCCTGCTGCTGGCGTCACTGCTTGCTCGTACACCGTCACGCTGTATCCTGCATGGGCAAAGGCACTCGCGCAAGCAGCGCCCGCTAAACCTGCGCCAATGATCGCAATTGTTTTAGGCTGCGGGTGGGACATAGCCCTGTGCCGCATCAGCGCCATCACCAAAAAAGTGGTTGTCCATTTGACGCGCTAAATATTGACGCGCACGCGCATCCGCCAAGTTCAAGCGGTTCTCGTTCACCAACATCGTTTGATGCTTGAGCCATGCGGCCCATGCTTCTTTACTGACTTGTTGCCAGAGCTTTTTGCCTAGCTCGCCTGGATACGGTGGGAAGTCCAAGCCTTCGGATTCTTTACCCAATTTAATGCAGTTGACCATGCGTGCCATATTTGTTTTTCCTTCGATGATGTGAATAATTTTGATGCTGTGGATTCCCGCCTTCGCGGGAATGACGGAGAGATTCAGAGCTTTTTAACCAGCACCTGCGACTTGCGATCCCAGTTGTACTTTTGTCTACGCGCCTCGGGCAACCAATTAGCATCCACAGGGACAAAGCCGCGCTTGATAAACCAATGCGTCGTGCGGGTCGTCAATACAAAAATACTCTCAAATCCTGCGGCCTTGGCGCGGTGTTCGATGCGCCTAAGCAACCTCTCGCCATCACCTTGGTTTTGCACATTAGGCGAGACCGTGAGTGCCGCCATTTCTGCGGTCTTAGCCTCTGGAAAGTAATAGAGCGCCGCGCAACCAAAAATCACGCCGTCATGCTCAATAACGGTGTAGTACTTGGCATCACGCTCAATCTCGGTGCGATCACGTTTAACGAGTGTGCCATCGCGCTCAAATGGCTCGATGAGTTGCAAAATCGAACCCACATCGTCAATCGTCGCTTCGCGCAATGACTCCAGCTTTTCATCCACCACCATCGTGCCAATGCCGTCATGAACATAAATTTCAAGCAGCAACGCGCCGTCCACGGCGTACGGCAAGATGTGCGAACGCTCCACGCCCGACTTGCAAGCCTTCACGCAGTGCTGCAAATAAAACGCAGTGTCGGTTGGTTGCCTCGCATCAGGCAAAGCTGCTAACAATTTTTCTGCGTCAACCAGCGGCAGCTCAGTATCCACGGGGCTTGCAGCATCATTTTGATCAGTGTGAATGCCGTCAATCTCAGTCAAGAAAATCAACTTATCAGCCTGCAGGCCAACCGCCACGCTGGTTGCGACGTTTTCCATGGTGAGGTTAAACGCCTCGCCAGTTGGAGAAAAACCAAACGGCGACAAAAGCACGACAGCGCCCATGTCTAGCACTTGATTAATCGCAACCGTATCCACTTTGCGTACTAAACCTGAATGGATAAAGTCCACGCCGTCAATCAAACCCACAGGCCGCGCGGTCAAAAAGTTACCTGAGATCACCCGAACCGTCGAGCCCGCCATTGGCGTGTTGGGCAAGCCTTGGCTAAACGCGGCTTCAATCTCATAGCGAAGCTGTCCTGCAGCTTCCTGCGCGCAATCCAGTGCAACCGAATCCGTAATCCGCATTCCGTGCGAATACTGAGGCGTGTGACCTTTGGCGGCCAGCTGGTCATTCACCTGCGGCCTAAAGCCATGCACCAACACAATCTTCACGCCCATGCTTTGAATCAAGGCGACATCTTGCGCAATCAAGCTAAGCTTGCCATCGGCAATGGCTTCGCCGCAAACAGCCACCACAAACGTCTTGCCGCGATGCGTATGGATGTACGGCGCGACGGAGCGAAACCAAGGGACAAAGGATGAGTTATGCATAGGTCGCTATTATCAGCGCGCCCATGCTAAAAAACACTTTCCCCATTCATTTTCCAGAAAGCTTACCCGTCAGCGAGCGCCGTGCGGAAATCGAAGACGCGCTCAAAGCCTCGCAGGTGCTGATTTTGTGCGGCGAAACGGGCTCGGGCAAGACGACGCAATTACCCAAAATTGTGCTGGGATTGAAGCAAGCCAAAGCTGCCCGCGATAAAGTCACCACGCGCAAAATCATCGCGCATACGCAACCGCGCCGCATTGCCGCATCGTCCGTTGCCAAGCGTATTGCGGAAGAGTTGCATACACCGCTAGGTGAAGTGGTTGGTTTTAAGGTGCGCTTTGTCGACAAGCTATCTAAAAACACGCAAATTAAGCTGATGACGGATGGCATTTTGCTGGCGGAGACGCAAACTGACCCTGACCTCTTGGCTTACGACTGCATCATCATTGACGAGGCGCATGAGCGCAGCTTAAACATTGATTTTTTGCTGGGCTACTTACGCCAGCTCTTGCCGCGTCGCCCTGACCTCACGGTCATCGTGACCTCGGCCACCATTGATGCTGATCGCTTCGCCAAACACTTCTCATCTATCCATGGCCCTGCGCCCATCATCACCGTCTCGGGGCGTACCTTTCCTGTTGAGCAGCGCTATCGCCCGTTTGAAGAATCGCGTGATTTTGATGTGAATGATGCGATGGCCGATGCGCTGGATGAGCTTTGGCGCAATCCATCTGACCAAGGCGATGTTCTCATCTTTTTGCCTGGTGAGCGTGAAATCCGCGAGGCGACCGATCACCTACGCAAACATCTCTCGCACTCACCCGTGTTGCGCTCTGCCGAGGTACTCCCGCTGTTTGCGCGGCTCACACCTGCCGAGCAGGACAAGATTTTTTCACCGCATTCCACACGCCGCGTCGTGCTCGCCACCAACGTCGCCGAGACCTCGCTCACCGTGCCCGGAATTCGCTATGTGATTGACGTGGGTACTGCACGAGTCAAGCGTTACAGCTATCGCAACAAGGTTGAACAGCTTCTGGTCGAACCGATTAGTCAAGCAGCCGCTAACCAACGCGCAGGGCGATGCGGGCGTGTCGCCAATGGCATTTGCATCCGCCTGTACAGCGATCTGGATTTTGCAGGTCGCGCACCGTTTACCGATCCCGAAATTCTTCGGTCCTCCCTTGCGGGTGTCATCTTGCGCATGAAGTCTTTGCACCTTGGCGGCGTGGAAGACTTCCCATTTTTGGAAAGCCCCAGCGGACGCGCCATTGCCGATGGCTACCAACTGCTGAACGAGCTAGGCGCGGTGGACGAGGCGAACAACATCACGCCGCTGGGCATGCAGCTTGCCAAGCTGCCACTCGATCCACGCCTAGGGCGCATGCTCTTAGAAGCCAATACCCGTGGGGCTTTGGACGAAGTGCTCGTGATTGCCAGCGCGATTTCTGTGCAGGATGTACGTGACCGTCCGATGGACAAACAATCGCAAGCCGACCAAGCACACGCTAAGTTTGACGATGAAAAAAGTGAGTTTGTCGGTTACCTGAAATTATGGAAATGGCTGGACGAACAAACTGGTTCACGGCGCCAACAGGAGACAGCTCTCAAAGCCAACTTCATCTCGGCACGGCGTGTGCGGGAATGGCGGGATATTTATCAGCAATTGCAACTGGCGGCTAAAGAGCATTTGGGGCTGAAGGCAGGGCACGCGCTACCCGCTACGTTTGAAGCGCTGCACATGTGCGTGATGGCGGGACTGCTGGGCAATATCGGCTGCAAATCGGACGAAGAAGATTGGTACTTGGGTGCGCGTGGCATCAAGTTTTATCCGCACCCTGGGCGTAACTTATCTAAGAAGCCGGGGCGCTGGATTATGTGCTCGGAGCTGGTGGAGACCACGCGCCTTTTTGGACGTGGTATTGCAAATATCGACCCGCAGTGGATTGAAAAAGTTGCCGATCATTTGCTTAAAAAACAATTGCTCGATCCGCACTGGGAAAAGAAGGCTGGGCAAGTCATGGCGCTGGAACGTGCCACGCTGTATGGTCTCATCGTCTATCACAATCGCCGCGTGGATTTTTCCAAGATTGACCCCTCGGGTGCTCGGGAGGTCTTTATCCGCCAGGCTTTGGTCGCTGGCAACTGGGAGACACCCCTCCCCTTCTTGCAAGCCAATATCAAAATGATTGCGAAGGTCGAAGAGCTTGAGCACAAGTCGCGCCGCCAAGATGTACTGGTCGATGACGAACTCATTTTTGCGTTTTACGACCAGCACATCCCGCAAGATGTGTGCAGTGGGCACACGTTTGAGAAGTGGTTTAAACAGACCGTTAAAGCCAATCCCAAGCTACTGCTTTTGTCACGCGAAGAGCTGATGCGGCACGAGGCGGCGGGCATCACCACCGATCAGTTTCCAAAAATCATTCGGCTTGGCGGCGTCGATTGCAAAGCAACCTATCTGCATGACCCGAGCCACGCAGGCGACGGTCTGACGGTCGAAATTCCTATTTTCGCGCTCAATCAAGTGAGCGAAGATCGCTGCGAATGGCTAGTGCCCGGCATGCTGAAAGACAAGATCTGGGCGCTGCTAAAAAGCCTGCCTCAGCGCCCACGTTCGCGTTTTGTGCCGTTGCCAACATCGTCGGAACGCCTATCTGGCGTGCTCTGCGAGCCGATTGCTTGGGCGCACGGCGGACTGCTAGACGCACTACTCAAACGCGCACGCGACGAGACGAGCTTGGACATCAAGCGCAACGACTTCAAAGCCGACATGCTCTTGCCGCATCACTTCATGAACTTTCGCGTGGTCGATGAGCATGGCAGGCAACTTGGGACAGGCCGCAACTTAGTGGCACTCAAAGCCGAGCTAGGAAGTCAAGCACGCGGCGCATTTCAAGCGCTGGCAGGATTGAAGTTAGGTAGCCAAACAATTGGGGACAGACCCATTTTTGACGCGAAGCAACGCGAAGAGTCGAAAGGTGGTCTGTCCCCAATTGGTTTGGCGGCGAGTGCAAATCAAGTACAGACGAAATTAGGGTCTGACCCCAATTCAGCGGCGAGCGCCAAAAACGCGACTGCCGCCCGCCACACCACTTGGTCCTTCGGCGAGCTCCCCGAGCTCATGGAAATATCAAACGGCAAGCAAACCATGATCGGCTTCCCCGCCCTGATTGACGCAGGCGACGCGGTCACCATCGAAGTGTTTGATGAACCCGATGTTGCGCAAGCCAAGCACCGTGAGGGTTTGCGGCGATTGGTGGCTCTACAAATTAAAGACGCTATCAAGTACCTAGAGAAAAATATCCCCGACATCTTGAAGATGTCGGCGCTTTACATGCCACTTGGCACCGCCGACGAATTGAAGACACAGATCATCAACTTGGCACTCGATCGCGCCTTCCTCACGGACCCACTACCGAGCGACGAATTCGCATTCAAAAAGAGTGTGGAAGAAGGCCGGGGCAGACTCACTTTGATTGCGGGTGAGGTCTCGCGCATGGTGGGCAGCGTGCTCTTGGAATACGCCTCAGCCATCCGAAAAATCAAAGATAACAAAGCTGCAACCGAACCTATTACGGACTGCCAACAACAGCTAGAAAAGCTTATGTCCAAAGGCTTTGCGGCGCAAACGCCCTACGCACAACTGCAACATCTGCCGCGTTATCTCAAAGCCATCGTGATGCGTCTAGAAAAGTGGCGAGCCGATCCAGCGCGTGATGCCTCAAAACTTGCTGAGCTGCGCCCGCTAGAGCAGCGCTACTTGCGCCGTATGATTGATCAAAAAGGAAAAATGGACGCAAGGCTTGATGAATATCGATGGTTATTAGAGGAGCTACGCGTGAGCTTCTTCGCCCAAGAGCTACGGACCCCGCAGCCCGTCAGCACCAAACGCTTGGATAAGGCATGGTCTATACTGTGCACCTAGCTCGGAAATCGCCTCGCAACCCGCATGGGGTATGGTTTTAGAGCATTTTTTAAGAATCAAAATGGGTTCCAAATTAAAAATTGTGAGTTGGATTTCAATTGGTGCGCTAGCTGGCGCGTTGATTAGTACGCAGCTGCAAGCCGTTGCACGCGGTTCATTAGCGCCGCTTCCGCTGGATGAAATGCAGCAATTTGCAGCAGTCTTTGGCATGATTAAAAGTGATTATGTTGAGGCCACAGACGAGAAAAAATTGATCACCGACGCTATTGCTGGCATGGTGGCTGGACTCGATCCACATTCGACGTATTTTGATAAAAAAGCTCTCAAAGAGTTCACCGAAGGCACGAGCGGGAAATTTATTGGCGTTGGCATCGAAATCAGTACCGAAGATGGCTACGTGAAAGTGGTCTCGCCGATTGAGGGCTCGCCCGCATTTAGGGCTGGCATTAAAGCCAATGACTTGATTACAAAGGTGGACGATTGGAACACCAAGGGCAACTCGATGAACGATGCGGTTAAGCGCATGCGCGGCGAGCCCAAAACCAAAGTCGTGCTCACCATTTTCCGTCGCTCAGAAGACAAGACTTTCCCTGTGACGATTGTGCGTGACGTGATCAAAACGCAATCCGTTAAATCAAAATTAATTGACGAAGACTACGGCTGGATCCGTGTGGTGCAGTTTCAAGAGCAAACGGTGGAAGATTTTGCACGTCAAGCTAAAGCCCTCTATAAGCAAAACCCAAAAATCAAAGGTTTGATCCTAGATCTACGAAACGATCCAGGAGGCTTGTTGGATGGTGCCGTGGCTATTTCGACCGCATTCTTGCCACCGAACGTGCCAGTCGTATCGACCAATGGTCAACTCAAAGAAAGTCAGTACGTGTACAAGGCCGCGCCCGATTTTTACCGAGCCTCTGCTGCTTCTGATCCGTTAGCCGGTCTGCCTGCTGCACTCAAAAAAGTACCGCTCGTTGTCTTGGTCAATGAAGGTTCTGCCTCTGCCAGTGAGATCGTCTCGGGCGCATTGCAAGACCATAAACGCGCTTTGATTATGGGCAGCCAAACCTTTGGCAAGGGTTCCGTGCAAAACATTCGTCCGCTGGGCGAGAACGCCGCGCTCAAACTAACCATCGCGCGTTACTACACACCCAATGGACGCTCGATTCAATCCATTGGCATCTTGCCCGATGTGTTGGTGGATGAAACCGAAGGCGGTAGCCCGTTTGCCGTGCTGCGCTCCAAAGAAGCCGATTACGACAAGCACCTAAAGAACCAGCAAGGCGAAGAGTCTGCTGAAATACGCGCAGCCAAAACCAAGGCGCTTGAGACGGCGAAAGAAGAAGCCCGCAAGCGCCTTGAGGAAGAAGCCAAAAAAGATCCAAAAGATCGTTTAATTCCAGAGTTTGGCTCGGAGCGTGACTTCCAGCTTCGCCAAGCGCTCAATCAATTGCAAGGCAAACCTGTGATGACCAGCAAAATTCAGGTTGAACGCAAGGAAGAGAAAAAAGAGCAGTGACCGACGAGCAACTCCTTCGCTACTCGCGCCACATCTTGCTGAGTGAGGTCGGCATCGAAGGCCAAGAGCGCATTTGCAAAAGTCACGCTCTCATCGTGGGCGCGGGTGGGCTGGGCTCTCCAGCCGCTTTGTACCTTGCTGCGGCAGGCGTTGGAACTATCACACTGTTCGATCACGACACGGTAGATTTCACCAATTTACAGCGTCAAATTGCCCACACTACTGCCCGTGCAGGCATGACCAAAGTCGAGTCCGCAAAAGCGGCCATGCTCGACATTAACCCCGAGGTCAATGTCCATGCGCTCTGCGAACGTGCAACTGCTGCAAGCCTTGCTGGATATGTGCTGCAAGCCGATGTGGTTTTGGATTGCACCGATAACTTCACTACCCGCCACGCCATCAACGCCGCCTGCGTGGAGCACGGCAAACCATTGGTCAGCGGCTCTGCCATTCGGCTGGATGGGCAATTGAGCGTCTACCACTCAAGAAAGTATGGGCAATCGCACGAGCCATCCCCCTGCTACGCCTGCGTCTTCCCGCCTGAGCAAGACTTTGAGGAAACCGCGTGCAGCACCCTTGGCGTATTAGGCCCGCTGGTCGGTATGGTGGGGACGATGCAAGCGGCAGAAGCGCTCAAAATCCTATCGGGAATGAGCAGTCAGATGATTGGCAGACTCTTGATGATTGACGGCAAGCGTATGGCGTTTGATGAAATTAAAATTGTGAAAAATCCAAGCTGCTCTATTTGTGGCTAGGCTTGTAACATTTCGTCCGCTTGCGAAATAGCTTTGGCTCTATCGGTGAGCTACTAGCCCACAGACCATGCCCTGCTTGCCTTGCAGCAGTTTCTTGTTTGCCGTAAGGTCCGAGCGACCGCTTGTTGTGATACGACCACGCATGACCGTTCTCGACTAACCATGCGCCCACATCTTGACCGTTCAAACTGACCTTTGCCACCATACGTCCGTATTTATCACGCGCCCTGCCCGTCACGCTTACGGTTTGATGTTGCAGATGCTGCAAGAGCGCTCCAGCAGCAACACCCCCGTAATCTTGGCAAATCTCTGGCGCGTCAATACCTTGGAGTCGTACATCAATCGCCTGTACACCACCCCCCACAGAGACCCAAATCGTGTCGCCATCGGTCACATGCGTCACCACGGCCGTAAAAGCTTGCGGCGGAGCGCGTTTGCTCCTAGGGTGCGTCCCACTGTGCGAATGCGTCCAAGCCTCGGCTGCGCCCTGAAATAGCAATAGCGCGGCGATAATTACCATCAGTTTTTTTATCATCCATTTATTGTAGAGATCCACCAGACATGGCCGTTAATCTTCCCCTTATTCAAGCACTCGACTTAAAGCCCGTGAGTGACATCCGCGTCGGCATTGCACAAGCTGGTGTTCGCAAAGCGAATCGCGACGACCTGACCGTGATGCTGCTACCAGAAGGCGCATCGGTTGCAGGCGTGTTCACTACCAATCGTTTTTGCGCTGCACCTGTGCAGATTTGCCAAGATGTTTTGAAGTCACACCGCGCGAGCGTTCGTGCTCTCGTCATCAACACAGGTAACGCCAATGCTGGCACAGGCGCTGAAGGGATGTCCAACGCTAAGGCTTGCTGCACAAGGCTTGCCGAGCATCTTGACTTGCAAGCCTCGCAGATACTGCCCTTCTCCACAGGTGTCATCATGGAGCCGCTGCCCGTGGATCGCGTGATGGCAGGCATGCCTGTCGCGATTGAAAACGCGAGTGAAAACAATTGGTACCGCGCCGCCCACGCCATCATGACCACGGACACGCAGGCCAAGGCCAAGAGCGTGCAAGTGATGATTGATGGACATGTGATCACGATTACGGGTATTAGCAAAGGCGCGGGCATGATTCGCCCCAACATGGCAACGATGCTGGGCTACATCGCCACCGACGCGAACATCGACGCTGAAGTACTGCAAGCCATGACTTCGGATATTGCCAACGCATCCTTCAACCGTATCAGCGTGGACGGTGACACATCGACCAACGATTCATTTATGGTGATGGCTAGCAATGCAAGCAAGATGCCGCGCATCACAAGCCTGCAGGCCATGTCAGCCGTGGTTTTCAAGAGTGCGCTTTTAGAAGTCGCTCAATATCTGGCGCACTCAATCGTGCGTGACGGCGAAGGCGCGACCAAGTTCATTACCGTCACGATCGAAGGCGGAAAAACAACGGAAGAATGCTTAAAAGCGGGCTATGCGATTGCGCACTCACCACTCGTTAAAACAGCGTTCTTTGCCAGCGACCCAAACCTTGGACGTATCTTGGCGGCGGTGGGCTATGCGGGCATTGCAGATCTCGATCAAAACAAAATCGATTTGTATTTGGACGATGTTTGCGTGGCCAAAAACGGTGGGCGCAACCCCGACTACCAAGAAGCCGACGGTCAGCGCGTGATGAAAAAATCTGAAATCACCGTGCGCGTCAATCTTGGCCGCGGTACGATCTCCGACACGGTTTGGACTTGTGATTTGTCGCACGAGTACGTGACTATTAATGCGGATTACCGCTCTTAAAACCTGAATTCCCGCCTTCGCGGGAAGGATGAACTTATTATGAACAACACTGAAAAACTCATCGAGCGCCTAGTTATCAGCATTGAAACGCTGACCGAAAAACTAGAGCGCGCTCTGCCCCAGCCTCTGCAAGCGCCTGATTGGAGTGCCGCGGTCGCATGGCGTTACCGCAAACGCGCATCGGGACATGGGTCGCTTGAGCCCGTGCAGCACATTGCCAAGCTCTCACTCGACGACTTGAAAGAAATCGATATTCAAAAAGAAAAAATTGCGCGCAACACCGAGCACTTCGTAAACGGCCTACCTGCTAACAACGTTTTGCTCACAGGTGCACGCGGCACAGGCAAGTCGTCACTCATAAAAGCATGCTTGAACGCCTTTACAGATAAGGGTTTACGGCTCATCGAAGTGGACAAGGCAGATCTCGTGGATCTATCCGACATCGTTGATATCACCGCCAATCGCCCTGAAAAATTCATCGTGTTTTGCGACGATTTGAGCTTTGAGGACGGAGAATCTAGCTATAAGGCTCTGAAATCGGTTCTGGACGGATCGGTAGCTGCATCTACCCCCAACGTCCTCATTTACGCGACCAGTAACCGTCGCCATTTACTACCCGAGTACATGAAAGAAAACCTCACGTACACGCACACGGACGATGGCGAGGTGCATCCAGGCGAAGGCGTCGAAGAGAAGATTTCGCTATCGGAACGCTTTGGACTTTGGGTTAGTTTTTATCCGTTTACGCAGAACGAGTACCTCACGATTGCGAATCAGTGGCTCGCACATTTAGGTGTTCCTGTAAGCGAATTTTCCGCAGCTCGTCCTCACGCCCTTGTGTGGGCACTGGAGCGCGGCTCGCGCTCAGGGCGCGTGGCGTATCAGTTTGCCAAGGATTATGTTGGCAATCAACACAAGGCATAGCATGTCTGAACCTTTGATTGCGGATGGAAACTTAGAGCGTATGGGCGGCGTGAATAGAGCCGTGACGGAGGTTGCCGTTGGCATCTTGGTGAACACCGAAGGACACTACCTCATGACCACGCGCCCTGAAGGTAAGGTTTATGCAGGCTACTGGGAGTTTCCAGGCGGAAAATTAGAAACGGGTGAGACCGTGATGCAAGCACTGCACCGCGAACTGATCGAGGAAATTGGCCTAGCGATTGACAGTGTAAGCACCCTCGTTTGGCGCGAGCAAATGGTGGATTACCCACATGCGTTGGTTAGACTACATTTTTGCAAAGTTACAAGTTGGACTGGGGTGCTCACGATGCATGAAGGGCAGAATTTTGAATGGGTTGAGCTTCCCACCAATCTATCGCCCATCTTGCCAGGAGCCTTGCCCGTATTGGGCTGGCTACAGCTCGATACTACCCATTAGTGGCACAGAGTGAGCTCAAACGCCACATCGTTTGGCGTTTGTTGTGAGCGCCCTGACACCGAGCAGTTCACAAATCTGGCGGTCACCAGCAAACGGTTCACCGACATTTCAGGCACGACGCCTAAGCTCTCATCTATCAAAATGCGCACCAGCTGATACGGCTTTCCTTGCGGAATATATTGCTGAAAATTACCGGAAATTGCGATCATTTTTTGTGCAGAACCAGAGTCTCGCACCAAGCGTAATAGCAAGCTGACTGCGCCTTGCATGGGCCGTAGCGCATTCATCCAAGGCTGTAAATCCAGCTGACGAACCTCGGTAGGCAGATGTTGCCATGCAAAATAAGTTGGTAAATCAAACGAGCAAGTGCCCCCAGGAATGCTGACTCGGCTGCGAACGGACATCAACCAATCGTTCTCGCCAAGCACACCACCGACACGGCCTGGCGTTTGACTCAATCCCGTAAACGCAGCTTCCAATTCCGTGATGACTTTAGTGAGTGCGCTCTCGTCAATCGCAGGATTGTCACGGTAAGACATAAAAGCATTTTTTTGCTTATCTAAATCTTTCAGGACATCCGTTTTTAATTCTGCACGGCCTGCGACATCCATAATTTCAAACAATGTGGCTAGCGCATAGTGATGGTCAATGGCCGTGTCACGTGCTGCCAAAACATCTAAGCGTGCATACAAGTGCTCCAAACGTAAATACGTTCGGATACGTTCATTGAAGGGATGTTCGTAAAGAATCACGCGTCGATTATTGCAGCTTTAACGAGCATTTTTAGCTCGTCCAGCGTTAATTCTTCATTGGTAATTATCACATCGGCTATCGCCATGCGGGCTTCCCGTGTCGCTTGGTTGCTCATCACGGCCTCTACCTGCTGTGGAGTCATACCGCTTCGCGCCATCACACGTTTGATTTGGGTCTCAGGTGAACAATCCACCACGCAGACCTTATCCAACCTAGCTCGCCAGCCATTAAAGCTGGTGTTTTCAGCCAAGAGTGGCAGATCCAGCACAACGAGCGACGATGTTGCTGCCGCAATTTGGCGCTCCATCTCCAGCTTGATGAGCGGGTGAACAATAGCCTCCAACGTTTGCTTAGCGGTGCTATCTGAGAACACAAACTCTCGCATCCGTGCGCGATCCAGTGCGCCACTCTTGTCCACAAAACTCTGCCCGAAGGCAAGGCCTATCGCAGAAATGGCCGCGCCGCCTGCGGCCGTAATTGCGCGTGAAATCGCATCAGCGTCCACAACCGCTGCGCCAAAGTCTTGCAAGATGGCTGCTACCGTACTTTTGCCGCTGCCAATACCGCCTGTGAGCCCGATTAAAGTTGCCATGATGTCACCAACTCCAGCGCAGCACCAAAAGCTAAAAATGGACCAAAAGGCACATAGCCACTCACACCGTCGATTTGGCGCTCCTGCTTCGTGTGTTTCATCGCCAGCCCAATGACCGCCCCAAGGCTGGCCGCCACTAGCACCGTGGGAATCAAGGCCTGCCAACCCAGCCAGGCACCAATTGCAGCATAGAGCTTGAAGTCGCCGTAGCCCATGCCCTCGCGCCCAGTGATCAACTTAAATGCCCAGTAAACAAGCCACAGCGATACATAGCCAAAGCAAGCGCCTGCAAGCGATTGCTGTAGCGTCACAGAAGGTAGCAAACCCAACCCCGCCAAAGCCAAGCCCGCCCACGTCAGCGGTACGGTGATGTCATCTGGCAAATAAGTGGTGTCCCAATCAATCGCGGCCAACGTCAATAAAGCCGCACCGAATAAAGAATACGCCGCCGCAGTCCAAGTGAAATGCCAGCGCCAAGCGCAGTACACAAAAACAAGTGTGCATGCTAACTCAATGAGTGGATAACGAACGCCAATTGGCGCTTGGCAAGCTGCGCATTTTCCGCGCAAAAATAGATAGCTAAGTACGGGAATGTTTTCGAACCAGCGGATTAAATGACCACAGTGACTGCATCGGGAGGCGGGCTTGCTCAGTGTGAGGGGTAACGCTACTTGCTCCTCCGCGCTATCAAATTGCGCTTCCAGCATCTTTGGCAAGCGATGAATCACAACGTTTAAAAAACTGCCAATGCACACCCCAAAGAGTGCAAAAGCCGTCATCGCAAAGGCAGGGGTGACGTAGAACATGATCGGAGTTTAGCTCGTACGCTCAACTTTTGCGCTGCAAAGAGATCATCGGAAGCTCTTGCAATGCAGTCTTATAAGCATTATCCGGCAAAGCTTTCAAGGCATTGACAGCCCGCTCAGCTTGTGCTTTTGCAAAGTCTAAGCTGGCATCCAAAGCACCACTAGATTTGACGATTCGACTAATGGCGTCCAGCTGCGCCACGTCACCCTCCTCGATCGCTTTTTTAATTAAGGCTTGATCTGCTGTTTCAGCCATTTGGACTGCAAAAATGAGGGGGAGCGTCATCTTGCCTTCGCGCAGATCATCGCCCAGATTTTTCCCCATCTCAGTGGCATCACCTGCGTAATCGAGCACGTCGTCGATGAGCTGAAACGCCGTTCCCAAAGCTGCGCCGTAAGTGGCGCAGGCCTGCTCAACCTCGCCAGAAGCGCCTTGCAAAATAGCGCCTAAGCGACTACTGGCTTCAAACAGTTTTGCGGTTTTAGACTCAATAACATGCAGATAAGCTTCAGGTGTGAGCGACGCATCATGCATATTCATGAGCTGCATGACCTCGCCCTCGGCAATCACATTGGTGGCTTCGGCCAGCGTAGCAAGCACCCGCATATTGTTCGTCTCCACCATCATTTGAAAGGCGCGCGAATACAAAAAATCACCTACCAACACGCTGGCTGGGTTACCAAACGACTCATTCGCGGTGGGACGCCCACGCCGCAGTGTGGACTCATCCACCACATCGTCATGAAGCAGTGTTGCAGTGTGGATGAATTCAACCACGGCGGCCATCTTGTGACGATCTCGCCCTTTGTAGCCCAACAGCCCACACATCAAAAGCAAGAGCACGGGACGCAGTCGCTTGCCCCCTGCCGCGATAGTGTAGGTGGAAACTTGACCGACTAGCGGCACGCTAGAGGACAACCGACTGGCAATGAGGGCGTCGACAGCCTCCATATCAGCTTGAACAAGGGATGGGTACAGTGGGGCGCTAGTCATTGTCATAGGACACGATCTTATCTCAAGCTATAATGGAGGGCTTCGCTGAAATGGGTCAGCGTTGATTCAAATCAAAAGGTTTTAAATGTACGCAGTCATAAAAACTGGTGGCAAACAATATAAAGTTGCTACTGGTGAAAAAATTAAAGTAGAACAGAT
The DNA here is from genome assembly GCA_947445115.1 of Comamonadaceae bacterium. Taxonomy (GTDB): domain Bacteria; phylum Pseudomonadota; class Gammaproteobacteria; order Burkholderiales; family Burkholderiaceae_C; genus JASGCK01. The sequence continues at coordinate 49,646 of CANFCG010000012.1, read as the reverse complement.
CGCTGCTGACGTTGGCCAAGAGATTGTGATTACTGAGGTCCTCGCTGTTGGTTCTGGCGACTCTCTCAAAGTAGGCACTCCCTTGGTAAACGGCGCGACTGTCTCTGTCACCGTGGTCTCTCATGGTCGTCACGACAAGGTTCGCATCTTCAAAATGCGCCGCCGTAAGCACTATCAAAAGCGCCAGGGTCATCGTCAAAATTACACAGAGCTGCTTATCGGCACTGTGAACGCATAACAGGAGCTCCTAGTCATGGCACAAAAAAAAGGCGGCGGCTCGACGCGAAACGGCCGGGATTCCCAGCCAAAAATGCTAGGTGTGAAGCGCTTCGGCGGTGAAGTGGTGAATGGCGGCGCCATCATCGTTCGCCAACGTGGCACGAAGTTCCACCCAGGTAACAATGTCGGTATTGGCAAAGACCACACTTTGTTTGCACTCGCTGCAGGCACGGTCAGCTTTGCACACCGTGGTGCTTTGAACAAGCACATGGTTGATATCACACCAGTGGCTGCTTAAGCTTCTTCAGCTCGCGCTACTCAAGAAGCCCCGTTAATATGACGGGGCTTTTTTTTATTTATAGTTAGACCCTTATGAAATTTATTGACGAAGCAGATATTGACGTAGTCGCAGGCGATGGCGGCGCTGGCTGCGTCTCGTTTCGTCACGAAAAGTACAAAGAGTTTGGTGGCCCCAACGGTGGCGACGGTGGCAAAGGCGGTTCAGTCTTTGCTGTGGCTGACGTTAACCTCAACACCCTGATTGATTTCCGCTATTCACGCCGTTACGAAGCCAAAAAAGGCGAAAACGGTATGGGCTCCGATATGTTTGGCGCGGCCTCTGACGACATCCTCTTAAAAATGCCGGTTGGCACCATCATTTCTGATGCTGAGACGGGTGACGTGCTTTACGAGATGCTTGTACCCGGTGAAAAAATTTGCATCTGCAAAGGAGGCGATGGCGGCTTTGGTAATATGCGCTTTAAAAGCGCAATTAATCGTGCGCCGCGTCAAAAAACACCCGGTTGGCCTGGCGAGAAAAAAGAACTTAAACTTGAGCTCAAAGTCTTAGCTGACGTGGGCTTGCTCGGTATGCCCAACGCTGGAAAATCGACCTTGATTGCCGCAATTAGCAATGCACGCCCAAAAATTGCCGACTATCCATTCACCACACTGCATCCCAATTTGGGCGTGGTGCGTGTCGCTGCCGAGCAAAGCTTTGTGGTGGCCGATGTGCCCGGTTTAATTGAAGGCGCGGCCGAAGGCGCTGGCTTGGGTCATCAATTTTTGAAGCACTTATCGCGTACACGCTTGCTGCTGCATCTTGTGGACTTTGCCCCAGAAGAGCAGCAATTCGACGGTGTGGATGCGGTCAAGCAAGCCAAAGCTATCGTCAACGAGCTCAAAAAATACGACCAAGCACTCTACGATAAGCCACGCTGGTTGGTGCTGAACAAACTGGACATGGTGGATAGCGAAGTTCGCGCAGCCAAGGTCAAAGACTTCATCAAGCGATTCAAATACAAAGGCCCTGTGTTCGAGATTTCGGCGCTGACGCGCGAAGGTTGCGAAGGGCTGATTCGCGACATCTTCAACTACATCCACAAGCTGCACGAAGCAACGCAGCCACCGGTATATGTTGACCCGCGTTTTGTGGATGCTCCCGCCGCAGTGATCGAGCTAGAAGATGCCAAAGAACTAGGTGTGCGTGACTATGACGACCCTCGTTTCCGCTAGACGCATCATTGTCAAAGTCGGCTCGTCGCTCGTCACCAACGAGGGACGCGGCTTAGACGAATCTGCCATTCGCGCATGGAGCGAACAACTCGCAACCCTTACTGGGAAAGGCCTAGAGGTCATCATGGTCTCCAGTGGTGCGATTGCCGAAGGCATGAAACGCCTAGGCTGGACGGTACGTCCCAAAGAAATTCACGAGTTGCAAGCCGCCGCTGCGGTCGGACAAATGGGGCTCGTACAAATGTATGAAAGCTGCCTACGCGAGTCAGGGGCTCGCAGCGCGCAGGTGCTGCTCACGCATGCTGACCTTGCTGACCGCGAGCGCTATTTAAACGCCCGCTCGACCTTGCTCACGCTACTCAAGCACAAGGTCGTTCCCGTCATCAACGAGAACGATACGGTCGTTAACGACGAAATTAAATTTGGTGACAACGACACGCTGGCGGCATTAGTTGCAAATTTGGTCGAGGCCGATGCACTCATCATTTTGACTGACCAAACGGGGCTTTTTAGTGCCGATCCACGCAAAGACCCAGCAGCAACCCTTATCCAGACTGCCCGCGCAGGCGACCCCGCCCTAGAAGCCATGTCTGGCGGGGCTGGCAGCTCGATTGGCAAGGGCGGGATGCTCACCAAAGTTCTTGCCGCCAAACGTGCCGCAGGCTCAGGCTGCTCAACCGTGGTGGCTTGGGGACGCGAACCCAAAGTGCTAGAGCGCTTAGTTGCAGGTGAGGCGATTGGCACACTCTTTATTGCGGATCAACCCAAGCTACACGCGCGTAAGCAGTGGATGGCGGATCATTTACAGCTTCGCGGCTCAGTCTCAGTCGACGACGGCGCAGCCAAAAAGCTTATCGCAGATGGTGTCAGTTTGCTGCCCATTGGCATGACAGGCGTGACAGGTGACTTCGCGCGTGGCGACGTAATTGCGATTAAAGGTCCTACTGGGAGCCCCATTGCACGTGGCCTTGCGAACTACTCCAGCAGCGAGGCACGGCTTATTTGCAAAAAAGCATCGTCTGAGTTTGAACGGTTACTCGGCTACGCCGCCGAACCCGAGATGATTCACCGCGACAACTTAGTGCTGCTCTGATTAGCACTCACGTTGCTATCCCAGCGCCCCGCCAAATTTTTGAGTAAAACGGCGAGTGCTGTCAATCGAGCACTTTGTGCGCTAAGCAAGTTGCTTTGCGCCGCCAGTTCAGTAGACTGTGCCGTGACCACATTCAAATAACTGACCACACCTGCTTTGTATTGATTGTTCGTCACATCCAGTGATTTGCGCGCCGCATCTAAAGCCGTTTGTTGGTATCCCTCTTCACGGGCCAAGCCTCCGGCAGCCACTAAATTGTCCTCAACCTCTTGCAGCGCAGCAATAACAGTTTGCTTGTACGTCGCCACGGATTGCTCGTACGTGGCACGAGCTGAGGCGCTTGCAGCCTTACGCGCACCGCCATCAAAGAGTGCGTACGTAAGGCTTGGGCCAACCGACCAAATGCGATTCGGTAAGGCCAGCAAGCCACCCAAGACCCCGCTGCGATAGCCTGTATTGGCCGACAAAGTGAGTGCTGGAAAGAAGGCCGCATCGGCCGCGCCAATGGCCGCATTGGCAGCCGCTACCATGCGCTCGGCAGCAGCAATATCGGGACGACGTTCTAGCAAGCTGGACGGCACTTGCAACGCGACATCAGGCGCAGCCGGCAGCAGCCCTGTCGCAAGCAAACCAAAACCGCTGGGCGACTCTCCTAGCAAGGCCGCTAGCGCGTGCTCAAGTTGCGCACGGGTGATGGTGGACACTTCCGCCTGCGACTGCGTGAAGGCAATCTGGCTCTGGGCTTGCGCCACATCCGCGCTGGTGGCAATGCCGCCTGTCAATCTATTTTTTGTCAGCTCTAATGACTTGGCGTATGCCGCGATGCTTTTAATTTGCACCACTTGCAGCGCCTCTGCTGCACGCAGTGAGAAATAAGTTTGCGCCACACTGGCTTGTAAAGACAAACGCGCTGACGCAAGTGTGGCCACACTCGCGACTTCTTTAAACTGGGCAGACGTCGCGGCTGAACCAAGGCGATTCCACACGTCTAGCTCCCAGCTTGAAAAATTAGCGGTTGCCGAATAGGTCGAACCAATCGGGGCACTCGCTGTCACTACGTTTGAGCGGTTGAGTGCTCCGCCTACGTTGACGGCTGGAAACAGCGCCGCGCTAGCCGAGCCCGCCGCCGCCATCGCCAGCTTCACGTTCGCGGCGGAAATAGCGAGGTTAGGGTTGCCTACGCTGGCGCGTTGTTGTAAGTCATTCAAAGCAGGATCATTAAACAGCTCCCACCAGGCGTCAGGCGTTGTTTGCATGACACCTATGGCAGGCTTAAAAAGCTTGGCTGCCTCAACTTGCTGGGCATTAAAAGCAGCACCTTCTTTAAACGTATCGGTCGTGACAACTTTAGGCATTTCGTACTTTGGAATACTACTACAGCCCAATAGCCACAAGGGGTAGAGCAGAATGAAGCTGTGGATCATCACTTTATTTTTCACGAAAAATTCTCCATTTTTTAGTCCGTAACTTATCCATTAAGACGTACACCACAGGCGTGGTGTAGAGCGTCAAGAGCTGACTCAATATCAAACCGCCCACCACAGCAATGCCAAGCGGTTGGCGCAGCTCCGCGCCATCGCCTGTACCAATAGCAAGCGGTATTGCACCAAAGATAGCCGCAATAGTGGTCATCACAATCGGACGAACACGCAGATGGCAAGCCTTATAAATCGCGGTAGCCGCCGTCATGTTGGGATTGGCACGCTGCGCCGTAATAGCAAAGTCGATCATTAATATGGCATTCTTTTTAACAATACCGATAAGCAAGATAACGCCGATCAACGCAATAATGGAAAACTCGGTTTTAAATATCATCAAAGCCAGCAATGCGCCCACACCTGCAGAAGGCAAGGTGGACAAAATCGTAATCGGATGAATCAAGTTTTCGTACAAGATGCCTAGCACCAAATAAATGGTGACCAAAGCCGCCAAAATGAGCCAAGGTTGAGAGTCGAGTGAAGAAGCAAATGCCTGCGCCGTGCCTTGGAATGATCCGCGCACCGAGACGGGCACACCGATTTTGAGCATTGTCTGGTTGATCGCCGCCGTAGCCTCTTGCAGTGACACACCCAGCGGTAAATTAAAGCTAATCGTGCTGGCGGGCGTACCGCCTTGGTGATTGACGGCAAGCGGCGTATTGGTCAAATCCATACGTGCAAAACTAGAGAGCGGAATTTGTGCGCCACTGCTAGACGTAAATTTGAGCAAGCGCAACGACTCAGGGCTCTCCAAATACTCAGGTGCAAGCTCCATCACCACACGATACTGATTCAGTGGGTTGTAAATAACACCTACTTGCCGTTGACCAAAAGCATTGTTCAATGTGCTGTCAATGGTGCTGACGTTCAAACCCATACGAGCTGCTGCTGCGCGGTCAATCACCACGCTGGTTTGCAAGCCTTTATCTTGCTGATCGCTGTTCACATCGGCGACTTCAGGGATTTGCATCAGCGCTTGTCTAATCTTGGGATCCCACGCTCGCAGGTCTTCCACATCATCGGCAAACAACGTGTATTGATACTGCGCATTCGATTGTCTTCCGCCCACGCGAATGTCTTGCACAGGCACCATAAACAAATTCGCTCCAGGCTCTTTGGTGGTCTTCATGCGCAGCCGCGCGATGACTTGATCGACGGTTTCCGTGCGTTGATTCGCGCCCGTGCCAATGGGCTTCAGCGTGACAAACATAAAGGCCGTATTGCGCTGTCCTCCGCCCGTAAAGCCAAGAGAGTTTTCAACCGCAGGATCAGCATTCACAATCTCAACAAAACGATTCAACCGCTGCTTCATCGCTTGAAATGATGTGGCTTGATCGGCTTGTATATTACCCACCAAGCGCCCCGTATCTTGCTGCGGGAAAAAGCCTTTGGGAATCACACGGTACAAATAAACATTGAGCACCACCACCGCCAATAGCGCCAGCATGGTGACCCATTGCCAACGCAAAGCCAGCGCCAAAGACCTGCGGTAACCTTGCTGCAAACCTTTATTCATAAGGCCTGCAAGACGATTAATGCTTTCAGCCGCGCGTTGCCACCAAGCATCTGATGCGCTGGCGGCTCGCGGCGGTAAAGGGTGTTTGAGTAAAGCGGCGCACATCATCGGCGTGGTCGTCAAAGACACAACCATGGACACCAAAATCGCGGCTGAAAGCACCACCGCAAACTCGCGGAAATACCGCCCGACGATGCCGCCCATCATCAATAGTGGAATAAAAACAGCGATGAGAGAAAGACTAATCGACACGACCGTAAAACCAATTTCACGCGCACCGTCTAGAGACGCTTGCATGGCTGTTTTTCCGCGCTCCATATGGCGTGTGATGTTCTCTAGCACAACGATAGCATCGTCTACGACAAAGCCCGTCGCTACCGTCACGGCCATAAGTGACAGCGTATCCAAACTGTAATTGCAAAGGTACATGACACCAAATGTGCCGGCTAGCGATGCGGGCACAGCAACGCTAGGGATAAGCGCCGCACGGCTTGATCTTAAAAATAGAAACACGACCATGATGACCAAGGCAATGGCGGCACCCAACGCACGCTCGACCTCGCGCAAAGACGCTCGAATTGTGGGCGTTCTGTCCATGAGCACATCCAGGTCAATGGCCGGCGGAATCGAAGCCCTTAGACGAGGCAAGAGCTTATTGACATCGTCCACGGTTTGAATAATGTTGGCACCAGGCTGTTTAAAGAGCTGCAAAAGAATCGCCGGCTTGCCTTTGGCTATGCCGTAGTTGCGGACGTCTTGCACCGAGTCAATCACCCGGCCAACATCCGAGAGTCGAATTGGCACACCATTTTTGTAAGCCACGATGACGGGTCCGTACTCTGCCGCCGTTGCTGCTTGGTCATTAGCCTCCACTTGCCAAGCTTTACTATCCGTCTCCAAAATGCCCTTAGGACGATTTCCATTGGCGCTAACGATGGCAGTTTGTACGGCATTTAATGCCACGCCCATGCTCGATAAGCGATTGGGATCCAGCTCCACACGTACAGCAGGCAGCGCACCTCCGCCAATATTGACTTGCCCAATGCCATCAATTTTTGACAATCTTTGTGCCAGCACCGTAGAGGCGGAATCGTACATCTGCCCTGGGGTGAGTGTGTTCGAGGTTAAGGTCAAAATCATGATCGGCGAATCCGCCGGATTGACTTTTCGGTACGAGGGATTGCTCGGCATTCCCGTGGGTAACAGAGCCCTTGCTGCGTTGATAGCCGCCTGCACATCACGCGCAGCACCATCAATGTTTCGACTTAAATCAAATTGCAACGTAATGCGTGCGTTGGAAAGCGATGAGCTAGACGTCATTTGCGTCACGCCCGCAATCGAGCCCAGCGCGCGCTCTAGAGGCGTGGCGACCGTGGAGGCCATCGTCTCAGGACTGGCGCCCGGCAGGTTGGCAGACACCGAGATGGTCGGAAAATCTACTTGCGGCAGCGGTGCAACTGGCAACTGAAAAAATGCAAGGATGCCTGCAATTGCAAGGCCTAGCGTGAGCAATGTCGTGGCAATCGGGCGCGCAATAAAGGGAGCTGAAAAATTCATGCGCGCTCGTTGGTCAAAACATTCAGTGGTAACTCTAGCCCGCCAAACTCACGTACACGTTTTGCACGTCATCGTTGCCATCAATGGCAGCTAAGAAACTTTCAACCTCCTCTAATTGCGGGGCGCTCAAACTGACGGGATCAACTGGGTTTTTAGGCTTGTAACCCAGCTTAGCGGAGACCACGTGGTAGCCGTGTTCGGGCAACGCTTTGCTCACAAGATCGAGATCAGTGGGGTCGGTCAAAAATAGCATCGTGCCTGGTTTAGTATCCGAATCTTCATCAACTTCTACCGCCTCAAAATCTTGCGCGCCCGCTTCAATGGCAGCAATCTCGGGGTCGGCGTTTTTAAGAATCGGCTCGGCTTCAATCATGCCGAGATAATTGAAATCCCACGCTACCGAGCCCGATGTACCCAGCTGCCCTTTGCGAAACAGCACGCGCATTTCACTCGCCGTGCGGTTCACGTTGTCGGTCAGGCACTCCACCATCACCGCGATTTGATGCGGTGCAAATCCTTCGTACATAACACGCTCAAAGTTGACTGCGTCAGCGCCCACACCAGAGCCTTTTTTGATCGCTCGCTCAAGCGTATCTTTGGGCATCGACACCTTACGCGCCTGTTCCACAAACAGCCGTAGTTTCGAGTTACCCGCAGGATCCGCGCCGCTTTTTGCTGCCAGCATGATGTCCTTGGCAAGCCTGCCAAACAACTTACCGCGTGCGTTTGCTGCGAGTTCTTTTCCTTTTGCTTTCCACTGTGCGCCCATGTTGCTATGTCCTTATGTAGTTGTAACGCTCTGATTGTCGCGCCGCTTCGCCAGCCACCGCGCAAACACCAAATAAATCACAGGTGTTGTAAAGAGCGTGATGAGCTGACTCACCATCAAACCGCCCACCATCGTCACACCTAGCGGATGCCTTAGCTCGGAGCCAACACCGGCTCCCAACATTAACGGAAGCGCACCTAAAAGCGCCGCCATTGTCGTCATCAAGATGGGGCGAAAGCGCAACAAACAAGCTTGAAATATGGCCTCACGCGGAGCGAGACCTTGCTCGCGCTCGGCCTCTAGCGCAAAGTCAATCATCATGATGGCGTTCTTTTTGACGATGCCAATGAGCAAAATGATGCCAATGATGGCAATGATGCCAAGGTCTAGCCGAAAGACAATAAGCGCCAACAGCGCGCCGACGCCGGCAGATGGGAGTGTGGACAAAATCGTAAGCGGGTGTATGTAACTTTCGTACAACACACCCAGCACAATGTACATGGTGACAACAGCCGCCAAGATTAACAATAGCGTACTGACTAGCGAAGCTTGAAATGCCAATGCTGCGCCTTGAAAATGCGTCTCAATGGACAGCGGCATATTCAACTCCACTTGCTCTGCTTTGATGGCATCCACAGCATCACCCAAGGCCACACCCGGCGCGGGATTAAACGAAATCGTCACCGATGGCAATTGCCCTTCGTGATTGACTGCCAAAGCCGTGGAGCGCTCTTCTACCCGCGCCACAGAAGTCAGCGGTAGTGGCTTGCCGTTACTGGATGGCACATAAAGGTTCGCAATCGATTCAGGACCGCGTTTTTTTTCGGGCGGCACTTCTAGCACCACGCGGTACTGATTGGACTGCGTATAAAGTGTGGAGATTAAACGCTGACCAAATGCGTCATACAAGATAGCATCAATGCTAGCAACCGTCACGCCAAGCCGACCTGCCGCGTCGCGATCAATGTTGACGTAGGTCTGCAAGCCATTGTCCTGTTGGTCGCTAGCAACATCGGCAAGCTTGACGTTATTGCGAAGGCGCTTAACCAGCTCTGTCGCTGAGGCACCCAAATCGTTGGTAGACGAGGACGACAGACTGAACTGATACTGCGTACGCGAGATGCGACCTTCAATCGTCAAGTCTTGCACGGGCTGTAAATACAAATCCATGCCGGGCACGCGGCGCGAGGTCGCTGTGAGTCGGTCAATGATAGCTTGCAAACTCGCATCACGCTGATCTTTGGGCTTCAGGTTAATCAGCATCCGACCTGCATTCAATGTGGCATTTGCGCCATCCACACCAATGAAGGATGAAAGGCTTTCGACCGCAGGGTCTTTCAAAATCTCAGTTGCGAGTTGCTGCTGACGCTCGCCCATGGCGGCAAAAGAAATGGACTGCGGACCGTCCGTAATGGCTTGCAAAACACCCGTGTCTTGCACTGGGAAGAAGCCTTTGGGCACCAGCACATAAAGCCCAGTCGTGACTAGCAGTGTGCCCGCAAACACCATGAGCGTCAGTCGCTCGTGATCTAACACCACGTTTAGCATCCGTCCATAACCAGCAATCATGCGTTCAAAAAAACGTCCCACTGATTGGTATAACCTACCATGCGATGCTTCAGGCGTATGCTTAAGTAAGCGAGCGCACAACATAGGCGTAAGCGTGAGTGAGACGACAGCAGAAATTAAAATGGATACCGCCAGCGTAATGGCAAACTCGTGGAACAAACGACCGACCACATCGCCCATAAAAAGGAGTGGGATCAGTACCGCAATCAGCGAGACAGTCAGTGAAATAATAGTGAAACCAATTTGCTTAGAGCCTTTCAGTGCAGCCTCTAGCGGCGAATCACCTACTTCGACGTAGCGTGCGATATTCTCAACCACGACAATGGCGTCGTCAACCACAAAACCTGTGGCAATGGTGAGCGCCATCAGCGTCAAATTGTTAATCGAAAAGCCCACTAAATACATCACGCCAAACGTGCCGATGAGCGACAAGGGAACTGCAAGACTGGGAATGAGTGTGGCTGAAGCACTGCGCAAAAATAAAAAAATTACCATCACAACTAAGGCAATGGCGAGCAAGAGTTCAAACTGCACATCACGCACTGATGAGCGAATCGTCACCGTGCGATCCGTCAGCACTTGCACATCTAACGACGCAGGCAAATTTGCTTGCAACTGGGGTAATAGTTTTTTGATGCGATCCACCGTCTCGATCACATTCGCACCGGGCTGGCGCTGGATATTCAGAATCACGCCGGGCACGTTGTTAGCCCATGCGGCAATACGTGTGTTCTCGACTCCGTCCACGATGACGGCCACATCTTGTAGACGAATTGGGTTACCATTTTTATAGCCAATGATGAGCGAGGTGTACTCAGCAGCGCTACGCAACTGGTCGTTGGCATCAATGGTGGAGGCACGTGCAGGCCCATCAAAACTACCTTTTGCTTGGTTGACGTTAGCGGCGGCAATGGCAGTGCGAATATCTTCCAACGACATGCCATACGCTGCGAGCGCACCCGAGTTAGCTTGAATGCGCACGGCAGGTCGACGACCGCCCGCAATAGAAACGAGCCCCACGCCTGGCACTTGTGAAATGCGCTGTGCAAGCCTATTTTCAACGAGGTCGTTGACTTTTTGAATCGGTAGCGAGGGCGACGTAATAGCCAGCGTCAGCACAGGCGCGTCCGCTGGGTTGACCTTGCTGTACACAGGTGGCATCGGCAAGTCGCTGGGCAATAAATTGCTGCCCGCGTTGATAGCAGCTTGCACTTGCTGCTCCGCGACATCAAGAGATGTCGCCAGCGAAAAACGCAGCGTAATGAGTGACGCGCCGCCAGAGCTGGAAGACGACATTTGATCCAGGCCAGGCATCTGCCCTAGCTGACGCTCGAGCGGTGCGGTCACCGCCGATGTCATCACCGTCGGACTCGCACCTGGGTAGAGCGTGGTGACTTGAATCGTGGGGTAATCGACCTCGGGCAGAGCAGAAACAGGCAACAGCCGATAGGCCAACGAGCCCGCAATCAGCACCGCCACCATCAAAAGCGATGTGGCAATCGGGCGAAGAATAAACAGGCGCGAGAGATTCATTGCTGGCGGAGCTTACGGATGTAATCGCGTCGCTCGTCAGGCTCCATTTTTTTTATTTTTTCAATGTCAGCTGCTGAGGTATTGGGCGGTAAAAAGTCCATCCAGCGGGGCCTGTCGCCTGATGGCGATGGCGCGGCAGTCGCTTTATTTGGAGCTTTTGCATCCGCTTTGTTTCGGTTGCCACTTTGCTTTTGCGGGATGATGACTTCGACTTTTGCGCCCTCGCGCAGGCGATCTGCCCCGTCGGTCACGACTTGATCGCCGACCGCGAGTGACGTCTCTCCAACGCTTTGTACTTCGACCCAATCACCGTCGGTAATGCCCATCTTGATTCTACGCACCGCCACCACGGAATCACTGCCCACTGCATACACGTAAACGCCCTGCGAGCCACGCTGGATGGCGCTTGTGGGCACTATGATTGCGTCTTTAATGGTATCGACTTGCAGCTTGATATTGACAAATTGATTAGGGAACAAGCTGTCGTCCGCGTTAGTAAAAGCAGCTTTAATTTTGATCGTGCCCGTAGTTGGATCAACCGCGTTGTCGGTTGCCAAAACCTTACCCGTGGCGAGTTTGTTTTTAAGCTCTCGGTCCCACGCTTCGACTTGCAACGGCACCTTTGCTTTAATCTGCCGCATCAGCTGCGGGAGGTTAACTTCGGGCACGGCAAAGATCGCGGCAATCGGCTGCGTCTGCGTGATGTTGACGAGACCATTGGCATCCGATGCGTGAATCATGTTGCCAGCATCCACCAGCCGCAGCCCTAGTCTTCCACTGATAGGCGCTGTTATTTGTGTCCAACCCAATTGCAATTTGGCGTTTTCAACGGCTGCTTGATCGGCTCGGACGGTCGCGGTATTTTGTTTGACCAGCGCATCTTGCGTATCGACTTGCTGGCTTTGGATGGAGTCTTTGGCTAGCAAATCTTTGTAGCGCACGAGGTCAACCTGCGCGTTCTTCAATTGCACCACATCCTTGGCCAGCAGGGCCTGTGCGGAATCAAGCGCAATTTGAAACGTGACGGGATCAATCTGTGCAAGCACTTGTCCAGCCTTCACCTGTTGGCCTTCCGTGAACATGACTTTTGTGAGCAGGCCGTCAACACGCGCATGCACGGAGGCGGTGTTCGTCGCCGTCACGTTGCCGATGGCAGAAATCACCACGCGAATATCTTGCTTGCGCACATCTAGCACCGACACGGGCTGCGAGCGATTACCCATGCTGCCCGCGCCGCCAAATCCACCCGTGCCACTTCGCTTGGCGACACCAGCGTCCGCTGCGACCGCAGACACATCTGCGCTGCTAGATTGCGAATGCCACCACCAAGCGCCACCACAAACAGCGACACCCACCATGACTAACGCCAATAAAGATTTTTTCATAATGTCATTTTAGGAAATGGGTGTTAATTTTTATGAAGCACAAAGCCAGGCTCGTAGTTCGGCCACCGAATGAATAATCGCAAGCGGTTGACAGGACTTTAAAAACTCAGCCTCATGCGCGCCGTAGCTCACGCCCACGGCATCGACGCCGGCATTCAACGCCATTTGCAAATCATGCGTCGTATCCCCCACCATCAAGGTGCGCGAAGCATCCACGCCAAACTCTTGCATCAACTCAAACAGCATTTGCGGATTGGGCTTGCCTTGGGTTTGATCTGCCGTACGCGACCCATCAAACAATGATGCCAGCTTGACATTTGCGCCATTGACCTGCACCTCACGCTCTAGTGTCACGTCCAAACCTTTGCGTGATTTGCCAGTGCCAATCGTCACCCAATAGTGCTGCGCTTTAAGTGCCCGCAGCATCTCAATCACGCCCTCAAATAAATGGATTTCGTCTTGCTCGGCAAAAAAATGATGGCGGTAACGATCGCCCAATATTGGATACTTTTCTTTGGGCACATCCGGAGCCGCATGAGCTAAGGCTTCCATGAGATTGAGGCCAATCACGTGCGAAGCTTGCTCCGCGCTAGGCCGCTTGCCGCCAACATCTTCTACTGCGGCTTGAATGCAGCGCGTGATGATGGCGGTGGAATCAAACAGCGTGCCATCCCAGTCGAACACGATCAAGTCATATTTTTTTTGCGTCATACGTCGGTATCAATAAAAAGGGTAATTCCTAGGTTTATACGGGAGGCTATCGCCTTATTATCGAGTCACTCGAACACCCAAAAATGGAGCTCCTTATGCCAGCTTTACACACGCCCTTACTCACAAGCGAATCACGTACTGAGGCTGAAATGGCACGCTCTTACCGCCATATTCGCCAAGCCATTGGCTACTTGGCATTGGCCTTCCCTTTCTTACTGCTGGTGGGGCAGCCTCTTCTTTCTTTACTGGGCTGGGAGCCCGATTGCGCCATCAAGGCAACGATTAGCGACTACTACCATAGTCATCACCTGCGCGATATTTTTGTGGGTGTCTTGCTGCTATTAGGCGCGTTCTTAATTGCTTATATTGGCCCAGAAAAAAACATATCATGGAGGCACAATGACGATCTGTGGAGTACGCTTGCAGGCCTTGCTGTCATTGGCGTTGCGCTAGTGCCGACAACAGAATACAACGCACCAATCACACTTGGTGGCCAGATACATTTGGCCTTCGCAAGTACTTTCTTTTTAATACTCGCGTATTTTTGTTTTTGCTTATTTACGCGGTCGGCACCGGGTCAGCCAATGACTCCTGGCAAAAAGAAAAGAAACACTGTCTACAAGGCCTGTGGCTGGATCATTGTGGTGTCTATCGGATTGATCGCTCTCTACCACGTTCCAAAAATTGGCCTAGGTCTAGAAAGGTTCAAACCCATTTTTTGGCTTGAAAGCGCATGTGTCTGGGCTTTTAGCTTTTCGTGGCTCGTCAAAGGCGAGGCTTGGTTGCAAGATCAGTAACCCGCTTTCGCGCCTTCGCGCTTCGTTTTAAAAAGCCCTGCTTTTTTGATTCCTTGTTTGTTAAAACGCTCGCGCCGCGCTGTCATCGGATCCACGCGTAACTCTCGAACTAATTCAACGCGGTCGCCAAGCTGTAATTGGTAATCGGAACCGACCGCTCGTCCCCAGACGCTACTAGTCAAGCTTTGCGAGAGCATCGTTGCTGCAAGGCTTACTGGTAGGGCATCGCGAAGCACGGTGCTGACAGGAACGTCCACCGCCACATGTTCTGTTTTGCGCTGTGCCGGGGAATAATAGATATCAATATTCATATGCGCCACTCATGAGTAAATTTTTTTAGCACGATCCACAAACGCATCCACCATCGAGGCCGCTATTTTGTCAAATGCGGCACCAATCGCCATTTGCAGCAGCGTACTCTTAATTTCGTAACTCAAATCCAGCGTCACTTTACATGCGGGCGTCTCGCTTGCAAGAATTGGATCAAACGACCACGTGCCCCCGAGCTTGGAAAAGGGGCCATCTTGCAACTCCATCTGCACAGCAAGGCCACCGTCCCCCTTGGTGATGTGCTCGTTGTGCGTCGTAAAGCCTTGCTTAAAACCTGCTAATTGCATGCCAATATTTGCGCTCATGCCATTTGCCGTTTGCTCAATCACAGAGGACTCGTGACACCAAGGCAAAAACTCGTGATACCGCGCCACATCGGTCACGACGTCAAACATTTGCTGTGGGCTATACCAAATCAGCACGGACTTATGGAGAGATTTCATAGAATCAAAGAAAATCGAAATATGGCAACAAAAAAATCAGCAGATCCATCCGCTAAAAAAGCGGCCCCACTTGGCAAAATTGCCGATAACAAAAAAGCAATCTTCAACTATTTTATTGAGGAACGCTTTGAGGCGGGCATGGTTCTGGAAGGCTGGGAAGTGAAAGCCGCGCGAATGGGCAAAGTGCAGATCACGGACGGCTTCGTTTTGATCCGAAATGGCGAGCTCTTTATGATGGGCTGCCAAATCAATCCGCTGCATACGGCGTCCACTCACGTCAATCCCAGCACGCTTCGCAGCAAAAAATTATTGCTTAAAAAAGAAGAGATTAAAAAGCTGATTAGCAAGACTGATCAGAAAGGCTATACCCTTGTCGCACTCAATATGCACTGGAAAAATGGCAAGATTAAGTGCGAAATTGGCCTCGCCAAAGGCAAGGCAGAGCACGATAAGCGAGATGTCATCAAAGACCGTGAGGGTAAACGCGAGGTCGAGCGCGCGATGAAGTCGCGGAATCGCTAAAAGCTAAGGCGATGGCGCGTGCGTCCAATAACGACGCGCCATGTCTCTTTGACATTTCACCGTGTCAGGCTTGCGACTCTCCCAAGTCATTGCACCGCAGCTGGATGACGCATACGTATTGATACGTCGCTCTTCGTAGCGTGCCATGACATCAGGACGTGGATGTGAAAACCGATTTCGATAGCCCGCCTGCACCAGGGCAATACGTGGTTTGATGGTATCCAAAAAAGCCTCGCTTGACGATGTTTTGCTGCCATGATGCGGCACGAGCAGCACGGTGGATGCAAGCTCTGCTTGCCGCAAGCCAAGCAGAGAAAGCTCTTGCGGAGTTTCAATGTCAGCTGTCAGCAGCACGGATTGTGGATTCATCACATCGGCGTTGGTCATTTTTAGCACGCAAGCGATGGCGTTGGGTTTGAGCTTTTTCTCGGGGTTCAAATCTTCTTTCTGTGGATGCAACACATCAAACCGAACGCCATCCCAGACCCATGATTGACCCGCATAGCAAGGCTTGCTATAGCTCGGTAAGCCCAGCGCAGCAAGATCAGCAGGCAAGGTGACGCTGCTCAGCACTTGAACCTGCGGCTGCATCGCTAGGACCGCTTTTGCGCCGCCCGTGTGGTCGCTGTCACGATGGCTGAGCATCAGCACATCTAATTTTTCACCCAGCGCGCGCAAGAGCGGAACGATGGTGCGATGACCTGCATCGTTTTCTCTTGAAAAGCGTGGCCCTGTATCAAATAGCAGGCTGTGATGAGCCGTTCGGATGAGCACAGCATTGCCTTGCCCGATGTCGATGGCTAGCATTTCGAACTGCCCCGTGCTTGGCCGGGCGGGTTGCCACAGCAGCGCAGGCAACATCAGGCAAAGCGCGCCACCAATGGCGATAAGCCGTTTTTTAAGTGCGAATGGCAGCACGAGCAGCACGCCGCCCAGAACAGCAATGATGCTGAGCGCGAGTGGCGGCGCAGGCGCTGTGTACACGGCATAGGGCAGCGTTGCCATCCATTTAATGAGTAAACCCAGCCATGCAATACTTAGGGCAGCAGCATCCCACAACGGATGGGCTGCCACGCCCAGCATGGCCAGCGGCGTGACAACTAACGTGACGACAGGAATCGCCACCGCGTTAGCCAGTAATCCCACGAGCGAGACTTGCTGAAATAAAAGTAGCGTCAAAGGCGCAAGCGCTAGCGTGATGATCCACTGCTCGCGAAACATCGCCCACCACTTGTTTTTTGGCTCGCCTGAATCAGATGCAAAGAGCACAGCCACGGCCACAAAACTGAGCCAAAAACCAGCCGACAGCATTGCCCACGGATCGAGCGTGAGCACTACTACGGCTGCAAGCAACCATGTCACGTACCACGGCCAACGCAGCCCAGATAGACGTAGCAGCGTCATAGTTGCCAACATCCAGATCGTGCGCTGTGCCGGCACGCCCCATCCCGAGAACCACGCATACAAACTAGCAAGCACCAAGCCACCCACCAAGCCCGCGTGAACAGCGGGAAGCGTCAAACATAGCCGCGGCGTCCACCGCACAGAGCGACGCCACAGCCCGCCGATCAAAAGCGCGGCAAGCCACGCGAACATGGTGATGTGCAACCCCGAGATACTCATCAAATGCGCTACGCCCGTGGCTCTAAAAATATCCCAATCATTGCGTTCAATGGCATTTTGATCGCCAGTAATAAGTGCCGCTAAAACGCCCGAGGCAGTCTTCTCGTTTGGATGATTCAATCGCTGGAAGACCTGATCCCGTATGGCTTGGCGAGCGCGCTCCATGGTGTATGAAGGGCTCGAGTTGATGCGTCCAAGTAATTTGGGTGGCGTCTGTTTTTTATTCTCCCGTACATACCCCGACGCCCCTGCGCCCTGCTCCCACATCCACAATTCGTAATCAAATCCATGTGGATTGGCGTTGCCGTGCGGAGCTTTGAGTCGCACCGTGAACTGCCAGCGCTCACCCGCTTTAGGTTGCACGGCAGCACTCTCTAAATCCAAAGATGCGCTGCCATCATTGAAGTCACGTCTATACCACGACAGCAGCAGTCGCGGTGGCAAAGTCACGGGCTTATCGTCCAGGTGTCCAGCGTCCACATCAAAACGAAAGCGCAGTCCTGTCTCCAATCGCTGGGGCATGGCCGTCACAACGCCAACAACCTCGATATCAGCACCTTCTAATGCAGGATTGATAGCGCTTACTAGATATCGATCGCTACGCCAGCCCGTAGCGCCAAACGACAGCGCTGCGGCGAATAGAAATACGCTAAGTCGTGGAATCCAACGCCACCTTCGCAGGCCACAGCCAATAAGTCCCACCATGGCAATGCCGCTGCAGGCCAAATAGAATAGACCCTCCCAGAGCACCGCCTGCTGTATTTGTGCAGCAATACCTGCGATCACTCCAAGAAAAAATGCTATTAACATTACACCGACTCTAACAACTAACACGCAAAGGACGCAACCATGAACGCTCTATCACAACTCGAATCTTTAAACATCACGCTACCGCCCGTAGCCACACCTGCAGCGGCTTACGTACCGTTTGCGATTAGCGGGAATATGATTTTTTTAAGTGGTCACATTGCCAAGCAAGCTGGGGCCGCTTGGGTTGGCAAATTAGGCGAGAACATGACGACTGAAGAGGCGAAGACGGCTGCACGCGCTGTCGGGATTGATCTTTTGGGTACGCTGCAAGCCGCTTGCCAGTCGATTGGCAAAGATTTGAATAGCGTTAAACGCATCGTCAAGCTCATGGGCTTGGTCAACAGCACGCCCAGCTATACCGAGCAGCATTTAGTCACGAATGGCTGCTCGGAGCTCATGGCACAAGTATTTGCTGAAAAAGGCTCACACGCACGCAGCGCCTTTGGCGTCGCGCAACTGCCTATGGGCGCTTGCGTGGAAATTGAGATGATTGCTGAAATCTAAATGTGAATCCCCGCCTTCGCGGGGATGAAAAAAACGGCACTCGAAAGTGCCGTTTTTTTATGAGTCATTCCCGCGAAGGCGGGAGTCTAGAGTGGCATTACTCTTCTACAAATGCCTCTTCACGCTTCTTACTAATAGCAGGCGACAGCACAATGGCAAGCAGCAGTGCCGCAGCGATTAGCAATCCAGCCGACAACGGACGCGTGACGAACACGCTCCAGTCACCACGTGACAAGAGCAATGCGCGGCGCAGATTTTCTTCCATCATTGGGCCTAAGATGAAGCCAAGCAATAAAGGTGCCGCTTCCACTTTGAGCTTAGCAAACACATAGCCAACGAAGCCAAATGCAGCCACCATCCAAATATCAAATGTGTTGTTATTGGTGGAGTACACGCCTACGGCACAAAACAGCACAATCGATGGGAACAAAAAGCGATAAGGAACGGTTAATAACTTGATCCACATGCCAATCATGGGCAAGTTCAAAATAACGAGCATTAAGTTACCAATCCACATCGAAGCAATCAGACCCCAGAAGAGTTCCGGGTTGCTGGTCATCACTTGAGGACCAGGCTGAATATTGTGAATCGTCATTGCGCCAACCATCAAGGCCATCACAGCGTTTGGTGGAATGCCAAGCGTTAAGAGCGGAATAAACGACGTTTGTGCACCGGCATTGTTAGCGGATTCAGGCCCTGCCACGCCGCGAATGTTACCTTTACCAAATGCGATTTCTCCTGGTTTAAGCTTGATTTTTTTCTCAAGCGTATAAGCCGCAAAAGCCGCCAACAGCGCACCGCCGCCTGGCAACACACCAAGGAGTGAACCAAGCGTTGTGCCGCGCAAAACGGCTGGCAACATGTGTTTAAAGTCTTCGAAGGTTGGGAATAAACCCTTGACTTCGGAGGTGAAAATTTCGCGCTCGTCATCGGGCTGCGCAAGATTGGTAATGATCTCACCATAACCAAACACACCCATTGCCACGACCACGAAACCAATACCATCAGTCAGTTCAGGAATATCAAAACTAAAGCGTGCAACGCCAGAGTTCACGTCAGTTCCCACCAAGCCCATTAACAGACCAAGCACAATCATGGCAATCGCTTTAAGCAGTGAGCCCGAAGCCAACACCACCGCGCCGATCAAGCCCAAAATCATGAGCGAGAAGTACTCTGCGGGGCCAAACTTAAATGCAAGCTCGGTCAATGGCGGTGCGAACGCGGCCAAAATCACGGTGCCTACACAGCCGGCAAAGAAAGAACCCAAACCAGCAGCGGCTAGCGCGGGACCCGCCCTGCCTTGCCTTGCCATCTGATACCCGTCAATACAGGTAACGACTGATGACGACTCGCCAGGCAAGTTCACCAAAATGGCTGTTGTAGAGCCGCCGTACTGGGCGCCGTAATAAATACCCGCCAGCATGATCAGCGCCGCAATGGGAGGTAATGCGTAGGTTGCAGGCAGCAACATCGCGATGGTCGCCACAGGACCAATGCCTGGAAGCACACCAATCAGCGTACCCAGAACGCAACCGATAAAGGCATAGAGCAAGTTTTGGGCGGTAAAAGCAACGCCAAAACCTATCGACAAATTGTGAATTAAATCCATCATTTTTTAAGGTCTCCTTAGCCTGTAATAAAAGTAGGCCACATTTGAATTTGTAACCGCAAGCCGTCAATAAATGCCCACACCGACAAGAAGCACATGATGGAAATTAGCAATGACAATTGAATCGCATTGTGATCGTTAAACCCAATCTTCGCAGCGATTTTCGGCACCAGTGCGATGAATGCAACCGCCACGATGATTTTGAATTCGATCTCAGCCAAAAAGCCCATGCTATTGGCTAATTGCACGGGGTCTGAGTTAGTGAATACATAAAATAAGCCCGCAGCAAAGGCCAGAGCGGCATATCCAAGCATGGCCTTTTGAAAGGCCCGACTGCCATTCAAGCGCATAAAAATAGTGGGCAGTAGGAACTCAAAGAAGCCGTAAGTAAAAGCCACCGTCAAAATAACGCAAAGCAAAAGAAAAGGCGCAACCCCGATCAAACCTAAAAACTTAGGAAAGGACGCGGCAAGCGCTAGTCCGGCTCCGGTAATAGGAATCGCAATAAAGAATGCCTTCAGCATTGCTTTAGGCTGATTAGATGCATCGGCCAACGCACTGACCGCCACCAACAAGAAAATGGCAATCACCAAACCAAGGGCGGGGAACTTGAGACTGGGCAGACCACCTAGGGCAGCACCAAATAATAAATTGGCACCCAAAACAAAGACAACAGGCTTCCAAGCCCATTTACCAACTTTATCGCCTTCGGTTCCGTGTGCGGGGTTATGCACCATTGAATAAAAAGTAATGGCAACGCCGAGCACAGCTAGCAAAATACCGAGCAACATGGGAAAGTACCCAGGACCCATTCGTGCGGCATTGCCGACGTTGTAATTAGTCGCACCAATTGCAAATAAAGTACCCACGACTAGGAACATAAGTCCCGCAAAAAAGTCTTTCTGACTTTTGATATTCATACAAACTCCAAACAAAGAAGAAGCTTCTATTGTTCCCCAATTCGATTTAAACTTACATGTGGTTTACACCTATAGGCTTTAACTTTCGCGATTCAGGCAAAATCAACCTATGACCTTCTCGAATATGACTGCTGCGCCCACCGTATTGCTCGATCAACGCCAGCGCCCTTTACGCGATTTACGGATCAGCATCACCGATCGCTGTAACTTCCGCTGTAGTTATTGCATGCCCAAAGAAGTTTTTGACCAGAACTATGCCTATTTGCCGCAATCTAGTCTTTTATCCTTTGAAGAAATCACACGATTAGCCAAACTATTCGTTAGTCAAGGCGTGCAAAAAATCCGACTCACGGGCGGCGAGCCCCTGCTACGCAAAAATATTGAAGTACTGATTGAGATGCTGGCAAAGCTACAAACGCAGGACGGCAAGCCACTTGACATCACGCTCACGACCAACGGATCACTGCTCAAACGCAAAGCGCAAAGCCTTGTGGATGCAGGCCTGCAACGTGTCACTGTGAGCTTGGATGGTTTGGATGATGCTGTTTTTAAGCGCATGAACGACGTCGATTTTCCCGTCTCAGATGTACTAGAAGGTATTGCAGCCGCGCAGGCTGCTGGACTTGGAATTCATGCACCCATCAAGGTCAATATGGTCGTCAAGCGCGGCACAAACGACGATCAAATTTTGCCAATGGCGCGGCACTTCAAAGGCTCCGGTGTGGTGTTGCGTTTTATCGAATACATGGATGTGGGCTCGACCAACGGCTGGGATATGCGTGAGGTAATGCCCTCCAAAGAGGTCGTCGCACGGATTCATGCAGAACTGCAACTAGCGCAACTAGATCCAACAGTGCTTGGCGAAACCGCCGCGCGTTGGGGCTACAAGGACGGCACAGGAGAAATTGGCGTAATTGGTAGTGTCACGCAAGCTTTTTGCGCGGACTGTAACCGCGCACGGCTATCGACTGAGGGCAAACTGTATTTGTGTCTATTTGCCTCGCAAGGTCACGACCTACGGGACTTGCTGCGAGGGGGGTCTAGCGACACGGTGATATCGACTGCGATTCAAAATATCTGGCAGGGACGCATCGACAACTACTCCGAACTTCGCGCGAGTGGCCTTGCGCCAAAAGTCATCAACATCAAACGCGTTGAGATGAGCTACATCGGTGGATAGCGCAATCATCAAACCCAGCGACATCACAGCCATCGTCTTAGCGGGTGGACGCGGCAGCCGTATGGGTGGTGTCGATAAAGGGTTACAGCTCTTTAACGGCACGCCACTTGCCCTGCAAGCCGTACAGCGTGTGGCCTTGCAGGTAGGCACCGTGATCGTGAATGCCAATCGAAACTTGAACACCTACCAAACATTTGGCTGCAATGTGTACCCTGACGATGACTCAGAATTTGCAGGGCCGCTCTCAGGTTTTGCTGTGGGTCTTGCGAACTGCAAAACGCCGTATTTCCTCACCGTGCCATGCGACTCGCCACGCTTTCCAATGGACTTAGCGCATAGGCTCGCAAGCCATATGGAACAAGGCCTACAGCAGGGCGATTTTGATATCGTAATGGCCGCACAAGGCGGTTGGACACAACCCGTATTTTGTTTACTGAAACGCGAGCTATTGCCAAGCCTTCAAAGCTTTATGCAAAGCGGACACAGAAAAATAGACGCATGGACAGCACGGCATAAAACAGTGATTGTTAATTTTGATGAGCCAGCGGATGACCCATTAGCTTTTGCGAATGCTAATACGCTGGAAGAGCTGAATGCGCTTGAAAGTCATCCTCGTGAAGGCGGGGATCCACCGCATTTTGGATTCCCGCCTTCGCGGGAATGACAAATTAGATAACCTTTTGTTCGCGCAAGGCGGCCAGCTCGTCCGTGCCGTAACCCAGTTGCACCAGCACCTCATCCGTGTGCTCACCTAACAGAGGCGAGCGCGTGACGACCGTTGCACTATCGGATAACTTGATTGGATTACCCACCGTGATGTACTCGCCGCGCACAGGGTGATCGACCTTGACCAATGTCCCCGTTTCGTACAGCGACTGATCCGCTGCGATTTCTTTCATCGACAAAATAGGGCCACAAGGAATATCGTATTTGTTAAGAATGTCCATCGCCTCAAACTTGGTCTTCGTCATCGTCCATTGCTCAATGGTTTTAAAAATTTGCTTGAGGTGCAACAGTCGTGCCCTAGGTGTGGCGTAGGCTTCGTCCGTCTTCCAGGTTGGCTTGCCAATGACGTCGCAAATCGCGCTCCACACTGGCGCTTGGGTAATGAAATAGATGTACGCATTCGGGTCTGTCTCCCATCCCTTGCACTTCAAAATAGAGCCAGGCTGCCCACCGCCAGACGCATTGCCCGCGCGCGGAACAGCTTCACCAAACTCGCCATCAGGGTACTGCGGGTACTCCTCCATCACACCTTTGCGCTCAAGGCGCTGCTGATCGCGCAGTTTGACGCGGCACAGATTCAAAACACCGTCTTGCATGGCCACCGACACACGCTGTCCGCGCCCCGTGGTCGTACGCTGAAACAGCGCTGTCACGATGCCCAGCGCCAAATGCAGTCCCGATCCTGAGTCACCAATTTGCGCCCCCGTCACTAGGGGCGGGCCATCATCAAATCCTGTAGTGGACGCTGCGCCGCCTGCGCACTGCGCAACATTTTCATAGACCTTGCAGTCCTCGTAAGGACCGGGGCCAAAACCTTTGATCGAGGCCATCACCATGCGTGGATTCAGCTCTTGGATGCGTTCCCACGTAAAGCCCATACGATCTAGCGCACCTGGCGCAAAATTTTCGACCAGCACGTCACAAGTTTGAATCAGTTTTTCGACAACAGCTTTGCCCGCTGGATTTTTGGTGTTCACCGTGATCGAGCGCTTGTTGTGATTGAGCATCGTGAAATACAAGCTATCCGCATCCGCCACATCGCGCAGCTGACCGCGGGTCGCATCGCCCTCACCGGCGCGCTCCAGCTTAATCACGTCTGCGCCAAACCACGCCAAGAGCTGCGTGCAAGTGGGGCCTGATTGCACGTGCGTGAAATCGAGAATACGAACGCCTGACAAGGCTTGCGGCGATGGTGATGTTGTGGCTTGACTCATGAAAACTCCAAAATATAGATGTTAATTATCGGGTGCTGCGATTTTTGGCCAACCAGCCGTTCACCAGCAAAACCGTTTGATTCAGACTAGGGTGCGACAAACCGAGCTGTGCTGCCAAGGTTTGAACGATTAAATCCACACGCTCAATGTTGACAGCGCCCGCCGCTAGAGCTCTGGCGGCCGATGATGGCTTGGCAAGCCCATTAGCTGCGGCTGCGTATTTGTCAAAGCTCACCAAATCACTAGCGTTTGCACCCAAGCGAATGCACAAGGCTGCGACCCATTCATACACATCCTGCGACGCGGACTTATCCGACAGAACCGCTTCTTGAATCGGGCGCATGGTAGTCTCTTGAATGCAGCGGTAATTGCCTGTGAGCAGCATGCTCCACTTGGCCAGCGGCACAAAGAGCGAATCAAACACTTTAAGTTTGACGGGCAACTCGACTTGCTCTGTACCAGCCGCGGTTTGCACCGTTACGCGCACCGACTCAATATCAGCGTCCAGCTGACGAAGCATTTGCGTGTGAGCCTCTGACTCGAACCGCGCCACTTTGAAGTTGGTGGGAAGCGCCACTTGCAGCACATTGGCTGGCTCATCCACAGGACGAAAGGCCTGCGGATCAGGGCTAGAAAGCGTCATCAAAGCGGGATCGAAACCATCCCAAATGCTGGCAGACGTATACGCAGGGCGGCATGCGGACATATCGAGCGCAGAATTGGTCGCTTGCAAGCGCGCCAAATAAGGCAGTGGCGGCATGTTCATGATGGGCATGCACGGCAAGCTTGATGC
Source organism: Comamonadaceae bacterium (assembly GCA_947445115.1). Lineage (GTDB taxonomy): Bacteria > Pseudomonadota > Gammaproteobacteria > Burkholderiales > Burkholderiaceae_C > JASGCK01. The sequence continues at coordinate 24,830 of CANFCG010000012.1, read as the reverse complement.
CGCCACCCGCGCCATTAATTCACGAATGCCGTCTTGTTGATACTGCGGTTCTTGCATCGCAAGCACCACCAAATCGAAGGCAGCTAAATCACCCACGTTTTGCGGTGTGCTGGCGTGCAATTTACCAAGCATAGTGCGGGAATCAAGCTCTAACAAGCCATTCACGCCGACGTCTTTACGACCTTTGATAGGGAGACGAATCCGAATGCCCTCAGCGTTCATCAAAGCCGCCGTTACCGTGCGGCAAGTCATAGTGACGTTATGTCCGGCCGCTAAAAATTTAATGGCAAGCAAGGAGCCGTAAGAGGCTCCCAAAATGAGAATGTTGTGGTTTTTGTGGGAAGTCATCCCACAATTATAAAGAAACTCTAATGTCTTATATAAGACATTAGAGTTTAATTCATTCGTTATTGACCTAGGTCAATTTCCAGCTCAGCAATGCGCTTTCGCAAAGCCCGCTCCTCGGCAAACTTGACCGACTCGTCCCGCACAATGGCAACGATGGCAGAAACCTTGCCCCCGGCATCGTGCATCAGCGAGACCGTAAACGCAATCGATAGTGTGTGCCCGTCCTTGTGCACGGCCGGCACCCGCAGCACGGATGCGCCGTACTTGGTCACCCCACTAGCCATCGTGACGTGATAGCCCTCCCAATGCCGCGCTTGCTGCCTTTGCGGGATGATGATGTCTAGCGACTGCCCCAGCGCCTCTAGCTCGGTGAAGCCAAACATACGCGTAGATGCGGCGTTCCACAGCGTGATTTTTCCTGCCGCATCGCAGGCCATGATGGCGTCTGCAGCGCTTTCAACGAGTTGCTGGTGGTCAAAGTTTGAAGTCATAAAAGCTTAGGAAAGGTCAACGAAAAGAAGGCGTAAAAAAACCGCGCCTACCTGAGAGATTGTCTCAGACTAGCGCGGTCTTAATAGATTAAAAGCTAATCAGCCAAGGCGATTAAACCGCTTTCGAGGTGTGCATAGCAGCGATCTCAGCCGCGCTGTAACCCAGTTCAGCCAAAACGGCATCGGTGTGCTCACCCAAGATCGGTGATGCGGTGACCTCAGGCTTGAAGCCGCTGTATTTGATCGGGCTGCCCAAGGTTGTGTAGCTACCGCGCACCTTGTGCGGGACTTCCACAATGGTACCGCTAGCGATGAGCGATTTGTCGTGTAAGAGCTCTTTCATGGACTGCACGGGTGCGCATGGGATGTCAAACTTACGGAAAATGTCAACCGCTTCAAATTTGGTTTTGTCTTTGATGTAGTCTTCAATCGTGGCAAAAATATCCATGATGTGCGGCTGGCGACCACGAGGCGTGTTGTACGCAGGGTCATCCTTCCACTCTGGTTTGCCAAGCGCATCGCAAATAGGACCCCAAGCGTGGCCTTGCACGGTGAAATAAATGTAGGCGTTCGGGTCAGTCTCCCAGCCTTTGCACTTCAGGATCCAACCTGGTTGACCGCCGCCGCCTGCATTCGCACCGCGTGGCACCACGCCGTCTTTAAAAGCTTCCATCTCGTGCGGGTACTGTGGATACTCTTCCAAGTAGCCCACTTTGTCCAAACGCAGCTGGTCGCGCATTTTCACGCGGCAGAGATTCAACACGGCATCTTGCATGGACACCGCCACTTTTTGACCTTTGCCCGTTTTTTGCTTGCCGATGTAGGCCGTCAAAATACCAATGGCGAGGTGCATACCTGTATTGGAGTCGCCGAGTGCCGCCGAAGAAATGGTAGGGCCAGAGTTCTCGCCTTTCCAATAACCAGTGGTAGAAGCTGCACCGCCCGCACACTGAGCCACGTTTTCGTAAACCTTCAAGTCTTCATAGTGGTGTCCGTCAGAAAAGCCTTTGACAGAAGCCAAAATCATGCCTGGATTCAGAGACTGGATGTGTTCCCAAGTAAAGCCCATACGGTCCAGTGCGCCTGGACCAAAGTTTTCAACCATCACGTCAGATTCTTTGATCAAGCGCTCCAGCACTTCTTTGCCCGCCGCCTGCTTAGTGTCTAGGGTCAAGCCACGCTTGTTGGAGTTCAGCATAGTGAAATACAGCGCATCTGCATCTGGCATGTCACGTAGTTGGCCACGTGTCACGTCGCCAGAGCCTGGACGCTCGACCTTGATCACGTCCGCACCGAACCACGCCAGCATCTGCGTACAGGCAGGGCCTGCTTGCACGTGGGTGAAGTCGATAATTTTGATGCCTGCTAGTGGTTTGTCGCTCATGAAATACTCCTGAAAATTAATTGGGGACAGACCCTAATTAATGGTTAATAAAAATGTTAAAAATAGAGAGTGGAATTAATTAGGGTCTGTCCCCGATTAATTTTTCTTCCCCGCCGTTGGATTCAAGCTAGTGATGCGTCCGCTCTCTGTACCCGCCGTCTCGTCAATGATCGCGTTGATCAGTGTTGGGCGACCAGAAGCCACCGCCGCGTTCAAAGCTTTCTCTAGCTCGGCTGGTGTATTTGCTGTGATGCCATCGCCACCAAAAGCTTGCATCATCAAGTCGTAGCGTGCATTCTTCACAAACACCGTTGGCGCAACGTCTTTGCCGCCAGCGCCCTTACCGCCCGATTGGTTTTGATCAGTGCCTTTGTAGATGCCGTTGTTGTTAAACACGACTACACAAACGGGCAGGTTGTAGCGGCAAATGGTCTCTAGCTCCATGCCGCTAAAACCAAAGGCGCTGTCACCTTCCACGGCAATGACAGGGTGTCCCGTGGTGACCGCTGCTGCCACAGAAAAGCCCATGCCAATACCCATGATGCCCCATGTGCCCACGTCCAAACGCTTGCGCGGCTTGTACATGTCAACGATAGAGCGCGTGAAATCCAGCGTGTTGGCGCCTTCGTTCACCAAAATTGCATCTGGGTTGGCTTTAATCGTGTTTTTGATGACGTTCAAAGCGCTATGAAAGTTCATCGGGCTTGGGTTAGCTTGCAAGGTGATCGCCATCTTGGCAACGTTCGAATCACGCTTATCAAACACAGTCTTTGTCCACTCAGCATTCGCTTTAGGCAGATTTGCCGCAGCCATTGCTTTGTTGATTTCTGCCACGCAAGAGGCAATATCGCCGACTAATGGCGCAGCGATTGCGACGTTGCTATCAGCTTCGGTTGGCGAGATGTCGATTTGAATGAATTGACGCGCGGTAGCTTTAGCGCCGCCCCATGTTTTACCCTTGCCGTGCGACAAAAGCCAGTTGAGACGCGCGCCGACCAACATGACCACATCAGCTTCGGCTAGCACATAGGAACGGGCTGCGGAGGCACACTGGGCATGTGTGTCAGGCAGCAAGCCCTTCGCCATCGACATCGGCAAATACGGGATGCCAGAGTTTTCAATCATCGCTTTGATTGCGCTGTCTGACTCCTGATTGGCAGCGCCTGCATAGGCTGCGCCCTTACCCAAAAGAATGAGTGGGCGCTTGGCGTTTTTGAGTAACTCAATCGCACGTGCCACAGCGGCAGGGCCCGGGATTTGTGCAGGCGCCGGATCAACCACCTCAATCAGCGAAGCCTTGCCAGCTGCTGCTTCCATGACTTGCGAAAACAACTTAGCAGGTAAGTCAAGGTACACACCGCCGGGACGACCCGACACGGCGGAGCGAATCGCGCGGGCAATGCCCACGCCGATATCGGCTGCGTGCAGCACGCGGAAAGCAGCTTTGCACAGTGGCTTGGCAATCGCCAATTGATCCATCTCTTCGTAGTCGCCTTGCTGTAAGTCCACGATTTCGCGCTCTGACGAGCCGCTAATCAAAATCATGGGGAAGCAATTGGTAGTGGCATTAGTGAGAGCCGTGAGACCATTTAAAAAGCCAGGTGCTGACACGGTCAGGCAAATGCCGGGTTTGCCCGTCAAGAAGCCTGCGGCAGCGGCGGCATTGCCTGCGTGCTGCTCGTGCCGAAAGGAAATGACGCGCATACCTTCAGCCTGCATTTTGCGGGTCAGATCAGTAATGGGTATGCCTGGCAAACCATAAATAGTATCAATGCCATTCAGTTTTAGTGCATCAATAACGAGGTGAAAACCATCCGTCATCTCTGGTGCTTGAGTGTCAGTCGTCATGTCGAAATGTCTCCTCAGTGGGCGTAAGTAAGTATGAATATGTCTCAGTTGGTTATCATAGGAATCACCGCCAAGGACAACCTTGATCTGGGTCAATTTCTGCTATATTTTTCAACAACCTATGCCCTCCGTCCAAAGCCATCCCGATAAAAATGTCATCCGTGTACAGCTCAAGCAAAACGCGCTGCTGCATGAGCTCACGGATGAGCAAACGTCAGAATTGGAGAGCTATCTCACCATCGTGGATGGTCATAAAGGCGATTTTTTATTGCACCAAGGCGTGCATGACATGGAGCAATACTTCATTTTGGACGGCATTTTGAAGCGAGTAGTCAGCAACGTGGACGCCAAAGAGATGATTTTGCGATTTGCGGCCGAACGCGACGTCGAGACCAGCTACGCCGCTTGGCGGTTAAAAAAACCTGCGCCGTACAGCATTGTGTGCCTCACAAAAGCCCGCGTTGCAAAGATGCCTCTTGAGCAGTGGGTGGCCTTTATCGAGCGCAACCCCAGCGTCAAACAAGCATTTGAGCATCACGTAATGGCATCCATGAGCGACATCATGGCTCACACCATCACACTGCATCTGTTAGACGCAACAGGCCGCGTCCAGCGCTTTTTACGCAAACAGCCCGAGCTGTTTGATCGAATTCCTAAAAAAGAGCTGGCCGCATATTTGAATCTGTCAGCAGAAACTCTCAGCCGCCTCAAGCAGCGCGGCAAAATCTAAGCGCCATGGATTCCCGCCTTCGCGGGAATGACGGCTGACTATCTGGAATGAGGGTTGATATGAGGAGTAACGGCCTGTTGTCATTCCCACGAAGGCGGGAATCCATGCTTCTTGTTACTGCGGCTTCAACCGCATTCCAACAATAAAATTTTCCGCCGATTTATCACGCGATGCCTTTGGCTTCATGGGTTTCACGACTTCAAAAGTTTCCTTAAATAGCTTCACGAGCTGGCTGTAACCACTGCCGTGGAAAACCTTCACCACCAAAGCGCCTTCGGGTGTGAGATGTGACTTAGCAAACTCAACGGCAATCTCAACCAAATCGCACATCCGCGCCGCATCGGCTGATTCCACACCCGATAAATTAGGCGCCATGTCCGAAACTACGCAGTCGACCTTACTGAAACTGGCAGCGCCGCCCAAGGTCTCGTGCAGCTGCGCCAGCACCGATACTTCTCGCAAGTCGCCCAGAATAAACGTCACGTCCTCCACAGGCGGCATCGGCAAAATATCAAGCGCCACAATGCGCCCACTGAGTGCGCCCGAAGCCGCGCCCGTCTTGGCGTCAGCGGCAATCACGCGGTTCGAGCCCGTCATGTTAGCGCCTTCGGTGCCGCTCAATTTACGGCGTAGATATTGACTCCAAGCGCCAGGCGCCGATCCCAAATCCACCACGGTCATGCCGGGTTTGATGAGGCCTAGCGTTTCATCCATCTCTTTCAGTTTGTAGGCGGCGCGAGCACGATAGCCATCGCGCGTTGCCATCTTGACGTAAGGGTCATTCAGGTGGTCGTTGAGCCACGCTTTGTTGAGTTTTTTACCCTTTTTGCCACTTTGTTTTTGTACTTTCATAACCTCAATTCTCGTCGGTTTCTCAAAAGACGCGGGTAAACGATAATTGGGATATGACTGCCATTAAATTAAACGTACAAGATCGCAAACAGCTTCGCGCTGATGCACACCACCTCAACCCCGTCGTCATGATCGGGAATGACGGACTCACCGCCGCAGTTAAGCACGAAGTGGACGCAGCGCTGAACGCTCACGGACTCATCAAAGTTCGCGTCTTTTCAGACGACCGAAATGCACGAGAAGCCATGCTGGTAGAGCTCTCCGAGGAGTTTAACGCTGCGCCGATTCAGCACATCGGTAAGCTCTTGGTTCTGTGGCGTGAAAAGCCAATCGTTGAAAAGCCAATCAACGAAGACCGCATGCCTGGGCCCCGCGACATGAAGGTGATGAAGTACAGCAAACGCGGCGGTCAGCGCCCAGAAGTGCGTACTCTGCGAGTGCTTGGTAACGAGCGCCTGACGTTTGGCGGTAAGGTCAAGCGGATCCAGCCTAAAAAGAAAAGCGTTAAAAAATCTCAACTCGGCTAAAAAAACTGGGCTGTCATTCCCGCGAAGGCGGGAATCCACAATCCCTAGATTCCCGCCTTCGCGGGAATGACGAATACATAGAGATCATGCTATGAATCCCCTTCTCTCTCGCCCGTCATCCTCCCAGGCCGCCAGTGCACTCACCGACTTTGCGGCCATCCGCCCAGAGCACATTGCACCTGCTGTTGATGAGCTACTGATTGCCGCGCAAGTCGCACTGAATAAGGCTTGCAGCAGTGCCATTCGTGCCACATGGCAAGATTTAAGCCTAACGCTTGATGTAGCGACCGAGCGCTTTGGCGTGGCGTGGGGCGCCGTCAGTCACCTGAATGGTGTGGCAGACACACCCGAGCTACGCGCCGCCTATAACGAAGCACTGCCTAAAGTCACGCAATTTTTTACATCACTAGGCTCTGACGAGCGGCTCTACGCCAAATATAAAGCGATTGATCCTTCCAGTTTGAACGCCGAACAAACACAAGCGCACAAAAATGCGCTACGCAGCTTTCAACTGGGTGGCGCAGATTTAGTGGGCGCAGCCAAAGAACGCTACGCCGAAATTGACGAACGCCTCTCCGCACTGAGTCAAAAGTTCAGCGAAAACGTACTCGATTCGACGGAAGCCTTTACTTACCTGGCCTCCGAGGAAGATATGGCTGGCGTGCCATTAGACATAGTCCTTGCGGCAAAGGCGCGTTTTGAGCTATTTGCTAACAAAGGCGGAAAAACGTCTGGCTATGTCCTCACACTCAAAGGGCCGTGCTATATGCCTATGATGCAGTTTGCGACAAACTCTGCGCTTAGAGAAAAGCTCTACAAGGCTTATGCCACAAGGGCTAGCGACGTATCGGAAGGCGTGGATGCTGCGTTTCGCGACAACAGCACCATCATCACCGAGCTACTCGCTTTGAAGCACGAGCAAGCAGCTTTATTGGGGTTCAAGCACCACGCAGAAGTCTCGCTTGCTACCAAAATGGCGGGCTCTGCCGAAGAGGTGGTCGCATTTTTGAGAGATCTCGCATCCCGCGCCAAGCCTTACGCGCTAGAGGATGTGACAGAAATGCGCGAGTTTGCACACCAAGCGCTTGGACTTGCCGACCCGCAGCCGTGGGATTGGACGTTCATCTCTGAACGACTCAAGGAAGCTCGCTACGCGTACTCAGAGTCGGACGTTAAAAACTATTTCCAATTGCCAAAAGTGCTGGACGGGCTATTCGCCAAAATTGAATTGCTGTTTGATGTGCACATCGTTTTAGATGCTGCTCCAACATGGAACGAGAAGGTTCGGTTCTATCGGATCGAGCGCCAAGCCACAGCAGGTAAGCCTTGCGAGGTCATAGCACATTTTTATTTAGATACCGCCGCACGAGACGGCAAGCGCGGCGGGGCTTGGATGGATGATGCCCGTGGCAGGTGGCTGCGTGTAGACACGAACGAGCTGCAAACGCCCGTGGCGCATCTGGTATGCAACTTTGCCGATGGCACTGGTGGCAAGCCAGCCCTGCTGACGCACGACGATGTCATCACTCTCTTCCACGAATTTGGTCACGGCTTGCATCACATGTTGACTCGCGTAAACGAGCGCGATGTGGCTGGAATCAGCGGCGTCGAGTGGGATGCGGTGGAACTGCCCAGCCAGTTTATGGAGAACTTTTGCTGGGAATGGGACGTCGTCAAAGGCATGTCTGCACACGTTGATAGCGGGGAAGCCATGCCAGCCGTTCTCTTCCAGAAGATGCTGGCTGCAAAGAACTACCAGTCGGGGCTTGCGACCATGCGCCAAGTCGAGTTTTCTCTGTTTGACATGTTGTTGCACAGTCAAATCACAGCCGTGCAAGAACCTCTAGCGCTGCTAGCTGAAGTTCGCAAAGACACTGCAGTTCTGTCCGTACCGCCTTATAGCCGCTCCCCACATAGTTTTAGTCACATCTTTGCGGGCGGTTACGCGGCGGGCTACTACAGCTACAAGTGGGCGGAAGTGCTAAGCGCTGACTGCTACGCCGCGTTTGAGGAAGCGGCAAGCCAGAACCAACAAGCATTGCAAGCGATTGGTAAAAAATATTTAACTGAGATTTTGCAAGTCGGCGGCAGCAGACCCGCTATCGAGTCGTTCACCGCCTTTAGATGCCGAGCACCTCAAATTGATGCACTTTTGCGACATCAAGGCATGGCCTGAAGGTGCGGGTTGGTGCAGCGTCCTAGTACTCAATTGTCTTAACGCCAGCGCTCGTGCCCAGCAGGCACACGCTGGCTTTTTGTTGCGCGAACACGCCCACGGTCAACACACCCGACCATTGATTCACACCCAGCTCAAACGCAAGTGGTTCTTTAATTTTTAGACCTGTGACGTCAAGAATGTGCTGGCCGTTGTCGGTCACGAGTGGTTTACCGTCTTTTAAGCGAGTTGTTGCCACGCCGCCTTTGGCTGCAAAGCGCCGCTGGATATGACTGCTCGCCATAGGAATGACCTCGACAGGCAGCGGAAAAGCCCCGAGCGCTTTCACTAACTTTGATTCATCCGCTATACAGATGAATTTATCAGCAAGACTCGCCACAATTTTTTCACGCGTCAGCGCAGCGCCGCCGCCCTTGATCATGTAGCCCTCACCGTCGATTTCATCAGCACCGTCAATGTATACGCCGAGGCGGGTGACCTCATTCGCCTCAAAAACTGGAATACCGTATCGTTCCAGCAATTGCGTCGAGGCTACTGAGCTAGAAACCGCGCCCGTAATTTTGAGCTCTCCGCGAGCGATTGCCCCCGCCAATGCCTCAATAAATTTATTGACAGTAGAGCCTGTTCCAACGCCAATCACAGAATCTGGCGTCACGTATTTAAGCGCTGCTATGCCAACTTGGGTTTTGAGTTCATCTTGCGTCATTTGGAATAGGTCCTTGGTCGTGGGAAAATCAGGTTTTAAATGTGTAATTATCCATGTCACTACTTCCCTACGCTCTTTCCCGTGCCGCCCTGTTTCAGCTTGACCCAGAGCACGCGCACGACCTTACCATTGCCATGCTGGCACGCACCCAGCGCACACCGTTTGAATGTTTGTACCGTGAGCCTTTCATCAGTGACCCTATCACGCTTGCAGGACTTCACTTTCCTAACCGTGTTGGTCTGGCGGCAGGTTTAGATAAAAACGCGCGTGTGATTGATGGGCTTGGCGCCATGGGGTTTGGCTTTGTGGAAGTCGGCACCGTTACCCCTCTAGCGCAAGCTGGCAACCCTAAGCCGCGTATGTTTAGGCTGCCGGCCAAGCAGGCGCTCATCAATCGCTTGGGTTTTAATAATGACGGATTAGAGGCGTTCATTGCGAATGTCAAAGCATCTAAATTTCGTAGCGCTGGCAAAATTCTCGGTCTTAACATTGGCAAAAATGCGGCTACGCCGATTGATCGTGCGGCAGACGATTACGTGATTGCATTAGCAGGTGTCTATCCACACGCGGATTACGTCACCATCAATATTTCAAGCCCAAACACTAAAAATTTACGCGAGCTGCAAAATGACGACGCACTCGAAGCATTGCTACAAGCCGTGTCCAATCGGCGAGAAGCGCTGATGGAATCACAGGGCAAGCGCGTCCCCATCTTCGTGAAAATTGCACCTGACCTTGATGAAGTTCAAATTAAGTTCTTAGCCGATGCCTTGCTTAGGCACGGGATGGACGGCGTGATTGCAACCAATACGACGCTCGCCCGCGAAGCAGTCGCGGACTTGCCATACGCCAATGAAACTGGTGGCTTAAGCGGCGCGCCTGTTTTAGCCGCTAGTAATAAAGTCATTGAAGTGCTGCGAGCCACGCTGGGTAAGGCTTTTCCCATTATTGGCGTAGGTGGTATTTTGAGTGCAGAAGATGCTGTTAGCAAGATTAAAGCGGGCGCAGATGCTGTGCAAATCTATACGGGACTCATTTACCAGGGTCCCGCGTTGGTGACACAAAGTGCACAGGCGTTGTCGCGCTACGGCAACGTCCAAAAATAAATTCTTTTGTTTGCAATAAAAAATGCAAAAAAACCATGTTTTCCCAGTAGCATCGGCAGTTCCAACAACATTTAAAGGAAACACCATGGCAACAGCCGCAAAGAAAGCTCCCGCTAAAAAAGCAGCCGCTCCAAAAGCTGCCCCAGCAAAAAAAGTAGCTGCTAAAAAAGTAGCTGTGAAACGCACGCCTAATGCAGCATTCATGAAGCCTATGGTGCCTGATGCAGCGCTGGCCGCTGTGATTGGCGCAACGCCAGTGCCACGTACAGAAATCGTGAAACAGTTGTGGGTCTACATCAAAAAGCATGGCTTGCAAGACGCCGCCAACAAACGCAACATCAACGCTGATGCAAAACTTAAAGTTTTATTTGACGGCAAAGCGCAAGTGTCGATGTTCCAATTGGCTGGCTTGATTGGCAAGCACGCGAAATAAAGACATTTGCCCTATTTCATAGGGGAAAGCAAAAAACCAGTTAACTTCATCGGTAGCTGGTTTTTTTTATTTCTTCTGTGCAGCCGTCCGGATACCCGTCAAAGTCCCGCGCGTGGTGAGGTACTCAGGATCTAGCATCACCTCAATCACGGTGCCCTCGGATCTGGCCATCGCAGCCAGTAATTGCGGCTCAAACTCAGCCGTTTGCGTAATCCGCACCCCTGCATAGCCATACGCTGCGCCCAACGCGGCAAAGCTTGGATTAACCGTCATGGCAGAGCCACTAACCCGCGCAGGGTACTCTCGCTCTTGATGCATCCTGATCGTGCCGTAGATGCCGTTATTCAGCAGCACGATGATGGTCTTCGCGCCGTATTGCACCGCTGTCGCCAATTCTTGACCATTCATCAAAAAATCACCATCCCCCGCCATCGTCAAGGCCAATCGCCCTGTCGTGATAGCTGCGGCAATGCCCGCGGGCACGCCATATCCCATAGAACCCGCAGTCGGTGCTAACTGCGTTTTATGCCCTGTGATGAGCCCGTGATGTTTAAAGTACCGATGCACCCAGCTGGCAAAATTTCCCGCTCCGTTGGTGAGCACCGCATCCGCGGGTAAATGTTTTTTGAGCGTGGCCACAATCGCTGGCATATCCACTTCGCCAACACACGAGCCATTCGCGTCTAGAACCGGCTGATGCACTAAATTAGCTTCATAGGTTTGATGGACACTTGCCGTCCAATCGCTCCAAGCCACGCTGGATGGGGCTTGGAGCGCAGCAAGCGCCTGCGCAGCCGCATCCATGCTAGCGTTAATGGCGACATCTGCTTGGTACACGCGGTTGAGCTCTTCAGCACTTGCATGAATGTGAATCAGCTTTTGATTCCCACCATTGCCCGAAAGCCTTGGTGCAGTGAGCATGGCATAACCGCCCGTCGTCATTTCGCCTAATCGTGGGCCAATGGCGATGATGAGATCACTTTGCTTGATGAGCTCTGCTAGCTTTGGATTAATGCCAATGCCCACATCACCCGCATAGTTGACATGATGGTTATCAAACGTATCTTGGAAACGAAACGCATTACCCACGGGTAAATTAAATTTTTCAGCAAATGTCTGCAAATCCTTGGCGGACGTGGCATCCCATCCTGCACCGCCCGCTATCACAAAAGGGCGTTTGCTTGCCAGCAGCAGTGATTCAAATTGTGTAAGTGCGCTTAAATCCATGCCCGCACGGGTTGGCTCGACCTTTGCCAGCACAGGATACGTTGATGTATCCACATCTTTAATTTGCATATCTTCTGGCAATACCAAGACCACTGGGCCTGGCCGTCCGTTCATCGCCGTCGCAAAAGCTCTGGCAATGTATTCGGGCACGCGGTTGGGATCATCGATGCGCTCCACGCGCTTCGCCATTGACTCAAAAAAGCTGAGGTAGTTGACTTCTTGAAACGCCTCTCGGTCACGTGTTTCGCTCGCCACATCTCCCACGAGTAATACCATGGGGGTGGAATCTTGAAACGCCGTGTGAACACCAATAGATGCGTTCGTCGCGCCCGGGCCTCGCGTCACAAAGCACACGCCCGGACGGCCTGTGAGCTTGCCCACCGCCTCGGCCATGAAAGCAGCACCACCTTCTTGGCGGCAATTGATGAATTGAATCTTATCAGCGCGATCAAACATGCCATCTAGGCAAGCTAGGAAGCTCTCGCCCGGCACGCCGAACACGTGCGTGACGCATTGCTCTATCAAGCAATCGATTAATAAATGCCCTGCTTTTTGCATGTAGTCATCCTTTTCTATTTGTCATATTTGTTCTGCGTCCCACTCCGAGTGCGAGATAAACCGCAATCAGCAGTGTCACGCCAGCGCCTACTAAAACACTGGCATAGTAGCCGTTATCCATGAACACGCCAAACACTGCAGGGGCAATAGCAAAGCCCACATCCATACCCGAGTAGACCAGCCCATAAACGCGGCCAGTCGCGCCTGCGGGCGTCGCTTTTTTAATCATCATGTCGCGACTGGGGCCACCCACACCAATGGCAAAACCTGTGCTGGCAATCAAAACGCAAGTACCTAGAGCGCCGAGGACACCACTAGCTGCCAGCATCAATATCGCAGCCGCTGTCATCATTGCCCGAGCAACGATAAGATCGCTTTTATTGGGAAATTTAGCAGCAACCCATCCACCCACCATCATGCCTGCTGCCGCACAAAGCATGTAGGCTGTCAAGGTTGCATTAGCCGCATAAAGCGACACATCATGTACTTTTTGCAGAATAGAGATCGAATAGCTTTGCACCACAGCCAAAGTCATCGTGGAAAACATAAAAAATCCAAAACACCACCAAACGGCGGGAAGTTTTAAGAAAGCAAAATCACTCGCAACGCTTTTAGTGTGCATCGTATCGGTCTTGGTTTGGTCCGTTACTTGCGTCTGCAAAGCGTCTTTATTCAAAACTAAAACAGCCAACACAATGGCAAACAAACACGCCGCACAAATGTAGGCCATCCGCCATGAACTGAGCGCTGTAATGCCCACAAAAAATAGAGGCGCGAGCGCCCATCCGAGATTGCCCGTTACGCCATGCACGCTGAAGGCATAACCAAGCCGTTCACTTGATACTCGTTGATTCATGATTGTGAAATCAACAGGATGAAAAGGTGCGTTACCCATACCAACTAATACCATCACTGCAATCAAGCTGCTGTAACCCGATGCATTGGCCGCGGTCAACGCAGCCGCGATAAAAAACCCAAACGACGTGAAGAGCACAGGCCTAGCGCCCAGCTTATCCACCAAGAATCCGCTGCTCGCCTGTCCCAAACTGGAGACCATGTACAAGACGCTAACTAGGAAGCCAATTTGCGAATAGCTGAGATTGAACTCACGCTGAAAAATAGGAAAGATGGGAACCAAAAGCATTTGCGAAAAATGTGATGTCGCATGCGCCAATCCAACTAGGCCAATTGTGGTGGCATCACGTTGGAACGTATTTTTTGTCAGCATTTATGATTATTCTTGATAATTATTTAAACTTTACGCACAAAAAAATGAGCTTGCATTTATGAAAACTCATTTGCTCCAGTACACTCACGCCAATTCAAAATCGGCACGTGGATACCGATGGTACTAAGGTAATGATTCGCTATGCGCTTTTCCTCTATTGGAATGAGTGCTTTTCTAATTATCGGGTTGGATTTCAACGGAAGGTTGCTCTATGTTTTTGGTTTTTAAAAGAGTCTATGCCACCCTTCGGAGGGAGGGGGTTGCGAAAACTGCGTCAAAAATCAACCACTCTCCTGCTCATTTTTTAGAAAAAAAACGACTTGAAAAAATTCGTGCGTTAGATTCTATTGAAAAAAAATTCACTTGGATATATACGCATAATCACTGGAAGAGCGGTGAAAGCGTCAGTGGATTAGGCTCAACATTGGAATACACGGAAAATTTACGGAAAGAGTTACCAAAATTTTTATCAAAATTTAACATCAAAAAAATATTGGACGCCCCTTGTGGTGACTTCAATTGGATGCGTTATTTATTACCTCAGATCGATGTAGATTACATTGGCGCGGATGTTGTGAAGCCGCTCATCGATTCGCTGACAGCCAAATATTCAAGCCCGCATATATCGTTTATGCATCTCGATTTGCTTAAAGATAAATTACCTAAAGCCGATTTGATGATTTGTCGCGATTGTCTTTTTCATCTTTCCTATGCAGAAACAAAATCTGCGCTAGAAAATTTTCTTGCATCAAACATCCCTTATTTATTAACAACCACTCATATTAGCGTTAACGATTTCAAGAACAAAGACATCTCAACCGGGGATTTCAGGCTCATGAATCTTTTTAAGCCCCCCTACAATTTTCCATTGACACCCATTGCATCAATTGATGACTGGAGGGCGCCTGATCCTGAACGTCAAATGTGTCTATGGAGCAGAGATCAAGTCGCACACGCGCTCTTAAATTTTGGAAATGAGACGAATATTGACCCTACCGGTTAAAATTGCAAGTCCAATTATGTTTTAGGCGCATTTTTAGCGACCAATATATTGGTCGCTAAAGGGGCTGGCGATATCCGCTCAACTTTGACATAAAACCCAGCTTCGTTCGCATAAAAAATTGGCAAAATAGTAGGCAAATCACCTACGACCAGCTGCTGACGATAATTCCGTAAGCGGAATTTTGCAGTTGGCACAGTAAAGACTGTTGATAGTGAAGTAGCTGTAAATGAAACGATTGAAGTGACAGGTTCAACCACATTAGCCATAATTGTGGCTATAGCCGTAGCCGGAGCGGCAGGTGTAGAGGATACATCGCTCGACACAGGCTCAACTAGTGTAATCATACGATCAAACTCAACTTGAATTCCGATACAGGAAGCACAAGGGTTTTTATACCATGAAAAACGAAAGGTTTCTGGCCGAATACCTAATGACTGCAGCCGGGTGCTTTGAGGAGATTCTAAATTAACATCAAAAGATTGAGACTGTCCATTTTTTAGCGGCTCGGAAAGAAGCTGCGCTAAAAACTGCCCGTCAGAGCTATAAACATTAAACTGATACTGCTCAAGGCTAACGTCATCGGTTGTGAGATTTGGTTGAAAAGATATAGCAACTGGCGCTGTAATGGGAACAGATGTTGCACACCCAAATGAGCCAAGAGATAAAAGAACGCATAGCGTAATGCCCAGCATTTTTTTGACGTTTTTCATGAAATTTTTCCTATGATTACACTTTTAATCATACCTCATTCGAGGGCAATTTCAGTTCACTCTTAGCTTGTCGAAATAAGAAATTGGGGTGGCTGATGGGGCTCGAACCCACGACAACAGGAATCACAATCCTGGACTCTACCAACTGAGCTACAGCCACCGCAGAGACTCAATTATAAAACGAATCTGACCTCTTAGGAAGCTTTAGATTTAAGTTCAGGTTTTTGCACTTTGATTTGAACTTGGAATTTATCTTTAAGGTACTCATAGTAACTAGCACTTTCAGCGTTTGACCACACCTGTAAATATTGATCCCTATTCTGAGTTGCCAGCGCCTGTGTCGGCTCTAGCACCTTGGTTAAATACACAATGCGGTAGCCTTCCGCGCGCAAATCAACGCCTAGCCAAACAGGCAGTTTAGATACGCTGGCTCTTAAAACTGCATCAACTAATTTAGGATTTTGCTGTTGCATGGCATCACGAGAAATGCTCACCACACCACCTAGCTGTGCTGGCAAGCTCGCATGAGCAGCGCCCGCTGTCGCTAATTCTGTGAATTTTGCAACGCCTTCAGTTCGCGCGAAATCAGCACTCATACGCTCAACCAAAAGTGCCCGTACACGATCTTTAACTTCTTCAAGAGGCAACGTTTGCGCAGGCGTATAGCTTACGATTCGGCCTGCCACTAATTGATTGCCTCCCATCTCAACTACTTCGGTATTGCGCTTTTTGTCTAACGAATCTGAGGCAAATAAAACACTCAAAAATTTGGTATTTGCTAGTGGCCCATGTTGATTGGGTGCGACTTGACGCACCACGTTTTGTGCCGTTTGGATCTCAAGCTTTAACTTATCAGCTGCCGGCTTCAAACTATCGGATTGTTCATAAACAGTATTGGTGAAAACATCAGCCGCTTCGCTGTATTTTTTTTGCGCCATTTGTTTTTGAATCTCAAGCTCAATTTCTGGACGCATCTCAGCAAAGCTGCGTATTTTTGGCATTTTAATTTCAGTCAGTTGAATGATGTGATAGCCAAAATCAGACTCCACCACGTCGCTAATTTGCTTCGCATTCATGGCAAATACAGCGTCTTCGAAAGGCTTTGTCATAGTGCCTTGAGCGAAAAACCCTAGGTCACCACCATTTATGGCCGACGCAGTATCTTGAGAATTCTTCTTGGCAACTTCCGCAAAGTTTACTGGCGATTTTTTTACCACCATCAAGATATCCTCCGCTTGTTTTTTGGCCTTTTGGCGATCAGCAGTCGATGCAGTTTTAGGTGCCGCAATCAAAATGTGGCTGGCCCGGCGCTCTTCTGCACCGCCCAGCTTATTAGCGTTTTGATCGTAGTAAGTTTTAACATCCGCTTCGCTCGGCGTCAGTGCTTTCTGAATACTCTTCATATCAAGCACAACGTATTGAATCGAGGCTTTTTCAACAGCTTGGAACAAAGGCGCATTGCTTTTGTAAAAGGCTTCAATTTCGGTGGCCGATGGCGTAACACGCTTAGCGAAATCTTCCGGGGAAAATTTGAGGATTTGAATTTCACGTTTTTCAAAATACGCATTGAGTGCCACATCAGCCAGAGCCGCTGGGACCATACCGCTCTTTGCCAAGCTCGACTGCACCTGTTGCACGGACAAGTCTGATCGTACACGCGCTTCAAAAGCTTGCGGCGTCAGTCCTTGCGGCGCTAACAACTCTTTATACCGAGCCTCATCTATTTTTCCATCTGGCTGACGTAGCGCGGCAAGCGCTGGATTTTGCATCAGCTCGGCAGCGAGCCGCTGATCACTAACATCTAAATGCAGTTTTTGCGCCGCAGTGGCAAGTACACGTTTTTGCACTAGTCGCTCTAGTGACGAATATTTGAACTCACTGGAATCGAAGATTTTTGGATCCATACTCGGTGCGTTCTGGCGAATCCGCTCAACATCTTCTTTGACCGCCGCATCCCAATCAAGCTGCCCTATTTTTCGACCATCGACAACCGCCACAGTCGCGCTTTTCTCGCTCATGGCATTAAAGCCTTCGATTCCAAACAAGAAGAAACCGGGCAAGATAAAAACAAACATCAGTAACTGAATCGTTTTGTTGTGAGTGCGAATGAAATCAAACATGGTGGAGCTTAAAAAGTAAAAAGGCGAACCTCAGTTCGCCTAGTGAAATATCAATCAAAACGTGGTGAGTGCTAACGGGGTCGAACCGCTGACCTACGCCTTGTAAGGGCGCCGCTCTACCAACTGAGCTAAGCACCCACGCTAAAATTATTTATTCAGTGCTTCTTTCAGACCTTTACCAGGACGAAACTTAGGCACTTTTGCTGCCTTGATTTTAAGCGCAGCGCCAGTTTTTGGATTGCGGCCAACACGTGCGGCGCGCTTGCCAACAGCAAACGTACCAAAACCCACTAGCGCCACTGTGCCGCCCTTTTTAAGCGTCGTTTTAACGGCACCCATTAAAGACTCTAGAGCGCGACCCGCCGCAGCTTTAGAAATTTCAGCATGTTTTGCCATGTGTTCTACGAGTTCGGTCTTGTTCATTAATGACTCCTTGGAATAAAAAAATGCTAGCTAAAAGCAGGTTTAAGAAATTAGACGTTGAATTCTAATCTCTTTTTTTACAAAGCTAGAGCTATCGCTTTCCCTAGGTCAGACGTTGTAGCTTTCCCGCCGATATCCGGAGTTTTGGGAGCTCCTGATTTTGGATCGAGTACGGCTTCAATTGTTTTCAGCACGTGGTCATGCGCATCTTTGTATCCAAGGTGCCCAAGCATCATCGCCCCGCACCAGATTTGTCCAATTGGGTTGGCAATCCCTTTGCCAGCAATATCTGGCGCCGACCCATGGACGGGTTCAAACAGCGATGGAAATAAGCGATCCGGATTCAAGTTCGCACTAGGAGCAATACCAATCGTACCTGTGCATGCTGGTCCTAGGTCACTCAAAATATCGCCAAACAAATTGCTCGCAACCACCACATCAAAAAAGTCTGGTCGCTGCACAAAATGTGCCGTCAAGATGTCGATGTGGAACTTGTCTGTTTTGACGTCGGGATATTGTTTTGCCATTTCAGCCACTCGCTCATCCCAATACGGCATCGTGATGGCAATGCCATTCGATTTGGTGGCACTGGTCAAATGTTTTTTAGGACGTGACTGCGCAAGGTCGTATGCAAACTTGAGCACACGGTCGGTACCATGGCGGGTGAACACTGATTGCTGCTGCACAAACTCGCGAGGTGTACCTTCGAACATACGCCCGCCAACAGCAGAATATTCGCCTTCGGTGTTTTCACGCACGATGTACATGTCGATCTCGCCTGGCTGACGTGGCGTACCGTCACGACGCACCACAGGGGCAATGATGCCAGGCATCAAACGTGCTGGGCGCAAATTCACATATTGATCGAAGTCGCGGCGGAACAAAATCAACGAACCCCATAGTGAGATGTGATCTGGTATTTTTTCTGGCCAGCCAACCGCACCAAAATAAATCGCATCATGCCCGCCGATTTGATCCTTCCAGTTATCAGGCATCATTTTCCCGTGCTTTTCAAAATAATCCCAACTGGCAAAATCGAAATAGTCAAACTGCAAATCGATACCAAACTTGGTTGCAGCAGCTTCCATCACGCGCACGCCCTCAGGCATGGTTTCTTTGCCAATACCATCTCCAGCGATAACGGCGATTCTTTTTTTACTCATGTTGCTACTCTCTTTAAGGTTAGGGGTTTAGGATTTAAAAAATGCGAACGCTTCTTGCAGCACAACGGCTGGATTTTCTTCGGGAATGTAATGCCCGCTCTCCACAGGCAGGCCCGTCACATGGGTTGCCCGATCACGCCAAAGGTCAAGCACATCAAAACACTGCTGAACTACACCCTTTGCACCCCACAGGACATGGGTCGGTGTGTCGATTTTTTTGCCCACTGCCACGTCAAAGCGGTCGTGTTCTAAGTCAATTGTTGCAGCGGCGCGGTAGTCCTCGGCCATCGCCATCGCAGAATTTGGAATGAGTGCGCAGCGCTCGTATTCGCGCAACGCAGCAGGCGCAAACTTCTCAAGACCGCCATAACGTGCGCCCATCACACCATGCAAATAGCGAACAGGATCATCGCCAATCAAAGCTTCGGGCAGTGGTGCGGGTTGAATCAAAAAGAACCAATGCCAATAAAGTGTGGCAAATAGCTGCGTGGTGTTTTCGTACATGCCAAGCGTAGGTGCAATATCGAGCAGCATCATGCGCTCCACCGCAGCAGGAAAATCAGCCGCCAAACGATGCGCCACACGCGCGCCTCGGTCATGTGCCAGCACTTGAAATTGCAAATAGCCAAAATGCGCCATCACGGCCATCGCGTCCGTTGCCATCGCACGTTTGGAATACGGAGCATGTAAAGCATCAGTTGTAGGACGATCTGAGTCACCATAGCCACGCAAGTCGAACATCACCACGCGATATCGCTTGGCAAGCTCAGGCGCTGTCAGATGCCACATCGTATGGCTTTGCGGATGACCGTGAATCAGTAAAAGTGGCTTGCCATCGAGCTTGCCGCCAATGCGCCCACTGATGCGAACGCCTTGGTTGTTGATTTCGAAAGTTGAGAAGTTTGTAAACATACGCTGATTGTGTCCTTATCACACCAGCAAGACAAGCAATAATAAGAAATCAATTGTTGCCTAAAAAGAAATAATAAACATGACCACAACCCGCAGCGATTTAGAGCTTGTACTCGCAGTGCAAGAGGCCGGAAGCCTCATCAAAGCCAGTGAAAAATTAGGACTTAGCACGCCTATGATGACCAAGCGTTTGGCAGCATTAGAGCGAACGCTTGACGTGAAATTATTCTTCCGTACCACTCGCAAAGTCACGCCCACCGCCGAAGGCGAGTTATTTTGCGAACGTGCCAAACCACTTATCAATGACTTCCTTCACTTAGAAGACGCACTGCGCGAGCAGGTGCTAGAGCCTTCAGGACTCATCAAAATCGTCTCAACTTTCGGCTTCGGTCGCCTATGGCTAGGGCCTGCCATTGCTGCGTGGGCCACACAATACCCCAAGGTGCGTGTTGATCTCAGGCTCACAGAAGCGCTCCCCGACCTTGCTGCCGGCGGGTTTGACGCGGCCGTTTGGCTGTGGGCGCCTAGCCGCGCCAATAGCGCCAAATGGTCAGCGCGACTGCTAGCGCCAAATGAACGCGTCCTGGTCGCATCGCCCAGCTACATTGCGGCACGTGGCGCACCCACTTCTATTGAGGATCTCGCCGATCACGAATGCCTTGCGGTTCACGAAAGCGATGATCGAGGCTCAAGCTGGCTTTTGACGGATCGCAACAAAAAAGACGTGGTGCACAGCATCAAAATTAAGGGTGCTCTCAGTAGTAACTCGGGTGAGTTGGTACGCGACTGGTGCGTGCAAGGCAAAGGCATCATGCTGCGCAGTCTTTGGGATGTCGCCAAACTTTTGAACGTAGGCAAGCTGGTCAGAGTATTACCCAGCTACGTCATGAAGGATGCCAACATTCAATGGCTCGCACCGTTTAGGTCGCATACGCCCTTGCGCTTCAGCCTACTACGCGACTACCTGATTGAAGCATTCAACGAAGCGCCTTGGCTTGCAGAGGCCCAGCAGGCCGTACCACAAACCAAACACCCATCGCGCACAAAAGCGTCCCAGCGATCGTCACCAAGCTGATGTGTTCATCAAACAGCAGCCAAGCAATCGAAGCCGTTGTGGGTGGCACCAAATACAAAAGCGATGTCACGCTAGTCGCTGCACCTCGCTGCACAAGCAAATAGAAAAGCGAACTACCGCCGAGCGACAAACCCAGCACAGCCCACCCCATAGCAAACATGAGCTGCGGATGCCAAACCATGGGTGCGGTGTCCAGCAGCGCAAACGGCAAACACACGACGGCTGCGCCTGCTAGCCCAATGCCATTACCCACACGCACATCCACAGGCTCTACAAAGCGCTTTTGATAGAGCGTGCCCACGGTGATCGAGATCAGTGAAAAGATTGTCCAGCCAAGTGTGGATGCGGTCACCTCCAAGCCGACTAAGAGTTTGCCAGAAACGACTAATGCCAGCCCTGCAAATCCAAGCGCAAGTCCCACCCATTGCCAACCACTCACTCTTTCTTGCTTACTTATCAAGCCCACCCAAAGCGCTGTCAGTATGGGCTGCAAGCCGACGATCAATGCCGTGAGTCCAGCGCCCATTCCCGCTTTAATAGCTAGCCAAACGCCTGATAAATAGCCCGCCTGTACGAGCACGCCAGTCACCAGCAAATGAATCCACTGCAAGCGGCTACTTGGCCAAGTGATGTTCTTTAAGCCGGTGCTAAACCCAAGCCAAATTAAAAAACAAAGTACAGAAAGCGCACAGCGGATCGCCAAAAAACTCATCGCTGGTGCGTAGGGCATACCAAGTCGTGCCGAGATGAATCCCGTACTCCAAATGAAAACAAAAACGGCGGGCATGGCAGCAATCCATGCTGCAGATTTACTCGTGGTTGCCACTGGCTTAGTCCACTTTGGCGCGAATTTCGGGCAATGCTTTTTTCATGTAATACACCATCGACCACACCGTCAATATAGCGGCAAAGCCAATCAAAATACGACCGACCGGGCGGGTATCGAGGAGGCCAAACAGTGTTCCATTAAGTAACAAAAACGGAATCGCTACCATTTGCGCCGTTGTTTTAAGCTTGCCAATCATATGAACGGCCACACTTTTCCCGGCCCCGATTTGCGCCATCCATTCCCGCAGTGCCGAAATCGCGATTTCACGCCCCACAATGATGAGCGCAACAAACATATCAACGCGATTCAAGTGCAAAAGCGCAAGCAACGAGGCACATACTAATAATTTATCCGCCACGGGATCAAGGAAAGCGCCGAACGACGAGGTTTGATTGAGCTTCCTTGCCAGGTAGCCATCAAACCAATCCGTGATGGCTGAGACTACAAAAATCACCGTTGCCAACAAATTTTGAAGCTCAACGTCCAGCGGTAAATAAAAAACGCCAATGATCAGCGGAATAGCCACCATGCGCGCCCATGTCAGCAAGGTTGGAATGGTAAAAAATTTAGAGCGCATTTGGACTATTTCAATTGGTGGTTTATGGGCTTAAGGCTGAAGCGAATGCAATTGGAACTGCAAATCGTCATTAAACAAAAATGTTTCGTTGAAGACCCACGGCTGAGGCAGATGAGCAACAGACCCAAACGGAGAAGCAAGGCGAATTGCCGTCATGGCTAACTGTACGGTTTGAGGCTGAAAGCGAGGGGTCCGCGTCACATCCAGCCCGCGAATTGAGCCATCCGCATTCAAACTGATTTCAATAATGGGAATTGAGGCCATCGGGTCAGGCAACGCGCCTGAGAACGTTGCACCCGAATTGGCTTGCATGATTTTTTTAGCGACTTGCACACGGTACGCCAGCATGTCGGGAGCATTTGCACTAGGGCTAGCCGCTGGCGGCAGCGTCATATAGCCCGCTGGCGTAGGGTAAGTGGTTCGCGTTGGGAATAAAGTACCCAACTGCGATGAGTCAATCGATCCGCAGGCAACAAGCCCAACGGTCGCGGCAATGACGACGATGCGTTTAACGAACTGCACGATAAATCTCCTCTGCTAATAATTTTGAAATACCGTTCACTTTGGCGATGTCCTCTACGGACGCAGACGCAATCCCCTTCACCGAACCAAAGTGAGAGAGTAATGCAGCTCTGCGCTTTGCTCCAATTCCTGCGATCTCTTCGAGCTTACCACCAGATACGCGTACTTTATCTCTAGCTGCACGCATACCTGTAATCGCAAAGCGATGCGCCTCGTCCCGAATCTGCGCCACTAGCATCAGCGCCGCCGAATCTGGCGGCAGCGTGATCTTCTCTCGCCCGTCCGCAAAAACCAACTCTTCTAGCCCCACTTTGCGCCGCTCACCTTTCTCGACGCCCACGATTCGCGATAGATCTAAGCCGAGCCCGAAAAATACTTCGCTGGCCATACCGACCTGCCCTTTGCCGCCATCGACCAACACCACATCAGGCAACTGCGGCGCAGTACCTTCTTTGGCTGCGTAGCGGCGTGCCAGCACCTGTCGCATGGCTGCAAAATCATCGCCAGGCGTGATGCCATTGATCTTGAACCTGCGGTACTGGCTGCTTTGCATTTTGTGATCACCAAACACTACGCAAGACGCCTGTGTGGCCTCGCCCGACATATGCGAAACATCAAAACATTCAATCCGCAAGCTCGACAACTCGCGCCCCTGCTCTTCCAAATTCAAATCCAAAACATCGACCAGTGCACGCGTTCTGGCTTGCTGCGACCCCTCTTCAGCCAACAAGCGTGCGAGGGCAATATCGGCATTCTTTTGCGCCATCTCCAGCCATACGCGCCGGTGCTCGCGCGGTGACTGAACAGCGCGAACTCTAGTACCTGCTTGCGAGGACAATGCCTCTAGAAGCCCCATGGGAATTGGCTCTGCGCAGATGATGACCTGCGGAATCGCAAGTCCATCGTAGTGCTGCGCAATAAAAGTTTGTACGAGCAAGGCTTCGGATGAAATCAATTCCGCATCCACTTCGCCATCCTCCACGTTTGCAAAATCAGCAGCCTCACTCACATGTGCAGGAAAGTACGCGCGGTCGCCCAGATGCCTCCCTCCGCGCACCATCGCCAGATTCACGCAAGCCCGCCCACCATGAACTTTCACCGCAATTACATCCACGTCCCGCTCCGCCTCGCCCGCCGCACCGTTGCTGGAATTGGCCTCCACGGATTGCGACTGAAGCACGCCCGTCAATGCACTAATCTTGTTGCGTGCTTCGGCAGCTTTTTCAAACTCTAGCTTGTCTGAATGCGTCAGCATCTCTTTTTGCAGCCCTTCAAGCAGCGTATTGGTATCGCCATTCAAAAAATCAGCCGCTTGCGCAAGGTCTTTAGCATAGTCCGCTGGAGATATCAAACCCACACACGGCGCGGTGCAGCGCTTGATTTGATGCAGCAAGCATGGGCGTGTGCGATTCTTAAACACGGTGTCTTCGCAGGTACGCAGTTTGAACACTTTTTGCAAATGCGTAATCGTCTCACGCACCGCCCATGTGTTGGGGTACGGACCAAAGTATTGATGCTTTTTGTCAATCGTGCCTCGGTAATACACCACACGACCAAACTCATGCGCGGTCATCTTTAAATACGGATAACTCTTGTCGTCACGGAACAAGATGTTGTATTTCGGATGCAGCGTTTTGATGAGATTGTTTTCAAGCAGCAGCGCCTCCGCCTCGGTGCGCACCACCGTTGTTTGCATGCGAGCAATCTTGCCCACCATATGTCCAATGCGCGAGCCGCCGTGATCTTTTTGGAAATATGTGGTGACACGTTTCTTTAAATTTTTTGCCTTGCCAACATAGAGCAAAACGTCCGCCACGTCAAAGTAGCGATAGACACCAGGCAGCGCGGGCAGCGCGGCAACATCACTCAGCAATTGCTCAGG
>CANFCG010000011.1 GCA_947445115.1 Comamonadaceae bacterium | reverse complement strand
TGCAGACAATCGCAAGGTGCATATAGCTAATCTAATGAGTCAAAAGAATTGTCCAACGCCCGTTAGTGCTGCTCCAGCAGCAGCGCCTGCGGCAGCAGCTTCTGCACCCGCTAAATAAGCAAGCTTACTTCCTCCACCCACCAAGCCGCCGCAGCAAAATAACTCTCCCACACACAGCCATTGCAGCCCCGCCCACAGCAAGTGGTGGGCACGGGCGGCGGGGCTCTAAATGGCTGTGAGGCCACATCCAGCCTGGCTTCCAGTTGTGCGATTTCAAGGTGTACTGACTCTAAGGTGGTCATTTGAATTTAAAAGGGTGTAGAGTGAGGGCTCGATTTTCAACGATCTCATCAACATTCATTTTGGAGTAACACCATGACCGACTCAACAACGACTGCTACTGAATCTGCGTTCAATCCGTTTTCTGCGGGCATTGAGTTTATGCAGCAGTTCACTAAAAACATGGCGGCTAACTCTGGCCTTGGCGATGCCGCCGGCGGCACAGGTATGCCAAACATTCCGGGCATGCCGGCTTGGGCGATGCCAACGATGGACCCTGCTGAATTAGAAAAGCGAATCAACGAGCTGAAGACCGTGCTGTTTTGGTTGGAGCAAAACACGAATGCGCTGAAGGCGTCGGTGCAGGCCCTTGAGGTGCAAAAGATGACGCTGGAGACTTTAAAGAGCATGAGTGCTGGCGCGGCTTCCATGGCCGAGGCGGCATCGCCAGCGAAGGCTCGCGCTAAAAAGTAAAACCTAGGGTAAATCCTAGGGTGCTGGCGCTTCAAAAGTCAGGAGGCAGTCAGCGCCTGCCACGACAGTCACCCCCAAGCAACGGATCTGTGTCCGCTGCGATTGCGTATTTTTTGTTCCCCCATCTTTTTTTAGGAGACTCTCATGGCTACAGCTCAAGCTCGCGCGATGACGGCTGAAGAGAAGAAAGTGATTTTCGCTTCTTCCCTAGGCACGGTATTTGAATGGTATGACTTTTACCTGTATGGCTCACTCGCTGCCATTATTGGTAAGCAGTTCTTCGGTGGCCTAGACCCTAGCGCGCAATACATTTTTGCGCTCTTGGCGTTTGCTGCTGGCTTCTTGGTTCGTCCATTTGGCGCGATTTTCTTTGGCCGCTTGGGCGACATGATTGGCCGTAAGTACACCTTCTTGGTGACGATTTTGATTATGGGTCTGTCCACGTTTATCGTGGGTTGCCTCCCTAACTACGCCACTATCGGCATGGCTGCACCTGTGATCTTGATCGCACTGCGCATGTTGCAAGGTTTGGCACTGGGCGGCGAGTACGGCGGTGCGGCAACGTACGTGGCCGAGCACGCACCTATGGGCAAACGCGGCGCTTACACATCATGGATTCAAACCACAGCAACACTGGGCTTGATGATTTCCTTGATCATTATTTTGGTTTGCCGCCAAGCACTCGGCGCAGACTTTGATACATGGGGCTGGCGCATTCCTTTCTTGATCTCTATCGTTTTGCTTGGCATTTCGGTGTGGATTCGTTTGTCTTTGAATGAGTCACCTGCTTTCGCCAAAATGAAAGCTGAAGGCAAAACTTCTAAGTCGCCACTGTCCGAGTCTTTCGGTGAGTGGAAAAACTTGAAGATCGTGATCTTGGCACTCTTAGGTTTGACCGCTGGTCAAGCTGTGGTGTGGTATTCAGGCCAGTTCTACGCACTGTTTTTCCTGACGACCATTGCTAAAGTGGACAACGTGACGGCTAACTTGTTGATCGCAGCGTCGCTCATCATTGGCACACCGTTTTTTATCTTCTTTGGCGCTTTGTCCGACAAGATTGGCCGTAAGGTCATCATCTTGGCAGGTTGCTTGATTGCCGCTTTGAGTTACTTCACTGTATTCCCAATGATGTTGCAATATGCTAATCCAGCCTTGGTGAAGGCGCAGCAAGCATCGTCCGTGTCTGTGTCTGCTGACCCAGCGACTTGTTCGTTCCAAGGTTCGCCAATTGCGCGTGAAATCGACTTCACCAGCTCTTGCGACCAAGCGAAACGCGTCTTGGCACAGAACTTCATCCCTTACAAAAACGTGATTGGTGCGACAGGTAGCCCGGCCATGATCAAAATGGGTGACAAAGAGATTCCATCAGTTGGCGGCGTGTTGAATGCGGCTAGAAATGGTTTCGATGCTGATAGTGCTAAAGCCATTGGTGACTTCAAGAAAGCTGTTTTGGCAGAAGCCAAAGACAAAGGTCTCTTGACGAAGGCGGACGACGCTGGTATGAACAAGGGTATGGTTTTGGCCATCCTCGTGTTCCTTGTGATCTTGGTCACGATGGTGTACGGCCCAATCGCAGCGATGCTGGTTGAGATGTTCCCAACACGTATTCGTTACACCTCGATGAGCCTGCCATACCACATCGGTAACGGCTGGTTCGGTGGACTCTTGCCTCCTATCGCGTTTGCGATGGTTGCTGCCACAGGCGACATCTTCTATGGTCTCTGGTATCCAGTGATCGTGGCGGCTGGCACGTTTGTGATCGGTATGCTGTTCATCAAAGAAACCAAAGATGTGGACATCTTTGCAAACGACTAATCGATCAAATTAACGACCGAGTAAGTTAACTAGAGCCCTTCAAGATTAAGATCTTGAAGGGCTTTTTTATTTATCTCACAACTTTTCACACTGGATTTCAACATGATCAAACTAATTATTGGCTTTATCGTCCTAGCTGGCGCTACCTTCTATTTGTTAACCAAGCCCGGCGCAAACATCGACATGGGCGGCGAAAAGCACGGCATTGAGACCGACCATCCAGCCGTTGCCGCGTCCGCACCAGCACCAACCGTATCTGCTGCAAAATAAGACATAACCCTATTGACGAAGTGGGTAAATTGCGGATAAGCTAAGCCCCATGATTTACATCAAAACCGAGTATGGGCGACAGGCACTAAAAGTGCGTTCTGATGCAATGCCTAGGAAGTTTCATTTTCCATTTTTGATGTGCGATGGCGTGCGCGATCACGCGGATATTTTGACGGCTGAAGCGCGCACAGGCTTTACCTTGGAAGATTTAGACCAGATGGTGCAGCTGGGGTTTATTAAGCCTCAAACTGCACCGCTCAAGGCATCGCTACCTATGGAGGTACCGCCAGTGCGTGAGCCAGCAGATGCGGCCTCTGAAGCTCTGCCTTCGCAGCAGCAAGCGAATGTTTTTTTTGACGCCAGTCAAATGGCAACCGCCATGTCTGCCAAATTGGGATTGCTCGGTTTTAGATTAAATCTTGCGGTACAAACGGCAAGTAACTTAACAGACTTGGACGCTCTCTTGCCGCAGCTGGAGAAAGCCTTGGGTGCGGATGTAGTCAGGCCGCTGGCGGCGCTGCTAAAAACCGCATCCCGATAGCGCTTTGGTGGCCCAGCCCCGTCATTTCTAGCAGAGCCTTTAGTCTTGCAAGGCTTGCCCCTTGGCTCGATTTGCCTTGAGGAAACCTACTAGCCACAATCAGCTCGTTTTTCATCGAGTGCTCCCAGCCGACTAACTCTGTTACCGTGACTTGGTAGCCGTGGGCTTCTAGCTGCAAGCAGCGCAGCACATTGGTGAGTTGACTACCAAACTCGCGTGTGTGAATCGGCCTGCGCCACAGCTCGGCCAGTGGGTTGTTTTTAAGGGCTTCTGCGCTGGGCTTGGCGCTGCGCAAGCAAGCGGCCATTTCGGCTTGGCAGCAGGGCACTAGCACCATGTGCTCGGCTTGGTGGGCAATGCCAAAAGCAATCGCATCATCGGTGGCCGTGTCGCAGGCATGCAGCGCGGTCACGATGTCGATGCGGCTAGGTAGCAAAGCAGATGCGCTGGACTCGGACACTGACGTGTTCAAAAAATGCATGCCATTAAAACCAAAGCGAGTGGCTAGTTCGGTGGAGCGCGTGACCAGATCGGCGCGTGTTTCCACGCCCGTGACTGTCCCCGCGATTTGATGGGTAAGTCCCGTTTTAAAGTACGCGTCGTAGAGCAAAAAGCCAAGGTATGACTTGCCTGCGCCGTGATCGACCAAGTTCGCCGAGCCATGACTAGTCTGGCTTTGCCGCAGTAGTGGCTCGATAAACCCAAGTAAATGCTGAACTTGTTTGAGCTTGCGACGCGTATCTTGATTGAGTTTGCCATCTTGCGTGAGAATGTGCAGCTCTTTGAGCAGCTCGGTTGATTGCTCGGGGCGTGGTTCGTATTTGTTGGAAATGGCGGCTGCCTTGGCTGCTACTCCCACAATTTACTCCAACCCTCTTTGCCCAATTTTTGCAATGTTTCTTGGTTGCGCAGCACTATGGCATCTGCCGCTGCGTCTGGGTCGTCGTACCCTTGTAAAGCCTTATCCACGCTGGCTTCTCGAAGAATGTGCAACATCGGATACGGGCTGCGATTGGTGTAGTTACTGATGTCATCCGCCTCCGATCCTGCAAACTGATAGTCAGGGTGAAAGCTGGCGATTTGAAACGTGCCATCCAAATCCAAACGCTCTAGCAAGCTGTCAGCGTCGTCCAAAAAATCGTTGTAATCTAAAAAATCCGTTAATGCCTTGGGGTGAACAATCAGCACGGTCTCGCAAATCAACGGTGCAGTGGATTGCAAATATAGCAATTGCTCGGATAGCGTTTTAAGTAACGTTTCGGTGCTTTTAGTTTTTGAAATGACGTAGCGCACCAAGCCTTTAATTTGAGGGGCTTTGGCGAAAGGACATAAATTTAAGCCAATCACGGCGCGCTCGACCCAGTCGCGTGTTTCGTCTAGTTCGCTCATGCTAATGCCTTCAAAGAATCATCCAGCTCACCTAGCGTGATGGCAACGGGCGCAAAGCGGATGCGCCCCGTGTCGTCCTGCGTGATGCGAACAGCCAAGCGCAGCGCATCACGTAATTGAGCAGACGAGGGCTGCGGTGGCACGTCGGCGGTCAAAAACGCCAATTCAGGCTCCTCTGTGTGTGTGGCCGAGTCGGTCGGCAAAAAGCCATCGCCACCGCTTTGTTGTACGAGTTTTTTGCCAACTTGCCGCGTCCATTGGTAGATACGTGGTAGCGGCGCCATACAGCGCGTGGCGTCAAACGCAAACGCGTGCCGTGCGCGGCCTTGGTTCAGACTAACGAATAAGTCCTCTAGCTGCGGACTCATAAAGTTCCAGTCGTCCAGAACGGCTTGTAAGGTGTTGGCAATGCCCGTCGCATAATGCGCCAAAGTCAGGTCGCGGGCGACAACCACGAGCTGGCCGTCGCGGGAGCCATCTTTGTAAGTAGCAAGTTTCATGGCGGAGTGAAGTTGAAAATAAAAAATGATTTTAGTTGGCGCTTGTGTTTGGCTGTATTAGCGGCGCATGTATTGCTTGTTTTGTGGATCAACCTTGCGTTTGCGCCGCAGCTTGTGATGATCACATCCGCATCGCCGCGGGGCGTCCAAGTCACGTTGCTTGAGCCGCAATTACCAGTAATCCCAGCGCCTGCCCCAGAGTCAAAAATCGCCCTAAAGACCACACTAAAACCCGCACCCAAGCCTATCCCAGCGGCAGCCCCCACAGAGCCGTTGGCGCAAGCGCCCGCTCCTACGTCAGCTTTTGCTTTGCTACCTAGAGCACACGCCCATCACTTTGCGCCGCCAGAATCCATGC
Source organism: Comamonadaceae bacterium (assembly GCA_947445115.1). Taxonomy (GTDB): domain Bacteria; phylum Pseudomonadota; class Gammaproteobacteria; order Burkholderiales; family Burkholderiaceae_C; genus JASGCK01. The sequence continues at coordinate 61,605 of CANFCG010000011.1, read as the reverse complement.
GATTGCACTACGCCGTGACCAAGGGCGGCGATAGCGCCAAAGCCAGCTTGACGTGGCGCACGCAAAGCCATGCCGACCAGCCAGCCAGTTACGAGCTGATTTATGAGGCAACCTATTTCGGTGTGTCTGTGCTCAAGCAGACGAGTGTGGGATTGCTCGGCGACGCAGGCCTCGCTCCCTTGCGCTTTGGTGATAAACGGCGCGGGAAAGCCGAGCAGGCCACACATTTTGATGCTGACAAACAGCACATCACGTTTTCTAACAATCGCCCAGAGGCGCCATTGGTTGGTGGAGAACAGGATCGAAGTAGCGTGCTGGTTCAGCTCGTAAGCCTCTTTGCTGCCAAAACTGTCCCGTGGCAAGCGGGGCAAGTGATTGAGATGCCCGTTGCCAGCACCGACGAGCTGGAGACATGGCGTTTTGAGGTGCTGGGCGAAGAACAGCTTGCGCTGCCAGCAGGCGAGCTGCCCGCCGTGCACTTAATGCGCCGCGCACGGCGAGCCTTTGATCAAACAGTCGAGCTCTGGCTTGCGCCCAGTCTGGGCTATGTGCCTGTTCGCATTCGGCAGTCGGACAGCAGCGGCGTGACGGATGCGCAGCTCTTAGGCCGCGAGAAGCTTTAGCAGAGGCTCTAGAATTGCCGCTATGCAAATGATTTACGACTCCGAAGCCTACGTGGTGATGCACATGAATGCACCACCCTACGACAAGCCTTTTATTAATCTGAACGAGCCCCTGGTGGCTAACGCCGCCGACTTCGACCCGTTTAAAGGCAAGATGCTGCGCCATGGTTTTGAAATTGTGGACAAACGCTCGGGCAAAGAGGTGTATTTGGACGGCTCCTGGGCGGAGCTATTCCAGCAAAAACTAGACGGCTGGCAGCGCAAAGCGCCAACGATGGAAGAGATTGAAAAAACGCTAGAAGGCTACGCAGCACTCGCGACGCAGCCGATCATGGTTCACTAGCCGTTGTCATTCCCGCGAATGCGGGAATACAAGGTTACAACGCCAAAACGATTCCAAGAAACAGCGTAAACCCCAGCCAGTGATTGACCCGAAATGCCTTGAAACAGCTCATCCGTTCTCGCTGTCGAATCAGTAAAAAATGCCAGATCACTTGCCCCGAAGCCACAATCAGCGCAGCATACCAAAGCATAGGACTCGTGAGTCTTATTTGGTAAGGGCTACAGACGATTAGCCAGTGCCAAATGCCTAAATACAAGGTGTAAAAAAGCATGATGCCGACCACATCGAAACGCCCGAGTGTGATGGCGGATGTTTTCATGCCAATCTTCAAATCGTCGTCTCTATCGACCATGGCGTACTCGGTGTCGTAAGCCAACACCCAAAACAAATTTCCAATTAAAAGCAACCAAGCCAGCGGCGGCACATGGCCTTGCACCGCGGCAAACGCCATCGGGATACCAAAGCTAAAAGCCACGCCCAGCACGGCTTGCGGCATGGAGATGATGCGCTTGGAAAATGGATAGGCAACAGCGATGGCGAGTGCCGCGAATGACCAAGCTATCGTGGCCGCGTTGGTGGTGAGCACTAATAAGAACGCTAAGAATGCAAGTACGCTGCCCGCGATCACAGCTTCCTTTTGCGAGAGCTTGCCGCTGGCGACGGCGCGATTTGCCGTGCGCTTGACGTGTGCGTCGAAGTCTTTGTCGGCGGCATCGTTGACGCAGCAGCCTGCGCATCGCATCAGGAATGTACCAACTAAAAACACGGAGAGCAAGTGCAGTGACGGCATGTGTCCGCTTTGTTGATAAGACGCAATCCATAGCGCCGCCAGCGATGGCCACAGCGGCAAGAGCCAGCCCACGGGGCGGTTCCAGCGAATGAGGTCGAGGTAAAGAGCAAGTCGTTGTTTCATTTTTTAGAGAGCCACGCCACGTCTGGCAAATCGCAGGCATAGATGGCGTTTCTGAGCGCCGCAATGGCTTCATAGCGCGTAAAACTGCGTCGCCACGCCAGCACCACACGCCGCGTGGGCTCAAGCTCGCCCTTGGGCAGTTTGAGAGGCAGATACTTCACGTAGAGACTATCTGTTTTGCTGCGACGTACCTCTAGCGGCACGGCAAGGCGCGGCACCAACGTGACGCCCATGCCTGCGGCGACCATGTGTTTGATGGTCTCCAGCGATGAGCCTTCAAAGCTACGGCGGATACCATCTACGGATGCGCTGCCCGCTAGACCACGTCCTGATTGACCTTCAGGGCATACACCGAGTACGTGATCGCGAAAACAATGCCCGTTACCGAGCAGTAGCAAGTTCTCGGATTCGAGTTCAGTCACGCTGACCGACGTTTGCTTGGCAAGCGCATGCGTGCTGGGCACAGCCACGCGGTAAGGCTCGTCGTAGAGCGGCGCAGTCGCCAAACCTGCGCCATCAAAGGGTTCGGCAAGAATGGCGCAATCGATTTCGCCTTGGCGAAGCATCTCAAGTAGCTTGTGCGTAAAGTTTTCATGCAGCATGAGCGGCATTTGCGGTGTACGGTCAATCACTTGGCGCATCAGCGCGGGCAGCACATACGGCGCAATGGTGTAGATGATGCCAAGGCTGAGTGCCCCAGTCAGCGGGTCTTTGCCGCGTTTGGCGATCTCTTTAATTTGCGAAGCTTCTTCAATCACACGCTGCGCTTGCGCCACAATCTGCTCGCCCAAATGCGTGATGGCAATCTCGGCGCTGCTGCGCTCAAAGAGCTTCACATCTAGTTCGTCTTCTAGTTTTTTAATCGCCACCGACAGCGTGGGCTGCGAGACATGGCAGCTATCCGCCGCGCGTCCAAAGTGGCGCTCGCGAGCCACAGCGACGATGTATTTGAGTTCGGTGAGAGTCATAACTAAATTTTAAGCCTCATGCCCCCATAAACGATGCCCCACTGGGCAGCCAGCGCTCGACATGCCGCAAAGCCATATCCAGCTTAGTGTCCAGCAGCACAGGCGCGGTAGCCTGAGCCCACTTCAACCAGTCCTGATCCTGCGGCTGCGACAAATCCGCAAAGCGCAGCATCTGGGCCCCAGACTGCCGAGCGCCTAAAAATTCGCCAGGCCCGCGGATGTCTAAATCTCGCCGTGCAATTTCAAACCCGTCCGTCGTATCTACCATCGCTTTGAGCCGCGCTTTGGCGGCATCGCCAAGCCGCCCCGACTCATTGGTGGCGTAAAGCAGCACGCAGGCTGAAGGCCACAAGCCACGTCCCACACGGCCTCTGAGCTGATGCAGCTGCGCCAGTCCAAAGCGCTCAGCGTGCTCAATCACCATCAGCGTGGCGTTAGGGACATCGACGCCGACCTCAATTACCGTGGTGGAGACCAGCACTTGCACTTCGTTTTTTTCAAACGCTTGCATGATGGATTTTTTCTCGGGCGTGGAGATTTTTGAGTGCAGCAGCTCCACTTTGGCACTAGGCAAAGCCACAGTTAGAGCGGCTTGCAGGGCAGCGTGCGTCTCGGTGGCATTGACTAAATCGACCGCTTCGCTTTCTTCAATCAAGGGGCAGACCCAGTACACCTGCCGCCCAGCCTTGAGCTGATCGACGATGCGGCGCACGACTTCATCACGCTTGGTCATCGCCACAATTTTGGTCACGATGGGTGTGCGGCCAGGCGGTAGCTCGTCAATGGTTGAGACATCGAGGTCGGCGTAGTAACTCATCGCTAAGGTACGCGGAATGGGCGTTGCGGACATCATCAGCAGGTGTGGATTGATATTTGATTGCCCCTGCGCAGTAGGGGCAATGTCCTCGTCAGAGGACAAAGGGGTTGTCTTTTGAATGAGCGCCAAACGCTGCGCCACGCCAAAGCGGTGCTGCTCATCGACGACGACGAGCGCCAGCTTGGCAAACGTCACCTTGCTTTGAATGATGGCGTGCGTACCCACCACTAGCGCGGCCTCGCCCGACTCAATTTTGGCAAGCATCTCGCGCCGTTCTTTTGCTTTTTGTGTGCCTGATAGCCACGCGACGCAAAGACCTCGTGCGGTCAGCAGTGGCTCTAACCAGCCCACTAATTTTGCGAAATGCTGCTGCGCCAAAATTTCAGTCGGCACCATGAGGGCGCATTGAAAACCAGCCTCGATGCACTGCGCGGCAGCCAATGCGGCAACCACGGTTTTGCCAGATCCCACATCGCCTTGCAAGAGGCGGTTCATGGGTTTGGCAAGCGCAAGGTCGGTGGCAATTTCGCGCTGAACTCGGGTTTGTGCTGTAGTGAGTTTGAAGGGGAGGACTTTTAGAAGCTCGAACACAACCCCTCTGTCGCTTTGCGACAATCCATGCGCCTGCATCTTTGCCCGCTCGCGCCGCGCTTGCAATTGCGACAGTTGCTGCGCCAAGAGCTCTTCAGCTTTTAGGCGCTGCCATGCGGGATGCGATTTGTCCTCTAGCTCAGTCACGGATACATCGGGCGTGGGGTGATGGAGGAGCTCTAGCGAATCCGCAAGGCTGGGCAAGTGGGCAATCACCGCCGTCGGGGCTAACTCCCCGCGCTGCGCCGCCCGCAAAAGCCCACCCCACACGGCTTTGCGGATGTAGCCTTGTGGCAGCCCAGCACTGGTGGGGTAGACGGCAGTCAGCACTTGCGAGAGCTCACCACCAGCAGGCTTAAAGCTGGGGTGCAGCATTGACCAGCCGAGCAAAGATTTTTTGATTTCGCCGCGAATCCGTAGCTGCTCGCCCACCGCCATCGTGCGCTGGTGCGAAGGATAGAAGTTGAAGAAGCGAAGCGTGCATTCCTCCACACCATCACCATCAACCACGATCACAACGAGTTGCCGCTTGCCTTTAAATTGAATCTCGCACGACGTCACCATCGCCTCAATTTGTACCGTCTCACCGTGCCGCGCATCACGCAGCGCGGTCATGTGTGTCTCGTCTTCATAGCGCAGCGGCAAGTGCAGACAAAAGTCAATATCGCGCAGCAACCCGAGCTTTGCCAGCGCGCGTTGCGCGTGGGTTTGAGGTGGTTTGGCAGGTGGTGTGGTGTTCATAAAAGGATAATCCTTATTCTCTATGAATCGTGCCCCATGAATACTTCTGATTTTGACTTTATCCTCCCGCCAGAACTTATCGCTCAGCATCCCGCCAGCGTGCGCAGCAGCTCGCGTTTGCTGGATGGACAAACTAGTCCCCCCATTGATCGTGTGTTTAACGAGTTGCCCAGCTTGCTACGCGCAGGCGACTTACTGGTGTTTAACGACACGCAAGTCGTGAAGGCGCGGTTGTTTGGCGAGAAGGCGACGGGCGGAAAGTTGGAGCTTTTGGTTGAGCGCGTGTTAGATCCTGCGATGCACAAAAACGAAGTGATTGCACACATGCGCGTGAGTAAAAAGCCGCAAGTAGGCGCTGTGCTGCGCATGGTGGGTGCGGGGGGTGGTGTGGGACGGGACGGCGGCTTTTCGGCAACGCTTTTGGGGCGTGCGGGAACAAACGACGAGCTATTTCACTTCGCCTTCTCGGACGATCCCTACAAGCTGATGGCGGCACATGGCCATGTGCCGTTGCCGCCGTATATTGAGCACGCCGACGATGCGGATGATGAGTCGCGGTATCAAACCGTGTTTGCCAAACACCCAGGCGCAGTAGCAGCGCCAACCGCAGCATTGCATTTTGATGAGAGCGTGCTCGCCGCCCTTGCAGCGCAAGGCGTGCAGACCGCCAGCGTGACGCTGCATGTGGGTGCAGGGACGTTCCAGCCAATGAAGACCGAAAAAATTGCAGATCACGTGATGCACTACGAGCGCTACGCCATACCAAACGTGACGTTGGAAGCCATAACGGCCTGCAAGGCACGCGGGGGAAGGCTTGTGGCAGTGGGCACCACGACTGTGCGTACGTTAGAGACATATGCCAAAACAAAACAACTATCGGGCGACACCAACATCTTCATCACGCCAGGGTTTGAGTTTCAAATGGTGGATTTGCTGCTGACCAATTTCCATTTACCCAAAAGCACGTTGATGATGCTGGTCAGCGCTTTTTCGGGTTACGAGTGTGTGATGTCGCTGTACCAGCACGCCATCAAAAATCAATATCGATTTTTTAGCTACGGCGATGCGATGCTGCTGGCGAAGCGTGGATTCCCGCCTGCGCGGGAATGACAATCAAGCGCCAACATTTTTAATCTCAAATGAATGTCACTTGCACTTGTGATGTTTTATGGCCGCATCTATACTTTGTTTGTCTGCTTTGTATGAATGACATACCAGTTTTTAAGTTATCAACAAAAGGCCAATTACTATGCGAGTCCTGTTGCCGATTAAAAAACGCCTGCTAAAGACAAGCCCATTGTTTATGGGTTTAATTTTGACGGCTTGTGGTGGTGGTGGCGGGGCTGGAACCAGCGCCCCAACGGCTCAGTTGAGTTATACCGTCGCAGCAGGCGCCCCATATCCAAAAGGTGCCACTGTCACCGTGACGGATAGCACGGGCGCCGTAGTTGGGACGAGTACGATTGCCAGTAGTGATGGAACGGGCGCCGTCGCATTTGCTACAAATTCTGTGCCTCCATTGGTTTTGGTTGCCTCAATGTCGGATGGCTCTCTAACCCCGATGGTGAGTGTCAGCTCTAGCGCAGCAAACGGCACACTGAATATCACGCCGGTCACAAACTTGATTGCCGCTATTCTTTCGCCAACTGGAAATCCGATTAACTTAGCGAGTGAAATTAAATCTGGATTAGCCACCGTATCGACTTCGACCTTAAATACCGCAAAAGCAGCGGTCAATACCATTCTTGCGCCAATCAACTCGGCATTGAGTAATACGACTGACCTCATGACAGGCTCATTTATTGCGAATGGTGCCGGCTACGATCGGATCCTAGATTCTCTGAACATTCAAGTGACGCCCACGTCCGCGGGTAGCAATGTGGAAATTGGCGTCAAACTAGCCGCCACAACTGAGTCGGCTCCAGCATCCGTTATTCAAATAACGGGTGTCTCTAGCAGCATGCCGATCAACACGCTTACGGCGAATGTCTTGCCTCCAATAGTGGCAAGCAATTTGGTGACTAGTGGTGGGGCAGTTTTGATCGCTGATTTGCTTTCACGAATGACCGCTTGTTTTGCCGATGCACCATCAACTAGAGTCAGTACGGGTGCGACGACAGCAGCAGGGATTATTAGTGCAAACTGCTTGGGGATTTTTTATGGGAATAATCCAGCAGCTTACTTAGATAATGGTATGGCTGTAGGGAATGATCAGCAATGGAACACTGCATTCAGTAGTATTTTTACCAATCCTACGGGAGTCACTGTTGCTTGGAGTGCGCCCACTTATTTATATACGAAGCCCAATGGTGATATTTCTTTGTCTGCTAGAAGATCCGTCAGCACAGGCGATACCTCCGTTCAGCTTTTGGTTGCTAGGCTTGACAGCAATGGTAGATTAAACCTTATTGGAAATCAATCCAAATATAGTTTGTCGGTATATGGCGCTACAGACAGCCTTAATTTTATTAATATGCCGCAATATAGTTTTGTGAGTACGGGGTATCAATTACTTGTCAATAATGTGGGTGGTTTTCATAGTTCAACGGGCGATAAATTTGCAAAAATAATTGTGACACCTCCTGGCAGTAATGGCTTTGTGACATTAAATACGCCTGCTGGGTATTCGTATAGTGGCATTACAACGGGCACAACTCAAAATGCTGGCACCATGTTGAGGCTTGCTGGACAATTTCTGAGTGCTTCACAATTGCCGGTAGTCAACGCCGCATACACCACGCCTCAAAATGTTGTCCCCGGGATGGCTTGGGCTGCGAGCCAATGGAGCGACACCCAAATTGCGTCGATTCCTAACCAAGGCGTTTGGAAATTTGATTTGTATACCAATGCAACCGACTCAGCGCCGGCGCAAACAGAGTACCGACGCACGATAGGCAGGGCACCAACTTTATCTGAAATCACTACAAGTAGTGTCTGGCCTCAGCTGACTTCAGGAATGAGTTCAACCCTGACGTCTCTCACAAAGACGACTGGATATTTTGTTCCCACAACGTTGGCGCCGTTTTATTTCACGGCAGATGGCACGGCATCTGGCGGGGCAGGCTGGTCAGTTCCTACGGGCGCATGGACGCCCACCACTGTGAAATTGTTCGGTAATTATTATGCATCTGGCTCTACGACTGCGACGGGTTTTGACGATGCCGTGATTGTCAAAACGACGATACGAAGCGCCAAAATTCCGTGCACGTCGCGCAGCACATCGGATGCACACTGTAATGGTTCAAATTATTTGGTTTCTGGCGGTACGCCTTTTGCCGGTGATCAAATCAATTCGTTAGGTCTTTTGGCGACAGATAGTAAAGGACGGGTCAATTCTGTTTCTTTTGCCTTCGATATTCATTAAATTTAGATAAATAAAAAGAGGAGCGCGAGGCAATCACGCACAATTGCTAGCATGCTGAACTTCGAACTACTCAAAACTGACCCCGCCACCACCACTACTGACGGTGGCTCGTACCTTGGCTCCCACGCCCGCCGTGGGCGCTTAACGCTCAATCACGGCGTTGTCGAAACGCCTATCTTCATGCCTGTCGGCACTTACGGCACAGTCAAAGGCGTGATGCCTAAAAGCCTTGAGGACATGGGTGCGCAAATTATTTTGGGCAATACCTTCCACCTCTGGCTACGTCCTGGCGTGGATGTGCTGAATCAATTTGGTGGGCTACACAAGTTTGAAAAATGGGATAAACCTATCTTGACAGACAGCGGTGGCTTTCAAGTGTGGTCGTTGGGCGAGATGCGCAAGATTTCGGAAGAGGGCGTGAAGTTTTCATCACCTGTGAACGGTGATAAATTGTTTCTGACGCCCGAGGTGTCGATGCAAATTCAAAAGGCTTTGAACTCCGACATCGTGATGCAGTTTGACGAATGCACGCCTTACATCCAAGTCTCAGGAAAGACCAAGGGTCAGCTCACCACCGAGGCAGAGGCGCGCGTGTCAATGGAACTTTCTGCCCGTTGGGCGGTGCGCTGCAAGGCCGAGTTTGAAAAGCTTGAGAACCCGAACGCGCTGTTTGGCATCGTGCAAGGCGGTATGCATGAAGGGCTGCGTGAAGAGTCGCTTGCTAAGCTCGAAGAACTGGACTTTCCAGGTATTGCTGTTGGCGGCGTCTCTGTTGGTGAGCCTAAGGACGACATGATGCGCGTTCTGCGCCATATTGGCCCCAAGCTGCCTGCGCACAAGCCGCACTACCTGATGGGTGTGGGCACGCCCGAAGATTTGATTGAAGGTGTGCTGTCGGGCATTGATATGTTTGATTGCGTGATGCCCACGCGTAATGCGAGGAATGGCCACTACTTCACGCGCTTTGGCGATTTAAAAATTAGGAATGCGCGGCACAAAACCGACGAGCGGCCTGTGGATGAGACTTGCACCTGCTACGCCTGTTTTGGTTCAAACGGAGATGGGGGCTTCTCACGCGCCTACATGCACCACTTAGACCGCTGCGGCGAGATGCTCGGGCCGATGCTGGCAAGCATTCACAATTTGCATTACTTTTTGAACCTGATGCGCGAGGTGCGGGGTGCACTGGATGCGGGGCGTTTGGGCGCCTATGTCCAACAGTTTCATCTGGATCGGGCGCGTGGCGTGTAAGCCAATGTACGCAACCTATACTAATCACTCATGACGATTTACATTTTTTATCGGTGGCTAGTTAGTTTCTTTTTAGTGTGCAGCTTTGCACAGGCGCAAACGCCTCCAGCCTCCAGTTTGTTCACTGGGGCTGACAAGTCGACCAGCGCTGTCGTTACCACGCCGCGCGTTCGGGCGGAACTCATGGCTTATGCACCTGATGGCGTGCAGGTGGGGAAGCCGCTCTGGTTGGGCTTGCAATTGCAGCATCAAGCGGGCTGGCACTCGTACTGGAAAAATCCTGGCGATTCGGGCTTGCCAACGCAGCTGACGTGGACACTGCCTGCGGGCGTCACGGCGGGCAATATCCAGTGGCCTACGCCTAAAAAAATCCCGATCGCGCAATTAGCAAACTATGGCTACGAAGGCGCTGTGCTACTACCTGTGCCCGTAGTGGTATCCGGCGGCTTTCAAGCCGTGGGCGCTGACATAACGGTGAGTTTGAAGGCGCGGTGGCTGGTTTGCAAAACCGAGTGCGTCCCCGAAGAGGGTGAGTTCACACTCAAGCTGCCCGTGCGTGGCTCGACGGCTTTGAGTCGCCCACTGTTTGACAGTACGCAAAGCAACTTACCCAAAGCTCACGTTGGCAAAGCCACTTTTGTGTCGCAAGGTTCGTTATTGAGACTCTCGGTCTCTGGCTTGCCCACCCAGTGGCAAGGCAAACAATTGGACGCATTTCCAGAAAACGCTGACATCATTGAGACAGCCGCCAAGTTAGACCAGTCATGGGCTAATGGGCAATGGACGGCAGCTATGCCCTTAAGTGCGCAGCGTGCCGCTGGTCCACCTAGGCTGGCGTGGCTAGTCAAAATTGCGGGCGGACAAAATAATCCTGCTGTGCGCGTAGAGGCCAATCTGGATGGGGCTTGGCCACCGGCACCTATCGTCAGCCCAGTACCCGTAAGCCCTGCACTAGAAGCGGCATTAGCGAAAAATAAAATAGTCGCGCTTGAGGTGGATTCGACCTTGGCTGTGACTAGCTGGTTAAGCACCGCGTATTGGCTGGCTATTTTGGGTGCACTGTTGGGTGGTTTAGTTTTAAATTTAATGCCTTGCGTCTTACCCGTGCTGGCGATTAAGTTGCTTAGTTTGACTCCTAAACATACGCTGGATACCAAATCCAGTGTTGCAGTGGTGAAGCTGGACGCAGCGGGCTCGGCCATCGTGCAATCAGACGATACGCTCGCGTTTCGCTCGTCCAGTGGCTTGTTTGCTGTGGGCGTGATCAGCTCTTTTGTGCTCTTGGGCGCTATGCTGCTCGCGCTTCGCGGGGCGGGTCAAAGTTTTGGCTGGGGTTTCCAATTGCAGTCCCCAGGCATGGTGGTGGCGCTCGCGACGCTGTTTTTACTTATTGGACTTAATTTATTTGACGCTTTCGATGTCCAGTTCTTATTGCCAGCAGGCCTGACTAACTTTCAATCTAAAAACCCCAGCATCGAAGCACTGGCGAGCGGGGCATTGGCGGTCTTGATTGCCACGCCTTGTACCGCCCCGTTTATGGGCGCGTCGCTAGGCTTAGCGATTACGCTGCCAACCTTACAAGCGCTGCTTATTTTTGCGACGCTTGGTGTTGGCATGGCGTTGCCATTTATCTTGATGGCGCTATTCCCAAGTATTGGTGCGTGGCTACTCAACGTGCTGCCAAAGCCGGGTGCTTGGATGCAAGTGATGCGCCATTTGCTGGCTTGGCCTGTGTTTGCCACGGTTGTTTGGCTTTTGTGGGTCTATGCTCAGCAAACCAGCATCCACAGCTTGTTTGCGGTGATGCTGTCGTTTTTAGTCGGCATGGCGCTGATATGGTCGCTGCACTTAAAGCGCGGTGGTTTGCGCACGGTGGTTACATGCGTTTTTGGCGTGAGTCTGTTCGCTTCATTTTTGCTGTGGCATAGCGCGGCTGATATGACAAACGCGATAACAAGTCCAGCGGCGCAGGCAGCCCCGTTAAACGGACAAGCGTGGCAAGACTGGAGCGCGCAAAAGCAATCGGATGCCCAAACCGCGGGTCGCCCTGTCTTGGTAGATTTCACCGCTGCGTGGTGCATCACGTGTCAAATTAATAAATCAACCACATTGAATAGCGCTGAGATTCAGGCCGCATTTAAAGCCAAAAATGTGCTCTTGCTACGTGCCGACTGGACGGCACCTAACGTCGCCATTGCCGCCGAACTGGCTCGATTGGGGCGCTCTGGCTTGCCCGTCTACGCGTTTTATTTGCCAGGAGCCACCTCGCCGCAATTGCTGCCCGAGGTGCTGACCAAAACCATCATTTTGGATGCGCTAGCGGTTTTATAAAAGGCATACTGGTCGTGTAAGAAATCAGGCGCTGGCGCGACTGATCTTCAACTTTTAAGGAACTTGCCATGTTGATTCAACCCCGCGCTTCTGGATTCATTCATCCGTTCTCATCCGAGATCACCTCAGAGGCCGATTACGTCCGCCGCCGCCAGTTACTCAAGCTCTTTGCTAGCGGCGCAGCCGGCACATCATTGGCAAGCTTCGCCAGCCGCGAGGCATTTGCAGCTACCGTAGCGCCAGGCAAGCTCAAAGCCATAGCTAGCGTGCCCTCCAAGGCTGCTGGCGCAATGACGATGGAAAAAATAACCGACTACAAAGATGCCAGCACGTACAACAATTACTACGAGTTTGGCACCGATAAATCCGACCCCGCCAAAACCGCGCACACGTTGAAGACGACACCTTGGACGATCGAGGTCGAGGGCATGGTCAAAAAACCCGCCAAATATGGCTTGGAAGACGTGATGAAGCTGAGCGCGATGGAAGAGCGCATCTACCGTCTGCGCTGTGTCGAGGGCTGGTCGATGGTGATCCCGTGGGTAGGTTATTCGCTGTCAGAGTTGATTAAAAAAGTCGAGCCGCTGCCGGGTGCGAAGTTTGTGGAATTCGTGTCTCTGGCAGACAAAACGCAAATGCCGGGCATTAGCTCATCGGTGCTCGATTGGCCGTATGTGGAAGGCTTGCGTTTAGACGAAGCCATGCATCCGCTCACCTTGCTCACCTTTGGTATGTACGGCGAAGTGCTGCCCAACCAAAGTGGCGCACCCGTGCGCATCGTCACTCCATGGAAGTACGGCTTTAAAAGCGCCAAGAGCATTGTCAAAATTCGCTTTACCGACAAAATGCCCGGCACGGCGTGGAACAAAGCGGCTAAGCAAGAATACGGGTTTTATTCCAACGTCAATCCGCAAGTCGATCATCCGCGTTGGAGTCAAAGCACTGAGCGGCGTATTGGCGACGGCGGTGGCCTCTTTGCTAAGCGCCATAAGACCGAGATGTTTAATGGCTATGAAGCGCAGGTGGGGCAGCTGTATGCAGGACTCGACCTCAAGAAGAATTTTTAAGTCTTTAAACCGCGCAGGTAGTCGGCCATTGCCATCCGCTTGCCGCCAGGTCGTTGCAACTCAAGAATATGGAGTTTGCTTCCCGCCACTTCTGCACGCCACACCTTAACCGTTTCGCCATTGAGTTCAGTGGTGCAACCTGGTGCAGGATTTAAAGCGCGAATTTTTCGTTCAATCACGACTGCATCCTGCGACCAATCAATCGCACTTTCCGCTTTTGAAATTTTGGCAGCGTATGTCACCCCCTCAACCGGCTGTGGTGTTGGCGTCAGGGTTGCATAGCTTCGCAGTACGAACTCAATCATCTGACCGCCTAGTTCCGCTAGCTTTTCGTGCAACGTTTGTGTGGTGTCGTCGTTGGCAATGCCCATGGCGCGGCTCAACAGCATCGCGCCTGTGTCCAGCCCTGCATCCATTTGCATGATGGTGATGCCTGTCTCTGTGTCGCCCGCTTCAATCGCGCGGTGAATCGGCGCTGCGCCGCGCCAGCGCGGGAGTAGCGAAGCGTGGATATTGAGGCAGCCGTGCATGGGGGTCTCGAGCGTCCACTCTGGCAGGATGAGCCCGTAAGCCGCAACGACCATGAAGTCGGCTTGAGCGTCTTCAATGAGTTTTTTTGCCACTGCTGCGTCTTCTGGATATTTGCCATCCAATCGCAGGCTAAGCGGTTGTGCCACAGGAATGCCGTGCTGGAGTGCCAATTGCTTAACGGCGGAGGGTTGCAGTTTGAGACCGCGTCCCGCAGGGCGGTCGGGCTGCGTGAGCACGAGTGGTACTTTGCAGCCCTTATCCAGCAAGGCCTGCAGGGCAACGGCCGCAAACTCAGGCGTGCCTGCAAAAATAATTTTCACTTTTTGCGTTGCGTGGCAACTAGGTAATCCACAATTTGTAGTGCACGATCCATGCTTTGCGCAAGCGAGCCGTCGGTATAGAACTGCCCGGCAACACCCAGTGCTGGCACTCCCGTGACGTTGTAGGCGTTTTGCAATTGCGTCGCACGTGTGGCTTTGGAGCCAATGGCGAAGCTGTCATAGATTTGCGTGAATTTGACTTTGTCGAGGCCTTGTTTGGTCACCCAATTGATGATGGTATCGCGGCTGGACAAATCTAATTTCTCAGCATGAATAGCGGCAAATACCTTGCTGTGCATTTTTTCCACTTGCCCCATAGCTTCTAGCGTATAGAACAATTGCTGATCGAGCACAAAGTCAGGTCTAAATGCCACATGGACGCGGCGGAAGTTCACATCCTTTGGAAGCTTTTTAATCCAAGTTTGCAGCGTCGGCTCAAAGTGGTTGCAGTGTGGGCAGTGGTACCAAAAGAATTCGACGACTTCAATCTTGCCTGGCATGCCTTCGGTCATCGCCGGCTTGTCAAGCTTGATGTAGTCCGTACCCTCTTCGGGCGGTTTCTTCTGAGCCAAGCTGGGCGTGGCCTGTAAGCCCGCAAGCAGTGCGGCGGCACCGACGGATAACGCGCCTAATTGGCGGCGAGAGATGTCACTGAAGGTGGTCTGATCATTCATTTCTAAAACTCCAAAAAATGTGGGGCGGATTATTTTTGACTGCGGACAACAATGGTGTCAAAACCAGCGGCCGATAAACTGGCTTTTGCTTTGTCACCACTGGCGGTATTGGCATAAGGCCCGACGCGGACTCGGTACACCGTGTGTCCCGCTTGCTCACGTTCGATTGTTTTTCCTTCAAAGCCCGCCAGCGCTAATTTCGCGCGCATGGCTTTCGCTTCGTCTTCGCTGCGATAAGCGCCGACTTGCACGTAGTAGTCAATGCTCTCGGCGGCTACGGGGCTGGGAACTGGGCTAGGCCCGGGGGGCGGTGCTGCCGCAGGCGACGGTGCAATTGGCGTGGCAGGCACAGCTTGCGGCGCGGTGGGGTCGGCAGGCTTGACGGCGGGCTTGTTGCCCAAGGCGGCGTTTGGATCCCAGTCTTTATTTTTGTTGGTCTCAGCCGCATCTTGTGCCGATGTTCGGCTGGTGCTCTTGTTGTTAAAAGGGGTGGGCACTTTCATGACATAAATCGCTACGCCTAGTGCCACCCCAAGGCCGATGAGTACGCCAAAAATGATGCCCAGCACGGTGCCACCGCGTTGCTTGTGTTGTTGTGGATAGATAGTCGTCATCAGTCAAGTCCTTACATTTTTTCTGGGGCAGAAACGCCCAAAATCGCCAGTCCATTTTTAAGAACTTGAGCCGTTGCTGCTATTAACGCCAAACGCGCTAATTTGGTTGGCACATCATCTACCAAGATGCGCTCGGCATCGTAATAGCTATGGTAGCTGCTGGCGAGGTCACGCAGGTAGAACGTCACGTCGTGCGGCGCAAAGCCTTTGGCTGCCTCGGTCAGCATGGCGGGGTATTTGGAGAGCTGGAGCATCAACGCCTGCGCAATAGGGCTGTCAAGTGGTAAGAGGTCCACCGTATCAAGAGCTATCACGCTGCCGCCACCCTCCGCAAACGTCCGCAAGATCGAGCAGATGCGCGCATGCGCGTACTGCACATAAAACACGGGGTTGTCGTTGTTCTTTTTGACCGCCAAGTCCACATCAAAGGTGTACTCGGTATCGGGTTTGCGTGACAGCAAAAAGAAGCGCACAGCGTCTGCCGATGTCCACTCAATCAAATCGCGCAGCGTGACGTAACTGCCAGCCCGCTTAGAAATCTTCACTTCCTCGCCGTCCTTCATCACGCGAACCATGGTGTGCAGCACATAGTCGGGGTAGCCAGCGGGGATGCCCACATTCGCCGCTTGCAACCCTGCACGCACGCGGGCAATCGTGCCGTGGTGATCGGTGCCTTGGATGTTGATGACTCGGGTAAAGCCGCGCTCCCACTTGGCGATGTGATACGCCACGTCGGGCACGAAGTAGGTGTAGATTGATGCGCCTGGGGTCTCAGGATTTGACTTACGCATCACACGGTCTTTGTCATCGCCATACTCAGTGGACTTGAGCCATAACGCGCCGTCTTGTTCATAGGTTTTGCCAGCCGCTACCAGCTTGGCAACGGTCGCATCAACGCGCCCCGAGGTGTAGAGGCTGGACTCCAAATAAAAGTTATCAAACTTAACGCTGAACGCGGCTAAATCCAAATCTTGTTCATGGCGTAAATAGGCAACAGCAAAGGTACGAATTGCCTCTGCGTCATCCACACTGCCGCCATCAGAGTCGAATTTTTCTAAGTAGTCCCGTGCAATGTCCGCGATGTACTCGCCGTTATAAAAGGCTTTCGATGCAGGGTCGGCAGGATCAATCGGCCAGCAATCGTCGCCAGGTTTAAAGCCCTTGGCGCGAAGCTGGGTCGATTTGGTCAGCGTCTCGATCTGCACACCCGCGTCGTTGTAATAAAACTCGCGGTAAACCGAAACGCCTTGTGTCGCAAATAAATTGCAAATTGCGTCGCCCAGTGCGGCTTGCCGTCCGTGCCCTACGTGCAGTGGTCCGGTGGGGTTGGCAGAGACGAATTCCACCAACAAGCGCTCGCCAGTACTGGCCTGCAAACCATAGCTAGCTTGGCTTTGCAAAATATCCGTCACCGTGGTTTGCTTGGCAGCAGGTTTCAATCGAATGTTGATAAAGCCCGGTCCTGCAATCTCTAACGGCTCCGCCCACTTGGCAAAAGCAGGCATGGCCTCAAGAGCCGCCTTCATCGTCTCGCCTAATGCGCGTGGATTAACCTTTAGCGTTTTGGACAGCTGCATCGCAGACGTGATCGCCAAATCGCCGTGTGAGGCCACTTTGGGCGACTCGAATTGGGCTTGGATGTTGACCTCAAGACCAGCTTCGGTGAGGAGCTGGTCGAGGGTAGATTGGAGGGCGGTGAGGAGTTCGGATTGGACGCGGAGCATTCCCTAATTCTATTTGACCAATCACCTTCCAACTCACTCCTACAATTGCGCCATGACCCCACATTTCTCTTTAGCGCGTGCTGCGCTGCTTGCGCCATTCGGTTTGACCGAGGGCTCGCTTACCTCGGTTCTCTCGCATATCCAACAAAACGCGGTGGATGATGCGGATTTGTACTTCCAAACCACGCGCTCTGAGGGCTGGAGCTTGGAAGAAGGCATCGTTAAGACGGGCAACTTTTCCATCGACCAAGGTGTGGGCGTTCGCGCTGTGAGTGGTGAGAAGACGGCGTTTGCTTATTCGGACGATATTTCGCTAGCTTCTCTGATGGATGCGGCGAGCGTGGTGCGTGCGATTGGTGCGCAAGGACAAAGTGGCCGCCAAGCCATATCCAGCAAGACCTCCACAAGAGCCGCTGCCAAGCTATTGCCCCGCAAGCTTTATGGCATGGATGACCCGATTGCTTCGCAAGGTAGCGCTGAAAAGGTGGCGCTACTAGAAAAAGTTGAAAAACTCGCCCGCAGCAAAGACCCGCGCATTAAGCAAGTGATGGCGGGCATTGCCGCCGAGCACGAAATTATTTACATCGCTCGCTCTAATGGGCAACGCTCGGCGGATGTGCGTCCGCTGGTGCGCCTCTCGGTCACGGTGATCGCCGAGCAAACGATTGCGGGTAAGGTGCGCCGCGAAACGGGCACGGGCGGCGGCGGCGGCAGGTTTGGTCTTGGCTATTTTGATGACGCGATCATTGAAGAGTACGTGACCAGCGCTGTGAATGCCGCGTTGATGAACCTACAAGCACGTCCCGCACCGGCTGGCGAAATGACCGTGGTGCTTGGGCCTGGCTGGCCTGGCGTTTTGTTGCACGAGGCAGTGGGACATGGGCTGGAGGGCGATTTCAACCGCAAGGGCTCTAGCGCCTTCGCAGGCATGATTGGCAAGCGCGTAGCGGCCAAGGGCGTGACGGTGCTGGACGATGGCACGATTAAAGACCGCCGTGGCTCACTCAATATCGACGACGAAGGTAATCGCACGCAAAAGAATGTGCTGATCGAAGACGGCATTTTGCGTGGCTATATCCAAGATAACTTGAATGCGCGCTTGATGGGTGTTGCGCCCACAGGCAATGGCCGCCGCGAGAGCTACGCCCATGTGCCCATGCCGCGCATGACCAATACCTATATGCTGGGCGGCGACAAAGACCCTGCCGAGATTGTGAAGAGCCTGAAGCGCGGACTCTATGCCACCAACTTTGGCGGCGGGCAGGTGGACATCACATCTGGCAAATACGTGTTCTCCGCCTCTGAGGCGTTTTGGGTGGAGAACGGAAAAATTCAATATCCCGTGAAGGGCGCCACCATCATTGGTTCGGGGCCCGAGTCACTGAAAAAAATCACCATGATTGGCAACGACCTGCGCTTAGACACGGGCGTGGGCGTGTGCGGTAAAGAGGGCCAAAGCGTGCCCGTGGGCGTAGGTCAACCGACGCTGCGCATCGAGGGCATGACGGTAGGCGGGACGGCTTAAAGTGAAGCTGCTGCCGCGCATTGGTTTTGCTGCGCTGGCCGTATTGGCTGTTGGACTGGGTGTGTGGCGGCAGACGGCGTGGCCTGTCATCGGACCTTCAAAATTTGTCACTGAACCTGTACAAGCCACAGCCAGTATGGCTTTGCGAGAGGTCGCGCGCTACGACATCCCGATGCCAGTGGATGCGCCTGCTGCACACGCTTCGTTTTTGCTAGCTGATAAAGACGGTAGTCTCCGAGCTTTTTGGTTTGCAGGGACGCGCGAAAGTGGTCCTGATGTGCAGATCGTGTCGAGTGAATTTTTAAATGGCAAATGGACGCCGCCCGTGGTTGCCGTTAATCGGCACACTGTCTTTGCCGAACTGGGTATGGGAAGTTGGATTCGCCGCCTTGGCAACCCTGTGGCATGGATCGACGCGCAAGGCCGCACGCATCTGTACGTGGTCGCAACGGGGTTGGGTGGCTGGGCGGCTTCGCGGATATTGCATTTGCGAGGAGACGGTGTGGCTTTCAAGCCCATTGGTTTTTTGCAACTCTCGCCATTTTTTAATTTGAGCGTTTTGGTGCGAAGCAGGCCTGTGCCTTTGCAAGATGGCGGTGTTTTACTGCCCGCTTATTTTGAGCTGGGCATCAAATATCCATTGGCGATTCGGTTAGATGCGAATGGTGATTTGGTGCAATCACGAGGTGCTGTGGTGCCTATGGCGGGCAATCTTGCCTCGCTGCAACCCTCGCTGGCTGTGGCGTCCCAAGAGAATGCGACGGCTTATTTGCGTGATAACTCTGGCGAAAAAAAGTTGCGCTTTGTCCAAACTACCGATGGCGGTCAGTCGTGGCGCAACCTACCTAGCAGTCAAGGCTCGATTGGCGAAGCGGGCGCAGACTTTGTGATTAATCCTGACTCGTCAGCCATCGCACTCAAGGCGGCGGGACAGACGCTACTCATCCACAACCCACAAACTTCAGGGCGGCATCGGCTGGTGATCGAGGGCTCGGCGGACGGCTTGCGTGGTTTCAAACGCCTTGCCACGCTGGAGTACGAACCTGAAACTTTGGCGGGCGTCGAGTTCAATGAATACTCCTATCCCAGTGCGTTGGTGGTGGGGACGCAATTGCATGTCAGCTACACCTATCAAAAACACTTTATCCGTCACGTCGTTTTAAATATAGAGACTCAAAGCGCAAAGAAAGAGGCGGCTCCATGAGGCTGCTCTTGGTCATTTATGCGGCGCTGTTGGCCGATCTCTTCACGGGATTTCGCTTGAACCTGTACGGATGGGGGCGCGAACCGCTTTACTTTGCACTGGGTGTGGTGGCAGCTAGTTGTTTGGCCTCTCGGCTTGAGAGTGCGCGGCTCGGTATGATTGCTCTCGTTCTTTGCTGTGCGTGGCTGGTGTTTTATCCGAACCACAACGGCTTTGATGTGGTGCTTTCGCCAACCTTGGTGGTGAGCGTGGCCTTAGGGCTGTGGCAAAAATTTAAAAGCAAAAAATGAATATCAATACGCAACGAATGGTCGATCGCTACGCAGGGCAAATGCTGTGCGCGGCGCTGTCGCTTATTCATAGCTTTCGGCCACGTGAAACAGCCCGCGAGACCTTATTCAAACCTCGTGCGATTGCTATTTTGATGATTTCTGAAATGGGCTCCATGGTGCTGGCACAGCCGATGGTCACCTTGCTCAAGGAGCGTTATCCAGAGGCTGATTTGCACGTCGTACAGCTAGGTAAAAATCAAGAAATTGTGCGACTCCTCGGCTTTGCCAAGCCCGAGCATATGCATGCGATTGATGATTCGTCGCTCTTCAATTTAGTGAGCAGTTTGTACCGTGTGATCTGCGATTTGCGCCGCGCGGGTGTGGATGCCGTGATTGATTGTGAACTGTTTGCGCGGATTAGTAGCTGCATCGCCTACCTGAGTGGCGCCAGTCGATTGGCGGGCTTTACGCCGCACACACAAGAAGGCTTGTACCGAGGCAGTTTCATCAACTGCGCGGTGCCTTACAACCCGTATCGGGCCATCAAAGATCAATTCATCACGCTGGCTAGGGCGCTTGAGCGGCCTGTCCATGCGTTGCCACGCAGCAAGCAGTCAAACATCACTTTCGCCGAGGATCGCCGCCTCGAAGTCTTGCAGCCACTGGCTTTGCGGGAGGGCGAGCTGACCCAGGCAATCGCCAAACTTAAACACGATTTTCCGCAAGCAGGTGATAAGCCACTCGTGCTGCTTTATCCTGGCGGCGGTATTTTGCCGATTCGCGCATGGCCAGAAAATTATTTCGCCACCACGGCCAAAGCCTTGCTCGACAAGGGTTGCGCGGTAGGCTTTATTGGCTTGGCCGTGGATAAACCGCTGGCGCAAAGTTTGGTTGGACTGCTCCAGCACGAGGCGGCGCTTGACCTGACGGGCTACACCAAAAATATCCGTGAACTACTCGTCCTCTTTTTTCACGCCAAGCTACTCATTACCAACGACGGCGGTCCTGGGCATTTTGCGGCGCTCACCCCGATTCACACCATCATGTTTTTTGGCCCAGAAACGCCAAGTTTGTATGCACCGCTTGCCTCCAGCCTTGGCGGTGAATCCGTCGCGCTTTTTGCAGGCACGCCTTGCTCACCGTGCCTGACCGCCTATAACCACCGCACCAGTTCGTGCGATGGCGACAACGTGTGCTTGCAAGAAATCACGCCTGCGCAAGTGCTAGGCCACGCTGAGCGGATGCTTGGCAATGCGGAGAGGACGGCATGAGTGCCATAGCCAAACGCATTACCCAGCTACCCCCGTGGATGCAGCCGTGGGCGCGTCTGGCGTGGCGGTTTGCTCGCTTTGGCGTGGTGGGCGGCTCTGGCATTTTTGTCAATCAAGCGGTGCTTTACGCGGGCATGGAGTGGCTGTTTACCAGCGTCAGCAAAGATGCACGGCTGCCGTATGCGTTGCCGCTGGCGATTGCGATTGCGACCACCTACAACTTCTTTTGGAATCGTTTGTGGACATGGCGCGAGCGCCGCGCTACCGAGTCTGCGGGCGTTGCCGCGCAATACACCAAATACGTCATTGCCACGCTGATTGGCAGTTCGCTGCAATATGTGCTCACACGTTATTTGGCGAGCGACGCAGGTTTTGCGCTGCACTATGGCGTTGCCAATTTGATTGCGATTGCTGTTGCAAGTCTGGTCAATTTCGTCATTAACGACCGCGTGACCTTTAGACGCGCTTTGCCAGTCGAGGACGACGAGTGAAGGCGCTGTGGGCAGTTGGCGCGGCGCTTTTGCTAGCTGCCGCGTATCTGCTCAATCTGGGTAGTTTTTATGCGCCCACTAATGGCGATGAAATGGTCTATCTGCACATTGCAAGATTGACGAATGAGAGCGGGCACTGGTTACCACTTGTCTCTGATTTGCAGACACCCGCAGGCGCTGAGATGCGCAACACCAAACCGCCGCTTTTGTTTTGGCAGGTGATGGCGGCAGGCCGCTGGAGCTGGGACTTATTCACACTTCGATTGCCGTATGTTTTAGAGACGTTGCTCACGGCAGGATTGGTTGGCTGGCTAGCGGGCTATTTAATGAGGGTCAGATCCGCATTTAATTGGCTAGCCGCTGCGCTTTATCTCGGTTTCTTTGTAACCTATCGCTACGGTCGCCCTGTGCTCAGCTCGTCAATCGAGAGCTTATTTTTATTTGGCGCTTGCGCCCTCGTTATTGCAAGGCAGTCGAGCTGGAAGGCTTACCCCATAAGGCTTGCAGCAGTATTGGGTTTGCTGATTACTCCTGCCCTGCTGTCAAAATCTTTTGTATTGGCTGCCCCCGTAGGGCTGTGGCTTTTCCTGTCACTGTGGATCACTCAAAAAGAAGATGACTCCTTCCCGTTTGGCCTGAGCTTGCCCGCTGCCTTATTGCCTGCAGCCGTTGCCGTTGTTATTGGTCTTGCAGGCTTTGCGTTGTGGCTCGCCGTAGACCCAGATCCCGCCGCCGTGTGGCGCGAGTTCATCGTGGGCGAGAATTTTTCCAGTAAATTTGAAGGCGCTCGCTCCGACAGCATCCTCATCTTTTGGCTCTCGTTGCTCGTCAACGCAGGACTGCTCTTTCCGCTCGTGATGGGTTTACTGATCGCTGCCTTGCAAGCCATGCGTGATAAGGCTTCTCAGATATCTGCTAGCGAAAAAATGCTTTGGCTTTGGCTGCTGTGTTGGATGCTGGTGTTCACGCTGCCAAGCCAGCGCTCAGGCAGGTACATTATTCCTGCCATGCCGGCTGTCGCGGTGTTGCTCGCGATGTATGCAGGCCGAATTCATCGTGTTTGGTGGGTGGTCACGTTGTGGTTGATTGCGTTTGCGACCGCCGCCTTGGGCTGGGCAGCGCACAGTTTGGATAGCGTTTTTCCAGTCGGGCTGGGTTACTCGCCGCTCTACTTTGTAGCAGTGGGCGTGCTGCTGCTTAGCTGCGGCATCGGACTTTTGAGTGCTCGTTTCCGTGTGATGCTAACAGCCGCGAGCGCCGTGGCTTGGCTGGCGCTTTTAGGCGCATTGGCTGTGCCCTTTGATCGTGATTTAGGGCGCTTCGATGCGCGAGTGACGCACGTGGTGGCGGGACAAAAAATGATGGTGCCGCAAAACTTTAATGCGCAGTTTGAGCGTTTTCAGTTTGCTTTGCCGACGGTGCCGTGTGTGCAGCCTGTGCCCTATGCGGTCTCCGAAGGTATCGCTGCGACAAGCCTTTTGCAACAAGCCCCCTTTGCGGTCATCATTAGGCCGCTCGGCATCCCCAAGCCTGCCGAGAATGCGAGGAGCTACAGCATCATCGCCACAAGGCTGGTGTTGCGTGGCAGGCAAAGCCCAGGCGAAGTCACGTGGGGCAGCATCACGGACGCCAAAGCCTTGGCGCATTTACTGGTGGAACGGGAGGTACTAATTGGTACAAAAAACTAGTGTACATTCGGGCTTCGCTATTTAATTCTCATGAATCAATTCACCAGCTACTTTTACTTTACGTTCTTCTTCTCACGCCACGGCGGTCGAGAGGTTTTTGCGTAGTCGAATCAAACTAGCAAACCCCAAACGAACCGCCCCTAACCAAGGCGGTTTTTTTATTTCTTTTTCAAGTTCATTTTTTACAGGAGTTCACCATGACCACGACAGCTTATCTAACGGATCGTCCCCAGCCAGACCGCACCAGCCAAACCGACGACACCCGCATTAAGGACATCACCGTGTTACCACCTCCTGAACATTTGATTCGCTTCTTCCCTATTGGCGGTACGCCCGTTGAAGGCCTCATTGCTGACACGCGCCAAAACATTCGCAACATCATGCAAGGCAAGGACGATCGCTTGCTGGTCGTCATGGGCCCGTGCTCGATTCACGATCCAGCTGCTGCCGTCGATTACGCCAAGCAGTTGATGGCGGTACGCGAGCAGTTCAAAGGCACGTTAGAGGTTGTGATGCGTGTGTACTTTGAGAAGCCACGCACCACGGTGGGCTGGAAGGGGCTCATTAACGACCCGTACTTAGATGAATCCTGCCGCATCGACGAAGGCCTGCGTATCGCACGCCAATTGCTGATCGAAATCAATCGCCTCGGCATGCCCGCAGGCAGCGAATTTTTGGACGTGATTTCGCCGCAATACATTGGCGACCTCATTAGCTGGGGCGCGATTGGCGCGCGCACGACGGAGTCGCAAGTGCATCGCGAATTGGCTAGCGGTATCTCCGCGCCGATTGGTTTTAAAAATGGCACCGATGGCAATATCAAAATTGCGACCGATGCGATTCAAGCTGCGGCAGGCGGACATCACTTTTTGTCGATTCACAAAAATGGTCAAGTCGCGATTGTGCAAACCAATGGCAACCCCGATTGCCATGTGATTTTGCGCGGCGGTAAAGCGCCCAACTACGACAAAGCCAGTGTGGACGAGGCTTGCAGCGACTTAGCCAAAGCCAAACTGCCGCAAACCCTGATGGTCGATTGCAGCCACGCCAACAGCTCTAAGCAGCACGAAAAGCAGTTAGACGTGACGCGCGACATCGCGGCGCAAGTTGCCAGTGGCTCCAAGCAGGTGTTCGGTTTGATGATTGAGAGCCACTTGGTCGCAGGCGCTCAAAAGTTCACGCCAGGCAAAGATAGTGTGTCCAAGTTGGCATATGGACAAAGCATCACCGATGCGTGCTTGGGCTGGGATGACAGCGTAGCTGCGCTACAAATTTTGTCGGATGCGGTGGTGGCGAGAAGAGGTTAAGCTAGGCGACAAACAAATAATTAGGAGTCACCATGCTGCACCCGCAAGCCCGCGCCTTGCTAGATTTGATCGCAAAAAGCGGTCTGCCTGCAACTCATACGCTCGCCCCTGTGGAGGCTAGAAAAATGTACCGTGATAGGCGCGCTTTTAGCCAGCCCGCCACGGCAGATGTCGCGCTGGTGCAGGACTTGCAGGCGAATGGACCGCACGGCGCCATCCCTTTGCGCCTCTACAAACCCTTGGTTAAATCTACCGAGCAGGCTTTGCCTGTGCTGGTGTATTACCACGGCGGTGGCTGGGTGATTGGCGATTTGGACACCCACGACACCTTGTGCCGCGAGTTGGCCAACGGTTCAGGCTGTGCGGTGGTGGCGGTGGATTACCGCATGGGGCCAGAGCAGCCCTTTCCAGCAGCCGTGGACGATTGCTGGGCCGCCACCTGCTGGGTGAAGGACAACGCAGCGGCTCTGGGGCTAGACGCAGCGCACATGGGTATAGGCGGCGACAGTGCAGGTGGCAATTTGGCGGCGGTGGTGAGCCTGCTGGCGCGGGATCGCTACTTGGGCATTGACTTGCCAATCCAGTTTCAGTTGCTGATTTACCCTTGTGTTGATCAGCGCCGCGGCCATGCCTCACACGTTACCAATGGTCAAGGCTATCTGTTGACGTCTGACACCATGGATTATTTTCAAAACCATTACCTCGCCGACAAAGCGCAGCATCTTGATTGGCGTGCATCGCCGCTTTTAGCTGAAAGCTTTGCTGGCTTGCCACCAGCCTTGGTGATCACTGCGGGCTTCGATCCCCTGCGCGACGAAGGACTGGAATACGCGGATGTTTTGAGTGCAGCAGGCACACCGTGCCGTTATGTTTGTTTTGATCGCCAAATCCACGGCTTTATTACCATGGGTCGGGTGTTGGACGAGGCGAATTTGGCGGTTGCGATGTGCGCCGCAGAAGTCAAAAGGGCGTTGTCGGCTTGATGGTCAGGCAAGCGCATCCAGCAGCTTTTGATGGATGCCGCCAAACCCGCCGTTGCTCATGCAAAGGATGTGATCACCAGCTTTCGCAGCGGTGGTCACGGCGCGGGTTAAATCGTCGATATTGTTTGAGATAAATGCTCGGGAACCCATGCTAGATAAGGCCTGCGCGGCATCCCAATCTAAGCCGCCGCTGTGACAAAACGCCAAGTCTGCATCTTTCAGCGACTCTGGCAGTTGCGCCTTCATGGCGCCCAGCTTCATGGTGTTGGAGCGTGGCTCGAACACGGCGAGGATGCGATCGTTTTGTTTGCCTGACGCGTTCAGTTGGCGGCGCAGTCCATCAATGGTGGTCGCGATGGCGGTGGGGTGATGCGCGAAGTCGTCAATCACGGTGATCGTGCCGTTAGGCGTTTGCACAGTGCCTTTGATTTCCATGCGACGTTTGACATTTTCAAATGTTGATAACGCCCGCAAAGCCACGTCCTTATTGATCCCCACATGTGCCGCTGCGGCAATGGCTGCCAGTGCATTCATGCGGTTGTGCTGACCCGAGAGACTCCATTCGATTTGGTTGATGAGTGCATCCGCTTTTGAAAAGCGCACCACTTCGCTCCAGCAGCCTTGCGCCAAAACGCGGGTCAGGGCGGGTTCATCTGCATTCACCACCACGCACCCTTGGCTTGGTACGGTGCGGACTAAGTGGTGGAATTGGCGCTCAATCGCGGCAAGGTCAGGGAAGATGTCCGCGTGGTCAAACTCTAAGTTGTTCAGCACGGCGGTACGTGGGCGGTAGTGAACAAATTTGCTGCGCTTGTCAAAAAAAGCGGTGTCGTATTCGTCGGCTTCAATCACGAAGTAGGGCGAGTCCGTCAGCCGTGCCGATACGCCAAAGTTAAGAGGTACGCCGCCGATTAAGAACGAAGGGTTGAGACCAGCACACTCCAAAATCCAAGCCAGCATCGTGCTCGTCGTGGTCTTGCCGTGTGTGCCTGCAACCGCCAGCACATGCTTGCCTTGCAGCACATGTTCCGATAGCCACTGCGGACCACTGGAATAGCTGTAGCCCTTATCTAGTATGGCCTCCATGAGGGGGTATCTGGCAGAGTCATCGGGCAGGCGTGCGCGGGACACCACGTTGCCTACCACCCACACGTCGGGCTTGAGATCAAGTTGCGATGCGTCGTAGCCTTCAATCAGTTCGATGCCCAGGGCGCGGAGTTGGTCGCTCATGGGCGGATAAACACCCGTGTCGCAACCCGTGACTTTGTGACCTGCTGCGCGGGCGAGAGCGGCAAGTCCACCCATGAATGTGCCGCAGATGCCGAGAATATGTATGTGCATGGATGAGATTGTAGAAGGCAGACCCCTCTGCCCTCCCGAATACAACCCCTTTGTCGCTGCGAGACATTTCCCCTATTGCATAGGGGCAATCAATGCAGCTGAATCGCCCCTGCGAAGTAGGGGAGATGCCCGAAGGGCAGGGGGGTCTGCCTCCTACAATCACCCTATGACTTTTATGACCTCCACCGAGCGCCGCGCTACCGTCTCGCTCGCCAGCATTTACGCCTTGCGGATGCTGGGACTTTTTTTGGTACTCCCCGTCTTTGCGCTAGAGGCTGCCAAATACCCTGGCGGCAATGATCCTGCTTGGGTCGGTTTCACCATGGGCATCTATGGCCTGACGCAAGGCATCTTGCAAATTCCATTTGGCATGGCCTCTGACAAGCTGGGGCGTAAGCGCGTGATTCTGTTTGGTCTTGTGGTTTTTGCCATTGGCAGCTTTGTGGCGGCAGCGGCGGATAGCCTCACGGGGCTGATGATTGGCCGTGCCATCCAAGGCGCGGGTGCGGTCTCCGCAGCGGTGACGGCGCTTCTGGCTGACCTCACGCGTGATGAAGTGCGTACTAAGGCGATGGCGCTGATTGGCATGAGCATTGGCCTCATGTTTGCGCTCTCACTGGTTGTAGCGCCGATCTTGGTGAGCCACATTGGACTCGCGGGTTTGTTCACGCTCACAGGCGTGCTGACCGTGCTGGCGATGGGCGTGGTGCAGTGGTGGACACCTCCCGAGCCCTTGCTGCATAAGGCTTCTACGAGAGCGCCTTTGCTTGCGGTGCTCAAACAGCCTGCGCTGGCGCGGCTTAATTTTGGCGTGTTTGCGCTGCATGCGGTGCAGCTCTCCATGTGGGTGTCGCTGCCGTCTATGTTGGTGGCGGCAGGCCTTGCCAAAGCCGAGCATTGGCATGTTTACTTGCCAGCGGTGCTCGCGTCTTTTGTGCTGATGGGGGGCGTGTTCCCGCTAGAGCGCAGAGGCTATTTGCGCGGCGTATTTTTGTCGGCGATTAGCCTTGTGCTGGTCGTGCAAGTTGCTTTGCTGATGTACACCAACGGCGCATCGCTTGATAGGCATTACTTTCAATCGAACGCAGAACTTTACTTTTTAGGCGCGGTGCTCTTCGTTTTCTTTTGCGGCTTCAATGTGCTCGAAGCCACGCAGCCAAGCTTAGTCACCAAAGTTGCGCCGCCCGAGCTGCGCGGCACGGCGCTGGGCGTGTACAACACGTTGCAGTCACTAGGGCTGTTTGCGGGTGGATTTTTAGGCGGGGCGCTCGTTAAATGGGGTGGGCACCAAGCGGTGTTTGGCGTGGCAGCCGTTGTCATGTTGGCGTGGTTGGCGATGGCGTGGGGCATGAAGGTTTCGATTGCCCCTGCGAAGTAGGGGAAATGTCGCGAAGCGACAAAGGGGTGGTTTTGAAAGGTGATAATCTTCATTTCAAACTCACTTAACTTTTATATTTGGAGCACTCACATGGCATCGGTCAATAAAGTCATTCTCATGGGCAACTGCGGGCGCGATCCCGAAGTTCGCTACCTGCCATCAGGCGCAGCAGTGGCAACCGTCACGCTGGCCACCAGCACCCGCCGCAAAGATAAAGCCACCGGTGAAATGGTCGAAGAGACCCAGTGGCACAGACTCAACTTTTTTGACCGCTTGGCAGAAATTTGCGGTGAGTACGTCAAAAAAGGCACACAGATTTACGTTGAAGGTCGCCTGCGCTACGGCAAGTACACCGACAAAGACGGCATCGAGCGCCAAACCACAGACATCACCGTGAACGAAATGCAGCTTTTAGGCTCACGCCAAGGCGCAGGCGCACCAGAAGGCGGCGCATCGACAGGCGGCTACAGCAAGCCAGCACCTCGCCCAGCAGCGGCGGCTGGAGCGGCTCCTGCAGCAGCCAAACCCGCCGCAAAGCCCGCAGGTAGCGGGTTTGATGATATGGATGACGATATTCCTTTTTAATCCACGCCCCGATGTTTCCTCGGCCTACCCTTAAACGCTTTATCAAATAGCCAATTCGGTAGCAGGCGTAGCAGCTTTGCTACGGCGCCCATTTGCCACGGAATCACGCGGTAGCTGACGCTATCCTCAATTGCTTGGTAAGCCTTATCAGCAAAGGCTTCTGGCTGCATGAGGAAGGGCATGGAGTATTTGTTTTTGCTGGTGAGCGGCGTGGCGATGTAGCCGGGCAAGATGGTGAGCACTGGCACGCCGTACTCTTTCATTTCGCCGCGCAGACTTTCGCAATAACTAATCACTGCCGCTTTGCTGGAGCTATACGCGCCGTGCCCTGGCAGGCCCCGGATGCCTGCGACGCTTGCGATACCGACTAGCTTGCCACTGCCTCGCTCTTGCATTGGGCGAATGAATGCGGAGAAGGTTGCCGCGAGGCCGATGTTGTTGGTGGCGTACACATCCCGCATCACGTCTAAGTCGGCGCGTTCTGCTGTGTCGATGCCGATGCTGATGCCTGCGTTGGCAATCACCACATCGGGCACGCCTTGCGCTGCGATGCAGGCATTGGCAGCGGCGATGATGCTGTCAATGTTGGATACGTCTGCGCTGTAGACCTTATATCGATTGGCTTGCAAGCCTTTTAACTCGGTCCACTGCTCAATCACTTCGCCGCGCCTTGCGACTAAAGCCAGCGAATAACCTGCTGCATAAAAGCGCTCGGCCATGGCTTGCCCGATGCCGCTGGACGCGCCGGTGATGAAAACTAATGGTGTGGACATTTGGTTCCTTTCTGGTAAGCCATGAAGCCGTACCCGACCCCAATTGTTTGCTGCTTAAAAACGCTCTAACTCGGGGAATGGTATCGCACCGCCTTTAATCACCATCTTGCCGTATTCGGCGCAGCGTTGCAGTGTGGGGATGACTTTGCCGGGGTTGAGTGTGCCCTTCAGATCGAACGCGCGTTTGACGGCAAACATAAATTCGTTTTCTGCGGCGGTGAACTGCACGCACATGGAGTTGAGTTTTTCGACCCCCACGCCGTGCTCGCCCGTGACCGTGCCGCCCATGGCGACGCTGGTCTCTAGGATGTCCGCGCCAAAGAGTTCGCAGCGGTGGAGTTGATCGGGATCGTTCGCATCAAACAAAATCAGTGGATGCAAATTGCCGTCTCCTGCATGGAAAACGTTGGCACATTTGAGGTCGTACTTCTTTTCCATGCCTTGAATCGCCAGCAAGATGTCGGCCAAGCGCTTGCGTGGAATGGTGGAGTCCATGCACATGTAGTCGGGGCTAATGCGGCCCGATGCGGGGAAGGCGTTTTTGCGGCCACTCCAAAATTTGAGCCGCTCGGCTTCGTCACGCGATACGGCAATGGCCGTTGCGCCGCAACCTTGCAAAACTGCGGTCATGCGCTCAATTTCTTCCGCGACCTCTTCAGGTGTGCCGTCGCTTTCGCATAGCAAGATCGCCTCGGCAGTCAGGTCGTAACCCGCATGAACAAAGGCTTCCACGGCAGCGGTCATGGGTTTATCCATCATCTCTAGGCCTGCGGGAATGATGCCTGCGGCAATGACCGACGCCACCGCATCGCCCGCTTTGCGCATGTCGTCAAAGCTGGCCATGATGCAACGTGCGAGTTTGGGTTTTGGAATCAGTTTGACCGTTACTTCCATCGTAACGGCAAGCATACCCTCCGAGCCGACGAGTACGGGGAGTAGATCGAAGCCAGCGGTGTCGAGTGCATCTGAGCCAATTTCAATCGGGTCGCCTTCGACCGTAAAGCCGCGCACTTTTAAGACGTTGTGCAAGGTCAATCCATATTTGAGGCAATGCACGCCGCCTGAGTTCTCGGCGACGTTGCCGCCAATGGTGCAGGCGATTTGGCTGCTGGGGTCGGGGGCGTAGTACAAACCCAAGCTGGTTGCGGCTTCCGAGATGGCGAGGTTGCGCACACCAGACTGAACAAGGGCTGTGCAAGAGTCGATATCAATAGCGATGCGTTTATTAAATTTGGCAAGCGATAGCGTCACGCCGTTGGCAAGCGGCATCGCGCCGCCCGAGAGCCCTGTGCCTGCACCGCGTGCCACCACGGGCACGCCAGCCGCATGGCAAACGCGCAATACACCTTGCACTTGCTCTTCGGTCTCAGGCAGCGCCACGGCCATCGGGCGCTGGCGGTAAGCGGTTAGGCCATCGCATTCATAGGGCACGGTGTCCTCGGATTGCCATAAGAGCGCATGGGGGGGTAGCACGGCAAGCAGCTGTACTTTGAGGATGCCGGGTATGGGTAAAGTGGGTGTGTTTATCATAGGACGCGCGCCATTTCCTTAATCAAGCTAGCGACAGAGATCGGCTTGGCGACATACCCATCGGCACCAGAGGCGATGAAGCGGTCTTCATCGCCTTTCATGACATGTGCCGTGACCATGATGACGGGTGTGCGCGTACCGATAGTTTTTTCAACCTCCCGCCATTGCGTCAAAGCGGTGAGGCCATCAATACCGGGCATCATGACGTCCATGAGCACGATATCGAAAATTTCTTGTTTGAGCGCCGCTAATGCTTGTGCACCATCTGAAGTTAACACAAACGTGTGCCCCATTTTTTCTAATAAAACAGCGATTAATTTTTGGTTGATAGTGTGATCTTCGGCAATCAAAATATGCAACGATTTGAGTGGTGCGGTTGTCTGCACTTCGGCAATTGGTGCGTGTGCAGGTTCAAGAGGCGCTTCGGGCGCATGAATGGTGAACGTGAAAGTAGAGCCTTCGCCCTGCACGCTGCTGGCATGAATATGCCCCCCCATGAGCTCGACAAGGCTACGCGTAATGGCTAAACCAAGTCCCGTTCCACCATAGGAGCGAGTCACGGAACTATCGGCTTGCACAAAGGGGGCAAAGAGAGACTCCGCTTGTTGTGGATCAAAACCAATGCCTGTATCCGTAATGGTTATTTGAATGGTTTGCGGTTGAGGCACATCGCAATGGATGTGAATATGGCCGTGGTGCGTAAATTTGATGGCATTGCCAACTAGATTGGTGGTGATTTGTCTAAAACGAACGGGGTCGGCAAGGATGTAAGTTGGAAAATTATCAGAACTTGAAACTTGGATCGGTAAATGGACAGACTCCGCGCGAGCAGACAGGCTACTGATCGTGCTTTTTATGATGTGCATGGGGCTCATGCGCTCAGAGCGTAGTGTCAAATGCCCGGCATCAATTTTAGAAAAGTCTAAAACATCCGCAACGATGCTCACCAAATGCTCTGCTGAACTGTGCGCTAATTTTAAATACTCTTGTTGCGTCGGAGTGAGTTCTGTTTGCAGCGCTAACGTTGTCATCCCCATAATGCCATTCGTCGGTGTGCGGATTTCATGACTCATGTTGGCTAGAAATTGATCCTTCAGACGATTGGCAGATTCGGCTTTGTCGCGGGATTCAATTAATTCGGCTTGGCTGAGCCTTAACGCCTGCTCTGAGAGCTCGCGTTTTTGCATTTCAGACTCAAGGTCGTTATTGCTGCTCTGAAGCCGTTTGGCTTGCAAGCGATCACGCCCCGCGAGTTTTCGTAAGCGATTGAATCCCAGCCAGACAAACAGCAATCCAAGCAGTGACGATCCGGCAAATAAATAAAAGAGATGGTTGACTAATTTAGTGGCAGTCGCATTTAAGCTAGTCAGAGGCGCCGACAGTTCTAAAACACCGCGGACATCGCCAACTTGCCAGTCCTTTTTAGGGGACGCAGGATGATTGTTGTGACAGTTGACACATGATGTCTGCATACGATCGGACTGCGCATAACGCAAAATCATTTGTCCGTTGCGAATGTCTTGGCGCACATACGGCGTCGAAGGATCTTTTGCTAAATGTGCAAGGGCTTCTTTTTGAAAACTATCAAGCGCACGCTCTTGGATGCGCCAAGGAAAAGGATAGCCACTGTACAAAGAGAGTGTGGTATTAATTTCAAATTGACCTAAATACTGGCCAAAATCAATCATTAATGTCGCGGGGAGTGGTAGCGTATGCGGGGTTGTTTTGTAATCGTGGGAGATACTCATGCCATGCGTTTGAGCGCGGGAGACGACTTCAGCAGAATAAAAATTTCGGAACTTAGCAATTACGCCCGCTTCATTTGCAATCGCCTCTTGCGTCGTGCTCAGTACCAAACTCTGAGTGGTCTTGGTGGTATACCAATAGATGCCCGCGATGCCCAGCAAGTAACCACTGGTGGTAATAAAAAAAGACCAGCGCCAAAAAGCACGAAGCAGCTGTTTTTTTTTATTTTTAAAAATATCCATTTTGAAAATTTCAGCCGAGCATTGTGCTTATTTAAAAACAATGGTGCGCGAACCATTCATCAGCACACGGTGTTCGCTGTGCCATTTGATGGCTCTGGCGAGCACTTGGCTTTCGGTGTCACGGCCAATGCTGGTGAGGTCTTCTACTGTGCGGCTGTGGTCGACCCGAGCCACATCTTGCTCGATGATGGGGCCTTCGTCCAGCTCGGCGGTGACGTAATGCGCCGTTGCGCCAATCAGTTTGACGCCCCGCTCATGCGCTTGGCTATAAGGCTTGGCGCCTTTGAAGCTGGGCAAAAAGCTGTGATGAATGTTGATGGCCTTGCCTGACAATTTTTTGCACAAATCATCTGACAAAATTTGCATGTAGCGTGCCAAAATGACCAGTTCGGCACCTTCCGATTGGATCACTTCATATGCCTTGGCTTCTGCTGCAGCCTTGCCATCTTTGGTGACGGGGATGTGATGGAAGGGCACGTTGTAGCTGGCGGCCAGTTGATAGAACTCGCGGTGATTACTGACAATGGCGCGAACGTCCAAATTAAGCAGGCCACTTTTCCAGCGGAACAGTAAATCGTTGAGGCAGTGCCCCTCTTTGCTAACCATCAGCACGGTCTTCATGGGCTGATGGGCGGCATGCAGGCTGAGCTGCATTTTGTTTTCCGACGCAAACGCCATGAGCAGCGTGTCTAAGTCTTCGCTGGGCACGCGGTCGCAGCTAAAGCGGATGCGCATAAAGAAGCGATTTGTTTTTAAATCTGAAAACTGCTGCGCTTCTTCGATGTTGCTGCCTTGCTCAAACAAAAAGCCCGAGATGGCATGAACGATACCGGCACGGTCTGCGCAGGCGAGGGTAAGAATATAGTTTGCCATGGTGTTATTTTACGGCTGAGTCAGGAGGCGGAGCCGTCAGAACGGTATCCGCTGCCAAGATGGCGGGTAATTGACGTTTGTACACGGCAACGGCTGCGGCAATTTGGGCGTCGTGCGGCGCTAGCTGATCGCCTGCATCGATCAGGATTTTGAAGACCCAAGGTTCAGCGCTGAAATGCAGCACTTCCTGGGCTAGTGCATAAACCGCGGGTGCATTATCTGCTGATTTGGTCATGGTACTCAGCCGCGCATAGCGTACTTGCGCCGCAAATAGCCAGCTTTGCTCGGCCTGCGCTCGCGTGTCTGAACGGTAGAGTGGCGATCGCTCGGCATCAGGAATAAAAAGCTGCCGTACGCGGTGGTAATCAAATGCCGCGTAGGCTACAAAAATCAATAAAGCAGCGCCCGCTAAGCCATATGTCATATGGGCTGTAGAGGCACGGAAGACGGATTTTTTCTGAATAAAAACAAGCCCAGAAGCCAGTCCTGCTGCGATTTGAAAGGGGGCGTACCACAGCGGATATTCCAGCAGACTGTGAATGCCAATGACAAGTAATATGCCCCAGCCCAGCAGTTGCTCGGGCACGCGGGTACGCCAAGGCTTATTGCGCAAAATCAGCCATGCCAAAGCGAAAAGCCATATTGCCGTAAATGGCACACCAAGCTCAGCCGCAAATTGCAACGGCAAGTTGTGTGCGTTATCGACCTGCCCTGGAAAGCGCGCGGTTGCGCCAAAATCGGTGAGATGCAGTGCGTGGTCTATCTCTCGCCAACCCACACCCAGTATGGGCTGTTGACGAATCAAGGTCAGCGTGTTGTCCCACATGATGCGCCGACTGTCCTGAAACTGCCCGCCGTCGGCGGTGCTGCTCACGCGGGCCACAATGGTTTCGGGCGAATGGCTGATTTGCGGCAGTGCCCACGCAAAAAAGGCGTAAGCGAGAACCAGCAGGGCTGCCGCTTTGCGAAGATTTTTGGACAGACTCATTGCAAGCGAGATCGCGATTAGCCCTAGCAAACCTGCGCGAGACGTCGTTGCCGCCAAACCAGCAGACACCAGTAACCCCGCACTTGCGGCCAGCGCAGTACGAAGCTGTTTTTGATGCCATAAATAAATCAACGCAATTAATGCGATATTGCAAAGCGTTGCAAAATTATTGCGTTGACGCAAAAACCCAAAAGCTGTGCCAAGCGGCTCATCCGTCCAGCCAAAGTATTGCATGAGTCCACATGCCGCATTGAAAAGCCCGGCTGCTAACCATCCCCATGCCATGATTCTGGCAGGGCTTGTCTGATCGATTTTTGCGGTGAGAGTGGCTGCAAGGCCAATACTGGCAAGGCTTAGCGAGGCGGCTAGTGTGTTTTGAAGACTATGGCTACACCAAGCAATCATCAGCCCTAGACTGAGCAAGAGTGCCGAGAACAGCTTTTGCAGTGACGCTGGCTGTGCTTGGGCTGTGGCCGTTACATCTAGTATCAGTAATGCGCCAAGTCCTGCAGCACCCCAAAGCAGCGCTGGTACGATGGCCGTGGGCCCCAGCCACAGCGGGCAAAGCCAAACGATGGCAGCAAGCGCAATGCTTAGATGCTGTCGCTGCAGCGCAGGCAATTTACTTGCGCACCCACGCTAGGATGATGGGGAAAAGCCATGCGCCCAGCAAGCCGAAGGCGCCAATGGTGCCAAGCATTTGCAACAGGGTGATGCGAATTTTTGAGTTAGGTGAATAAGGCGTTGGTTTTTTCATACAGATGAGGGTGATGGAGACATCGTAAAAATAGGAATAGGAACATCGCTGCCAGCGACCTTGGCTAGGCCAAGCTCTAGCCAAAGACCACTAAAGCCTTGCTCAGTGGCCGCAGCTTTGGTTGCCGCGCTAACGATAAAAGCTTGATTGTAAGTTTTGCAGAGCCCCTCTAGTCGCGAGGCTAAATTAACGGCTTCGCCGACCACGGTGTAGCTGCGCCGAATGCTGGATCCCATATCGCCCACGCACATGAGGCCCGTATTGAGGCCAATGCCCATTTCGACGAGCGTGTCGCTCGTCAGTGCAGAGTTTGCGCGCTCGGTGTTGTAGCTAGCAATGGCGGCTTGAAGCGCCACGGCACAGCGCACGGCGCGCAAGGCGTGGTCGTGTTGCACCTCGGGGGCACCCCAAAAAGCCATGACGCAGTCGCCCATGTATTTGTCTATCGTGCCGCCATGCGCCTGGATGACGTGGGAGAGGCGATTAAAGATGTCGTTGAGCAGTGCTTGCAATGCGATCGGTGGTAGGGTGCCCGCTAGTCGTGTGAAGCCACGCATATCGCAAAACATCACGGTGAGTACTTGGTTGTTGGCTTGCATGGAGTAGTCATCGCCTGACCTCACCATACGGCTAACCCATTTGGGTGCAACGTAGCTGCCGAAAAGCCGCGTGAGCTTACGTCTGCGCTGCCCCTCTATAAAAAAGCCTTCACTGACGCGTACAACAAATGCGCAGGCAATCAGTGCAAAGCTGGCGGCAGAGGGCAAAGCTAAATCATGGCTCGTAAATAAGTAGCGGTGCGTGAACCAAACTAGGCTGGATAGAAAAACGGCAAGTGCAACGGACCATAGCGCTGAGAGTCTAGGAAGGAATATCAGCAAAATGAGTGCCAGAACGCTCAGCTGGAAGAGATCAAACCCGAGTGCGTAGTCGGGGCGCCCAGGTCCTCGCCCATCCATCAAGCCAGCCAGGGCGTTGGCTTGCACTTCAACGCCAGGAAATGCTCCTCCCCAAGGCGTGACTCGCAAGTCTTCTAGCGTAGGTGTAGAGCTGCCAATCAGGGCAACCTTACCCGCAAGCGAGCCAGCAGGCAGTTTGCCAAGCAAAACATCTGCTGCTGAAATATAGCGAAACGAGCGGCCACTGCCATCGCCATAGCCGCCTGCACCTCGGTAAGGAATAAGTTTAGTCACGGTATCGTCAACAGGAATATCTTGCGTGCGCTGTCCCGTAGTGAGGCGGACGGCATCTAAGTGCCGATACTGTGGATCGTCGGAGGCAAAGTGTGGGGAGATGCTGGGCAGCTCGGCTTTAGTGCTTGTACTGGTGAGGTAGCGACGGTACAAGGCGAGGGAGAGTGACTCGTAGTACTGACCTTGATATTCGGCCAGCAAAGGCGCGGACCTGATGACGCCATCGGGATCGCTAATGGCATTAAAAAAGCCGGATTGAGGCGCTGACTCTGTGAGCTGGGCTAGATTTGCGCCGTAACCTGACCAGCTCGTAATTTGAAAATCGCGGTTTGATTTTGTTAAGACGGGTGAGGGTAATTGTCCGCTAGTATGGCTTGATCGGTCGCTGGTGAGGTAATAGCCTAGCACCACAGGTTGGCCTTGAATGGCCGTGGCGAGTGCTAAGTCAGTTACAGGACTCTCTGCTTCTGCAAACACCATATCAAAACCAACGGCAGCCGCTTGTTGATGCACCGTTAGTCGCTTGACTAGCGCTGCCGTGGTGTCTCTCGCCCAAGGCCAGCGTCCAAAGGCTGTGAGACTGGATTCGTCAATATCCACGATAACGATATCAGGGTGCGCGGTTTGCTTGGCGCCAGATAGCAGCCTTGCGTCATAAATCCAAGCGTCAAGGCGATCTAAATAGGGAATACGCCAAAAGTGCAGACCATGCAAAACAAAGACGATGGCGATGGCAATAATTGCCAGATGATGCGAAAAAACAGGCAGCGCTGCAAAGAGTCGCTGCCTGATGCCGCCCTGCATGATGAGTGGGGCGGTTGAGTTATTTGGCTGCTTGAGAGCGCTTTGAGAGCCAAGTGCCCACAGCGATTACAAAAATAGCGCAAGCGATTTTGATGCCATAAACCAAAGCGGGAGCGCTTCCGAACGCGTCTTTAAAGACAGGGTCGTGCGTGAGTGCATCACCTGCAACCCAGCCAATTAAAGCGGCGCCAAGTGTGATGATGACGGGGAATTTTTCCATAAGCTTAATCATGAATGTAGAGCCAAACACAACAAGCGGTATGCTAATGACAAGGCCAATAACCAGCAGTGGATAGTTGATAACACCATCAATTTTTGCCGCCAGCGCAACACCAATCACGTTATCTAAGCTCATCACCAAATCGGCAATCAAAATGGTGCGGACGGCCGCGCCAAAGCTAAGAGAATTCTTATCTTCGCCATGACCTTCTTCATCTTCTTCGGCCATGAGCTGGACGCCAATCCAAAGCAGCAGCAAGCCGCCAATGATTTGCAACCAAGGAAACTCTAAAAGCTTGGCGGCAATAAAAGTCAGGCCGATGCGCAAAATCACTGCAGCGCCAGCGCCCCACATCACCGCTTGTTTTTGCTGTGCAGGTGGCAGCGAGCGTGCTGCCAAAGCAATCACCACGGCGTTGTCGCCGGACAAAATAATATTGATCCAAATGATGGATCCCAGTGCCAGCCAAAAGGCGGGGGTTGATAGCAATTCCATATCTCGTTCCTCAAAATCTTAAAAATAAAAACCCCTCAAGCTTGTGGCCAGAGGGGTTCTGGGTAAGAGCAATCTTACCGAAAAATGACGCCGATTTGGGTAGTAGTTTCCCCCAGACTTCGTTAGAGCAGGGCTTTTAGTAGCTTTGCCATCTCGGATGGGTTACGCGTCACGGTAAAGCCGCAGGCTTCCATGATCTCCAATTTGGCATCCGCTGTGTCCGCGCCGCCACTAATCAAAGCGCCAGCGTGTCCCATACGCTTGCCCGCAGGAGCCGTGACGCCAGCGATAAAGCCGACGATAGGCTTTTTCATGTTCGCTTTGCACCACATCGCGGCTTCGGCTTCGTCTGGACCGCCAATTTCGCCAATCATGATGACCGCATCGGTATCAGGATCGTCGTTGAAGGCGCGCATCACGTCGATGTGCTTGAGGCCATTGATTGGGTCGCCGCCAATGCCGACAGCTGAAGATTGGCCAAGGCCAATTTCAGTGAGCTGTGCAACGGCTTCGTATGTCAATGTGCCTGAGCGCGAGACCACGCCGATACGGCCTTTGCGGTGAATGTGACCTGGCATGATGCCGATTTTGATCTCATCAGGCGTAATCAAACCTGGGCAGTTAGGTCCAAGCAAGAGTGTCTTTTTGCCGCCGGCCGCTTCTTTGGCGCGCATACGGTTGCGCACCTCGAGCATGTCACGGACAGGGATGCCTTCGGTAATACAAATGGCCAAATCGAGGTCAGCCTCAACGGCTTCCCAAATGGCTGCTGCTGCGCCTGCTGGTGGCACGTAGATCACGGAAACCGTTGCGCCAGTCTCAGAAGCCGCTTCTTTAACCGATGCGTAAATTGGGATGTTAAAAATCGACTCTCCCGCTTTTTTCGGGTTCACGCCTGCAACGAAACATTCTTTACCGTTGGCGTACTCTTGGCATTTTTCAGTATGAAACTGACCCGTTTTACCGGTAATGCCTTGGGTGATAACGCGTGTATTTTTATTGATGTAGATAGACATTTAAATTAACCTTTCAGTGCGGCAACAACTTTTTCGGCGGCTTCAGCCATCGAATCGGCGCTAATGATCGGCAAACCCGATTCGGCCAGCATTTTTTTGCCCAACTCTTCGTTCGTGCCTTTCATGCGCACAACCAGCGGCACGGAAAGGTTGGTGGCTTTGCAAGCTGTAATCACGCCCGTAGCGATGGTGTCGCACTTCATGATGCCGCCAAAAATGTTGACCATGATGGCCTTCACTTTAGGATTCTTCAGCATGATTTTGAAAGCTTCGGTCACTTTTTCTGGTGTGGCGCCGCCGCCTACGTCCAAGAAGTTGGCGGGCTCTGCGCCGTACAGTTTGATGGTGTCCATCGTTGCCATCGCAAGGCCTGCGCCGTTGACCAAGCAGCCAATGTTGCCATCCAAGCTGATGTAGGCGAGGTCAAATTTAGAGGCTTCCACTTCAGCTGCGTCTTCTTCGTCCAAATCGCGGTAAGCCACGATTTCTGGGTGACGGAACAGTGCGTTCGGGTCAAAGTTGAATTTCGCATCGATACATTTCACGCCGCCATTACCTTCCAAAATCATCGGGTTGATTTCAACCAGCGATGCGTCGGTGTCCATGTAGCACTTGTAGAGCTTGGTCAGGATATCAATGCACTGGGCGGTAGAACCCGCAGGTACGCCAATCGCGTCGGCCAATTTTTGGCCTTGTGCTGAGGTGAGTCCTAGTGCTGGATCAACCAGCTCGGTTAAGATTTTTTCAGGAGTGGAATGCGCCACTTCTTCAATGTCCATGCCGCCCTCGCTCGAGACGATGAACGCAACTTTTTGTGAGGCACGGTCCGTGACCAGTGACACGTAATATTCTTTTTTGATGTCCGCGCCTTCTTCGATGAGTAAGCGGCGAACTTTTTGACCTTCTGCGGAGGTTTGATGCGTGATGAGTTGCATGCCCAAGATTTCGCCAGCAATCTTTTTGACCTCGTCAATCGAGCGAGCCAGCTTCACGCCACCACCCTTGCCGCGTCCACC
Organism: Comamonadaceae bacterium; assembly: GCA_947445115.1. Taxonomy (GTDB): domain Bacteria; phylum Pseudomonadota; class Gammaproteobacteria; order Burkholderiales; family Burkholderiaceae_C; genus JASGCK01. The sequence goes on along the minus strand of CANFCG010000011.1, from coordinate 21,035 downwards.
TGCGTGGATTTGCGCTTTGACAACCCATACTGGGCCGCCCAGCTTTTGTGCGGCTTCTACCGCTTCTTGCACCGTAAATGCAGGGATGCCCTTGGGTACGGGAACGCCAAATTGGCGCAATAAATCTTTGGCTTGATACTCGTGAATCTTCATGCAAGTCTTTGAGGAATGTTAAAAATAATGCAGCTGCCGCCTTGGCGACACCCGCAACGGGAAAACGCGTAATGTATCATGTTGCACTGCACCAAAACTGACGGGAAATACGTATGACGCAAGCGGCTAAAAAAATCTTTATTGATGGCGAAGCGGGAACCACGGGTTTGCAAATCCGCGAGCGCTTGCAGGCCATGCCTAGCGTGGCGTTGCTCAGTATTGCGCCTGAGCTGCGCAAAGACGTGTCGGCCAAGCGAGATTTAATGGCCGAGGCTGATTTGGTGGTGCTATGCCTGCACGATGATGCCGCAAAAGAATCCGTTGCCATGATTGAGTCGCTGCCAGGCAAAAAACCAAAGGTCATTGACTCGTCCACGGCGCACCGCACGGCAGACGGTTGGGCTTACGGCTTTGCCGAACTTTGCACCAGTCAAGCGGATGCCATTAGAAACGCGAACTACGTCGCCAACCCTGGCTGCTACCCCACAGGCGGCATTGCGCTCCTGCGTCCCTTAGTGGATGCGGGCTTGTTGCCGCGAGACTATCCAGTGGCGATGCAGGGTTTTTCGGGTTATTCGGGTGGTGGGCGGCAAATGATTGAAGCCTACGAGGTGACTAAAAACGCGCCGCCGCTAGAAATCTACGGATTGAACCTCGCGCACAAGCACGTTCCCGAGCTGCAAAAATACGCAGGCCTCACGCGCCGCCCGATTTTTGTGCCAGCGGTGGGTAACTTCCACACAGGGATGCTCGATCAAATCAGTGTGCATTTTGATTTGATGCCTGGCGTCAAAAACGCGCAGCAACTAGAGGACGCGCTACGTGCCCACTACGCGGGTAGCGAGTTCGTGCGCGTGGTATCGCCGCTTGCGACGGGGCGGATGGAGCCCACAGCGCTAAATGGCACCAACAACATGGAGCTCAGCGTGTACGGCAACGATGCGCTGGGGCAAGCCGTTTTGGTTGCGAAACTCGATAACCTCGGCAAAGGCGCGAGTGGCGCGGCTGTACAAAATTTGAAGTTGATGCTGGGTTTAGGCTAGCTTGATCTTTCAGATTGTTTCAGTTTTTTTTAAGGACGGGCACTGAGAACTCTAGAGAATTAAAAGTATTGCAATACTTTCTAGGGGACTTCTATGAATCTCGAACTCAAAATTGGCATCATCGCTGCCATTTCAATATTGACGCTGACGCTTAGCTTTTTTCTTGTTCAGCACAGCTTGGCCAGTCATTACCTTGCGCCACAACAAGATGCTGCTGCAGTAAGAGCTAATGGGACTTCAACTGAAGCGCCAACTCATACAAAAAATTCTTGGCTAGCCCGCTGATATCTGTGGCGACTTGAACTGCCGTTTTGAGCGGCAGCTCTTGCAAGAGTCGTTTGAGTAGCGTCGTTGCTGTGGTGCTAATCATCTCGTCGGCAGCACTGCCAGAGGTCTTATCCATTAAGGTCTGCGGGTGAATCACCAAGGAAAACTCACCGCGAGCATTGTCTGCTTTGGCCGCTAACCATATAGGCAATTCTGATGCGGCCATTGTGACGATCGATTCAAATTGTTTGGTCAGTTCACGCCCCACCGTGACGCGTCGCTCGCCCAAGGTGGCCAGCTCTTTGAGGAGCGCTTCAATGCGATGCGGCGCTTCTAAAACGACGACAGCACGCGTTGCCTCTGTCAACTGCTTAAGCGCCGCCGCGCGATCTGCCCCTTTAGGCGGTAAAAACCCAACAAATAAAAATCCCGAGACCAAGCTGGCGCGTGACTCGTCGGTGGAGACGCAGCCAGCAGCGGACAGCACCGTCGTCACACTACTGGCGCCTGGCAGTGGCATCACGCGCAGTCCTGCGGCAGCGACTAGCGCAACCAATCGGCTCCCCGGGTCGCTCACCGCAGGCGTTCCCGCGTCGCTGACGTAGGCCACGCGCTCGCCCGCTTGTAGTTTTGCAATCACGGCTTGCGCCGCTTCGCTCTCGTTGTGTTCATGCAGAGCCATTAGGGGCTTGTGCAATCCATACGCGTGCAGTAGTTGCCCCGTATGGCGCGTGTCTTCGCAGGCCACGGTGTCCGCTAGACCGAGCAAATAGAGGGCTCGCAGGCTAGTGTCAGCCAAATTTCCAATCGGTGTAGCGACCACATAGAGCGTGCTTTGCGGATAAGTTTGCCCGCCCGCGACCAGTTTGGCAGCGGCAAGAGCTTCGGTGTATGCTGATGTGATGACGGACATGACTAAAACGGTTAATAAGACTGAAAGAGGCTCAATCGCTGAAAATTTGGCGCTGGCGTATTTGCAAGCGGCAGGGCTGCGGCTGGTGGCTCGCAACTACAAAACACCGGGACGCGGCGGCGGCGAGGTCGATTTGATTATGCAGGCGAATGACGCGGAGCATACGCTGGTCTTTGTCGAGGTGCGCCAGCGCGCAAGCCAGTCGCACGGCGGAGCCGCGGCCAGTGTGAGTACGACCAAACAGCGGCGTATTATTTTTGCGGCGCGGTATTACCTTTTGCGCCTATCCAAAACGCCGCCTTGTCGATTTGATGTAATCAGCGTCGAGGGCGATCTGGAGGGTAGGCCCAGCGTGGCGTGGATCCAGGGCGCTTTTGATGCACCTAGTTTTTGAAAGGTATCATTGGCACCATGTTTGAACAACGCATCCACCAACACTTCATCGCTAGCGCGGATTTGAAATATCAAGCCGCCGAAGCGCTCTCAACCCCTATCTCTTTGGCTATCGAGGCCATGTGGACGGCTGTGACCAATGGCTGCAAGGTCTTGGCTTGCGGCAACGGTGGCTCGGCCGCTGACGCGCAGCATTTTGCCGCCGAGTTTGTGGGCCGCTATGAGCGCGAGCGCCCAGAATTAGCGGCGTTGGCACTGACGACCGACACATCCATCATTACGGCGATTGCCAATGATTACAGCTTTAACGAGATTTACGCCAAGCAAGTGCGGGCGCTCGGTCAAGCTGGCGATGTGCTGCTGGCCATTACTACAAGCGGCAACTCTGCCAATATCTTGGCTGCGATTGATGCGGCGCATAGTCGCGACATGACCGTGATTGCCTTGACGGGCAAGGGAGGGGGCAAGATGAATCAAGCCTTGCAAGAGACGGATATCCATATTTGCGTGCCGCATGACCGCACGGCGCGAATCCAAGAGGTGCACTTGCTCACGATTCACTGTATTTGCGATGGTGTGGACGCGATGCTCTTAGGTGAAACCGAATAATTGAGGCATTAGCTTTTGTCATCCCCGCGAAGGCGGGGATCCAGTATTGATGAAATAAGGATAATCATGAATAAAAATCTTCTCACCGCCGTGGCTGCAAGCCTTGTTGCGTCTGCCTTGGCGGGCTGCGCTGCTCCGCTTTTTATTGGCGGGGCATTTGCCGGTGGTGTGCTGATGGCAACTGATAGACGCACATCGGGCGCTCAGATTGAGGATGAGGGTATTGAGCTGCGAGCTGCAAGCCGGGTGCGCGAAGCGCTGGTTGAGCGTGCGCATGTCAATATCAATAGCTACAACCGCCAAGTGCTCCTCACGGGCGAGGTGCCAACTGAACAAGATAAGGCTGCAGTTGAGCAAATTGCAAATAAGGTTGAAAACGTCAAATCGGTGGTGAATGAGCTTGCTGTGCTGGGCAATTCGACCTTGACTGCGCGCTCATCTGATTCGCTCGTGACGAGTCGTGTGAAAGCGGCATTGGTGGACGATAAAGAGCTCTATGCCAATGCTTTCAAAATTGTGACCGAGCGCGGTACGGTCTACATGATGGGTCGGGTGTCTAAGCGGGAAGCGGACTTGGCGACCACGGTCGTGCGTGGCCAAAGCGGCGTGCAAAAAGTTGTTCGCTTGTTGGAGATCATCAGCGACGAAGAGCTCAAGCGCCTGCTGCCAGCGCCCGCCCCCGTGCAAGAAATGACATCTACTCCCGTGATGACTGGATCAGGTACGCCGTTGACGACGAGCTCACCGAAGTAAGCCAGCCGCCCAACCTAGGCAGAGGCTTACTTCAATCGTTTGATCAGGCTGGACGTATCCCAGCGATTGCCGCCCATGTGCTGCACGTCAGCATAAAACTGATCGACTAGCGCCGTCACGGGTAGCCGAGCGCCATTGCGTTTGGCTTCGTCCATGACTAGCCCCAAATCTTTGCGCATCCAATCGACGGCAAAGCCAAAGTCAAACTTATCAGCCACCATGGTTTTGCCGCGATTGTCCATTTGCCAGCTTTGCGCTGCGCCTTTGCCAATCACGTCTAGCACTTGGCTCATATCTAGCCCTGCTTTTTGCCCAAACGCAATCGCTTCTGACAGGCCTTGCACCAAGCCTGCAATGCACACCTGATTGACCATCTTGGCCAGTTGGCCTGCGCCACTCTCGCCCAATAACGTTACCGCCCGCGAAAACGCCATTGCCACGGGTTTAATAAACTCAAACTGATCCGCGTCACCGCCGCACATCACGGTGAGCAGTCCGTTTTGCGCGCCGCCCTGGCCACCCGAGACCGGGGCATCAATAAAGTGAATGCCAGCGGCTTTGGCAGCCGTTGCAAGCTCACGCGCAATGCTGGCTGATGCGGTGGTGTGGTCAACAAAAATGGAACCTTTTTTCATGGCGGCAAAGGCGCCGTTCTGGCCTAGCGTGACCGAGCGCAAATCGTCATCGTTACCGACACAGCAAAACACGATATCGGCACTTCTGGAGGCCAATGCTGGCGTGGCCTGCGCGGCATGTGCGCCGGCCGTGTTTTTGAACTCGGCAAGCCAGCCATCCGCCTTGGCAGGTGAGCGGTTATAGACCGTGACACTATGACCCGTGGTGGCTAAATGCCCCGCCATGGGGTAGCCCATCACACCGAGGCCTAAAAAAGCGACTTGCGTGGGGGTGGATGTTTCGTAGGTTTTGGCGTTGATGCTGGGCGTAGACATAGTGACTCTCGTGGTTTTATAAATTGACGACTCTAAAGTTTTCTGGGAATTTGGCTTTGCTCCGTGCTTCGGCAGCCGTGATACGCCCCGTGTTCACCAATTCATTTAAGCATTGATCAAGCGTTTGCATGCCGACCCCGTTGCTGGTTTGAATGGTGGAGTACATCTGGGCAATTTTATTTTCTCGAATCAAATTTCTGATGGCAGGTGTCCCCAGCATGATTTCGTGCGCAGCGATGCGTCCTGTGCCTTCTTTGGTTTTGCAAAGCGTTTGCGTAATGACGGCTTCCATCGATTCGGACAGCATGCTGCGGATCAAATCTTTTTCAGCCGCATCGAATACGTCCACGATGCGGTCAATGGTTTTGGCGGCACTGGACGTGTGCAGTGTGCCAAATACCAAGTGCCCCGTCTCCGCGGCAGTTAATGCCAATCGAATGGTCTCTAAGTCGCGCAGCTCACCCACCAAAATCGCATCGGGGTCTTCGCGTAGTGCGGACCTGAGCGCCGCTGCAAAGCTGTGGGTGTGTGTGCTCACCTCGCGCTGGTTAATCAGACTTTTCTTGGGTTGATGGACAAACTCAATGGGATCTTCCACCGTCAAAATGTGTGCCGGCTCGTTTTCATTTAAGTGATTGACCAAGGCCGCTAATGTGGTGGATTTGCCAGAGCCCGTTGGCCCGGTCACCAATACCAGTCCGCGCGGTTTGGTTGCTAATTTGGCGAAAATGGAGGGTGCACCCAGCTGCTCCAAAGACTGCACGGTTGATGGAATCGCACGTAGCACCACGGCAGCACCACGGCTTTGGTGAAAGGCGTTGACACGAAAGCGTGACAGTCCAGGCACGTCGAAGGAAAAGTCATACTCCAGATGCTCGGCATAAGCTTGGCGCTGCTTGTCGGTCATGATGCCCGCGACCATGGCGTGTACGACTTCATGCGTCATAGCCGGTAGGTTAATGCGAACGATGTCACCATGTACCCGAAGCATGGGCGGCAGCCCCGCTGACAAATGCAAGTCGGATGCTTTCTGCGCAACCATGAAGCCCATGAGCTGCTTGATGTCTAGGGTAGGAGCGGGTGTGTTTTCCATAGCGTCAGATTATGATTGCAAACCATGACCACGATCGCCCAGCAAGTCCAAGCCGTGAATGCCCAAATGAAGCTGAGCGCCAGTATGGCTGGGCGTGCCGCGGATGTGGTGCAACTGCTCGCGGTTAGCAAAACATTTGGCGTGGGTCATGTGCAAGCCGCATGGGATGCGGGTCAGCGAGCATTTGGCGAAAACTATGTGCAAGAAGCCATTGCCAAAATCGGTGCGCTCGCAGCTCTAAAAGGTAACATCGAATGGCACTTGATTGGCCCACTGCAAAGCAACAAAACAGCCCTTGTGGCGGAAAACTTTGATTGGGTGCAAACCGTTGATCGCCTCAAAATTGCCCAGCGACTGAACGACCAGCGCTCCGCACATTTGCCGCCGCTGCAAGTGTGCATTCAAGTCAATGTGGATGGAGGCAAGACCAAGTCAGGCGTTGACTGTACATCGTCCTTGCAGCCCTTATTAGATATGGCTCGCCAGATGGGTACTCTGCCAAGGCTTACTCTGCGTGGGCTACTGGCTATACCAGAGCCGGAGTCTGACCCAACCAAGCAACATGCCGTATTTGCCAAAGTGCGGAGGGCGTTCGACTTTTTAAACGTAAATTTAGATGCGGGTCATCAACTCGATACCTTGTCTATGGGCATGAGTGCGGATTTCGAAGCGGCGATCGCGGCTGGCTCGACGATGGTGCGGGTGGGCAGTGCCATTTTTGGCGAGCGACAATACACCTCATGAATCTGCCAACGCTTAACGCCTTCAACTTCCCGCCCGCCGTCAAAACGCTCATCCTTTGGATAGGCGGCGCCTTTTTAATCGCCGCCGCCTACCGCGCCTACGAATGGAAGGGCGTCGCCCTGATCGTCACTGGACTCGTCTTTTGGTTGATGCTGCACTTCACACGGCTTATGCAAGCCTTAAAGCGCGCTGCCAATCGTCCGATAGGTTATATCGACAGCGCTGTGATGCTGAGCGTGAGGCTGAAGACGGGCTGGTCGCTGCTACACCTCGTGGCACTGACCAAAAGCTTAGGCGCACTGCAGTCCGAGAAGGATGCGCAGCCCGAAGTTTTCCGCTGGGCGGACAACGGCAACTCGTATGTGGACTGCACGTTTGTGGGTGGAAAACTTACTGGCTGGCAGTTGGTCAGACCTGAAGCCTGATGTTTGGATTCCCGCCTTCCCGGGAATGACAAATCTGTGAGCTTTAGTGGTTGTCTCTTGGCACAAACGCGCCGCGCTTGCCGCGTAAAAAGTCCAAGTCAACACCTTCATCGGCCTGCAGCACGGTGTCGGTATAGAGCTTCCAGTAACCCGAGGTGAGCTTGGGTTCTAGCGGCCTCCACAAAGCCAGTCTTCGTGCAATCTCTTCGTCGCTCACGTGCAGATGAAGTGATCTACCTGCCACATCCAACGTAATCAAGTCGCCGTTTTGCACAATCGCCAAAGCCCCGCCTGCTGCGGCTTCCGGGGCGGTGTGTAGCACTGTCGTGCCATACGCCGTGCCGCTCATGCGGGCGTCAGATACGCGCACCATGTCGGTAATGCCTTTGCGCAAAATCTTTTGTGGCAGCGGCATATTGCCGACCTCTGCCATACCAGGGTACCCTTTGGGGCCGCAGTTTTTGAGCACCATCACGCAGTTCTCGTCGATGTCTAGGTCTTCGTTATCCACCGTGGCGTGGAACTCTTCGATGTTTTCAAACACCACTGCACGGCCTGTGTGCTGGAGGAGTGCTGGCGTGGCGGCGCTGGGCTTAATGACTGCACCGCGTGGGCAGAGGTTGCCGCGCAAAATCACGATGCCCGCTTTGTCTTTGAATGGCTTATCGAGCGGCATGATGACGTCGGTGTTGTAGTTCACCGCGTCCGCTAAGTTTTCGTCCACCGTAAAGCCGTTGGCTGTGATCGCATCCAAGTGCAAGTGCTGCGCGATCTCTTTCATCACCACGGGCAAGCCGCCTGCATAGCAAAAATCTTCCATCAAATACTTGCCGCTAGGTTGCAAGTTGACTAGGCAAGGTAGGTCGCTGCCAAGGCGGTCGAAGTCTTCTAATTTCAGATCCACACCCAAGCGCCCGGCCATGGCAATCAAGTGAATCACGGCGTTGGTTGAGCCACCAATGGCGGCCAGCGTTTTGATGGCGTTTTCAAATGCTTCGCGCGTGAGAATTTGTGAAATTTTGATGTCTTGCTTGACCAAGTCCACAATGCGCCGCCCCGCCATACGCGCTAGCACATTGCGCCGTCCGTCCACTGCGGGATATGCCGCATTGCCAGGCAGGCCAAGGCCTAGCGCTTCGACCATGCAGGCCATCGTCGACGCTGTGCCCATCGTCATGCAGTGTCCGTGGCTGCGGTGCATGCAGCTCTCGGCTTCAAAAAACTCTTCCAGCTTGAGTGTGCCCGCACGGACTTGTTCGCTCATGCTCCATACGCCTGTACCGCTACCTAGTTCGCCGCCGCGCCATTTGCCGTTGAGCATCGGGCCGCCACTCACGCCAATGGTGGGTAAATCGGCACTGGCCGCACCCATCACCAAACTCGGCGTGGTTTTGTCGCAACCCATCAAGAGTACGACACCATCAATCGGATTGCCGCGGATGGACTCCTCCACATCCATCGACGCGAGGTTGCGGTACAGCATGGCGGTGGGGCGGAGCAGCGTTTCACCCAATGACATCACGGGGAATTCAAGAGGAAACCCGCCTGCTTCGTACACGCCAATCTTGACCTGCTCGGCAATCGTGCGAAAGTGCGAATTGCAGGGGGTTAGTTCGGAGAACGTATTGCAAATACCAATGACGGGGCGGCCATCGAACTGGTCGTGCGGCACGCCCTTACCCTTGACCCAACTGCGGTACGCAAAGCCATCGCGGTCTTGGCGGCCAAACCAGGCTTGGCTCCGCAGAGGGGAGTCCACGTTGGGGTTGTGGCTCATGCCTTTTGGCTGGTTGGGTTTGCTTGAGTTGCTGTCCGTCATGTGTCGCTTTCAATAAATAGTGCTTCGATTATGGGCATACTCAAAACTTTTCAACTCCGCACTGTCTCGACATGAACATCACTAGCCAAACTACTAAGCCCGAAATCCTCGTCGTCATGCCCTTGCCGCCTTATGCGCGGGCGCAGCTAGATTTGCACTACATCGTCCATGACCGTATTCATCAAACAGACCCGCAGGCCTTTGCTGGCGTGGCTTCTGGCATCCGTGCCATTGTGGGTTCTGGCGAGGCTAAAGTGCCGCGTAGTTTGATGGCGCAAATGCCGAATCTCAAAATGGTGTCGGTCATTGGCGTGGGGTACGACGGCGTGGATACTATCGCAGCGAACGAACTCGGTATCAAAGTCACGCATACGCCCGATGTGCTGAATGACGACGTGGCCGACTTGGCGCTAGGGCTGATGCTGTGCGCTGCACGCAAGCTGCCGCAGGCGGACCAGTACGTCCGCCAAGGGCAGTGGTTGGCCAAAGGCCCCATGCCGTTGGCTCGCAAAGTGTCGGGTTCGCGCGTTGGAATTGTGGGGATGGGGCGCATTGGTAAGACGATTGCCAAGCGCTGCGCGGCGTTTGATATGCCGATTAGCTACACGGCTCGCAGTACCAAGGCGGATTTACCTTTCACGTTTTTTGCGTCGGCCACAGATCTGGCGGCAAACGTGGATTTTTTAATCATCATCACGCCAGGCGGTGCGGCAACCAAAGGCATGATTAACGCCGAGGTGCTGGCGGCGCTTGGCAAAGGCCGTGGCGAGGGCTATGTGATCAATGTGGCGCGCGGTACGGTGATTGATCAGCCGGCGCTGATTCATGCTTTGCAAAATAACATCATTGCTGGCGCGGGGCTTGATGTGTTTGATGGCGAGCCGACAGTGCCCGAAGCATTTTTTGGTATGGATAACGTCACGCTGGCGCCGCACGTGGGTAGTGCGACCAATGCCACGCGCAAGGCGATGGCGGACTTGGCCTTACTCAATCTGGCTAATTTCTACGCGAGCAAGCCACTTGTTACCGTTGTGCCTGAATGCCAATAAAAACATAAGAGAAGCATGGGGGTTCAGGTAAACACCTATGCCAACCAGATGTAAAGCGTTTTAAGATAGCGCTACCATTTTTATAGGAGATATCCATGAAGTTGAAATTGATTTTGACCGCTAGCTTGCTCGCAATGGGCGCTGTGGTCACAAGCAGCGCTTTTGCGCAAGAAAAAGTGACCATCTGGTGGGCTAAGGGTTATTACCCGCAAGAAGACCAGGGCATGTACGATGCGATCAAAAAGTTTGAGGCAAAGAACCCGAAGTACAAAATTGATTTGTCGCTTTATGCGCCGCAAGAAACGGTGCCTAAGCTGGTCGCGGCTTTGGATGCGAAGAATCCACCAGACGTTGCTTACGGTGACGTCTTAGACTTTCAGGTGGCGGCGAAATGGGCTTATGAAAACAAACTGGCTGACATCAGCTCCATCATTGACCCGATGCGTGCCAAGTTTGAGCCGCAGGCGCTGGCAACCACTTTCCTCTATGACAACGTGACGCAAAAACGCGCTTACTTTGCCTTCCCTATCAAGCAGCAAACCATGCATATCCAGTATTGGAAAGACATGCTGGTGACCTCTGGGTATAAAGAGTCGGACATTCCTAAGGACTGGAAAGGCTATTGGAGTTTTTGGTGCGACAAGGTGCAAACGGGTTACCGTCAAAAAACGGGCTCACGCACCTTCGGCACGGGTTTTCCTATGGGCGTTGACTCCAGCGACTCGTTCTTTTCATTCTTGACTTTCATGGACGCGCATAACGTCAAGCTGGTGAATGATTCGGGCAAGCTCTTGGTCGACGATCCCTCGGTTCGCCAAGGTTTGATTAACGCAGTGTCGGACTACACTAGTGGTTACGGCAAGGGCTGCACACCGCCATCTAGCACGACCTGGAAAGACCCTGATAACAACGTCGCGTTCCATAACAAGACCATCATCATGACGCATAACGCGACGATTTCGATCGCTGCCAAGTGGTTGGATGATGCAAACAATACTCAGCTATCGGCCGCTGAGCGCGAAACTGCCAAGAAAAATTACGAGCAAAACATTGCTACTGCTGGTTTTCCGACCAAGCCCGATGGCACCAAGATGACTTACCGCTCAGCTGTCAAAGTGGGGGTAATTTTTGATGCGGCTAAAAACAAAGAAGGTGCGAAGAAGTTTGTTGCATTCTTGCTGGAAGACGCTAATTTGACGCCGTATGTAGAGGCTTCGCTTGGCCGTTGGTTCCCAGTTACCAAGGGCGGTCAGCAAAGTGCGTTTTGGAAAAAAGATGCGCACCGCGTAGCGGTTTACAACCAGTTCATGGCGGGAACGACACCGTTTGAATTTACTAAAAACTACAAGTTCACCACTCTCAATAATGAAAACGTATGGGCTAAAGCGATGAATCGTGTGCTGAGCGAAAAATGGCCTGTCGATAAAGCCGTGGATGAGTTGATTGCGCGTATTAAAACAGTTGCTGGTAACTAATAGGTTTTTGACGAATGGCTCGTAACCAATCATGGCAAGTGTGGGGGCGGCTGTTCGTCGTCCCCTACTTACTTTTCTTTTTAATTTTTGTTCTTTATCCGGTTGGGTATGGGCTTTGGCTGGCGCGTCACCCATCTAGCTATGAAACACTGTTTGCGGATCCGATTTTTTATCGGACGGTCGTTAATACGATTATTTTTCTTGTCGTGGCAATCAACGTCAAGATGCTGATTGCGCTGGTGCTGTCAGGGTTTTTCATCAAAACGCGGTGGTGGATTAAAGTGCTCTCGGTGCTTTTTATTTTGCCTTGGGCTGTGCCTTCCATTCCAACAATTTTGTCGGTGCGCTTTATGCTGAACCCCGAATGGGGCGTCATCAACACCACGATCTTTAAGTTGACGGGCATGGATGGTCCTAATTGGTTGAATGACCCAGCGCTTGCGCTCACATTTTCGATGGTGATGCATGTGTGGAAGTCGTTGCCATTTTGGACTTTGATTTTGATCTCTGCGCGGCTTTCTATTCCAATTGAGCAATACGAGGCGGCATCGGTAGATGGCGCAACATCGTGGCAAAAGTTTAGGTTTATCACTTGGCCATCGGTAAAGACAATGTATTTCACATCCACGATTTTGTCGATGATTTGGACATTGGGCGACTTTAATAGTGTGTACTTGCTGACGGGCGGTGGGCCTGCAGATTTGACGCATGTGCTGGCAACGCTGGGTATCCGTTACCTCAGGCTTGACCAGATGGATGTGGCGATGGCGTCTATTGTTGTGGCGCTGCCATTGGTGCTGCCTTTGGTCTATGTGATGATGAAAAGGCTCTCAAAATGAACAAGACCTTAAAAGCGGTCACAACAGAGGCCAAGCTGTTGCTTATCGGGATCCCCGTCTTTTTGTGGACGATGATTCCCGTTTATCACATGTTTTTGTTTGCCATTTCCAGCAAGGACTCGGCAACCTCGGGGCGGCTCTGGCCTAAAGAGCCAACGTTGAAAAATTTTGAAACGGTGTTTACCCAAGGACACTTTTATCTCAATCACTTTTGGCAGCAACTCGGCAATTCATTCATCATTGCGCTTTCGGTGGGGTTCATCACGCTGTTTGTCTCTACGCTGGCGGCCTTCGCGATTAGCCGATTAAAGGTCCGTGGTGGCAGGACGGTTCTTAATTTGGCGCTGTTCACCTACTTTATTCCTGCGGCATTTTTGGCTGTGCCTATGTACAAAACCATGGCGACTTATGGGTTGTTGAACAATCATTGGTCGCTCATTTTGGCGATGGTCACAATCGCTTCGCCCTATTGCATTTGGGTGCTCAAGCAAGCGTCTGACAAACTGCCTTTCGAGCTGGATGAGGCCGCTCGTATGGACGGCGCAACACCGCTGCAACTGTTTCGCTTGGTGTACTTGCCGCTGATGGTTCCATCAATGGTGGCTGTTGGCATTTACTCGCTGCTACTGGCGTGGAACGAGTACTTGTACGCATTTTTATTACTCTCTAAAGAGTCTGATTTGACGCTTTCAGTTGCGCTCGGTAATTTTTTGGGCTCCGATGATTCGCCGTGGGAAGTGCTAATGGCAACGGGCTGCGTCTATGCATTGCCACCCGCCGCGATTTATTACACCTTCAAACGCTATATGGTCGCAGGACTCACAGCAGGCGCTGTGAAGAGCTAAGCGATTTAAGAATTTAGGAAGAAAACTCATGGCATCGCTAACGTTTAACAATATTCAAAAATCATTTGGAACTGGCAAGTCTGTAACCAAGATCATTCATGGCATTTCGTTTGATATTGCTGATGGTGAGTTTGTAGTGCTGGTTGGCCCCTCTGGCTGCGGAAAATCGACGCTGCTGCGTATGCTGGCTGGCTTAGAGGAAATTACAGGCGGAGAAATATCCATTGATGGCACGGTCGTCAACGACATGGAGTCGAAAGATCGCGACATTGCCATGGTGTTTCAAAGCTATGCGCTTTATCCGCACATGACTGTTGGCGAAAACATGGCGTTCAGTTTGAAGCTGCGCAAGGCCGACAAGTCAGAGACGGATGAACGCGTGAACCGTGCGGCAAAAATTTTGAATTTAGATCCGCTTTTGCACCGCTTCCCGCGCGAGCTCTCGGGTGGCCAGCGTCAACGTGTGGCTATGGGGCGCGCCATTGTGCGTGACCCTAAAGTGTTTTTATTTGACGAGCCGCTCTCCAATCTGGACGCTAAGTTGCGCGTAGCGATGCGTGCCGAGATTAAAGCCTTGCACCAGCGCCTCAAAACCACAACGGTTTATGTCACGCACGATCAAATCGAAGCTATGACGATGGCGGATCGCATTGTGGTGATGCACGACGGTATTGTTGAGCAAATCGGTACGCCACTGGAGTTATTTGACCACCCTCAAAACTTGTTTGTGGCCCAGTTCATTGGCTCGCCATCTATGAATGTCTTGCAAGGCACAGCCAGCAAGGGCGCTGTGATGGCTGAAGGTCAAACGTGGCCTGTGTCGCAGACGGTTACCTTGAATGAGGGGCAGCGCGTTCACTATGGCATTCGTCCAACGGATATTAGCCTTGGCGCTGCTGGGGAGGGCGTACCCGCAACAGTCGTTGTTGTAGAGCCTACTGGCGCCGAGACTGAGCTCTTGGTGCAAGTGGGGGAGTCAAAATTGGTTGTGGTCCTCCACGGGCGTACAGATGCTCAGCCTGACGACATCGTTGGCCTTCTCATCAAAACCGATAGAGTGCATCTGTTTGATGGCGTCAGCGAAAAACGGATTTAGAGTGCTTTTGTCAGCTTGTCATTCCCGCGAAGGCGGGAATCCACATTTATTTTTGTAATAGTTTCTTTCGCACAAGCTGGATGTTGCTTCGTAGCGAATAAAGCTCATTGGCATAAGCTGCGGGAACAGTGATGCGTTCTACGCGTGCTTCTAGGTGCCTGAGGTCGGCTAATAAGTGCTGCCTGACCGTATTGTCTTCTGGGGTTGTTTCTTCAGCCCTATCCTCAATAAGCCGGAGCACGATATACGCTTTTAGCATCCGGCGACGGATGCGATATTGGTAGAGTGGCGGCAGTATTTTTGATAGAGGTATGACTGCGGCCAGCAAAAGCCCCATCACAACCCACATGCGATCAATTAAATTGGCGGCCCAAAATGGCAAGTGACGCTGTAAAAATGGCGGGCCGTTTTTGATGTATCGATCGGCTTCCGGCGCAATAGGCAGTAAATCTGATTTCGTATTTGGGAATTCGTGGGATTTGTTGAACCATCCTGGGTCGTCGTGCAGTTCGTGAGCCGCCATGCTAAACAGATGCAAAAGCGCGGGGTGCGTGGCTGAGCGCGTGAGCATCGAGGTCGTGGGTGCCGCCAAATAGGTGTCTGCGTTGGGGTTGTTGCTGGCCAGGTCCACAATGCCGCGAGGTAGTGTGATGGGCGTCAAAAACGGTAGGCGGCGAGCATAGGCTTGATTTTGGGCAAAGTTCATGAGCTTGATGCCCGGCGTCTGTAAGAGCATTTGCACTATTAAAGACTCTGGCGCTGCGACTAAAACCATAGCATCCAAGTCAGCGCCTAGCAGGGCAACTGCTGCAGGGGTATCGTCTAGTCGGGAAATGTGCAGGTCGGCGGCATCGAGCTTACTGATATCAAATAATTTCATCATTAGGCTGCGCACACCAGAGCCTTCGGTGTCTAGGTTGACGCGCCACCCTTTGAGTTGAGCCAATGAGTTAAGGGGGTGATGATGCCCTAGCAGTTTGTCGGCACTCGACTCGCGATAGAAAACCCAGATGGGCTCAACAAATAAACTGCCTAGCGAGGCTAAGTTTTCTTCATCGCTGGGTAATGGGCTGCCGCTGCCGCCTTGTACAAAGCCTAGATCGACCTGTCCCGAGCGAAGCAATTCAAGATTGGCGCTAGACCCTTCTGTTTGGCGTAGCTCTACTTTAATGCCGTATGGCTTGAGCCATGCGGCGTACTGCTGTCCAAACACTTCGTAGGCGCTTTGCGCCGGACCCGTTGCCAAGATCACGCGCTTGGGTGGGGTGGGGTTCATCCACCAATAGGATAGGCCAAGCAAAAAAATAACTATAAAAAAATAGGGGCCAAAAGTGATGAGTAGATCACGGAGGGAGAAAAGAGTATTTCGAATGGCTTGCGGCATAGCGAATAATAGTAAAGGGGCTATAATGGAAGGCTTTCCCGCTTTTGGGGCGGTGAAGGCGTCGGTGCTATTTGGAAGCAGATTGTGCCGACATTGTGATTGATTTATCTTGAAAAGGTGGGTCTATCAATTTTATTTATTTATGACGTTTAGGGACGTTTAACAATGCCAACTATCAATCAATTGATTCGCCATGGACGAGAGGTGGAAACCGTCAAGTCCAAGAGTCCTGCGATGCAGAACTCACCGCAGCGCCGTGGTGTCTGCACCCGTGTCTATACAACGACACCTAAAAAGCCTAATTCCGCACTGCGTAAGGTTGCCAAAGTCCGTTTAACTAACGGTTTTGAGGTAATTTCTTATATTGGCGGTGAGGGGCACAACTTGCAAGAGCATAGCGTCGTGTTGGTTCGCGGCGGTCGTGTCAAAGACTTGCCGGGTGTGCGTTACCACATCGTTCGTGGATCGCTCGATTTGCAAGGCGTGAAAGATCGCAAGCAGTCGCGTTCCAAGTACGGTACGAAAAAGCCTAAGGCTAAGTAAAAATGTATTTCGGGTGTTATTTTTGCGTGGCGCAGAAATAACGTAGTGATTCCAACTCCCAATGTCGGGGGCGAATCGAGTAAGTGAGGGTCTTATGACCTGTTGATGCAGTGCTTTCAAAGAGCGCATCCACTGAAGCAAGATTTAAGAGGTGAAACCATGCCACGTCGTCGCGAAGTCCCTAAGCGTATTATTTTGCCGGACCCAAAATTTGGCAATATCGAGCTATCTAAATTCATGAATGTGATTATGGAAAGCGGTAAAAAAGCAGTCGCAGAGCGCATCATCTATGGCGCGCTGGAGGCAATGGAAAAGAAAACTGGCAAGCCGCCAATGGAGGCTTTTGCCTTGGCTATTGACAACGTCAAGCCAATGGTTGAGGTGAAGTCTCGCCGCGTTGGTGGTGCGAACTACCAGGTTCCTGTCGAGGTGCGTCCTGTGCGTCGCTTGGCTTTGTCTATGCGTTGGATTAAAGAGGCTGCGCGTAAGCGTAGCGAGAAATCTATGGCGCAGCGTCTGTGCAATGAGTTGCTCGAAGCCACCGAAGGCCGTGGCGGCGCCATGAAGAAGCGTGACGAAGTTCACCGCATGGCTGAGGCCAACAAGGCGTTCTCGCATTTCCGCTTCTAAGAAACTCGTTTCTAAACCACTTGATTGCAAGCAACCCATCTGGGTTGTTTGCAGCTTTAAAGGAAAAAATTATGGCACGCGCCACCCCCATTGAACGCTACCGCAATATCGGTATCTCTGCGCACATTGATGCAGGCAAAACAACTACAACCGAACGTGTGCTTTTCTACACGGGCGTGAATCACAAAATCGGCGAAGTGCATGATGGCGCAGCCACCATGGACTGGATGGAGCAGGAGCAAGAGCGCGGGATTACGATCACGTCTGCTGCAACCACTTGCTTCTGGTCTGGTATGAGCAAAAGCTTTGACCAGCACCGTATTAACATCATTGACACTCCTGGGCACGTTGACTTCACGATTGAAGTTGAGCGCTCGATGCGTGTGCTGGACGGCGCGTGCATGGTGTATTGCGCTGTGGGTGGCGTGCAGCCGCAGTCCGAGACGGTTTGGCGTCAGGCTAACAAATACAAAGTGCCGCGTTTGGCTTTTGTAAACAAGATGGACCGCACGGGCGCTAACTTCTTCAAGGTCTATGACCAAATGAAATTGCGCTTGAAAGCGAATCCGGTGCCGCTTCAAATCCCAATCGGTGCCGAAGAAGGCTTTGCTGGCGTGGTTGACCTTGTTAAGATGAAGTCGATTTTGTGGAGTGAGGCTGATAAAGGCGTAACTTTCACCTATGGCGACATTCCTGCGGATTTGGTTGATAAGGCCAATGAGTTCCGCGAGAAATTGGTCGAGGCCGCTGCCGAAGCGTCTGAAGAGCTGATGAACAAGTATTTAGAAGGCGTTGAGCTGACCGAGTCGGAAATTAAGGCGGCGATTCGTCAGCGTACGATTGCCAGCGAAATCCAGCCAATGCTTTGCGGTTCTGCGTTCAAAAACAAGGGCGTTCAAGCCATGCTGGATGCGGTCATTGAGTACATGCCAAGCCCGGTGGATATTCCTCCTGTGAAGTGCATGGATGAAGATGAGCAGCCGACAACTCGCCGCGCAGACGACAAAGAGAAATTCTCGGCGCTCGCATTCAAGTTGATGACTGATCCGTTTGTGGGCCAACTCACCTTCGTGCGCGTGTACTCGGGTGTTTTGAAATCTGGCGACAGCGTTTACAACCCGATAAAGGGAAAAAAAGAACGCATCGGGCGTATCGTGCAGATGCACGCGAACGAGCGCGAGTCGGTGGATGAAATTGTGGCTGGCGACATCGCTGCTTGTATCGGACTCAAAGATGTGATTACGGGCGAAACTCTGTGCGATCCAGATCACATCGTCATGCTGGAGCGGATGGTATTCCCTGAGCCTGTGATTGCGCAGGCCGTAGAGCCAAAAACGAAGGCCGATCAAGAGAAGATGGGTATTGCCCTGAATCGCTTGGCGCAAGAGGATCCGTCGTTCCGTGTACGGACTGATGAAGAATCGGGTCAGACCATCATTGCCGGTATGGGTGAGTTGCATCTTGAGATTATTGTTGACCGTATGAAGCGCGAATTCGGTGTGGAGGCTAACGTTGGTAAGCCGCAAGTGTCGTACCGCGAAACCATTCGCAAAACGATTGAAGACGCAGAGGGTAAGTTTGTGCGTCAATCTGGTGGTAAGGGTCAATATGGACATGTCGTACTCAAGATTGAGCCGAACGAGCCGGGTAAAGGTATAGAGTTTATTGATGCGATTAAAGGTGGCGTGGTGCCGCGTGAATACATCCCTGCGGTGGAAAAAGGCATCATGGAGGCCGTCACTCAGGGTGTTTTGGCGAACTACCCTGTGGTAGATGTCAAGGTCACGCTGCATTTCGGTTCATACCACGACGTTGACTCGAATGAATTGGCTTTCAAAATGGCGGCCATCTTTGGTTTTAAAGAGGGTTGCCGCAAAGCTAGCCCAGTGATTTTGGAGCCGATGATGTCGGTTGAGGTGGAGACGCCAGAAGACTACGCGGGCAACGTGATGGGTGATTTGTCCTCGCGTCGCGGCATGGTGCAAGGTATGGAAGACATGATTGGTGGCGGCAAGGCGATTAAAGCCGAAGTGCCGCTATCCGAAATGTTTGGTTACTCCACCACGCTACGCTCGATGTCGCAAGGTCGCGCTACTTACACGATGGAATTCAAGCATTATTCGGAAGCGCCGAAGCATGTGTCGGAAGCCATCATGTCGGCGCGCGCTAAGTAATTTCAGTTGTCTGCGATCGTGCCGCTTTTTGTGCCTGTGCAAAAAGAATCACGAGTGCGATGCAGACATTAAACCCACCCACAGGCACTGCTCTTATTATTTAAAGGATGCCCATCATGGCAAAAGAAAAATTTGAACGTACAAAGCCCCACGTCAACGTAGGCACCATCGGTCACGTCGATCATGGTAAAACAACGCTGACAGCGGCCATCACCACGGTGCTCGCAGCCAAATTCGGCGGACAAGCCAAAGCCTACGACCAAATCGATGCGGCACCCGAAGAAAAAGCGCGCGGCATTACGATCAACACAGCTCACGTCGAGTACGAGACTGCAAACCGTCACTACGCACACGTTGACTGCCCAGGTCACGCTGACTACGTCAAAAACATGATTACCGGTGCGGCCCAAATGGACGGCGCTATTCTTGTTTGCTCCGCAGCCGACGGCCCAATGCCACAAACCCGCGAGCACATCTTGTTGGCTCGCCAAGTTGGCGTGCCACACATCATCGTGTTCTTGAACAAATGCGATATGGTTGATGACGCAGAACTCTTGGAACTCGTTGAAATGGAAGTTCGTGAGTTGTTAGACAAGTATGACTTCCCAGGCGACGCAACCCCCATCATCCACGGATCAGCAAAACTGGCCATGGAAGGCGACAAAGGGCCGCTCGGTGAAGAGGCCATCATGAAGCTTGCAGACGCAATGGACACTTACTTTCCACAGCCAGAGCGTGCAATTGACGGTGCATTCTTAATGCCTGTTGAAGACGTGTTCTCCATCTCTGGTCGCGGTACGGTCGTGACAGGCCGTATCGAGCGCGGCATCGTCAAAGTCGGCGAAGAGATCGAAATTGTTGGAATCGTTGACACTGTCAAAACAATTTGCACGGGTGTTGAGATGTTCCGAAAATTGCTCGACCAAGGTCAAGCAGGTGACAACGTCGGCATTCTTCTTCGCGGAACTAAGCGCGAAGACGTGCAGCGCGGCCAAGTGCTGTGCAAGCCAACGACGATCAAGCCGCACACCCACTTCACAGGCGAGATCTATGTCTTGTCCAAAGATGAGGGCGGTCGCCACACCCCTTTCTTCAACAACTATCGCCCGCAGTTCTACTTCCGTACAACGGACGTGACGGGTGCGATCGAGTTGCCAGAAGGCAAAGAGATGGTGATGCCAGGTGACAACACGGGAATCACCGTGAAACTCATCAACCCGATTGCGATGGAAGAAGGCTTGCGCTTCGCTATTCGCGAAGGTGGTCGTACGGTCGGATCTGGCGTTGTGGCTAAGATTTTGGCTTAAAGGAAATAAAAGTAGGGGCGTAGCTCAATTGGCAGAGTGTCGGTCTCCAAAACCGAAGGTTGGGGGTTCGAGGCCCTCCGCCCCTGCCACGATTCAATCCTGTTTCGTGGTTTTATGAAGTAAATAGAAAGAATTTGTGGCCAATCAACCAGTACAAACTGTCAACACGTTCGCGGATAAGGGTAAGGTCTACGGAGCCTTGCTTTTGGCGCTTGCGGCCATCGCAGGTTTTTACCTGTTGGGTAAACAGGGCGTGCTCGTCCAGTGGCTTGTGTTGGTTGTAGGGCTTGCAGTTGCTGTTGTTTTGTATCTGCTGTCTGAGTCTGGTAAAGAACTGGTTGCGCTGTTTCGTGATTCGTGGCGTGAACTAAAAAAGGTGGTTTGGCCGAGCCGCAAAGAAGCAATTCAACTGACGCTTTACGTATTTGGGTTTGTGGTTCTTATGGCTTTGATGCTATGGATTACGGACAAAACTTTAGAGTGGGTGCTCTATGACCTTATTTTGGGATGGAGAAAATAATGAGTGATGTA
>CANFCG010000010.1 GCA_947445115.1 Comamonadaceae bacterium | reverse complement strand
GTCCAAGCAGGCTCTCAAACAATCTTCAAACGAAACATTACATCAAAGGAGGGCTACACTTATCCACAGCTGATCGTTAAACAATCGGCTTCAGTCCCTGGGTCACTTTGAGATGCGCAGGGTGGGTCACTTTTAGATGAGCGCCGACATGAATAGGGCACAGTGAGTGCCGCAATGGCGTGACCTTGCGTGTCCAAAATAGGAAAACTGACGGCGTAAAGACCGCGCACTTGCACACTCGGAATAGATTCGTAGCCCGTTTTGCGAATCGTGCCAAGGATGACCTCTATCTGATGATCAGCTTGTTCGGGGCGGCGTTCAATCGATTCATCAATGCGTAGTCGCATTGTTTCTTCATCTTGAAAAGCTAGCAAAACGCGTCCTGATGCAGAAATCAATATCTCAAGCTCAGAGCCTGCACGCACGCTAAAGCCCATGCCGCTTGGCGTATCGACTTTGGCCAATACCACTTGCTTGCCTTGGCTATAGATCGTGAGATGGCAAGACTGGTCTAATTCTTTGGCAAGCCGCTGCATGACAGGTCTGGCTTCAAATAGTAGTCGATGCGTCGGCGGGTTGATATGCGACAGCTCGAACAGTTTGGTCGTGATCGTGTAGTTGGTTTCGTCCACTTGCGAGACGTAGTTACGGCTCACAAGACAAGTCAGCATTCGATAGATTTCGCTAACGCTTCTTCCAATTTCCGACGCAATCTCTTTTTGCGACAGCGGATGGTCACTGCGGCATAGCATTTCTAAGATGTCTAGACCCTTTTCTAAAGCTGGCGCAGAGTACGTCTTGCGGTCGGTGTTGGCTAGTGGGAGAGGGCTATGCTTGTTGTTCATGCGAGGCTTAGCTGCGAAAACGTCTTTTTGAATTTCTCCACCTTCGGTCCCACCACAAACGCGCAATAACCTTGGTTAGGGTTATTCGCGAAATAGTTTTGATGATAGTCCTCGGCCTTGGAGTAGTTGTCCACAAACTGCACTTCGGTCGTGATGTGGCTAAATGTTTTGTCTGCAATTAGCTTGGCAATGAAGGCTTTTGCCGCGGCTTCTTGCTCGCCGCTACTCACGTAGATGCCACTACGGTATTGGGTTCCAGAGTCATTGCCTTGGCGATTTAGCGTGCTGGGATCGTGGACGACAAAGAAAATTTGCAAGATTTGATCAAGCGTGATGATGCTCGCATCAAACGTAATTTTGACAACTTCGTTGTGACCTGTCCGACCTGTGCAGACTTGCTCGTAGGTTGGATTTTTTGCATAGCCATTGGTGTAGCCAGACTCCACCGAGGTGACGCCGCGCACAGTTAAATAAACGGCTTCAGTACACCAAAAGCAGCCGCCACCAAGCGTAATTGTTTGAGTAGTCATAGTGCGATTATTATCTTTGACTATGAAACTCTATAACTACTTCCGCTCCTCCGCGTCGTTTCGCGTCCGCATCGCCATGAATTTGAAGGGTCTCCCCTTCGACTACATCTCGGTTCACTTAGCCAAGGGCGATCACAAAAAACCTGAATACGCTGTCATAGCGGCTGATGGCTTGGTACCACTTTTGAAAATGAATATGGATTCAAACGAGGTGAGCTTGAGCCAGTCAATGGCGATCATTGAATACTTAGATGAAACGCACCCTGCTGCGCCGCTATTGCCCGCTGATGCGCTGGGACGCGCTAAAGTGCGTGCCCTCGCGCAAAGCATCGCGTGCGAGATTCATCCACTCAATAATCTGCGTGTACTCAAATATCTAGTCAAAGAATTAAAGGTTGACGAAGAAGCTAAAAACACGTGGTATCGCCACTGGGTACGCGAAGGCTTGGAGAGCTTTGAGCGCCAACTAGCGCAATTACCGCGCAGCATTTTTTGCTACGGCGATACGCCCACGCTGGCGGATTGCTGTTTAGTTCCACAAATCGCAAACGGCAAGCGCTTTAACGTGAATTTTGATGGATTACCTCGCACCATGGCGGCTTACGAGGCTTGCATGAAGCTGGATGCATTCATCAAAGCATTGCCAGAAAATTGCCCTGACGCGGAGGCGTAAAGGTACGTCAAACCAGTCCGCTCTTTGCTGCAAAATCGGCTGATGATTAACCACTAAAGCAAAGAGTCAACATGAAAACCTACAAAATCGCCTGCATCCCCGGAGACGGCATTGGCAAAGAAGTTGTCCCAGCGGGAGAGGCCGTCCTGCGTGCCTTGGCAGCCAAGCACGGCACATTCAATTTTGAATTTGAAAGCTTCGGCTGGGGTGGCGATTGGTACCGCGCACATGGCGAGATGATGCCTAAAAACGGGAACGATCTCATCCAAGACAAAGACGCGATTTTGTTTGGTTCGGCAGGCGATCCACACATCCCCGATCACATCACGCTGTGGGGCTTACGCCTGAAGATTTGCCAAGGTTTCGATCAGTATGCCAACGTGCGTCCAACCCGCATCCTGCCGGGGATTGATGCACCGCTGAAGCGCTGCTCGCCTGCGGACTTGGACTGGGTGATCGTGCGCGAAAACAGCGAGGGCGAATACGCGGGCGTGGGTGGGCGTGTGCATCAAGGGCACGCGATTGAGGTCGCCACGGATGTGAGCATGATGACGCGCGTGGGTGTGGAGCGTGTGATTCGCTATGCGTTTGAACTGGCGCGTTCGCGTCCGCGCAAGCAGCTTACTGTGGTCACTAAGTCCAACGCACAGCGCCACGCGATGGTGATGTGGGATGAAATTGCGGTTGAAGTGTCACAAGATTTCCCAGATGTGAAGTGGGACAAGGAATTGGTCGATGCGATGACTGCGCGTATGGTGAACAAGCCGCGCACCATTGACACCGTTGTCGCGACAAATCTGCACGCTGATGTACTGTCTGATTTGGCTGCAGCGCTGGCAGGCAGCTTGGGGATTGCGCCCACCGCCAATATCGATCCGTCGCGCCGCTTTCCGTCCATGTTTGAACCCATCCACGGCTCGGCGTTTGACATCATGGGCAAGGGGCTCGCCAATCCTATCGGTACGTTTTGGAGCTGCGTCATGATGCTCGATCACCTAGGCGAACCTGAGGCCGCAAAGCGCTTGATGGCGGTGATTGAATCGGTGACAGCGGATACGTCACTCCACACGGGCGATTTAGGCGGTAAGGCCACGATGGATCAAGTCACGCAAGCGGTGATTGCAAAACTTTAAGGAGTTTGTTATGAAAAAATTACTCTCACATCTCTTCATGGTCATGCTTGCAGGCCAAGCCAGTATTGGCCTAGCGCAGAGTTGCCCAGAGAAAAATGTCCTCTACTACCAAGCGTTTCCACCAGGTGGTGAGTCCGATTTGTCGGCGCGGCATCAGCAAATTGTGCTGAAGAAGAAATGTGCGGCAATCGATACCATCATCCAGTACAAAGCGGGAGCTGGTGGTGGTTTGATGTGGGGACAGCTCAATCAATTACCCGCGGATGGCTTGAATGTCGTCGGTGTTAATTTGCCGCACATTGTGTTTCAGCCTTTAGAAGGCCAAGTGCAATACAAAACGGCGGATATCGCACCTGTGTTTTGGTTTCACTACACGCCTGATATTTTGGTCGTACCTCAGTCAAGCAGCATCAAAAATTTTGCTGATTTCATCAAAGCCGCCAAAGCCGACCCAGGCAAACTAAGCCTTGGTGGCTCGGGTCTTAACTCGGCTAATCATGCCGCGCACGAGCGCTTGAATGCGGCGTTTGGCGTCAAAACCAACTACATCCCCTACAAAGGCACAGGCGATATGGCGATTGCCGTGATCGGTGCCCAAATTGATGGCTCGATGACTTACACGCCATTCGCCATTGCCAACAAAGGCAAGGTGCGTGGCATTGCAGTCGCAATGGACAGACGCCATCCGCTGCTGCCTGATGTGCCTACTTTTAAGGAGCTTGGTGTGGATTGGGTGGATGGTGCGTACCGAGGTATTGCCATGCCCAAAACCACGCCAGTTGTGGCGATGAAGAGGATTTCCGATCAGTGGCGAGCGCTTAATAACGACCCAGAGATGAAAGAGTTAGCGGCTAAAGCAGGCTTTGAACTGGTGAATGTGGGCGTGGAAGAAATGCCAGCGTTTATGGCGGAGAAGACCAAGCTTTATGTTGAAGGCGCAGCGCGACTGGGGCTTGGGAGGAAGTAACTAAATTTGCGCCATTGCCGCGCCCATGCAAATGGGTTTAGTCGCTTGCCATGCAGCATTGAAGGCGAGGTCAGATTTTGGCCACAGCATCACGACCGTGGAGCCGAGTAAAAAGCGTCCCATCTCGTCACCTTGCGCGAGTGCGATGGCACCAGCTTCGCCAGCGGCTGGGTAGTTCCAAGTTGTGACGACGGGCAGACGCGGCGGGTTGATCACGCCGTGCCACACAGTCGCCATAGATCCCACAATCGTTGCGCCAACTAAGACATTGACAAACGGACCGTGCTCGGTATCAAACACGCAAACCGTGCGTTCGTTGCGTGCAAACAGTCCTGGTACGCCCTCGGCGGTAGTTGGATTCACGCTAAACAAATCGCCAGGCACGTAAATCATCTGGCGCAAGGTTCCTGCGCATGGCATGTGAATGCGGTGGTAGTCTTTGGGGCTTAGATACAGGCACGCAAAGTGACCATTGTTAAATTGCGCTGCTAGCTTTGAATCACCACCCAATAAGGCTTGCGCTGTGTAGTTGTGTCCCTTGGCTTGATAGATTTGGTCAAGTTCGATTCGTCCCAATTGACTAATGGCGCCGTCCACAGGGCTGATCCATGTGGCGTGAGCTAGTGGCCTAGCATCAGGTTTTAAAGCCCGCGTGAAAAATGCGTTGAATGTGCTGTAGCTGCGTGGATCAGAGTTCAAAGCCTCCGCCATATTCACGTTATATTTTTTGATGAACCACTCGATGATGCGCGTCGTGATGAAGCCCCATTTGTTGCCAGCCACAAATCCACCAAATTGGGTGAGGGCGCGTTTGGGGAAGAGGTATTGACTGCGAACGCTTTTGGGCGCTGAAAGAAATTCTGGCACGAGGTGTCCTTGATAAGTAGCGGCGATTTTAACTTTGCGAGAATGCTTGTATGCCAATCAAGCCCCGCACCCTCATGACCACCCGCCAAGGCGGCGTGTCGTTGGCACCATTCGACCTATTCAACTTGGGCGATCACGTGGGTGATGCGCCTGATTCCGTTGCGGCTAATCGCAAAATTTTAGAAAAGCAAATCGGTGTGAGGCCTGTCTTTTTGAAGCAGGTTCACGGGATGCATTGCCTTCAAATTGATGCCAATACGCCTGATGCTTTGGAAGCGGATGCCTGTGTCACGACTGATCCTCGCGTTGCCTGCGTGATGATGGTGGCTGACTGCTTGCCTGTGCTGTTTTGGAATGAGTCAGGCACAGCAGTTGGCGCAGCGCATGCTGGATGGCGCGGCTTTGTCGGCAATGGAACTGTCAACATTCTGCAAGCCACGCTGGATAAGCTCACAGCGCTATCGTTGCCTCGCGAGTCAATCCACGCATGGCTTGGCGCTTGCATTGGTTTTGAAAATTTCGAAGTAGGCGCTGAAGTTGCAGCCCACTTTGATTCGTCTTTTAAACGTGAAATCAATGGCGGTAAATGGCTGGTTGATCTAGCTGGGGCTGCGCGGCAACAACTTGAGAATTTAGGCGTAAGCGCGATTAGCGGCAATGATGGAAAACCCTCTTGGTGCACGATAGCGAACAAGGCAGACTACTTCTCGCATAGGCGTGATGCGAAGCAGCTTGGTTCCACGGGGCGTATGGCTGCGGTGATTTGGCTTATTTAAGAAAGTAAAAATGAAGAAGATGGCAACCTTGATTCCAGCGCTTGGTAGCTGTTCGTCCCGCATGGAATCTGGGGAACGGCGGTTGGCTGAGCGCTTGGAGGCAAAACTAGACGATGACTATTTGCTCTGGTACAACGTACCTGTTGGCGACCTTCAGTCGTACCCTGATTTCATCGTGCTTCATCCGAGCCGTGGCATTTTGATTTTGGAAGTCAAAGACTGGAAGTTGGGCAGTACGATTTTGGGTGGTGATAAAGATCAGTGGCAAATTTTGGATAAAGCTACGGGCGAGCCTAAAAGTGTGACGAGCCCGATCGAACAGGCGCATCATCATGCGCTGTCTGTGATCAATCGACTCGGGCGCGATCCACAGCTTCAACAAAAAGAAGGGAAATATACGGGCGGCCTGTGCCTGCCTTGGACGTATGGCGCTGTGTTCCCTAATATCACACGCAAGGCTTTGAATGAATCTGGTTTCGGTAATTTGATGCAGGCCTCGCGTGTGATTTGCCAAGATGAAATGACGGAGTCTGTGAATGCAGAAGATTTTCAATCACGACTGTGGGGGATGTTTCCGTATGGCGTGCGCGGATCGATTAGTTTGCCGCAGATTGACCGTATTCGCTGGATTTTATTCCCCGAAGTGCGCGTGCCAGTGTTGGGTCAAGCGCAGTCTAACTTGTTTGATGCTCAAGAAGAGTTGCCAGATTTGATGCGTGTGATGGACGTGCAACAAGAGCAGCTCGCGCGAAGCTTGGGCGATGGGCATCGGGTTATCCACGGTGTGGCGGGTTCAGGTAAGACGATGATTTTGGCCTATCGAGCGGAGTATCTAGCGAAAATAAGCCATAAGCCGATTTTGATCTTGTGTTTTAGCCGTCCTCTGGCGGACAAACTCGCGCTGCTCATGCAGCAAAAAGGCCTGGCTGAAAAAGTTCATGTCAGAAGTTTCCATGTGTGGTGTACTGCGCAGCTACGTGCGTTTGGTCAAGCCATACCAGCGCAAGACACAACGCTGGACGCAATGTTTGAGGCTCAGGTTGATGCGGTTATTCGTGCGGTTGATCGTGGGCAGATCCCTGGCGGGCAATACGCAGCCGTGTTGATTGACGAGGGGCATGACTTTCTACCGCACTGGCCCAAACTGATCGTGCAGATGGTGGATCCTGAGACGAATAGCTTGTTACTTCTGTACGACCATGCGCAGGCAATTTTTCAAAAACAAAAAATAGTTGGGTTTAGTTTTAAGCAAGTGGGCATTGCCGCGCAAGGGCGAACCACGATCCTCAAAATCAACTATCGCAACATACGACAAATTTTGGCAACTGCTCACCTTGTCGCGCGAGAATTACTCTCCCCGCAAGCAGCGGATGAGGACGGTGTGCCGTTGATTCGTCCAGTGGGAGTCGGGCGCGATGGCGATGAGACAATGGTGATTCGACTCCCCAGTCGATTGCAAGAGTGGCAGCGGGTGTGCGCACAACTGATTGCCGCACACAAAGAAGGCTTTGCATGGAGTGATATGGCGGTAATCTGTCATTACAAAGACAGGTGCGAGGATGCGCAAACGCAGCTCGAACGAAAAAACATACCTTGTGAATTACTAGGCGGAAAAAGTGGTTTAGACCGTGTGCGTGTTTTGACTATGCACAGTAGCAAAGGCTTGGAGTTTCCTGTCGTGGCACTTCCAAATATGGAACTCATGCCTTCATCAAGCATTCGTGAACGCGACGAGGCGCAATTGTTCTACGTAGCCGCCACACGCGCAACACACAAACTCATCATCACCAGCAGCGGCGACTCGAAGTTTATGCAGTACTTGTCGCCACAATCTATTAACACAACAGGAGAACCAGCATGAATTCCGATTCCACTAAACAAATGACGGAGCAAATGGCAAAGCAAGCCGAAACTTTCAATAAACAAATGGCGGATTGGGCTAAAGCTGCGCATGTCGCTGGCTCCAAAGCCTTATCTGACATGGTCTCGCAGGCTTTAAGCAAGCCCGATATGGATGCGAAAGCAAAGGCGAAGCTTGAGTTCTCAGCGGAGCAAATGATTTCTGCCACGAATCCGCAAAACTTTTTTGCTTTCAATCCTGACGCGATTCAAAAAGCGATTGAAACGAATGGCGCCAGTTTGCAGCGTGGCATTGCCAACATGCTGTCGGATATGAAGAAGGGCTCCATCAGCATGACGGATGAGACGGCGTTTGAGGTTGGCAAAAACGTGGGCACGTCTGAGGGTTCTGTCGTGTTTGAAAACGATTTGTTCCAGCTGATTGAATACAAGCCGCTAACTGAGAAGGTGTTTGAACGGCCATTCCTCTTGATTCCGCCGTGTATCAACAAGTTCTACATCCTCGACTTGCAGCCTGAAAATTCCTTCATCCGCTATGCCGTGTCGCAAGGTCACAGAACGTTTGTGGTGAGCTGGCGCAACCCCGACGAGTCGATGTCCAACGTGACGTGGGACGACTACATTGAAGACGCGGCGATCAAAGCGATCGAGACGGTGCAAGAGATTTGCCTAGCGAAACAAATCAATGCACTCGGATTTTGTGTGGGCGGAACGATTTTGGCCACAGCCCTTGCTGTGCTTGCTGCGCGGGACGAAAAGCCCGTGGCATCGGCGACATTTTTAACCACTTTGCTGGACTTTAGTAACACGGGTGTACTTGATGTTTTCATTGACGAAGCTTCTGTGAGTAAGCGCGAAAAGCAGTTTGCAAACGGTGGCATTTTGAAGGGGCAAGAGCTTGCGACCACCTTCTCGTTTTTGCGTCCGAATGATTTGGTCTGGAACTATGTGGCGAAGAACTATTTAAAGGGCGAATCACCACCGCCTTTCGATTTATTGTTTTGGAACGGTGACGCTACTAATCTGCCGGGCCCTATGTACGCGTGGTATCTGCGTCATACTTATCTTGAAAATAATTTATCCAAATCCAAATACTGCTTGGTGGCGGATGAGCGTGTGGATTTTGAAGCGATTGATATCCCGTGCTACATCTATGGCTCGAAGGAGGACCATATCGTGCCGATTGAAGGCGCGTATGCCAGCACGCAATTGCTTTCTGGAAAAAAACGTTTTGTGATGGGCGCATCGGGGCACATCGCTGGTGTGATTAATCCACCGATTAAGAAAAAACGGAGTCACTGGACGAGGGACGACGGCAAGTTGCCAAGTACGCAGGCCAAGTGGTTAGAGGGCGCAACCGAGCACATGGGCAGTTGGTGGGATGACTGGGCGCATTGGTTAAAACCCTTGGCAGGGAAAACGATAGCTAGCCCAAAAG
Source organism: Comamonadaceae bacterium (assembly GCA_947445115.1). GTDB lineage: Bacteria > Pseudomonadota > Gammaproteobacteria > Burkholderiales > Burkholderiaceae_C > JASGCK01. The sequence goes on along the minus strand of CANFCG010000010.1, from coordinate 66,032 downwards.
CTTATGGACGGGCAAAATTCAAACCCATAGAAGCGGCTCCGGGGAGATATGTCAAGGTTAAAGCGTCAATATAGATGCTGACCTAGGCAAACAGTAAGCAGAGAGCCCGCACACGTTGCGGGTTTTTTTGCGGTATTTTTTTATGATTTTTAAATGAAGGAGTGTTTCTATGTCTGCACATGACATCGTGATTGTTGCTGCCACGCGTACCGCTGTTGGCAAATTTGGCGGCTCGCTATCCAAGATGGCCGCCACCGAAATGGGATCTATCGTGATCCGTGAGGCGATGGCGAGAGCCAAGCTGGATCCCTCGCAAGTTGGCGAAGTCATCATGGGACAGGTTCTGGCTGCAGGCGCGGGGCAAAACCCAGCACGTCAAGCACTCATCAAATCAGGCATTGCCAAAGAAACACCCGCCCTCACCATCAATGCCGTTTGCGGCTCGGGTCTCAAGGCTGTGATGTTGGCTGCCCAAGCTGTAGCTTGGGGTGACAGCGAGATTGTGATTGCAGGCGGACAAGAGAACATGAGCGCCGCGCCGCACGTTTTGAACGGCTCGCGCGATGGCCAACGCATGGGCGACTGGAAGATGATCGACTCCATGATTGTGGACGGCTTGTGGGACGTGTACAACCAATACCACATGGGCATTACGGCTGAGAACGTCGCTAAAGCTCACGGCATTACTCGGGATATGCAAGATGCGCTCGCGCTATCGTCGCAAATGAAGGCGATGGCGGCACAAGATGCAGGCAAGTTCAAAGACGAAATCGTGGGCGTCTCGATGGCACAGAGAAAGGGCGACCCGATTGTCTTTAACCAAGATGAATTTATTAATCGTAAATCGAGTGCTGAAGGTCTTGCTGGACTACGCCCAGCGTTTGACAAAGCAGGCGGTGTGACGGCAGGCAATGCTTCTGGCATTAACGACGGTGCGGCGGCAGTGGTGGTGATGAGCGCGGCTAAAGCCGCGGCGCTAGGTCTGACACCTTTGGCACGGATTGCATCCTTTGCCAGCACGGGTTTAGACCCCGCATTCATGGGCATGGGGCCCGTGTCAGCATCGCGCAAAGCCTTAGCCCGTGCGGGTTGGAAGGCATCCGACATTGATTTATTCGAATTGAACGAGGCGTTTGCGGCACAAGCCTGCGCGGTGAACAAAGAGCTAGACATTGACCCAGCACGTGTCAACGTCAACGGCGGCGCGATTGCGATTGGTCACCCGATTGGCGCGTCTGGCTGCCGTATTTTGGTCACGCTGCTGCATGAGATGCAGCGCACGAATGCCAAAAAAGGCTTGGCGGCACTGTGTATTGGTGGCGGTATGGGCGTGTCATTGGCGCTTGAGCGTTAATTATTTTTAAAATCAGGAGAAAAATATGTCTAAAAAAGTAGCTTACGTCACAGGCGGTATGGGCGGCATCGGTACCTCGATTTGCCAACGCTTGCACAAAGAAGGATTTACGGTTGTAGCTGGCTGCGGCCCAACACGCGATCATGCCAAATGGTTGGCTGAGCAGGCGGCAGAAGGCTATACCTTCTACGCTTCTGTTGGTAATGTGGGCGATTGGGACTCCACGGTCGAGGCTTTTGCGGCTGTCAAAGCGGCACATGGTTCCATTAGTGTGCTGGTGAACAATGCGGGTATTACACGTGACGGTCAGTTCCACAAAATGAGCAAGGCTGATTGGGATGCTGTGATCTCGACCAACCTGAACAGCATGTTCAACGTGACCAAGCAAGTGGTGGGCGACATGATTGATGCCAAATTTGGCCGCATTATCAACATCAGCTCGGTGAATGGTCAAAAGGGACAGTTCGGACAAGTGAACTACTCAACGGCTAAGGCTGGATTACATGGTTTTACGATGGCTTTGGCGCAAGAGTTGGCGGCTAAAGGCGTGACGGTCAACACGGTCAGTCCTGGCTACATTGGCACCGACATGGTCAAAGCAATTCGCCCAGATGTGTTGGAGAAAATTGTGGCGGGCGTGCCAGCCAAGCGCCTTGGAACCCCAGAAGAGATTGCGTCCATCATTGCGTGGATTGCCTCTGAAGAGGGCGGTTACGCCACAGGTGCGGACTTCTCGCTCAATGGTGGTTTGCACATGGGCTAATTGGAGTAATTCTATTGTCCTCAAAGCGCCATGCTTTTGCATGGCGCTTTTTTATGTGGACGTTTACGCTTACCGTACCAGCATTCGCTCGACGTAACGCGCGATAAGATCAATTTCTAAATTAACTTGGCTGCCAACTTTGAGCTCGCCCAGCGCCGTGTTTTCAATTGTGTGAGGAATAAGGTTGATGCTGATTTCGCAGCCGCCAGCTACATCTTGCACGGTATTTGTTGTGAGACTCACGCCGTTGATTGTTGCCGAGCCCTTGGTCGCTAAGAACTTACCAAACGAAGCAGGGCACAGAATCCGTAATTCCCAGCTTTCGCCCACTAAGGCAAGGTGCGTGACGATTCCCACTCCGTCCACGTGACCACTAACGATATGGCCGCCCAAGCGGTCATGCGCCCGTAGCGCTTTTTCTAAATTGATGCGTCCTGTGCTGTCCAGCCCCGCCGTTTTACTGAGTGATTCGGCAGAAATATCAATCGTAAATTGATTGGCAGCGACATCAAAAGTCGTGACCGTCATGCACGCACCGTTCAAGGCTATGCTGTCGCCCAGTCCCACATCCGATAAATAGCCAGCAGGCGCTTGGATGGAGAGGCGCTTGCCAAACTGAGCGCTAGCGCCTAGGTCGCTGATCGTCTTAATCTCGCCCACGCCTGTGATGATGCCTGTAAACATTCTTAAATCTTTCTTGCCAAAATTCGTAAATCATTGCCTATAAGGTCTACGGCGTGGTAGCGCAACTTTGGTGTTTGCACCAGCGTCTCGAATAGACCGATGTTGGCAATACCTTGCCCAGCACCCATGAGCTGGGCGCTTTGATACAGCAGCAGCTCATTCACTAAGCCCTCACGCCAAAACGAGCCATTGAGTTTGAAGCCTGCCTCCACGTGCAGTTCGTTGATTTGCCTACGTCCCAAATCTTGCAGCATGGCGGCTAAATCGACTTTTCCTGTCGGACTACTGGGCAGACAAATGACGGTGGCACCTTTTGCTTCAAGCACTTGTTTTTTATTTAAATCTGAGGTCGCGCAGTAAATCCAAATTGCACGGGCAGGCACATTCCATAGTTTGGCATTTGGTGGCGTATCGAGCTGGCTGTCGACGATCACCAGCGTGGGCTGGCGAAGCGTGGCTACATGTCGAACGTCTAGGTTTGGATCATCAGCCAGCACGGTGCCAATGCCTGTGAGCACCGCGCAAGCACGTGCGCGCCACTGGTGTCCGTCGATGCGAGCCGCTTCGCCCGTAATCCATTGGCTAGTGCCGTTAGGCAATGCAGTGATGCCGTCTAGCGAGGAGGCGGCTTTCATGCGAACCCACGGCGTGCCCGTGCCAACGTCAGCTGCCATGCGTTTTAAAAAGCCGATATTTAATTCTTTCGCTTCCAGTGCTCCGTCACCGATTTCGACTTCAATTCCAGCCGCACGAAGAGCTGCAAAGCCTTGACCTGCGACTAACGGATTGGGATCTTCCAGGCTTGCAACGACTTGCCCTAGGCCACTTTGAATAAGGGCTGCAGAGCATGCACCCGTGCGACCCATATGGAAGCAGGGCTCTAACGTGACGTAGGCTGTGCTGCCTTTTGGCAATTGACCTGCAACCAGATGACCTTTTGAAGTCGCATCACGAATCGCCATCACTTCGGCATGGGCTTCGCCTGCTTTTTGTGTATGCCCCTCGCCCAGAATTCGACCATCTGCCGCGACTAAAACGCAGCCGACTCTCGGGTTCGGGGATGTGAGATAGAGTGCAGATTCGGCAAGAGCCAATGCCCGTGCCATGAACCGGCTGGGCGTAGACTCTAAAACCGAGGACGGAAGAGTCACCGCTTGACCTCGTCGACCAGCGCTCGGAACTCATCAATGTCCTCAAAGCTGCGGTATACGCTGGCAAAACGCACGTAGGCCACTTTGTCGAGTTTTTTGAGCTCGCGCATGACCAACTCACCAATACGTCCGCTTGGCACTTCGCGCACGCCAGCGCTCATTAGTTTTTCTTCGATTCTCTCGATCGCAGAGTCGATTTGTTCCGTGCTGACGGGGCGCTTGCGTAGTGCAATGTGGAGTGAGCCACTCAGCTTGTCGCGCTCGTACTCAATTCGGCGCCCGTCTTTTTTGACAATCCACGGAAAGCTGACATCAGGTCGCTCATAGGTGGTGAAACGTTTTTCGCACGAACCGCAGACACGGCGACGGCGAATGAACTCGCCTTCTTCTGCCACCCGCGTCTCCATCACTTGGGTCTCGGGGTGGGAGCAGAAGGGGCAGCGCACGGTTTAGTTTGCTTGATTAAGCTTATTTGTAAACCGGGAAGCGGGTGGTGAGCGCGTGAACTTTGGCGCGGACTGCGGCAATCGTTGCTTCATCCTTTGCGCCTTCCAGCACATCAGCTACCAAGTTCGCGGTCAGGCGAGCCTCTTCGTCTTTAAAACCGCGTGTCGTCATCGCTGGCGAGCCAATGCGGATACCGCTGGTAACCATTGGTTTTTCAGGGTCGTTCGGGATGGCATTTTTGTTGACCGTGATGTGCGCTTGGCCAAGAGCCGCATCGGCTTCTTTGCCGGTAATGCCTTTGGAGCGAAGATCGACCAACATCACATGACTTTGTGTGCCGCCGCTAACAATGCGTAGGCCACGCTGGGTCAGGGTCTCCGCCATGATGCTGGCGTTTTTGATGACTTGCTGCTGGTAAATTTTGAACTCAGGCGAGAGTGCCTCTTTGAAAGCAACTGCTTTAGCGGCAATCACGTGCATCAAAGGGCCGCCTTGCAAGCCAGGAAAAATGGCGCTGTTGATGGCTTTCTCAAACTCAGCCTTCATCAAAATCAAGCCGCCACGGGGGCCGCGCAATGTTTTGTGGGTGGTCGATGTCACGATATCCGCATGTGGCACGGGGCTTGGGTACACGCCAGCAGCAATCAAACCCGCGTAATGTGCCATGTCCACCATAAAGATCGCGCCGACTTCTTTGGCGATTTTGGCAAAACGCGCAAAGTCGATGTGGAGGCTATAGGCTGATGCGCCAGCAATGATGAGTTTTGGCTTGGACTCGCGAGCGGTACGCTCCATCGCCTCGTAGTCAATCTCTTCTTTGGCGTTGAGGCCGTAGCTCACCACGTTAAACCACTTACCACTCATATTGAGTGCCATACCATGCGTGAGGTGTCCGCCTTCAGCAAGACTCATCCCCATGATGGTGTCGCCGGGCTTCAAGAAGGCCAAGAACACAGCTTCGTTGGCAGAAGCGCCGCAGTGCGGTTGCACGTTGGCTGCTTCGGCGCCAAAGAGTGCTTTCAAACGATCGATGGCGAGTTGCTCGGCCACGTCAACATATTCGCAGCCACCGTAGTAGCGCTTGCCTGGGTAGCCTTCGGCATACTTATTAGTCAGCTGCGAGCCTTGTGCATCCATGACAGCAGGCGAGGTGTAGTTTTCGCTGGCAATGAGCTCAATGTGCTGTTCTTGGCGCTGATGTTCGGCTTGGATGGCGGCAAAAATTTCGGGATCGGCTTGTTGGGTCAGGATGTTGCGCTGGTACATGGCAGTGATGAGTAAATGTTGGAAGGGGCGTGAAAAAAGTGCGTGGTTCGCTTAATTGTTATTGGGCGCAGTCAGTTGCGCAACTTGAATCTTAACTTGGCCTGTGGCGGCTTCGCGCATGCGCACTTGTTCTAATAGCACTTTGGCGGTGTAGCCCCCATCATCGCCAGTGGTTGTCCCGAGGTATTGTTTGAGTCCACCCTCAATAGATCCAGCTTTCGCAATGCAATCCACCAGCACTTTGGCACCTACGCGCAGATTGCTCAGTGGATCAAAAGCGGCTAGTTTGCCACCAAAGTTGTCGTATTTTTCGCTGTGTATCTTGGTCATAACCTGCATGAGGCCTTGTGCGCCCATTGGGCTTTGTGCAAATGGATTGAAGCCAGACTCGACAGCCATCACGGCCAAAATCAAAGTGGGCTCTAGTTGGACTTTGCGACCAGTCTCGTAGGCTTGAGCGACGATGGCGCTGATAGGTTCTGGTGCGACGCGATATTTTTTACTGAGCCACTGCGTTAAGTTAGCTTGCTCTTTGGGTAGCTTGTTAGGATTTGATGCCGTCACGCGGTCAATCGCCTCGCGCTCAGAGCCTAGTCCACTTTGCTCTTCTTGACGATCTTGCAACCAGCTTAGTAAATGCCACTCACTAACATTCCGCCAATCGGGGCGGAAGAGTAAGGATGCGATTGCAAGTATGACCAACAAACCAAAGGTAGATAGAGAGCGAAAAAGGTTTTTTAACATTAGGGTTTACACGCATTAAAAGCGTGTTTTTATGAAAACTTGCGAAGTTTAGCCGTAAAAAATAGAAAATCTAAAATTGAATAGCTGATTATATTAACAGCCATCAATCTTACACTAAATCCTAAATCGGAGGCAAAACAGTTGGAAACTGCGTGAAAATACAAGCTCTGCAAAATTAACCTTTCTCTCTTTCTCTTTGTCTCCCCTAATGAACTTTGATCTTCCCACTCTTGACCAGATGACTGGCGGTATTTTTGGCGCGATGACTTCTAGTGAGCGCACGGCGCGTGTTCGCGCTTGGTTGGATACCGACCCTAGCGCCGATTTGATGCAAGCGGCATTTAAAGAGCTCTCTATACGAGATAAGGGCGCATGCCGTCCTTTGCGTGAAAAGCTGGACGAGCTTAAGCGGCTGAAAAATCAAGATGCTTTAGCCGAGGAGTGGGCTGTGAGCGCGAAGGCGTTGCTCGATTTACCTCGAATGAATATGGCCGATGGCATGGCTTGGCAGCGGGATGCAGCCAAAGCCGGTGCGCCGCTATCTAAAGAGCCGCTCTCCAGCTTGAAGGTCAAATTAGCCGAGCGCGTTGCCAAAATTGAAGAGGTGCAGCACCAAGTCGCCGTGCAGCGCGAGGCTGCCGCCTTGTTTGCCCAGCGATTAGAGACGCTTAGCACGAAGCCATTGTCCGAAGTTTTAGCCCAGCGCGAGATCTTGGTTCGCGATGCGGGCGACTGGAAGGCCTTGTCCCAAGAATTAACGGCACGCACAGAGTGGCACGATATTGACGCTAAGTTGCCGCCGCAATTGCAAACTGCCGAAGCGCAGCTTACTGCGATTTGGGGTGCTTTTTCGTCCGTGATGGATACAGCTGAGGCTGCACGGCTTGATGGCGATGCACCGCTTCCCTCCATTCCAGTGTGGGCAGACGAAATTCGAGCCGCTCGCGGACAGGCGCTACCGCAATCTAAGCTTGAGAAAAACGATAAAGGTACTTCCAAGCCAAAAATTGACCCCGAGCAGCGCAAAGCGGCTCATGATGCGGTCATCCCTATATTAATAAAGCTCGAAGACGAATTAGCTGCTGGCCATGGAAAGGCGACTGCTGGCGCGGCTAACAATCTACGCCAAGCGCTTAAAGAGCACGGCGCTTGGATTGATGGCAAGTTAGATTTAGCCTGCCATGCAGCACTGGGCGCGGCTGGTGAATTAGAAGGCTGGCAACGCTGGCGTGCCGATCAACTAAGACAAAATTTGGTCGAGCAAGCGCAAGGCCTGCTTGCCAAGCCTTTACAGGGACGCAAACAACAAGACAGCATTCGCACGCTGCGCGACCAATGGAAGCAGGCCGATCAAGGCGGCATACCGAATCACGGTTTGTGGAAGCGTTTTGACGATGCTTGCAACGAAGCCCACAAATTTGTCGAAACGTGGCTGGAAGATGTGAAAGCCAAAAGCGCCGTAGTTATTACCGAGCGTACTGCGCTATTGGATAAGCTAAAAGCATGGGGAGCAGAGCAAAAAGCAAATATTACCGCGCTTACAGGCGACGCCAAGCCTGATTGGAAAAGCATGCATCGCAGCTTGCATTTATTCAGCACGCAGTGGCGCGAGTCGGGACATTTGAGCGAGCGCGACTTCGACGCACTCCAGACCGCGTGGAAGTCCGCCATCAAAGAGGCTGCCGAGCCATTAGACACAGCGCAAAAAGGCACGTTTTCTCGTCGCCAAGGGCTGATTGCGCAAGCCAAAGAGATGGTGGACGCGGTGAGCAAAGGCGCAGATTTACGCATTGACTTTGTACGCGGCATCCAGCAGCAATGGCAAGTCGAGGCGCAAAGCGTACCGCTGGATCGCAAGACAGAGCAAAAACTATGGGATAACTTTAAAGCGACGATTGACAGCGCTTTCGCTAAAAAAGACGAAGTACGCAACGCAGCGCGCGAGGCTTATGTCTCCAATTTGAGTGTTCACGACAAGGCCGTGCTGGAAGCATCCAAGGCTTTGGATGAAGCCAACGCGACTGGCGAGGCTGGCAAGATTCAAGCCGCCATGGCGAGCTTGCAAGCCGCTTTGCGTGGTCAAGCCGTGATAGTGGCAAAAGCGCCAGAAGCTCCAGAAATGCCAAAGGCCGACGAGCCCACGCCTGCAGCCGCTCTGGCGGCAACGCCTAGCGATGATGCGCCGACCGAAGGCGTGGAAGGTGTTCCTGCCGAAGCTGCGAAAGTCGTAGTGGCACCACCTGCCCCAGTCAAAGTCGCCAAGCCTTTGGTGGCGATGCGAAGCGATGACCGCAAATCAGCCAAAGCGCCGGAGCCATCCAAGTTTGGTAAACGCCCTGATGACCGCGGTGTTGCAGGCCAAGCTGGACGTGGCTTTGGCAGTAGAGACGATCGTGAGCCACGCGAGGTAAGAGGTCCAAGGCTGTCGGATGAGGCATTTCACGCCCAGCGCAAAGCCTTGGAGCAAGCCGAGTTCGCGCTCAAAAAACTGCAAATGCAAGCGCATGGCGAAGTCGTCACCATCATCTTGTCGGCGTGGAAAAACCGCGCTGCAGATGCTATTCCTGCGGCAAATGCTCTGGGTAAAGTGGTGAATTCAGCCACGCGCACGCAGTGGACACAGGCGCTCGGCAAACCCAAAGCCGCTGCTGAGGCGGCAGGCACGGCACTTTTGCGCCTTGAGATGGCAACGGGCGTGCCTACGCCAGCTGACTTCTTAAATGAGCGCCGCGCGTTGCAACTGCAATTGCTCACCAAGCGCAACGATCCTGCACCAAGCCAGACTTGGGGTGCGGACGTGGCTAAGGTGCTGGAGTCGGGTTATTCAGAAACCGTCGCTAAGCGTTTGCAGGCAAATTTGAAGGCGTTATTGAAGTGATTGGCTCTACGATTAGCCTTCGTCCGCTGGTCGCTGCTGATTTCGATGCGCTATACGCCGCTGCCGCCGATCCGCTGATTTGGGAGCAACATCCAGATCCACTGCGGTACGAGCGCGAGGCTTTTCGAAGCAAGTTCTTTGATCCTGCTGTGGCTTGCAAAATGGCCTACGTCGTCGTTGAGAACGCCACAGGGCAACTCATCGGCTCGTCACGCTATTACGAGCACGATGAAGCCAAGTGCGAAATCGCGATTGGTTTTACTTTTTTAGTTAGAAGCCACTGGGGTGGCTCAACGAACCGTGAGATGAAGCAGCTGATGCTAGATCACGCCTTTGCCACTGGGATTGAGCGTGTCTGGTTTCATGTCGGTAAAAGCAATATGCGCTCACGCAAGGCAATGGAAAAAATTGGCGGCCAGTTCTCGCACGAAGGCATCAAAGAGATGGGCGGGATGAAGATTGACTACGTGTTTTTCAAAATCAACAAGCCAGCCTAAGCTAGCATTGCGCCTACAGCAGCCCCAACGCCCAGTAGCCAGAGCAAATGGAGTTTCGTGCGCCAAACAACTAAAGCGGCGGTGGCTGATAACAACCAAAATGGCCAATCCGTGGGCTTGGCGTTGGCCGTTGTCAACACATAGGCCGTTGACACTAACAGTGCTAATGTGACTGGCACCAGCCCAGCCTTGAACGCCTGAACGCCAAGCCTTTTGTGATTGGCTCGCATCCAACGCGTAATACCTAGCGTCAATAGGCTGCTAGGTAGCAGAATTCCCAAAAACGATCCAGCCATGGCCGCTAACGCACCCAACCAGCCGTGCGAGACCAAACCGACGTTCCAGCCCATCAGCGCAATAAAAAGCACATTGGGGCCAGGCGCGGCTTGGGCAATCGCAATCGCGCTGTTGAACTGCGCATCGGTTAGCCAACCGTGCTCGGTCACTAAATAGCGGTGAATCTCGGGCGTGGTGGTAATCGCACCGCCAATCGCCATGAGCGAGAGCTGCATAAAGTGGCTAAATAATTCCCACCAATCTTGCCAATTGAGTTGCCATGCGCTCATTTAGCATCCTTCGCTTGAAGTTGGCGATACGTCCAAAGCACGGCAGGAATCCCAACGCCTGCAATCGCCCAAATGAGCGGCAGTCGCAAAAGCGCCACAATGCCAAATGTGGCCAGTGCAGAAATGATGAACACGGGTGTGCCGATTGGGTTGGAGCGTACCGTCGGCAGCAGTTTGAGTCCAACAGCGCCAATCATGCCTGCGGCAACCGCACCCATGCCTTTGACTGCGCCAGCCACCATAGCCACACTCGCAAAATGGCTGTACAGCGCAGCAAGTAGCGACACCAGAAATAGTGGTGCAGTAAACAAACCCGCAAGCGCCACAACGGCACCACGAGCGCCAAAATAACGGTCGCCCAAGATGATTCCCAGATTAACCACGTTGGGGCCAGGTAACACCTGCGATACCGCCCACAGTTCGGCAAATTCGGTTTGGTTCAACCAGCGTTTTTGCTCGCAAAGCACACGCTGCACAACAGTCAAAACGCCGCCAAAGCCTTGCAAGGCCATGGATTGAAAGCTGAGAAATAAATCGAGAAGGGAGGCGGGACGCGAGATGGCGTCGGAATCTGAAGTCTGCATATTTCGATGGTAAACGATACTTAAAGCGATGACAGACAAAATTGATTGTGTGGTGATAGGCGCGGGTAGACCCTTACAATGAGAGCATGTCCGCCCACGCCCCCGTCTTCGCTGACGTCTCTCTCTTCCCGCGCGACGCCAAGCCCCTAACGTCCTACCGCCCATTTTGGGCGAAGCGTTTTGGCGTGGCGAAGTTTTTGCCTATGTCACGTGCCGAGATGGACGTGCTCGGCTGGGACTCGTGCGACATCATTATTGTGTGCGGCGATGCGTATGTTGATCACCCCAGTTTTGGCATGGCCGTTATTGGCCGAACCCTTGAGCAGCAAGGCTTCCGAGTCGGTTTGATTTGCCAGCCTGATTGGAATTCTGCCGAGGCTTTCAAAGCGCTTGGCAAGCCTAATCTCTTTTGGGGCGTGAGCGCAGGCAACATGGACTCCATGATTAATCGCTACACGGCGGACAGGAAAATCAGAAGCGACGATGCCTACACCCCCGGCGGCTTAGGCGGCAAACGCCCTGACCGCGCCGCTTTGGTCTATGCACAGCGCTGCAAAGAAGCCTTCCCCGAAGTGCCGCTTGTGCTGGGCGGCATTGAAGCCAGCTTGCGCCGTATTGCGCATTACGACTACTGGAGCGACAAAGTTCGCCGTTCAGTGCTGGTCGATGCCAAGGCCGATTTACTGCTCTACGGTAATGCCGAGCGCGCCATCATTGAGATTGCGCATCGCCTTGCTAAGCGTGAGCCGATAGAGACGATTACCGACATCCGCGGAACAGCGTTCGTTCGCAAAGCCACGCCGTACTTGGCTTCTGGCGATGCAGCATGGACAGAGATCGACTCCACCGATATCGACACCCCAGGCCGCATCGAACAGGTCGTGAACCCGTACATGATGAGCTCGGACTTGGCGCGAGAGCAGGGCGGGGAGTGCGTGAAAGATGGGGGAAATACCACCCCTCTGTCACCTCGCGGTGGCATCTCCCCTATTGCGCAGGGGCGATCTAATACCGATGCCGCTGCCATGATTGCCCCTATGGCAATAGGGAAAATGTCCGCTCCAGCGGAAAAAGGGGGTCTCCCCGAAGCGGAAATTAACCCATCCATCAAACCACTCACCTTCCAACGCAACCCCCTAGTCAAACTCAAACGCGACACCAGCGTCATTCGCCTCCCAAGCTTTGAGGCAGTCGCCAAAGACCCCGTCCTCTACGCCCACGCCAATCGCGTGCTGCACCTTGAGACCAATCCCGGCAACGCACGCGCCTTGGTGCAGCTCCATGGTGATGGCATCACATCCAAAGACGTGTGGATTAACCCGCCGCCGATTCCGCTCACCACGGCTGAAATGGATCACGTGTTCGATTTGCCTTATGCGCGTAGCCCGCACCCCAGCTATGCAGATGCAGCAGGCTCGCACGACGGAGACACCAAAATCCCCGCTTGGGAAATGATCCGTTTTAGCGTCAACATCATGCGCGGCTGCTTTGGCGGTTGTACGTTTTGCTCGATCACCGAGCACGAAGGTCGCATCATTCAAAGTCGCTCCGAAGACTCCGTCATTCGTGAGATTGAAGCCATGCGTGATACTGTCAAAGGCTTTACTGGCGTGGTCTCCGACCTAGGCGGCCCTACGGCCAACATGTACCGCATCGGCTGCAAATCGCCTGAAATTGAAAGCGCTTGCCGCAAGCCCTCGTGCGTTTACCCCGGCATTTGCTCTAATCTCAATACCGACCACAGCAGCCTCATCCACATGTACCGCCGTGCGAGGGAGCTCAAAGGCGTGAAGAAAATTTTGATTGGCTCGGGGCTGCGTTACGACCTAGCGGTCAAGTCACCCGAGTACGTGAAAGAGCTCGTCACGCATCACGTAGGCGGCTACCTCAAGATTGCACCTGAACACACGCAAGAAGGGCCGCTCTCCAAAATGATGAAGCCCGGCATTGGCAGCTACGATAAGTTCAAACAAATGTTTGAAAAGTACAGCGCCGAGGCAGGTAAGAAGCAGTACCTGATTCCGTACTTCATTGCCGCGCATCCTGGCACGCGGGACGAGGACATGATGAATCTTGCCGTGTGGCTAAAAAAGAATGGTTTCCGTGCCGACCAAGTGCAGACTTTCTACCCAAGCCCCATGGCAACGGCGACGGCGATGTACCACAGCAATCGCAATCCGCTGCGCAAAATCACGCGAGATTCGGAGACGGTCGAGATCGTCAAAGGCGAGCGTCAGCGTAGGCTGCATAAGGCTTTCCTCAGATATCACGATGCCAACAATTGGCCTCTACTGCGCGATGCGCTCAAAACGATGGGACGTGCGGATTTGATTGGTAACGGCAAACAGCATTTGATTCCGACGTGGCAACCTGTGACAGATGGCACGTATACGTCGGCGCGGAAGAAGAATTCGACTGTTGTTGCTAAACCTTCAGCGCCTGTAAAAGGGCGGCTGCTAACGCAGCACACTGGATTGCCCCCTAGGCGCAAAGATTAATTTAAATTAACAGAGATGAGTTCTTGGATAGCACGGCCATTTGTGCTCCAAAAAATTTCATTCTTTAGAGGTATTCGTAAATCGCCACGAAACCATGCCTTAGTTCTAATGGTGTCCGTCGAGTTTTTGAAAAGGCCGCCGCGACTATTTTCAACTCTTTCAACCAGATAGCTCTCGAATTCACCCAAGGGCACGCGCACTTTTTCTTTCTTGGTGACGTGCATTTCAAAATCCCCCACTTCCTTGCTAGAGCCGCTAGATTTAAACTCCACTCGTGCGGTCGATTTATAGCCAACTTGCAATTGCTTTGCTGGTAGTTGCGCAGCAGGAGGGGAGTACTCAGTATCTGCCGTCATAAATTGTTTAATAGACACCAAAGCCCCTTCTGGTGTGATGATGGAGGTTCTGCTCGGCATTAAAAATCCTTGTGGGCTTTCTTTGATGACCAAGTTGTCTCCCACTTGTTTTTCGATCGTGTGAATAATGTCAAACTGTGTGCCAACAGTTTTCATGTCTCTTTGATAAATCGTGTAAGACGTTCTCCAGCTATCGCCAACTTTGAAATTTCGTAGTTGCTTGTAATCAGAGGCGTTTTGGTTGGATTCTGTTATTGCAAGGTTGGTGACAGGGTTTAATTTTTCTAGCCGCACTTGCGCAATTTCAGCAATCAAGCCGCTGGGATACTTTGTTAAAAAATCATAAAAATCATTCACATTCGTTGAGTCTTTGATTTTGTCCCACGCAGTTTTTTGTTCAGAAAAATCAGCTTCGCGCTTGGCTTCTTTGTTGGCAACAGTAATCGGCTTATTTGCCGCAAAAGAAAAATCTTCTTCTAAGCTCGTGCTCTCCCAAGGGATTTGGCGACCTTCGCTTTCCTTGCGCACATTCAAACGCACACGTTTAAAGACATTTTCGATGCCAACGGGTTTTTGCAATTCTGCTAATAGATGCTTGGTATAGAGGCCATTGCTTCCAGTGCCATCTTCAGCAACATTACCTGGCGCAGTCGCATACGCTAAAAAAGTTCCAACAGGCGCATCGACTGGAGCAAGACCTTTCACGCCTTTTTCTGCAAAAGGGTTATCGCGGCAGGCATCAAGCACGATGACATTCATGCGACTTCCTGCGGCTTTTAGAGCTTCAATGACATCACCCACATCGACAGTTTGAGTTGGCACATCTTTGCTTGATTGGAGCTTGGCATCAACAGGAACCATATAGTTTTTCCAATCGACCTGTAGTCCATGCCCTGCGTAATAAAGCATTCCAATGCCTTGCTTGCCTTTTAAGCGCGAGAACATTTGTTGGATGGCATCTTCCATTTGCGCTCGGCTTGCATCTTTGGCCTCGATAACGGTAAAGCCCATACTTTTCAATGCGGCACTCATCGCTGTTGCATCGTTCGCTGGATTGGTGAGTGCCATTCGACCTGGATAAGCAGAGTTACCAATGACTAAAGCAATTCGTAAATCAGTAGGTGCCTGTGCAGCTGCGCCTAAAGTTAAAGCAACACCCATAAAGACCAATGAACGGAGCATTTTTTGAATGCTAAATGATTTGGGCTGAACATTCATTTTCAAGTCTTTCTTTAGTTTTTAAAGTTTAGTCATCATTTTCATCGGAATAATTAATTCTACGATGGTAAAAATCACATGATGGCCGATTACTCAGCGTTAGCTGCGATAACATTAGCAATATGAAAATTCAACTAAAAACCCTCTCCTTCGCCCAAGCTTGTACCGAAAAATCAGATGCGCTTTTAATTTTGTTGCCAAGCAAGTTAGACGCAAAAGCTGTTTCTAAAACCATTTGGCCTTGGGACAGCGTCGTGCAACAGGCTTTGGTTTCAAATGATTTCGAAAACAAAGCTGGTAAGACTTTGAGCATCTATATGCCCGCAGGCGTATCAAGCCGTGTAGCAGTCCTCATGTCTGCTGGTAAAGGCTCAGCCAAAGATGTTCGCGATGCAATGAACGCGGGTATGGCTGCGCTTAAAGGTCGATCTGTGAAAAAGCTTACGGTGTGCTTGGGCGAGGATTCGCAAAGTCAATATCTACCGATCGTGATGCAAGCCATCGCGGACGCGACCTATGTTTACACCGTGACCAAAGGCTCGGCGACAAAAGACAAATCGGGGCGCGCACTGGCTCAAGTGACGATTGGCGCGGTGGACGCGGCAAAAGCTAAAACCGCTTTCGCTCACGGACAGGCGCTGGTGGCTGGTCAAGATTTTGCCAAAGAGTGGGCGAATCGACCTGCCAATTTTGCGACTCCGACGTTATTGGGTGAGGCTGCCAAATCGCTCGCTAAGGCACACTCAGTGGTGCTTTGCGAAGTGCTAGGCCCTAAAGATGTGGACAAGCTCGGCATGGGATCGTTTGCCTCAGTTGCACGTGGGTCGAATGAGCCGCTGCGTTTCATCGTGCTCAAGTACATGGGCGGCGCAAAAACGACTGCGCCGACGGTGTTGATTGGCAAAGGTGTCACGTTTGACACAGGCGGTATTTCACTCAAGGGCGGCGCAGGCATGGATGAAATGAAATTCGACATGTGCGGTGCAGCTTCGGTGCTGGGTACGTTTCGAGCGCTGGCAGAGCTCAAACCTAAGCTGAACGTGATTGGACTCATTCCCGCAACCGAAAACATGCCAAGTGGTCACGCCACCAAACCTGGTGATGTGGTCACTGCAATGGACGGGCAAACGATTGAAGTGCTGAACACTGACGCTGAAGGTCGCCTTATTTTGAACGATGCACTTAGCTATGCCAAGCGTTTCAAACCCGCTGCCGTGGTGGACATTGCCACGCTGACTGGCGCTTGCGGTGTAGCGCTTGGCTCCGTGCGGGCAGGCTTGTTTAGCACGGACGATGCGCTGGCGGACGCCTTGCTTAAAGCGGGTGAGCGGGCGCTCGATTTGGCTTGGCGCATGCCGCTGGATGACGAATACGGCGAGGGATTAAAGAGCAATTTTGCGGATGTGGCCAACATTGCTCCACCAGGCGGTGGGGCGGTGACGGCGGCGAAGTTTTTAGAGCGATTTACCAAAGCTAAAGGCGCAAGCGGAGAAGCTGCCTTCCCTTGGGCGCACTTAGATATTGCAGGCGTGGCCTGGAAGGGCGGTAAAGAGAAGGGCGCAACCGCGCGGCCTGTGGGCTTGTTGCTGGAATGGTTGTTGGCTAAATGACGAATATCAGTTTTCACTTTAACGTTGCCGATACCCAGCATTACGTTTGCCGATTAGTTAAAAAAGCTTGGCAACAAGAAAAACCTGTCCTCGTTGTGGGCGAGCAAGATTGGTTGGAGGATTTGGATGGGGCGCTTTGGTCGTTTTCGGACGTCGACTTTATTCCGCATGCTTTTGTTGGCGAAGAAGCAGATGAGGTCTCTGATGAAAAGGTCAATGTTTGGCTGGCAACGGTAGATCAAATCAATACGCTTGCAGAAAAACACGCAGGATTTTTGATTTATTTGGGCGATGCACAACCCGTTGGTTTTGAGCGTTTTGAGCGTTTGATTGAAATCGTGCCGCAAATGGAGGGTGCCAAAGTCGAGGCTCGTAAGCGCTGGGGACATTACAAACAACGAGGGTATCCCCTGACGCACCACGACGCAAAAAATTAGGACAATCTCAGTTTTAACTACTGAGAAGCCTAGACCCATGAAAACCAAACTGACTCTTGTTGCTATGAGCGCCATCGTTTTGCTTGCAGCTTGCGGCAAAAAAGATGACACCATCAAAATCGGCCACGTTGCGCCCACCAGCGGCTCAATTGCCCACTTGGGTAAAGACAATGAATTTGGCGCACGTATGGCAATTGATACCTTGAATGCGCAAGACTTCAAAATTGGCGACAAAGTGGTCAAGTTCTCACTCATTGCAGAAGACGATGCTGCTGATCCAAAGCAAGGCACAGCTGCCGCACAAAAGCTGGTGGATGCCAAAGTGAATGGCGTGATTGGCCACTTGAATTCAGGTACCTCTATTCCAGCATCGAAAATTTATTCAGAAGCAGGTATTCCGCAAATTTCACCATCGGCAACCAATCCTAAGTTCACACGTCAAGGCTACAAAACAACCTTCCGCGTGGTGGCTGACGATGTACATTTGGGTGGAACGCTCGGCCGCTATGCGGTTGAAACGCTCAAAGGGCAATCGATTGCTGTGATTGATGACCGCACGGCTTATGGCCAAGGTGTTGCCGAGGAATTTGAAAAAGCGGTGACTGCCAAAGGCGGCAAGCTAGTTGGGCACGAGTTCACGACGGACAAGGGCACAGATTTCATGGCGATTTTGACCAAGCTCAAAGCCTCTAATCCCGACGTGCTCTTCTTTGGCGGTATGGATGCTGTTGCGGGTCCGATGCTCAAGCAAGCTAAGCAATTGGGTTTGAAGGTTAAGTTCTTGGGTGGTGATGGCATCTGCACCACCGAGCTACCAAAACTTGCTGCTGATGGCATGGAAGACGGACAAGTCGTTTGCGCTGAAGCAGGCGGCGTAGAGGGCGAAGGCAAAGCCGCAATGGATAAGTTCTCTGCTGACTTCAAAGCCAAAAACAATACCGAAGTAAAGGTGTACGCACCCTATGTTTATGACGCTGTAATGGTGATGGCGACGGCAATGCAAAAAGCGGGCTCCGCCGATCCAGCTAAGTACCTGCCCGTGCTCGCTAAGACCGAAGGCTACAAAGGCGTGACGGGTACGATCACTTTTGACGAAAAAGGCGACATCAAAAATGGCGCTTTAACGCTCTACACCTATAAAGCTGGCAAGCGCGAACAGATTGCTGTGGTGCGCTAAGTTACAATTGGCCTACTGGAGAGATGGATGAGCGGTTTAAGTCACACGCCTGGAAAGCGTGCGAGGGGTTATACCCTCCGCGGGTTCGAATCCCGCTTTCTCCGCCAGTAGATTAGTCGGCGTAAGCGGCTCGTAAAAACCTCATTGAAGCTTGCTTCCGTGGGGTTTTTTTGTGTCTGATTTCTATTAAAGATAGCATTGAATTCAAGTAAGCGTTATTACAATTGTGTGTCTAATCATTTAACTTGGCTCGCAAGTATTCTATATAAAACATTCATAAAGGAAACTTATGTCTTCGTTAATTCATATCATTTACACAAGTGCTGCGACTGTTGATTTTCAAGATCATGATTTGACCGAGTTGCTTCAGAAAGCAAGAGCAACGAATACGCGCCTAGGCATCACAGGCATGCTACTTTTTGAAAACGGTAGTTTTTTTCAAATATTAGAGGGCTCGCCGCTTGCTGTGGATGCCTTGTTCCATACGATAGAGCAAGATCACAGACATAAAAATGTGGTGGCCATTATTCGAGAGCCTATTATTCAACGCGCCTTTGCCGAATGGACCATGGGATACGCGAAAATAACCCAAGGTGACGCGTCGGAAATCATGGGGCAGAATGATTTTTTTGGTCAAGGATCCGTCTTTCAACAAGTGAATGCTGGACGGGCTAAGAAGCTTTTAAATGTATTTCGCGAAGGAAGGTGGCGCTCAAAAGTTAGTTTTTCCGCGCCCGTGATTCCGCTGAGTCCAGCTACTGAATCAATCAACCAACCCAAAATCTCTTTTGCTTTTCAACCCATCATAGACACTTCTGAGTCGAAGATTGTGGCATATGAGGCCATCATTGCAACTCAAAATGCAGCTTCATTATTGGAAATGCCAGTTGATGCCAATGCACAAGAATGGGCGCAATTTGAAACAGCGCATCAAGCTAAGGCATTGCAAATAGCATCCAAATTAGGCTTGGATTGTGATATTTTCTTAAAGTTCAAAACTTATCGCATAGATGCGGCGCGCGAGTCATTGGCGAGTATTCTTGAAGAGGCAAAGAGGCTTGGCATACCTGAAAACAAGATTATTTTTGAAATCGACCATGACGCAATGGTTGGTGATTTGGATAAATTTTCAAAAATCCTCGAAGATTTTCGTGGGGCTGGTCTCAAGATTTCGATCGATCATTTTGGCGCCGGAAAGGCGGCCCTTAGCTTGCTGGAGTCTTTAAATCCGCATATGGTGTCGTTGACAGCGCAGCTAATTCGCGATATTCATAGCAATGGATCTCGCCAAGCAATTGTGAGAGGTGTATTGCAAACCTGCACGGATTTGGGGATAGATTTGATTGCAAAAAGTATTGAGTCCGAGGCGGAATATAGGTGGCTTTGTGAGGAAGGAATACAGCTCCTTCAGGGGAACTTTATTGCGGCGCCAGTCTGCGAGCAACTTCCTCCGGCTAAATTTTTAAAAGTCTAGACCTATGAAAACCTGGCCAGACTTTTCTTTCGCTTTCCAGCCAATAGTGAATGTTTCAACCGGGGAAACGATTTCATATGAGGCTTTGGTTCGCGGTGTGGGTGACACTCCCGCATCTGGCGTATTTCAGCAGGTTAGTCTGGACGATAAATACAACTTTGATGAGGTGCTGCGCTTTGAGGCCATACGATTGGCCGCCTCATTGGGTCTTGACTGTCAAATCAATCTCAACTTTCTTCCGCAAAGTCTGACTATTTCAGAAGATGTGATCGGTAGGACGCTGAATGCGGCTAGGAGATGCGGTTGGTCTGCTGATAGATTAATACTCGAAGTAACTGAGACAGAAGTCATTCATGATAGAGCCTTATTTGCCGAAAAAATGAGCTCTTACCGCACCACTGGACTGTCTATTTCTATTGATGACTTTGGAGCAGGTTATTCCGGCTTAAATCTTTTGGCTGATTTTTTACCAGATCAAATAAAAATAGATATGGCATTGATTCGCAATATCCATCTCAGTGGTCCTAGGCAGGCGATTGTGCGGGGCATTATCAGAACGTGTTTAGATTTGGGGATTGACATCTTGGCGGAAGGCGTGGAAAGCATTGATGAGTATCAATGGTGCTTTAACGAGGGGATAGAAATATTTCAAGGCTATTTTTTTGGACGGCCGCTCTATCAACAATTGATGCGGCCAGCATTTCAAAAAAATGTGGTCGTTTGACTTTTTTATTCTCTTTGCATGATGGCTTTTAAGAGTTTGGCCGCACTTTTTTCCCAAGTAAATGCTTTCGCATAAATTTTGAATGGCAATCGATCGTTGTCGCTCAAGGGTGATTTTTGCATTATTGAACCAATAGCGTTCGCGATACTTGCAGGATCAGATGGATCGCAGTAAGTCCCCATTGCTCCACAAATCTCTGGCAGTGACGATGTCTTGCTAACAACTACAGGGCAGCCCATCATCATGGCTTCGAGGGGCGGCAGACCAAAGCCCTCATAAAATGAAGGGTAGATGAGGGCGGAAGCGCCTTGATACAAATTGGCTAATTGCTCGTCAGTGACATATCCAACCGCAGTGACATTTTCCTTTGCTTGGCGATTGCCTTTGAAGACTTTGCTGTACTGCTGCCCCACAATAACGCAATGCGGTGCCTGATTGCCCAATAAGTTCAAGGCATTGATAACGCCATCAAAATTTTTATTAGGACTCAAGCTGGAGACAGCCAAAACATAAGGCTTGTCTGAAAGATGCGCGATAGCTGGATTTGAGGTTTTGCCATCAAAGCGAAGCATGTGGTCACAACCCAGATGAATAACATTCAATTTTTTTGCGTCTATCTTCACGAAGTGGCTGAGCTGCTGCTGAGAAAAAGCTGAATTGGTGAGTAAAATTTTGGCGTAGCGCCCCGCAACCATTAAAAGTGCTCGATACCACCACCGAAATTTCCAATCAAAATTTTGTGGAATGGCAAATACTTGTGCATCGTGAATGAAAAGAATGTGATTTCGCCGAAAAATGGGGCCCGTGTTGCATAGGCTCAAAATTTGGTCATGCGGATTAAAGAATGCTAGATCAAATTGTTCCCAAGCATGGCCTGTAAAGCGTCCAACACGTTTTATTTCCCATCCAGCCAAGTAGTCAGGAATTTCTGCGGTGGATGTTTGGTCAAGCAAAATCTTGAAATGAATATGCTGCCCCTCGTGTGTAACTTGTCCTGTCGGATCTAACCAGTTTTCAGCTAAAGCACGAAGTAGCTCAAGTGCAACACGCTCAACTCCTGTAACTTTTCGTGTGAGAAAACGGGCATTCACCCATATAATTACTTTTATTATTTTTGTCATTTTTATCATTTTTAAAAGTGCTGGCTCTGAAGGATTAGATAAATGTACTTTAAATCTAAAACAGATTTTTTAGCAATTCGGCAGCAATTTCGTTACGCTTTAGATTTTGCTGCTCCGATATTGAGTGTAGGGCTTAGTGCGTACTATGCTAATTGGTTGGGACGTGCTGGGCACATTGATTGGCCAATACTAATCATATTAGGCTATGCACTGGTCACCATCCGGTATGACTATTCATCCCTGATTCAAGCTACAACCTTTCGTTGGCAAGTGGTTTTCTCTCTGTTTCAGCAATCTTTATTAATAGGATTGGTTGCTGCTATGACTTTTCTATTAGATCAGTCGCTTGAGTATCATCTCTATGCCATTTTGTATTTTGTAAGCGGCCTCTGGGTTACATCGACTATTTTGGTGATACTTTTGCTTGAGGTTTCAACATCCACACGCTTTCGAAAACCGTACAGAAAAATTGCCATTGTTGCAGTTACCGACGCTAGCGTTGCTTTTGTAAAAATTCTAAAAAAGCAACGATTCATTTCTTTAGATTTTGTGGGCTTCTTTGAGGATCGCCTTCCCGATCGTCTTCCTGATTATTCGCCATACCCTATATTGGCACCATTTAGTGGAGTATCCGAATATGTGGAAAAAAACGTACTTCACGACGTACTCATTTCATTGCCGACGCAGGCCTCTTTTAGGTTTGGTTTTGTAGTTAAAGCACTACTCAATAGCACGTGCTCCATTCATTATCTTCACGATTTTTTATTGATTCAGCCTATTCGAGCAGCATTAACATCCATTGGCGAGGTGACTGTTTACACAATTATCGATATGCCAGAGTCCGGATTAGATTATTTTATTAAGCGCGCATTTGATATCTTCTTTTCGACCATTGCAATTATTTTTCTGTCTCCGCTATTGCTGGCTGTAGGGTTTTTAATAAGATTTGATTCCAAAGGCCCTGCACTTTTTAAGCAATACCGCTGGGGAAATGCGGCTGAGCCATTCGAAATTTACAAATTTAGATCAATGACTAATAGCGTCAGTGAGCAGGCCTCGAGTGGCGAAGGAATTATTCAAACCACAAGAAACGATGCGCGGGTTACGCGGATCGGTGCTTTTATCAGGCGTACCTCCATTGACGAGCTACCACAACTCTTTAATATTTTTAAAGGCGATATGAGTATAGTGGGTCCTCGACCACATGCGACACAGCATAATAAAGAATATAGAAACCTTGTTACGGGATATATGCTTCGGCATAAAGTAAAACCAGGACTCACAGGGTGGGCGCAGGTGAATGGATTCCGAGGGGAAACGGATACTCTTGAAAAGATGGAGATGCGAGTTAAATATGATTTGGAGTATCTAAGAAACTGGAACCCCATGTTGGATATATACATCATATTACTAACAGTGCGAATTGTCCTGTCAAATAAAAATGCTTATTAATTTCAATTGGTATATGGATTGCTTGAATATGAATATGCACGCATTTTATAAAAATATGCCAATGAAGTTTTTAATTTCAAAATTTCAATTATTACCTCTATTTTTTTATGCTCTTTTTTTGGGGCAGGCGTATGCGCAGGCGCAAATATCTGGAAGCCAGCCCTCAAATGCAACGGCTAATCAACTGATACAAACTCAGCAATCTCCAGATGGGGGATTGATGTTGGACGCAAAATCATTCTCTCCGTCGCGTATCTTTTCGGTTCCCAGCACGGCAAGCTCTAATAACAGTGTCAATTACGATTTGCAGCAAAAACCCACTGATGGCAATAAACCGATACAACTTCAAACAACTTTGCAGTTGAATACATCAGTTGAAAGTAAGCTTGGCGGCGGCGGCGGCGGCGGCGGTCCAGGCGGTCCACCGCCACCTCCTCCGGCGCCAGCCCCGCCGCCAGCTCCGCGGTTCGCTTACGAGTTTCCTGATTTGGTTCAAAGCACACTAGGCCAACCGCTGGCGATTTTTGGTGCAGACTTATTTGATGGTAAAGATAAAATTTTGCCGGCTTTGGATCCTTTGACTGTGCCTGCAAACTATAGAGTTGGCCCCGGTGATGAATTACTTATCAGGGCTTGGGGGCAGATTGACATTAACTTTCAAAGTCAAATTGATCGGGCCGGAACCATTTTTTTACCGAAAATTGGTACGATCATGGTTGCTGGTCAAACGTTGGCTGACCTTAGGGCTTTAATAAGTCAAACGGTTAGCAAGCAATTTAAAAATTTTGAGCTCACTGTTACGCTAGGCGCTTTAAGGCAAATTCAATTTTATGTGACCGGTTTCGCCAAGAATCCGGGAATACGAACGACTGAATCAACCGCAACTGCCATTCATGGCTTATTAGCCTCAGGTGGTCCAACTGTCTCGGGTGACCTAAGACGTATAGAATTGCGCCGCGATAATCAAACGGTAGCAACGATTGATGCTTACAAAATACTCATCGATGGCGATCAATCCGCAGATCCTCAGCTGCTTCCTGGTGATGTTATTTACGTACCGCCAGCTAAAGGGTTTGTGGCAATAGCAGGTAGCGTGAAACGGCCATTTATTTATCATTTTGCAGAGTTGATGACGGTATCTGATGGCTTGAGGCTCGCAGGCGGTCTCAATATGACGCGAACAAATGCAGAGATACGTCTCGAGCATATGATTAATGGTCGTAGGAGTATAGAAAACTTATCACTTGAGCGTGATGGCTTGAAGTTAATGCGTGATGGTGACATATTAGTTGTTCTACCAGCCTCTCCTAAGTTTGAAAACTATATTACTTTGCGTGGCAATGTGGCAACCCCCTTTCGGCAGCCATGGCGAGAAGGGATTAAAGTTTCCGATGTTTTAAATCCTAAAACAGGTTTGATTCGTCCTGCTGCTTGGATGCAGAGAAACGTGAAAGGGGCATTGTCAAGCTTGGCTGATCTCGATAGAGATACTAACTTTGTGCGGGATTTTCCAGACATGAATTGGGATTACGCCAGTATTGAACGAATCAATCCAGTCACCTTAGAGTCTAAATTTCTGACAATTAATCTAGCTAAAGCACTTCTAAAAGACCCGGAGAACGATCTAGCGTTAGAGTCCGGCGACTCAATTATTGTTTATGCAAAAGCTGATTTTAAACAACCAGATTTTCAAAAAACACGGATGGTTAAGGTCGAAGGTGAAGTTCGAGTGCCGGGTATATATGTTGCTGGAATCGATGACACTATTCCACAAATCATCAAGCGAGCTGGCGGACTCACTGAGCGAGCTTATGTTTTTGGTACCGTTTTTACGCGGGATAGCGCCAAGAAGGAAGAGGAAAGTCAGTTAAAAGAAGTGGTTGATCGTATAGAGCAGGACTATCTTCGGTATTTAGCCAGTAAAGCTAGAACTGGTGTGACATTTGATGAATCTACAGCAAGAGCGACCGAACTTGACGCTATTAAAGAATTGATTTCACGTATGCGTTCGGTGGTTCCATTAGGCCGGATTCCATTAAATTTCTCTAATTTGAGTGTCAAGTCTGACGATATTCCTTCAGTGAATTTGCAAGATTTGGATACCATTTACATCCCTACAAAGCCTGCAACTGTCGCCGTAGTCGGCTCAGTTTATAGGCAAGGCAGTCTATTGTGGCAAAATGACTTGAGTGGGCAAGATTACATTGCCAATTCTGGCGGATTTCGAAATCATGCCAACAGCTCAGAGGTTGTTGTTTTTAGAGCAGATGGCACGGTTAAGCAGCTGGGAGGGTGGTTTGCAACCACCCCCATTAGCCCAGGCGATACTATTTTAATTCCTGAGGATGTTAGCTCGCCAAGCTGGACTCGAGCTTTCCGAGATTGGAGTCAAATTTTCTATCAACTTGCTCTTGGCACGGCAGCATTAAAAATATTGAAAAGCAGCTTATGAGCGGGCCAACGATTGGTGTGTCTTCTATACTTATTCGATTATCGAAATATCGAAAAGTATTGGTTGTCTGTCCATTGGCTATTGGGCTTATTGTTGGCATATATTCATCATATTTGCCTTCAATCTATACAGCCTATGCCCGGTTATTGCCGCCGCAAACGAATACGGCAACTGCCTCGACATTGCTAAATGCAATCGGTGGAACTGCAATTTTGGGAGCGGCGTCTCTTAACTTAAAAAATCCTTCAGATTTATACGCCAGTTTATTCTTTAGTAGAACTGTACAAGATGAAGTGATTGAGAAGTTTTCGCTGGCCAAGCATTATGATATCAGTGACAGAGATAAATTGCGAATGGCGGTCTCTAAGCGAACGAAGGCTGATGTTGGTAAAGATGGAATTATTACTCTTTCCTATACGGATATTGACAGTCAGTCATCGGCAGATATTACCAATGGAATGATTGACGCCATGTATCGTATTGCTCAGCGATTGGCGCGTGGGGAGGCCTCGCGGCGTCTTGAGTTCTATGATAATTTGATTGAAGATGGTAAAAAGAGTTTTGCAAAAGCAATTGAAAATTTACTAAAAATTGAAAATGAAACAGGTTTATCGCAAATAAAAGAGCAAGAATCTTTATCGGTAAGTGCAATAGTTGAGCTCAAAGGGATGATTGCCTCGCGTGAGGTAGAGTTAACGCGAATGGCGATTACGGCAACTAGTTATCACCCCGAGGTTGTGAGGTTGCAGTCAGAACTTCAAGCCTTGCGTTCAAAGTTAAGTGCAATTGACTTTCCGAAGTCTACGGATAAAAAACTGCCAAAAGATAAAAAACTACTTCTATCATTTCAAACCTATTCCGAACTACGCGCTAAAGTTGAACCTATGCGTCGCGAAGTAGATATTGTTGGTAAAGTATTGGATGAGCTCATAAAGGCTCGGACGCTTTCAAGAGTGGATGACTCAAGGGACTTATCGGTTATTTCTATATTAGATGATGCCGTTGCACCCTCTGATCGTTCAGGGCCACGTATTTATTTTAATGCGATTTTTGGGTTTTTAATTGGTGGGGTTCTTACCGCAATGTCCGTTTTAGTTTGGGATGTTCTCTTTAGCGATCAAGCTCGTCGCAATAGGTGGAGTGCCGCATTTAGCGCAATCATTCGCAAGAGAAAAAGTAGTTACCAATGATTGGTCAACCATGAAGCGCATTCCCAGCGTGGAGCCAAATTTAATACGTGAAACTAGTTGGCTCGTGTTATTTCAGGCATTAGGTTTATTAATCCCCTTGGCGACCTTGCCTGTAATGGCGCGCTCTTTACATGTTTTAGGTTTTGGGCAAGTCATGCTTGCTCAAATTCTTGTCAGTGTCGGCGTGACTTTTGTGGATGCGGGTTTTAATACGGAGTCGCAAAGGAGGGTGGCCATAGCAGCATCAACTCTCGAGGCGCATCAAGCACTTGTAGACAATATCATTGCCAGGAGCATTTCAGCTATATTTATTTGTCTCATTGTGCTTATAGTTGCGTGGTTTTTACCATCGCTGCCCTTCAATTTAGTTCTTATCTCATTGCTATTAGTTCTTGGTACATTGCTATTTCCTCAGTGGTGGTTTGTTGTAAAACATGAGGGATTTAAGATGGGCATTGTTGCAACGATAGGGCGCCTGCTAAGCGCGGCGGTGATTATTGCCTTCGTGCATACAAAAGATGATGCTTGGATTGCTGCGCTAGCCATGTCAACTGCAACGGTCTTCTCTGGCTTAATTATGTTTCCGCAATTGAAGCGTCAATTAAGTCCAAGCAAAACACAAATTAATCTACAGGGTTGGAAACAGTATCTTAGAGATATTAAACCTACGATTTTCTCTAGTTTTTTTGCAAATGCCAGCTCCAGCGTTCCCGCAATCCTATTGGGAACGCTTGGAAATGGCATTCAAACGGGTCTGTACACGGCTAGTGATCGCCTAACTAGAGCGGCAGCTTATTTAATTGGTTTTATTGAGCAATCTTTAATGGGGTTTATGGCTAAATTAGGCCAAACGAATCCAACGCATCTAAGCAAAATTCGAAAACGCATTTTGACAGGAATCGCTTTGGTTATGTTAATTGCCTGCACGGCTGGAATTGCTCTGGCAGGTTGGGTTTTAGAGCTGTTATATGGTCAAGCATTTAGCTCAAGCAAGACTATTTTACAAATTCTAATAGCTTGGCTTTTCCTATATTCGATTCGTAAGGCTGGAACCACTTTCTTTTTTGTGGCAATGGGAAAGCTCACAGAGCTCTCTCGCTCTCAATGGGCAGAAGCCATCATGGTGTTGTTATTCTGTGCGCTTGGCGGGTATTGGGACAACGCTGTGGGTATCGCTATCGCTTTATGTTTGGTCGAGTTGTTTTTAATTGCGTTTGTAACAAAAAAATGGATGGATAATAAACGTAGAGGACACTTATGAAAATTGCAATGGTGATGAGTGTCTATGGCCAGCATGCTAAAGGTGGCGCCGAGAGGTCGGCGGCTACAGCGGCGCATTTTTTAACGCTGCGAGGCCACCAAGTGTCGATCATTGCATTGGGTGGATCTGATAGCGATATGTCCCCCCAAATTGATGAAAATGGCGTATCCATTTATCACATTCCACTAGCACAAATTTATGACCCTTATGGATTAAATGGAAGTACACTCAAATCAAGTCATCACTCGGGATTGAAAAAAGCGATTTGGCATCTGATTGATGTATATAACCCGGTGATGGGTTGGCGTTTTCGAAAAATTCTAAGAAATTTAAAACCTGATATTTTTATTTCGCATACCTTGCAAGGATTATCAGTTTCTGTATGGCGAGAAATACGAAAAACTGAGACAAAATTGATTCATGTTGTCAATGATCATGCCTTAATTTGCCCACCGACTGCGATGACACGAGGCTCAAAAGTATGCGAAAAAGTGTGTACATCATGTTCCATCTATAGCCGATTGCGGCATGCGCTAGCCGTTCAGCCGGATGCCGTTGTAGGGCCATCCCAAATTGTTTTAGATCGGCATCGTCGATTTGGCTGGTTTGAAAAAATCCAGAAACAAGTTGTTATTCCCAACGCATTACCTGCCAATTGGCCGGAGGCTGGGCTATTGCAGGCGGTAAAAACCCCTATTAAATTTGGCTTTTTAGGCCGATTAGATGAAAGTAAAGGGATCGATCTTTTGCTGCAAGCGCTTTCGCATTTAACCAATCACTCTTTGGTTTTGTATGTTGCCGGTGCTGGCGATGCGGCATTAGCTCAAGAGAGATGGCTTCCAGCTGTTCATCCGCTGCATCAGGTTAAGTTTTTAGGCCCTGTCAATGCGGCGGAATTTTTAAACTCTATTGATGTCTTGGTCACACCATCACGAGCCAATGAAACCTTTTGTAATGTGGTTATGGAGGCGGCTAGTTTTGGTAAGCCTGCTATTGTTTCCAATAAAGGAGCTCTACCAGAGCGAGTTTATCAAGGTGAAACGGGTTGGGTTGTCGAGGAATGTACGCCATTTGCATTTGGAGAAAAAATGCAATTCGTGATTGCAAATCCACTAGAAATAACTAAAAAAGGCAAGAAAGCACTGGCAACACGTCCTCACTATAGCCCCATGCAGCAAGCCACTTTATATGAGAAGCTTTGCATGGAGTTGTTACACGACAATCTTTTGTTAAAAGCCTAACCCTTAGCAGCGCTTTTATGGATACCTACAATACGGCTGAACAAATCGATCCATTTTTAAATAAGCTAAGAGTAGCTTGTCAGGTGTCTCTTGGCCTTTTTCTTGTCATGCAAGTATCAGGGGGGGTCGTCCGTTGGATATTAGATAGGATAGGCGCATCCGTTTTAACCTACGTGCCCAATGTACTGATGATCTTATGTGTCGCTAGCTTTGCATCTTACAAGATATTAAATCAGCGTTTTTCACAATCAAGTTTCTTCTTTATCCTGCTTGTTGGATTAAGTTTATTAATAGGATATTGGAATACGCATAATTTGGTCCAAGTAATTTTTGGATTATGGGTTCTAGTTCCTTTTTTATTTGGAATTACCTGTCAGCCTTTGGTCCTGCCAATTCCTTCAGCACAATTAAAATGGTTTTTACTTCCATTATTTTGTATTGCTGCAGGAGGTGTCATTGCCAATAGTGTATTGGATTATCCTTGGGTGGGTGTTTCATATCAGGTGGGCGGGGTAGAGATTGAAGGTGCGCGCGAGTGGCAAACAAGCGGTGGGGCAGCCAGGCTATCAGGTCTCGCCAGGTCATCATTTGATGTTGCTGGACAGGTTGTCGTTTTTGCTGGAGTTCTCTCCATGTTTTTCAACCGATGGTGGCAGCGTATATTAATATGGATGTTGTGTGGGGGCGCTGTCTTTCTCTCCACATCAAAAGGAATTTTGCTGGCACTACTAATGACCATTATTGCGAGTGAGGCTCAGAATAGTCGTAATGGAAAAATTTTGAAACTCGCCATTATTGGCGGGATTTTTTGGTTGTTTGTGCCCCCATTGATGGGCTGGACAATGGATTGGCAAGAATTAGCGCGTACCGATATTAACAATCCGCTGTATGGGTCATTTTTGGATAGGATGAACGACATGTGGCCGAGAGCGCTTGAGCTGGCGACCACACATGGTTTACCCCCTTTTGGTCGTGGATTAGGTGGAATAGGTGTGCCATTAAGCATATATGAACCCGACTTATCAAATGCAGGGGATAATATTTTTGTGTATATTTTTGCGTTAATTGGCATAATTGCAATCCCACTTTTTGTGATGGGATTTTCAGGTCTCGTACAGATGTGCCAATTTCTAGATGGCCAGGCAATACGGACGACATTAGTTTTGGCTGTTATTATTATTTGGTATGGTGGCGTAGGCAATATTCTTGAACATGCAATTTTGGCTTTGGCTTTAGGTTTTATAACTCACGCCTTAACTGCGTTTTTTGGGAAAGAAAATATGCAATTGGCAGAAAATATAAATGTAAAAATAGAAAAGGAATAGTTTATGAAGGTCGCAATTATTCATGATTGGCTAGTGATTTACGGAGGGGCCGAGCGCGTTTTAGAGCATATTTTAGATATGTATCCGCAGGCTGATGTGTACTCTTTGATAGATTTTGTTCCTGATTCGCAGCGTCATTTTTTAAGAGGTAAAAAACCGATTACTAGTTTTTTACAAAAAATACCAGGTGCTAAAAACCATTACAGAAAAATGCTGCCCTTAATGCCATTTGCAATCGAACAGTTTGATCTTTCAGGATATGATTTGATTATTTCGAGTACATATTGCGTTGCAAAGGGTGTTCTTACGGGGCCTACGCAAGTACACGTGTCATATTGCCATTCTCCAATGCGATACGCATGGGATCATTACCACGAGTATTTGCGTGAAATGAATTTAAAACATGGATTAAAAGGCTTGTTCGCACAATGGCAATTGCACAAAATCAGAACCTGGGATGTGCGTTCCAGTAATATGGTCGATAAATTTGTAGCTAACTCACAATTTGTGGCTAAAAGAATTGCAAAATATTATCAACGCCCAAGCGTGGTGGTCAACCCTCCAATTGATACAGGCCTGTTTCAATTTGAACCCAACAAAGAAGATTATTACGTTACTGCAGGACGATTCGTTCCCTTTAAAAGATTAGATTTGGTTGCCGAAGCATTTAGCACCATGCCAGATAAAAAATTATTTATATTAGGTGATGGTCCTGAAATGGAGAAAATTAAATCTAAATCCGGAGGGAATGTGGTGTTTACAGGATTTTTACCTCCCGAGCAAGTACGTCATTATTTAAGCAAAGCTAAAGCATTTATTTTTCCATCAGAAGAAGATTTTGGCATCATTCCTGTTGAGGCTCAGGCTTGTGGCACCCCCGTGATTGCTTATGGGAAGGGCGGGGCGTTAGAAACGGTAGTGGATTCTAGACACTCCCCTGAAAAGCCTCCAACTGGTTTGTTTTTTTATGAACAAACAGCACTTTCAATTAAAAATGCTGTGCTTGATTTTGAAGAGTCGTATGATAAATTTAATCTTCTCGCCATACATCAGCATGCGCAATTATTTTCTATTGACGCATTTAAAAGCGCATTAAAACGTGAAATTGATAGTGCACTAAATTAAAAGCTCTTACTATTAAAATGAAAAAATTTCCTAATATTATTACAGGCAAATTTTTGATGCTTGCAATATTTATTGTAGGCTTAGTTTTTTCTGTTTATTTATTGGAGCGTATTGATCGATCAATGAGTGCATCGCGCTTTCCGTCTGATATTAATATGTGGAAAAACACAATTATTATTTTTATATTTATTTTGTTTCTAATAATTTATTTGTTAATTATCAGAAGTCATCAAAAAAATATAGAAAATTCAAAGCTTAAATTTCGAGAGCTATTTAATCTTATTCCTGACGGCCTGTTAATTTGTAGCAATGAAGAAATACTTTTTTCAAATGTTCCTGCTTCTTATATTCTTGGAAATTTATATCCAGAGGATTTACGCGGCAAGCAATTATCAAAATATTTTAATGATGAAAACTGGCGACTCATCGAATTTTCAATTCAAAAGCTGAAGGATACGAACGCTACAAATGTTTCCGTAGATGTTATCTACGTTAATGCTGATAGCACTCAATTACATCTAGAATTTATTATTTCAAATATATTTTTTAATAATGAAAGCTGTAATTTATTCATGCTCTATGATATTACAGAGAGAAAAAATACAGATGAAGATATTAAATACTACGCCTATCATGATGCGCTAACTGGGTTACCTAATCGCAAATTATTTTGCGACCGGTTAGCTCAAACTCAAATAATGAATAAACGGAAAAAATTATTTGGCGCTATTATTTTCATAGACTTAGATGATTTTAAGGCTGTTAATGACTCTCATGGCCATGGCATAGGGGATAAACTGCTCATTCAAGTTGGATCGCAAATCAAGTCTAGTATCCGTGAAAGCGATACGGTTTCAAGAATGGGTGGCGATGAGTTTGTTGTTCTTCTTGCTGAGTTAAGTGTCAATCGAGAGGAAGCACAAAGCCAGGCAAAAATGATTGGCAATAAAATCTTAATGGCCATTAACAAAACTTACACCATTAAGCATATTGATTACAAAGTAGCGGCCAGTCTTGGTGGCGTCATTTTTGAAGGCACTAATAGTTCAATTGAGGATCTTTTGATGGCCGCCGATTTATCCATGTACCGTGCAAAAAGCACTGGCCGTAACCGTTTAAGCTTTGGTTACGACGCTGCTCCCGAAGCCGCCAAATAGACCGCGCGGCGCGGCGGCATGGAGGGTGGCCCCCGCCCAGTCAGTCATTGAGTGGACTGGGGCGCAGCGCAGTAGCAGGTGCATTATGCGAGTATGCCTCGTACTCCTCTAAAGCAAGTGGGCGACCAAACAGATAGCCTTGGTAGGCCATGCAACCTTCTAGAGCCAACAGTTTTCTTTGGGATTCAGTCTCTACGCCTTCAGCAATAACAGACAAGCCTAAACTTTTTGCCAAAACTATAATCATTTTAGCAATCGCGACATCATTGCTATCGGTCATTATATTTTGAACAAATCCTTTATCAATTTTTAATTGATCTAAAGGTAGTCGTTTTAAGTATGACAGGGATGAGTAGCCAGTTCCGAAATCATCTAATGAGAAACTCAGCCCTGTTGATTTAAGCACTTTCATTTTCTCAATAATATCTTCAACATCATGAACAAAAACACTTTCTGTTAATTCAAGTTTCAATCTAGTTGGGTCAACACCTGTTAAATTAAGTACATCAACAACATCTTGAACATAATCTTTATCGCGAAATTCTCGAGCGCTAACGTTGACTGCAATTGTTAAGTGGCGCATATCTGCTTGCTTAGACCAGGCCACTAGCTGAGCGCATGCTGCTACTAAAACCCAGCGGCCAATGGGCAGAATTAAGCCCGTTTCTTCAGCAAGCAAAATGAAATCATTTGGCGGCACCACGCCTCGAATGGGGTGCTGCCAACGCACCAAAGCCTCGACCCCAGTTTCGAGGCCATGCTGGTTCACCTGCGTTTGATAAAATAAGGTAAATTGATTTTGTGCGACAGCCTCACGTAAGTCGGCTTCCAATGCGACGCGTGCAGCCACATCGGCATGCATTTTAGGGTCAAAAAATCTTATTGAATTACGACCATTTACTTTTGCCTGAAACATTGCCAATTCAGCCCGTTGTATATGATCCTCTACGGTTCCGTTATGGGCGCCACCAAACATAGTCACTCCGATTCCACAGGTGTGATGATGTTTATGCGTCCCAAGTTTATAAGTTTGATTAATAATGCGGATTATTTTGTCGCCAACAATCTCGGCTTGAATGGCAGACTCTTGGTCATTCTCGCTTAAGTTTTCAAGCAAAACCACAAACTCATCGCTGCCAAAGCGCGACACGGTATCGCCTTCTCTGATACAAGAAATAAATTGTTTTGCACAGTGCTTTAATACAAGGTCTCCTTGCTCATGTCCCATGGAGTCGTTAATGTCTTTAAAGTCATCAAGATCTATAAAAAGAATGGCGCCTTTTCTTTGATGACGCTCGCTTAAGCTTAATACCTGCAGCAGTCTATCTGAAAACAATCTTCTATTTGGTAGATCTGTTAAAGGGTCATAAAACGCCAGTCGCTGCAGTTGAGATTCGGCATTTTTAATGATGGAAATATCAACAAATGAAGCAACACAGTGAGTGACTAAGCCAGCTTCATTTTTAACCGTGCTAATCGTGACCCATCCAGGAAATAAAGCCCCGTTTTTGTGTCGATTCCATATTTCACCCTGCCATGCATCATGCGCTTTAAGAGTCGTACGCATATCAGCAAAAAAGCTTGAATCATGACGGCCTGAACTAAAGAGGCGCGATGAATGCCCCACAAGCTCTTGTAAGCTATAACCCGTAATTGCAGTAAAAGCCTTATTGACCCGCAGAATCACCCCAAGAGGATTTGTCACCATAATGCCTTGTTGTGTTTCAAAGGCTGTCGCGGCTATGCGTGTATTCTCAGCTATTTTTCGCGCTTCACGCAAATAGAAAATGAGTCCCGAAATCATGAAAATCGCAAAACTCCCAGCCACCACTAGCAAGATAAACTGCGCCTCTCGATGTATTTCTAATATGGCTAGCTCTTGCAGGGGATGATAGGCGTGGATCGTTAACAAATCATCGGGGATATTTTCGTTCGCCAGTATGACCGGGCTATGGCTATCGTTAAGGTAGGCACTTTCTGGAAATGCAGCTTGCTGCCATGGCGTAATTTTTAATTTATTGAATTTACTGCGCCCATACATACTAAAAAGCTCTTTTTCACTAACGACAGTCTCGTTGAATGTTTGATTTTCGAGCTGTTGCTGTTCTAAAGCTTTGTCTGATGCCAGGATAACCACTCCATTGATGTCAGAAATAAAGAGATCGCCTGCTTTTGCGATGGATCTTAAGCTGTCTATGTTTTGCTTCACAACCATAACCCCGATTAGTTGCCCATCTAACAGCACAGGAGTTGAGTAGTAGAGCCCTGGATTTTTGGAAATGGCTCCCATTGCATACTGCTGGCTAGCACGTCCACCAAGAGTTTTCTTGTAGTAATCGCGGTAGCTATAGTCTGTCCCAACGAAGCTTTGCTTCGTATTAGCGTTACTGGATGCTACGCAATTACCTGCTTTATCAAGGAGATAGATGGCGTCAATTTGAAGATTTTTTGAAAGATTAAAAAAATAGCTATTTAAGAGAGCTAGTGATGTATCTTGTGACCACAACTCCTTACGCAAGTCAGTTGTCAGACTTATTTCTGATTTACTTTTCTCCCTGAGTATGAGGTTGCTGACAACGGACTCATTGAGAGAGCCCATCATAGAAATTTCTTTATAGAAGCGTAACTTTTCAGTTAATGCCGTAGACGCATTTTTTGCTTGTTCTTTTGCAATTTTTAATTTTTCCGCATAGATCGTGGTTGAAATATTTTCGTAGTAATAATTTATTATAATTAATGAAAATAATGACCATAAAATAACACTTAATAATATAAATATAAA
The DNA here is from genome assembly GCA_947445115.1 of Comamonadaceae bacterium. Classification (GTDB taxonomy): domain Bacteria; phylum Pseudomonadota; class Gammaproteobacteria; order Burkholderiales; family Burkholderiaceae_C; genus JASGCK01. The sequence goes on along the minus strand of CANFCG010000010.1, from coordinate 30,498 downwards.
GTATTTATTTCGAGCTAATTTACCCGCATAGCGGCGAGCTGAAAGTATGGGAAGTTTCATCCTTGTATGGCATTCATCAATTTATCAAATGACCCGCCTAAATTGTGCATGAGTTCAATTAAGTGGTTGTCTTTAGTTAACATATTTTATTGTATTGCGCGTTATTTTGAATGAAATACAGAGTCCTTAGTATTCTAAAATTACCTGTGAATTTAAATTCTATGGGTAATTTTTTTATAAACTAGATACTAATCAATTTTTGGCTAAATTTATATATTTATTAGATTCTTTTTTTTAATTTTTATCAACTTAAACCTTATTAATAATCATTAAATTAAATTAAATGGTATTAAGCAATCTTAAATAAATTTATTTTCTTTATATTTTGGTATAAATATTTAGCTATAAATTTATTTGCGCGAAGAGCTACACCGCTAAATTGGGTTAAGCCATGTAAACTCAAGATATGAAACCACTCAAAGGCATTCGCATCGTGAGCCTTGCGCTCAACCTGCCCGGTCCTGCAGCTTTAATGCGCTGTCGTGCTTTGGGCGCTACTTGCGTTAAGGTAGAGCCTCTGGCAGGCGGCGGCGGTGATCCCATGCGGATGTATAAACCCGAGGCTTATGCCGTGATGCATACTGGAATACGCACACTTACGGCTGATCTCAAAACCCCGCAAGGGCATGCTACGTTGGCAAAAGAGCTGGCCAAGGCCGACGTTTTGCTCACGTCATTTCGCCCATCGGCTTTAAAGCGCCTTGGGTTGGATTGGCTAGCACTGCACAAGCACTATCCCGCTTTGTGGCAAGTCGCGATTGTGGGCGGCGAAGGGCTGGATGCCGAAGTCGCCGGGCATGACCTCACGTATCTTGCCGAAAACGGTTTGGTGACAGGACTTGATTTACCTGCAACTTTGTTTGCTGATATGACGGGCTCCCTTTTAACCGTTGAGGCGGTGTTGTCGGCGGTGATGGCTAAAAGTAAAAAAAATGTAGCTTCGTTGCAAACAGTTGCACTTGCCCGTGCCGCTCAATATGTGGCGTTGCCGCGCACCTGGGGTTTAACGACAAATGATGGTGCTGTGGGCGGGGCCCATGCGGGCTATCAAATATACAAATGCAAAGATGGCCGAGCAGCCGTTGCAGCGCTTGAACCGCACTTTGCAGCAAGGCTTTGCGAGTCCGCAGGCATAGAGGGCGTAGGCAACGCACCCATGCTGCGGCTAGAGGCAAAGGCTAGTTTGAAGCGTTGGTTTGGCAGGCAGACGAGGGCGTACCTTGATGCATTGGCCAGCGAAAGAGATTTGCCGATTTATACGATGGCGTAAGGATCTAAGTTCGTCCTAGATCCGAAAATCGCAGCGATCGCCCAGCGCCTCGCGCCAGACCGACACGCGGGTCACGGGGATGCCAAACCCAAGTATGGCGTTGGCAATGAAGGCACAAAGATTTTCTAACGTAGGGATGCCCAGACCGGGCACCTCATCTAAAAAATGATGATCGAGCAAGGCGCGTACTTTTTCGACCTCTAGCCGAATCAAGCCTAGATCCATCACCATGCCAGTGGCGGGATTGGCGCTGCCCTGTACGGCGACTTCAGCGTGATAGGTATGGCCGTGAATACGGCGGCTGCCTTCGGCCTCGATGTCGCGTATTAAGCGATGCGCCGCATCAAAATAAAAGCGTTGGCTGATTTCTAGGGAGGATGTCATCTCGTACTTACCTGATACCTGTTACTTTATGGGTTTGAACGCTCAGCCGCCACTGCGGGTGCGCAAGGCACATGTCAATGCAGGCTTGCGTATTGCTTTTGTTGCGAACGGGATCTAGATTATCCATAGGCTGCAAAAAGTGATGTTCGAACGGTAGAGCCGCCAAGGCTGTTAAATCTGTCCCTGCCTGTGGCCAAACGACTTTTAGCTCTTGCCCTGTTTTTTGAATCAAGGTACTGCCTGCCTTTGGGCTGATGCATAGCCAGTCGATGCCTCCGCAATCCGATGTTGGCGCTGCAATCGTGCCGTTGCTTTCCACCGCTACGCTGAAGCCTCTACGGTGTAAGGCTTGCAGGAGTGCGGTATCGAGTTGCAAGAGTGGCTCACCGCCCGTGAGTACCACCAGCCGATGCGCCTGATCGTGGCTTGGCCATTGCGATTCAATCTGCTTCGAAAGCAGCTCGGCGCTTGCGTACTTGCCGCCCAGTGTGCCATCTACGCCCACAAAATCCGTATCACAAAACTGGCAAACAGCAGTTCCGCGGTCTTGTTCGCGCCCTGACCATAGATTGCAGCCTGCAAAGCGGCAAAACACGGCAGGGCGACCTGCATTGCCGCCTTCGCCTTGCAGCGTATAAAAAATTTCCTTAATTTGATAGCTCATGTGGGCTAATATACAGTCCCAGCAGCATCACAGAAAAAATAAGGAAATGATCATGAAAGTTAGCGATATTCTTAGAGTTAAAAATGCAGGCAGCCACAGTACACTGTTTACCATTACCCCCGAACATCTGCTCTCCGATTCGATGAAGCTTTTAGAGATAAATGATATTGGTTCGCTCATTGTGATGTCACAGGGAAAGGTCACTGGGATGCTGACGTTTCGCGAAGTCATTAGCGCCATTGTTAAAAATGATGGCATGGTTGGTAGCACAACGGTTTATGCCGCCATGGACAAATCACCCTTGATGCTGACATCCGAGACGGAGTTAGATGAAGTGCGTCGCCTAATGCTGACAAACCATGCCCGCTACATGCCCGTGGTGGATGGGCAAGTGCTGATGGGTGTGATTAGCTTTTACGATGTAGCCAAAACCATTGTCGATAGCCAAAACTTTGAAAACCAAATGCTCAAAGCCTATATTCGCGATTGGCCAGCCGAAGAAGAGAAGCAGGGCTAGAACCGCTCGTATCCCATTAGAAATCGCCATTGCCCAACCTCTAGCCCCGCCAATGGAATGCGCCCCACACGGATGCGTTTCATGGCCTCAATCGCTAAGCCGACATGCTGGCATTGTGCCGCAATGCTGCCAGGCGCGTAACCCTTGATGGCGAAGCGTAGTCCTGTGATTTTCTCGGTTTGCTTGCTAATAGCCACTTTCATGGGGGGGCGGCTAAGCCCGCGTAGTTGCTGCTCAGACACTTCGCCGGCAATATCAACAATGACTTCGTTCTCGACTAATGCACCATCTTGAATAAGCTTTCGTTTAATAGGGAAGTCCTGCGTAAACACGACCAAGCCGCTAGCACCCGTCTCCAGTGGCGTAACACAAATTTGTTCTTTTAAATGTCGCTGCAATAGCCTGATGCCTGAACGGTCAATGCTGGCGCGGCTTGCCAGCGTGATGCCCTCGCAAACCTTTCCTGACATGCCCTCCGATAGTGTGCCCGATGGCTTGTGCCACAAAATGGTCATTGGCACGCTAGGTATGAGTTTGGCTTGCGAATCCAGCTCAATTCGCTCGCTGCCATCAGCTTTAACCCGGTGCTGTGGGGTTTCAATCACCACGCCATTGACGCGGACATAGCCGCCTTCAATGTACTGTTCCGCTTGTGCTCTGGACAGGTTGTGCGCGCTTGCCAAGTGCTTGGCGAGTCTTATAGGTTCATTTTTTTTATCTTCAGTCATGGGCGCAGTTTAAAGTACAGGCATGACCACACCAACTCACGCACAAACAAAAGCACTCGGTCTTACTGCATTTCTGACGCTTTTACTCATCGCTTTCATGATGGGCTCTAACCATGTGGCTGCGCGTCTCGCTTTCAATGACGGCTTGGATGTGGCGACGGCTGTGGCTGTTCGAAGCTTCGCAACCGCCATTGCCGTCACGTTGATGGTGGTGTGGGGCGGCCTTGCTTGGCGGACACATGCCAAGCAGCGACGTGGTTTGCTGTTGGTTGGGCTGCTCATAGGTGCGCAAAGCCAATTGCTCTATGGCGCGGTGTCACGACTGCCAGTCGCTTTGGCTTTGATTGCCTTTAATACATTCCCGATATGGACGGCGCTGTGGGATTTTGTGATATACAAAAAACGTCCAAACAAAGTCGTGCTCAAAGCGCTGCCGATTTTGCTCTTGGGTTTATTTCTCGCTTTAGATGTGCTCGGTGCTGCGTCGGGTCTTGGTGCTAGCGCACATACTGCGCTGATCGGCGTTGGTGTGGCTTTTGGGCTGGCGGCTGCTGCCGTATTTGGCCTTTCACTGGTGGTGATGCAACACGAAACCATCGGTGTCGATGGACGCGTGCGTACGGCCGCAACCTTAAGCCTTGCGGGCATTGTGGCGCTCTCAGTCATGGGCGCGCAAGGCGGTCCGCATTGGCCACACAGCAGCCTAGGCTGGGCAGCGTTAGTCACGCTAACGCTGCTCTATGGCACGGCCTTTACGATTATGTTTACTGTGTTGCCCAAGCTGGGTGTTGGCAACAACGCTGCCATCATGAATGCCGAGCCCGTCTTTGCACTAATCATGGCGTGGTTAGTCTTGGGGCAGACCATTGCGGCTAGCCAAATAGCTGGGGCGCTGCTGGTTGTGGGCACAGTGATTTGGCTCGGGCTTAGAAAGCGTTAGCATCTTTCTTTACATCTTTTTTACACAAGGAATCATCATGTCGTTACTTGCCAATATCGTCATCGGCATTGTTGCTCTCTTGCATGTCTATTTTTTGGTGCTTGAGATGTTCTTTTGGACCAAGCCGCTGGGCCTTAAAACATTCAAACGAACTCAAGCGCAAGCCGATGATACCAAAGTGCTGGCCGCTAACCAAGGACTCTACAACGGGTTTTTAGCGGCGGGTTTACTCTGGGGACTTAGCCTTGGCGCTGCGGGTTTCAGTATCAAAGTGTTCTTCTTGCTGTGCGTGTTGGTTGCTGGTGTTTATGGTGCTGCCACAGTAGGCAAAAAGATCTTTTATGTGCAGGCGCTGCCAGCGGCGGTTGGGCTTGCGCTTTCGCTACTCTAAAACCCTACGGCCTGCCCATCACGGCGTGGGTCGCTGGCGACTTGGTAGCCCTCAATTTTCGGATCACCCATGCGCCAAATGAATTGCCCCGCGCCAAAGTCTTGGTAGCTGTCGTTGATGACGGCGGTTTGATGGCCGAGGTCTTTGAGCGCGTGCACGGTCGCCGCGTTCATGGACGCTTCAACGTTGATCTCTAGCCCTGCGTTAAAGCGCCAACGCGGCGCATCGCAAGCGGCTTGTGGGTTCTGTCCGTAGTCCAGCATCCGAATGAGCGTTTGGATATGGCCTTGCGGCTGCATGTTCGCACCCATGACGCCGAAGCTCATCACGGGCGCAGTGACTCCATTCACGTCCTTGGTTAAGAACGCAGGAATGATGGTGTGGAAGGGGCGCTTGTTTGGCGCCACACAGTTTTCGCTCTCTGGATTGAGATTGAATCCATGCCCACGGTTTTGCAAACTGATGCCAAAGTTGGGTTCTACGCAGCCAGAACCAAATCCCATGTAATTGCTTTGGATAAAGCTGACCATCATGCCGTCTTCGTCGGCAGTCGTGAGGTAAATCGTGCCGCCTTTGACTGGGTTGCCTGCACCAAAGTTTTGCGCTCGCTTAGGGTCGATTAATTTTGCGCGGCCTTGTAGATAGCCGCTGTCCAGCAATTGTTGGCTCGAAACCCGCATGGCGCTTGGCTCGGCGACATATTGATAGATATCGGCAAAGGCGAGTTTCATCGCTTCGATTTGCAAATGCTGCGATGCGGCACTGTCAACCGCAAGGCTTGGCAGATCAAAATTTTCTAAGATACCCAGTGCCATTAACGCTGCAATGCCTTGCCCGTTAGGCGGGATTTCGTGCAAGGTGTATCCACGGTAGTTTTGCGAAATGGGCTTGACCCATTCGGGTTTGAAATTGGCAAGATCTGCCATCGTCATTGCGCCGCCTAAGCTTGTGGACAACTTGACTAGGCTCTGGGCAATTTCGCCTTTGTAAAACGACTCGCCGTTTGACGAAGCAATGGCGCGCAGGCCACGTGCAGCGGCTTTGAATTGGAAGAGTTCACCCACATTTGGCGCTCGCCCCCAAGGCAGAAAAGCCTTACTCCATGAGCCTTGCGAAACACTGTATGCAGAGAGTTCAGGCGTGGCCGCCGCCCATTTTTGTTGCACGACGGTGGGTACTAAATAGCCGCGCTCGGCCACATCAATGGCTGGTTGCATCAAGTCAGCAAACGGCAGCTTGCCAAAACGCTCTGACATCGCCATCCACCCAGCAACTGCGCCTGGCACGGTGACCGAGTCGATGCCTCGTTTCGGCGGCGTGGTTGCCGACTCGCCGTATTTGCGTTTGAAGTACGTGGCATCCCACGCCGCAGGCGCAGTGCCCGAGGCATTGAGTCCATGCACGACTTTCGTTTTGGGATCCCACAAGATGCAAAACGCATCCGAACCAAGGCCATTGCTGACGGGTTCCGTAATGGTGAGCATGGCGGCAGCGGCGATGGCCGCATCTACGGCGTTGCCACCCTTAGCCATCATCTGCAAACCTGCTTGCGCGGCAAGCGGGTGCGAAGTGGCAACGGCATTGCGGGCAAAGAGCGGTAAGCGCGGCGTGGGGTAGGGATTGATGGGATCGAATGTTTTCGCGGGTTTATTCATTTGATTACGTCCATAATTAAGTTATTGATAGGATGTCAAACACCATTTTTATAGAGGGAGATAGCGAATGAATAAATCTGTTAAAAGAGCGATTATGTCGGGAACTCTTGTGCTTGTAGGGGCAGGAGTCGCTCAGCAAATTGCTGCTGCACCTGCGGATACACGCTTAGCAGGTATCAAAGCCGTCGTCGTGATCTATGCGGAGAATCATAGTTTTGACAATATGTATGGCTTATTCCCAGGTGCAAATGGCATTAGCCGAGCAACACCAGAGCAGTACACGCAGTTAGATCATGATGGCAAGCCACTGAAGGAGTTGATTGTGTTTGGTCACGACGGCAAGCCTGATGTGAGTTATCCAAGGATGCCCAACGCGCCTTTTCGAATTGATGCGGCACCGGTTAACCGGGCTCCTACTCAAATGGTCTATGGTCCTATTCATGCGTTCTATCACAACCAAGAACAAATCAATGGCGGTAAAAACAATATGTTTGCGGCTGTCTCCAATGTCGGTGGCTTGACGATGGGTTATTACGACGGCAGCCAACTCAAGTTGTGGCAATGGGCGAAAGAGTACACGTTAGCGGATAATTTTTTTATGGGCGCCTTTGGCGGCTCGTTCCTCAATCATCAGTATTTGGTTTGCGCTTGTGCGCCCAAATTCCCAAACGCCTTGCAAGGCATGCATGTCCGCTTGGATGCCAACGGCAAGCTAGAACGGCGCCCAGATTCGGGTAGTGCATCGCAAGCAGCGGTCAAAATCTATAGTTCTGGCGGAGGACAAATAACCCCAGACGACTTCGTGGTGGGAACGACCCAGCCGCCGTATCAGCCAAGTGGTATTGGGCCAGGGCTGGGTGGTTCGCTTGATGCCGCTGATCTGCAAGGCAATCAAGCGGGTGGTTTGCCGTTGCCGCCGCAAACAACCTTGACGATTGGCGACACTCTATCCAATAAAGGCGTGAGCTGGGTATGGTTTTCGGGCGGTTACAACCTAGCTTTGGCTGACGGCCAGCAGCCAGCTCATGTAAAACGCAAGGTTATTTATAGCAGCGAAAACCAGTCGGTTAATTACCAAGCGCATCATCAGCCGTTCAATTATTTTGCAAGGTTTGCACCGCGTACAAAAGAGCGAGAAATGCATCTAAAGGATGGCGATGATTTCTTTCAAGCCATAGCTGGTGGTAGTTTGCCGGCAGTGAGTTTTTATAAACCCAAAGGGATGGATACACAGCATCCGTCATACACCACGATTGCCAGAGGCGATGCGCATATTGCCGAGGTGCTGACAAAACTAAAAGCAAGTCCCCAGTGGAAGGACATGCTGATCATCGTGACATACGACGAAAACGGCGGATTTTGGGATCATGTCGCACCGCCTGCAGGTGCCGGATGGGGTGATCGCTGGGGGCCTGGCACACGTATTCCAACCTTGCTAATAGGTCCTTCAGTGAAGAATGGTTATATCGATTCCACGCCATATGACACGGGCTCCATTTTAAAATTCATTACCAAACGATTTGAGTTAAAACCTCTGCCAGGCGTGAGAGCAAAAGTGGGGGATTTGACGAACGCATTGAAGTAGGCGAAAGAGGGTGAAAAAAGGGGCGAGAGAGCCGTGCTGGTTTGCGTCAGCCATTCGTAAGAGCGGCATTGCATAGTTAAGCTTACTTTTTTCGTGTCTTCTTCCTCATTTTCAGGAGTTTCCCATGAGTTCAGCCGTAGAGTCTTTGTTAGTTGAAAATCGCGTTTTCAATCCGCCCGCTAAATTTGCCAAGAGCGCACGCATTGGCTCTATGACTCGCTACAAAGCGATGTGCAAGTCGTTCGATACAGACTTTGAAGGCACTTGGGCACGCTTGGCTCGTGAGAATTTGATTTGGAAAAAGAACTTTAAAACGACGTTGGATGAATCCAACGCACCGTTTTACAAATGGTTTGAAGATGGCACATTGAATGCCTCTGCCAATTGCTTGGATCGCCACGTCGGCACTCCGACTGAGAATAAAACCGCCATCATTTTTGAGGCTGATGGCGGTGAAGTGACCAAGATTACTTACAAAGAACTTTTGGCTCGTGTTTCGCAGTTTGCCAATGCACTCAAAGCACGTGGCATCAAAAAAGGCGACCGCGTCTTGATCTATATGCCGATGACTGTGGAAGGCGTGATTGCCATGCAAGCCTGCGCCCGTATTGGCGCGACGCATTCGGTGGTGTTTGGTGGCTTCTCGGCTAAGAGCATTCAAGAGCGCGTGATTGACGCAGGTGCTGTGGCCATCGTGACCGCTAATTACCAAATGCGCGGTGGCAAAGAATTACCTTTGAAAGCTATTGTTGACGAGGCTTTGGCAATGGGTGGCTGCAAGTCGATTAAGTCTGTCTTGGTGTACGAGCGCACGGCCACTGCTTGCGCTATGAAAGCTGGACGCGACCTCACGTTTACCGAAGCGCAAAAAGGCCAGAGAAAGACGTGCACCCCAGAAGTGGTGGGTGCCGAGCATCCGCTCTTCATCCTCTACACTAGCGGCTCCACAGGAAAACCAAAAGGCGTGCAGCACAGCACGGGTGGCTATTTGCTCTGGGCAAAGCTCACGATGGAGTGGACGTTTGACATCAAACCAAAAGACGTGTTTTGGTGTACCGCCGACATCGGCTGGATTACTGGGCACACCTATGTCGCCTATGGCCCATTGGCCGCTGGCGCAACGCAAGTCATTTTTGAAGGTGTGCCCACCTATCCAAACGCAGGCCGTTTCTGGCAAATGATTGAGCGCCATAAGGTTAGCGTGTTCTACACCGCGCCAACCGCCATTCGCTCACTCATCAAAGCTGCTGAAGGTGATGCTGCAGTTCACCCAGATCGTTCTGATTTGTCGTCTTTGCGCATTCTCGGTTCAGTCGGCGAGCCAATTAATCCCGAAGCGTGGATGTGGTACCACAAGCACGTGGGCGGCGAGCGTTGCCCGATTGTGGATACCTTTTGGCAAACCGAAACCGGTGGTCACATGATGACGCCGCTACCAGGCGCAACGCCCCTCGTTCCGGGCTCTTGCACGCTGCCGCTGCCAGGCATCATGGCCGCGATTGTGGACGAGGTGGGTAACGATATCCCGAATGGCTCGGGCGGCATGTTGGTGGTCAAGCGTCCTTGGCCGTCGATGATTCGCACCATTTGGAATGACCCTGAGCGCTTTAAAACCAGCTACTTCCCAATTGAAATGGGCGGCACCACATACTTAGCCGGCGATGGCGCAGTGCGTTCGGCAGATCGAGGCTACTTCCGCATCACAGGCCGTATTGATGATGTGCTCAACGTCTCGGGTCACCGCCTTGGCACGATGGAAATTGAGTCCGCTCTGGTGTCGATGACCGAACTTGTGGCAGAAGCCGCGGTGGTGGGTCGTCCTGATGATTTGACCGGCGAAGCAATCAGCGCCTTTGTGGTCTTAAAGCGATCACGTCCGACAGGTGAAGAAGCGAAGAAGATTGCGACCATTTTGCGCAATTGGGTTGCCAAAGAAATTGGCCCAATTGCTAAGCCAAAAGACATCCGCTTTGGTGACAATTTGCCAAAAACACGCAGCGGCAAAATCATGCGCCGACTCTTGCGCTCCATCGCCAAGGGCGAAGCGATTACGCAGGATATTTCGACGTTAGAGAATCCAGCCATCTTGGCGCAATTGGCTGAAGCCATTTAACGTTAGTTGTCATTCCCGCGCAGGTGGGAATCCCTGTCAATCAAAGCTGCAAGCCTTATTAAATCGGGCTTGCAGCTCTTTTTACTTCTCGAAGCATGAAGAGGTAGAGTCCTTCGACCTTGTCCCTTGCCCAAGGGGTTTTCCGTAAAAACTTGAGGCTTGACGGCACGCTGGGGTCCACGTTAAAACAGCGAATTGGAATCCGAGCGCCTAGCTCATCCCAGCCGTAGTGCTCGGCCAAGGTGGTCACGATGACCTCTAACGTCAACCCATGTAGTGGATCAGCCATTATTGATGCCCCGACGGACAAACTCGACGTGCTGGCGTAGCGTATAGACACGATCTGTAAAAATTTTGGCAAACGGCGTCTTATCAATACGAGCTTCCATCTGAAGTAACTGATCGTCAATGGATGGGCTTGTGCCTTTTGATTTGATTTCTAGCTCAATAATTTTTAATTCGCCATATAGTTTGAAGAGTTTGCGTTCTTGCCGCCATTTTTGAATTTCAGGCAGCAACTTAATCACAGGGATTACGACGGCGAGTAAGGGGATCAAAATTAATAGCAAGCGCTGCACAAAGTTAGCAGCCCAAAACGGCATGTAGCGTTGTAAAAATGGCTTGCCTGTTGTAAAGTAGCGCTTGGCCTCCTCTGCGGCAGGAAAGTCCGTGCCTTTGAGTGCCGGAAAATCTCCCGGACGATTCAGTGCGCCACCACCGTTATGGACATTTGCCGCGGCATCCAGTAACAGATAAGCGAGTGCCGGGTGAATGTCGTCGTTGACGACTAAATTGGCCGTGGTACTCAGCATCGTGATATCACGTGCGGGGATGTTGTGTTGCAAGTCCAGCACACCTTTGGGTACAGCAATGGTTTGGAGGTAGGGCAGCAGACGCACTAGGGCGTTAGCGCGAGACAAATCGATAATTTGCACGCCAGGGCTATGCAGCAATTGCTGCACCGCTGCCGATTCGGGGGCGGCAACAATAAAGGCGACATCAATCGATTGGTTGGCCAGTGCCTTGGCAGCAGCAGCGCCGCCGATAGGTAACCACAATTTTTCGTCGAACTGGAGTCCTGTGCTTCGCAGCAAATCAAGCGCTATTTTGCGTGTACCGCTGCCTTCTGCACCAATGGCAATGCGCAGTCCTTTGAGTTGCTGAAGGTCATTGATTTTGGCGTTTTTGGCAAATAGCCAAACCGGCTCGTAAGCCACGATAGCTAAGCTTTGCAGCGTGTCAAAGTTAGCAGAGTCGGGATCGATGCCTTGGCTGAGTGTGCCTAAACCACCTTGAACAAATCCCGACATGACAGGATTTTGAGGATCTTGCAAACGGTTTAAATTATCGACGGATCCAGCTGATTCACGTATATCCAGCGTGATGCCATCTTTGGCCAATATGGTTTTATAGCGCTGTGCAAACTTGAAATAAGCACCGTCGCTTGCACCAGCTGTAAAGACCAAAGTTTTAGGTGGCGCAGGGCTGATATATCGGCTCAGTAGCCAAAAGACGATGAATAGTAAAAAGATAAGAGCCGCACTGAGGCACAGTCGTTTATGTTCAGCGAAAAATGCACGCATCATAGATAGCCATCCGTTTTTAATGCCGTGGATTCCCGCTTTCGCGGGAATGACACAAATGTTTACATGCTGGCGTAATTAGGTCCGCCGCCGCCTTCGGGCGTGACCCACACAATGTTTTGTGTCGGATCTTTGATATCGCAGGTTTTGCAGTGCACGCAGTTTTGGGCATTAATTTGTAGGCGGTCGGTGTTATCTTCATTTTTGACAAATTCATAAACACCTGCTGGGCAATAGCGACTCTCTGGTCCTGCAAACTCGGCAAGGTTGATGCTCACAGGGACGCTGGCGTTTTTGAGCGTGAGATGTGCTGGCTGGTTTTCTGCGTGGTTGGTGTTACTGACAAACACGCTCGACAAGCGATCAAACGTGAGCACGTTATCTGGTTTGGGATATTGAATTTGCTGAGAGGCTGCAGCAGGCTTCAAGCTTTGGTGGTCTGCTTTGTGACGGCGGCGTGTCCAAGGCGGTGTTTTGATGCCGATTTTTGGCAAGAGCCAATGCTCGACAAAGGTCATCACCGAGCCAACAATGAAGCCCGATTTAAACCAGATTTTGAAGTTGGATGCGGACTTGAGCTCATCATGCAACCAGCTCTTGGCAAAGGCTTCAGGGAAGGCGGTGAGTTCATCGTGCTGGCGTCCTGCAATGACTGCATCAAATGCAGCTTCTGCAAGCAGCATGCCGCTTTTCATCGCGGCGTGACTGCCCTTGATCCGCGCCGCGTTCATCATGCCTGCATCGCAGCCAATGAGTGCGCCGCCTTTAAATACCAGTTTGGGCAGGCTACCAAGTCCACCATTGTTGATGGCACGTGCGCCGTAGCTGATGCGCTTGGCGCCTGTTAAATGTTTAGCAATCGTTGGATGTGTTTTCCAGCGTTGCATTTCTTCAAATGGACTCAAGTACGGATTGGTGTAATCAAGGCCTGTGACGAATCCAAGCGTGACTTTGTTGCCCTCTAAATGATATAAAAAACCTCCACCAAAGGTTTGCATATCCATTGGCCAACCCGCGCTATGCACCACGAGGCCTGGCTTAGCGAGTTCGGCAGGCACTTCCCATAGCTCTTTAATACCTAGCGCAAAGCTAGCGGGGTCTTTGCCATCCATCAGGTTGAACTTCTCAATTAGCTGCTTGCCCAAGTGACCGCGTGCGCCTTCAGCAAACACAGTGTATTTGGCGTGCAACTCCATACCGATTTGGAATTCATCGGTCGGTTCGCCTTCCTTGCCAACGCCCATGTTGCCAGTGGCTATACCTTTGACCGAGCCGTCGTCGTTGTACAAAACCTCAGCCGCCGCAAAGCCCGGGAAGATTTCTACGCCAAGCGCTTCGGCTTGCGTGGCCAGCCAGCGAACCACGTTGGCAAGACTCACCACATAGTTGCCGTCGTTGTGCATATTGTTTGGCACGAGAAAGTTTGGCGTTTTAAAGCCGCCCGTCTTCGTCAAAACAAAAATCTCGTCCCCTGTGACAGGCTGATTGAGCGGCGCTCCCAGCTCTTTCCAATTAGGAAAGAGCTCATTCATAGCGCGTGGATCCATCACCGCGCCAGAGAGGATATGGGCTCCCGGCTCGGAGCCTTTCTCTAACACGCAGACGGATACTTCTTTCCCGCTACTTGCTGCCAATTGCTTGAGCTTGATGGCCGTGCTGAGTCCACCAGGCCCTGCGCCTACGATGACAACGTCGTATTCCATGTTTTCGCGTGGGCCAAATTGGGAGAGAATTTCTTGCGGGGTCATTCGATCGATCCTTTGTGTTTTGTAAGTTCAACAATCAAGGAATGATTTTATGATGTTGGCATGCGCTACATCATCCCCGTCACCAAAAAACTCGTTCATCAATCTAGCTTTCCTATGCGTTGGGGCGATATGGATGCCATGGGGCATTTGAACAACGTCCAATATTTCCGCTACTTTGAAACCCTGCGCATTGATTGGCTCTTCGCTCTTGGCGCGGTGCCGAGTCCTGATGGCGAGGGCTTTGTGCTTGCAAATGCGGTATGCAATTTTTATAAACCACTAGAGTTTCCTTGCAACGTGAGTGCCAAGCTCTTTGTCAGCGATGTGGCGCGTACCACGTTTGAAACGTGGGTCACGTTGGAGCGAGAGGGGGATGAGGGCGTGATCTATGCCGATGGTGGCTCGACCACGATTTGGGTGGACGGCGCGACTAAACGCGCGGCATCATTGCCTGAGTGGTTGCGGGAAAAGTTGGTCTAACACACTCACATCGCCTTAAACAAATGCCCGTACAAGCGGCTCACAGCAAGGGTTTCGGGGCGATTGCGTAGTTTGAGGGTGACTTTAAAACTCTCATCCCGATGCACGGAGGCGATGCTCGCAACCCTCACCACCGTGCCGCGGTGCACTTGCCAAAAAACGTTTGAATCTAATTGCGCCAGCAAATCTTTAAGTGGAGTTCGAATCAAATACTCTTGATCTTTGGTCAGTACGCGGATGTACTTGTCTGCCGCTTCAAAATAGACGACGTCTTCAATCGGAATCATTGCAATCGTACTGCCCTGGCTTGATGTTTTGCTGGCTTGAATGATCGTAAGCCTCGTCTGTTGTGGGCTAGCGGCTATTAGCAAGTTGCGGAGCTGCTCTGCAGTCGCATCAAAATCTTGCGCCGATGCCGTGCGATCTTTAAGGCGCGCCTTGAGTCTGGCGACCGTTTTCGCGAGTCTGTCCGCTCGCACGGGCTTCAAGATGTAATCCACGGCCTGCGTGTCAAAAGCCGCGAGCGCGTATTCGTCATATGCGGTGACGAATACGATGAGCGGCAAGGGTTTTGCTGCTGTATCTGCTGATTCAGCCCACATGTAGGCCAGGCTGGATGCGGCTTCCAAGCCCGACATCACAGGCATTTGAATGTCGAGAAAGATCACATCGGGCATCAACGTCATGGATTGATTGACGGCGCTTGTTCCATCGCCCACGTTAGCCACAATCGTCAGTTCGGGCCAGGCGCGATTCAGTTCGCGTTTCAAGGATTCAGCGAGCAAGGGCTCGTCTTCAGCGATAAGAGCTTTGTACATAGGAGCGAACACGGCAATGATTAAGAATACTTTGATCGGTACTAAGGGGCAGTGTGATGGTGACGACGGTTCCGTTTGGCGTATGAGGCGCAATCGTAACGCTGGCGAAGGAGCCATGCAGAGTTTGAAGACGCTCGCGAATTTGCGTCAGACCAAAGCCAGCATTGGACGCGCCATCAAAGCCAAGCCCTGTGTCTGTCACCGTGAGGATGAGTTGCTGTCCTACTTGTTCGGCGGCTACCCGCACTTCTCCACCTTGCGCGCTTGGCTCCAAGCCATGTAGCACGGCGTTTTCTACCAAGGGCTGCAAGAGAAGTGCAGGGCAAGGTGTGGCGTGCAATTCGTCTGGCAGCGACAACGAATAGCGCAGCCGCTCGCCCATACGCACTTGCATTAGTGCGAGATAGTCATCCAGCCTATCAAATTCGAGCGCTAGTGCGTGTGTGGTCACGCGGGATGCGCCTAGCGTGGCGCGTAAATAGTCTATGAGCCGATCTAGCATTGCCTGCGCACGCACGGCATCTAAGTCAATCAACGCACGCAAATTCGCCAGCGTGTTGAAGAGCATGTGCGGCTCTAACTGCGATTGCAAGAGTTGCAGTTTTGATTCGGTTGCTTGCCTTTCGGCAATTTGCAGTCTGTTTTGTTGATAATAAAAAACAATGAAGGCCGCGCTAATCGAGACGCACAAGACAACATAGCCCGCCAATTTTTGCGGCGCATAGCGCCATAAATCAAACGTGGACCAGCCTGCATACCAATCGCCAATCACAGTGCCAATGATGAAGCCAAGGACAATGCTTGTCAAAATGAAAATCTTGGTGCCACGCACCCGTGACCATGGCTGACCTTCTGGCGTTGGGAATAGGCGAAGTCGAACAAGATCCGTTAAAAACCAAATCGGCGTTGCGGTTGCATAGGCGTAGACCAATTGGATATTGAGCCCATGGCGGCTTTGTAGCGCCCACAGCACCACTGCAACCACACCTGTGATGAGCATGACAAAGCAAAAGCGGCTAAAGAGGGATGGACGATTCATAAATTTATTTGCTGCGGCGTAAGCGGATTGTCCAGTAAATGATGATTGGCGCAATCAGTATCGATGGGGCAATCCACACCAGCCAGCCTGGTTGTACGCCACGGATGTTGACCACAGCCACTGCCGTGACGGTTGCAATCGTACCGCCCATCATGTGGGTCATGTGGCGCACGATTCGCTCGGTGCCTTTGAATTTATTTTTGCGAAGCCCCAGCATCTCGATGATGGAGAGTGCCCCTGCGATACCTGCAAAAACAAAAAGAACCACGTGGTTTGTTCCCGTGCTCATCCATCCAAGCCCAAGCATGACAAGGCTTGTCGTCAATCCAAATCCGCTAATCGTCCAATCAAATGCTGAGGCTTGGCCACTTCTATTTTTTGCTCGTGCATAGCCGCTGGCGACTAGATAAGCACTAAAGCAGCCAATGGCAAACAAAAAGCTATTTGGCTTTATGGCGCTCATCGTCCAAGCGGTTAGCGATATCAGCGCCATGCCGCATACGTAGGCAATCCCCCAACGGCGATGCGCTGTTTTCCCTTTGGCGACATATAAAGCGCCAAGAGCGCTGAGGAGGGCTATCGAGCCAGCCGCGATATGAAAAGCAAGTAGGGTGGTGTACATGATTATTTTCCTTTGACAAGACGAATCAACTGTACAGCTCTGCCTGCAAACGCTCCGCTAAATGCGCCGTACAGCAGTGCAATGCCAGTAGAAAAAAATGATTGCTCCGTAAAGCCAGCATGAATGCCTTTGCTGACGCCAACAAAGTATTTCAAAAAGAAAATACCCATCATTAATGCAAGCGGTAAGCTGGAGCCAGCAACGGTAAATCTGCGTGTGCTCGCATCGTAAAAATCTCCCTGAGTCGGCAAGCCTTGCCCCATAAGCCATGCCATGAGCATATAGCCTGCAGCCCAAGCTAGCAAAGGTGTAGCTAACCAGCCGAATGCAGAAACCACGCCAGATAAAGAGAGTACTAAAAACACCATTGGCATGATGATCACGCGCCGCAGCGGCATCGTTCTCCTACGCATTTGCAAAAAACCTAAAGCGAGGAGAACTACGAATAGAACGAAAACCCAAGCGGGGGTGTTGGTGATGATTTGACCCATCATGATGTCAACGCCGCCCGCTCTTTAGCAATCATGCGCTCACGCAGTTCATAGCCCGTGATGGATGACTTAAACCAGACCACTGCGCCATGAATGGCAAGTCCCAGTCCCCATCCAATCAAGGGGAAGAAATGCCAGTACTTGCCATGAAACATGGCGCCTGCCATTAAAAATAAATTGACGACAACATAAATAGCGGCATGAAAGAACCAGCCCATTTTGGCTTTGACACGCCGCACGGCGAGAAGTTCGATTTGCTCAGGGGTCATGTTGGATGCGCTCACGGATGCTCTCCTAGATATGTGGAGCCTCGACTATGCCCATGTGCAGGCCATATAGCTATTGGGTTGCGACGAAGTGCAGATATTGAAGCGTCAAAGGCATAATCCAGCCATGACAATGGATGCTTCTACCGATATTTGGATACCGCTTTGTAATGCTACAGACCTGATTGAGCGTGGCGATGCAATCCCTTTTGATGTGCACTACGCAGGTCAAACTTGCCGCGGCTTTGCAATTCGTTTTGAGGGACAACCACAAGCATACCTCAACCGCTGCTCGCATGTGGCGATGGAGCTCGATTGGCAGCCCAACCGTGTGTTTGATGCCTCGGGGCAGTGGCTGATTTGCGCGTCGCACGGCGCGGAGTACCAACCTGTGACAGGCGAGTGTGCGGGTGGCCCTTGCAAAGGTGGCCTCGTTAAGATTGAAATGCGCGAAGTGCGCGGTGTGGTTGAATGGCAGACAGCCTACAACTTAAAAACTGTTGATTTTTAATTTTTCTTTTGGACATGAAATGACTGATACTCTTGAGCAACAAACGCCATCAATTGAGCCGATTGCGCCGAGTGCCGAAGCCTCGTTATTAGAAAAACTGGTCATGGCCAACATTGAAGAAAAGAAGGCGGCGCGTCGTTCACGCAATATCGGCCGAGGTTTTTGGTTCGCGATTGCACTGGTGCTGGCTTGGGCCATGTTTGGACGCGGCTGTGCTACAAAAAATTCGTCAACGCCGCATACGGCGGTGATAGAAATTAAAGGTGAAATTGCGGACGGAGCTGATGCAAATGCAAGCAATATCGTTGCAAGCATGCGCCAAGCGTTTGAAGAGCCCAATGCACAAGCCATCGTGCTGTTGATTAATTCGCCTGGTGGAAGCCCTGTTCAAGCAGGAATCATCAATGATGAAATTACAAGGTTGAAGCTCAAACACAAAAAACCAGTCTATGCTGTGGTTGAAGAATCTTGCGCTTCGGCAGCTTATTACATTGCCGCTGCAACAGACAAAATTTACGTGAACAAAGCCAGCATTGTGGGCTCGATTGGTGTGCTGATGGACGGTTTTGGATTTACGGGATTGATGGAAAAATTTGGCGTGGAGCGTCGCCTGATGACTGCTGGTGAGAACAAAGGCTTTCTCGATCCATTTAGCCCGCAGACCCCGCAACATAAGGCTTACGCCCAAACGATGCTGAATCAAATTCATCAGCAATTTATTGAGGCCGTTAAAAAAGGGCGTGGTGCAAAATTAAAAGAAACACCAGAAATGTTTAGCGGTCTCTTTTGGAGTGGCCAGCAAGCGGTTGAGCTGGGCTTGGCGGATGAGCTTCGTAGTTTGGATTCGGTCGCACGCGATGTTGTCAAAGCCGACGAGGTGATTGATTACACGCAGCATGAAAATGTGGCAGAAAAATTAGCCAAGCGTTTTGGTGCTTCGATTGGTGAGGGCGCAGTGAAAGCGCTTCAATCAAACATCACGGTCAAATAACGCCGCTATCCGTAGCAAGTCCGCATCACCTTGCGGCTTGCCAATTAACTGCATACCCATAGGCAAGCATTGTTCGGTATGGGCTTGCGAGAATCCTACGGGTACGCTGATGCAGGGCAATCCCGCAAAAGTTGCATAAATCGTGGCTTCCATCCAGCGGTGGTAAGTGTCCATTTTTACAGCGCCTTTTGTAGTCACAATTTCCGCTGGATAACGCATGTTGACATCAAACGGCCAAACTTGTGCCGAGGGTAGGGCGATCGTGTCGTAAGTCTCAAATAGCTTACATAGCGCTGAATAGAAGTTGCTGCGCACGATGCTTGCCGCCATGAAACTGCTCGCCTTGAGGCCGTCTGCAGCGTCTATCTCAAAGAGCGCCTCGGGCTTCATTTGCTCGCGTGCATTTGGCAGCACAAACAAAGGTGCAAGGCGTACGGCGACGAGTAGTTTGCGCCACACAAGCCAAGCATTCCACACACGGGCAGGCTCAAAGCCAAGCTGGACTTGGCTTGCCAAAGCATCAATCTTGCAGCCCTTATCCGACAAGGCCTGCAAGCCACGCTCGCAAATAGCGGTAATGCCGTCCTCCATGGGCAGGTAGCCGTTTAAATCGCCAAGCCAGAGGATTTTTGTGGCTTTGATCTCAAGATCTGTCATGGGCTTTAAGGCGTGCGCCAAGTCGAAGGGCGCATCAATCGCCAGCGGCGTGTGTGCATCAAAGCCCGATTGCACCGCTAGCAACCGCGCAAGGTCTTCTACAGTACGTGCCATTGGGCCTTCGGTTGCCAGCTGCGCCGTCCACACATCACCCGCAGGCCACATGGGGACGCGGCCTTGGCTGGGGCGCATGCCAAAGATATTGTTCCAGCCAGCGGGGTTGCGCAAACTGCCCATGAAGTCTGAGCCGTCCGCGACGGGCAACATATGTGTTGCCACCGCCACCGCCGCGCCGCCGCTCGATCCCCCTGCGGTTTTGGTTACATCAAATGCGTTTTTGGTCGAGCCAAACACGGGGTTGAAGGTGTGGGAGCCAAGGCCAAACTCGGGCACGTTGGTTTTGCCAATGATGATGGCGCCTGCGGCTTTCATGCGCTGCACCATGAGGGCATCCTCGGCGGGCACATTTTCCAACATCAGCGGACTGCCCATGATGGTGGGAATGCCTGCCGTAGGTGACAGATCTTTAATTGCCTGCGGAATGCCGTGTAGCCAACCTTTGCTGTTGTCGGCGGCGAGCATGTCGTCATGCACTTTGGCCTCGGCTATAAGCGCTGTATCGCTGCGCAAACTGATGATGGCGTTGTAGGTGGGATTGAGGAGTGCGATGCGTTTTAAAAATGCCTGCATCACCTCCACGCAACTGTAGGCTTTGCTGTGTATGGCTTTGGAGAGATCGGATGCGCTAAGCAGCGTAATGTCAGTCATGTCAACCCTTGTATTTCATTTATAGTTCAAGCTTAATTCAGATTTCACTCACGCCGCAAAGGATAGTCCATGAAACGCCGCTCAGTCATCACCGCCTTGTCCTCATTGACACTCCTTGCCGCTGCTCTCACAGCGTCGCAAACTGCTTTTGCGCAAACCAAAACACTCAAGGTCATCCCGCACGCCAACTTGTCGATTTTGGATCCTATTCAAACCACGGCATACATTTCGCGCAACCACGGTTACATGATTTACGACACGCTGTTTGGCACAACGGCGGACGGCAAAATCAAACCACAAATGGTGGACAAGTGGACAGTGTCGAAAGATAAATTGACCTGGACATTCACGCTGCGCGATGGCTTGGTCTTCCACGATGGCGCACCCGTCACGAGTACGGACGTGGTGGCTTCGATCAAGCGCTGGGCAAGCCGCGATAGCTTTGGCGGTTTGATGGCGAAAGCGACCGAGGGCTACGAGACACCCAACGCCAAAACCTTTGTCATCAAGCTCAAAGCACCGTTTGGCGTGATGTTAGAGGCGCTCGGCAAGCCCTCATCCAACGTGCCTTTCATCATGCCTGCACGTATTGCAGCCACGCCCGGTACGGAACAAATTAAAGAGTACATCGGCTCGGGGCCATTCAAATTTAATATCGCGGACTTCAAGCCGGGTGAACGCGCGATCTACACCAAGAACGAAAAATACGTGCCGCGTAGCGATGCTGCAGACGGCACGGCTGGCGGCAAGGTCGTCAAACTGGACCGCGTGGAGTGGGTCATCATTCGCGATCCGCAAACGCAGTTCAATGCCTTGATTGCAGGCGAAGTGGACATGCTGGAGCATCCGATGTACGAGCAGTACTCGTCGCTCAAAGCCAACAAAGACATCACGATTTTTGATATGTCGCCGACAGGGGCGCAATTTATTTTGCGCTTCAACCATTTAATTGCGCCGTTTAACAACGTCAAAATTCGCCAAGCCGCAATGGTGGCACTAGGCCAGCAGCAAATGCTGCAAACGCAGGTCGGCACGCCTGGCATGATGCAGTTTTGCCAAAGTATTTATCCCTGCGGGACGCCTTTTGCCAGCGAAAAAACGAGCTACTTTACGGGCTCGGCCAATCCAAAATTGGCGCAGCAAATGCTGAAAGACGCTCACTACGATGGTACGCCTGTCGTACTGATGCGTCCGACCGATTTGCCTGTGATTGGAAAAATTCCACTGGTCGCCAAGCAGCAGCTGGAAAGCGCAGGCTTTAAAGTTGATCTGCAGCAAATGGATTGGGGCACTTTAATTGCCCGTCGCGCCAAAAAAGACGCTACAGCCAACGGTGGCTGGAATGCGTTTATGACCTCGTGGAATAGCGGCGATATTTTGAATCCACTCACCATGCCTATGATGAATGCAACGGGTGATAAGGGCTGGTTTGGCTGGCAAGATGATCCGCAAATCGAAGCGCTCAAAGTCAAATTTTCGCAAGCGCTTTCCGTTGCTGATAAAAAGAAAATTGCTGAGACGATTCAGTTGCGCGCTATTGATACAGCCAGCCATGTGCCACTCGGGCAATACTTCCATCCATCGGCTTTTAGAAAAAATATTACGGGCATGTTGCCATCGGAGGCAACGGTATTTTGGAATATTCAAAAGAAATAAAAAAAGCGTGTCATTTCGACACGCTTTTTAGTTTTAACCTAGTAAGCTAGGTTTGGACTTCAGTTCGATTAGAACTTCAGACGCATACCAACACCGTATTCCATTTGCGATGCCTGTCCGTTGATGTTGCCGTAGCCAGCATCCATGTTCACACGGTCAGCTGCCACGTAGAGTTCAGTCGTGCTGTCGAGGTGATAAAACGCTGAGCCGTACAGTGTCTTGCGAGCGCCAGTGCCCGTTGCTGTCTTGGCGCTTGCGTCAGCATAAGCATTCGTTACAGTAGAACCAACTGCGCCAGCTGCACCGCTTAGTGCGGCATTGGTGGCTTTCATGACTTGATAGCCAACTTGATAGTCCATTTTTCCTGCTGGTGTGAACTTAGCAGAAATTGTCCAAGCTGTATCTTTTCGGTCACCGCCCAAGAGTGCCACTTGTTTTGCGTTGTAGCTAAACAAACCAGCATTCACACGAACAAGCGAATTCACTTGGTAGTTACCGCCAATAGAAGCTGTTGACGCAGCTAGGTTGGCAACGTTTGCTGATGTGTAAAAGCCTGCGATCGTGTAGTCAGCGCCGTTGTAGGCAAGGGTTCCTGTCTTTGATGTGTTTTTAGCAAAGCCATCAGCTGCGCCGCCCGCATAGGCTGGTGTTTGCCAGCCAAAGCCAGCAAGTACTGATCCAAATTCTTTTTTCCAAACAATACCGCGGTTATAGCGGGTATCGGCCTTGCCAGCATTCGCTGTGCCAGCATCGCCAGAAGCTGGGCCTGCCGCGTAGTAAATCATTTGCTTGAAATTGTTGGTGTTTGTATAGCCACCTTCTTCTGTAGACGCTTTGGCTGGACCGTAAGCATCGCCATAAACTGCAGAAGCTGCTGGATCGCGCGCAATATTGTTTTGGCGCCCAAATGAGAGCTTACCTAAGTCAGCGCTTTGTAAGCCAATCCAAGCATCACGATTAAAAAGATTGCCCGGCGTGTCTTGTTCACCCGTGTTGGCCACAAACTCAGCCTCTAATTTGAACAGAGCGTTCAAACCACCGCCAGTATCGTGTTTGCCTTGAACACCAAAACGATTGCCGCTGAACCAAGGTGTTTGGAAGCTGAGCTTAGACCCGTTACTTGCATTTTGCGCATTGACGTTTGACATCGTGACATCGATCAAACCGTAGAGCGTGACGGCGCTTTTGTCGTTACCGACCGTCAGGCCTGTTCCACCCGATGGCGCGAGGGTTTGCGCTTGCGCTGTTGCTGCGACTAATGCAGTCACTGCAGCTGCAAGAAGTGTTTTCTTGATTTGCATATTAAGTCCTTAAGGAAATTGAAGATTGAGATGAATTTCTCAAAAACTATTTTCTCGACTTCTTTACAAAAATTTATCCGTGGTTTCCCCATTAGTACTTCCCACACTTTTTGATGTACAAGCTATGAAATAATAGACGCTTCATGACTCACATTTTAAAAACTTAAATAGGAAAACTATGAAGCGTCGTCAACTCATTCAAGCCGCTGGAGGTGCAATTGCAGCGCCAGCCATCGCTACTTTATCGGCGCTTTCGTTCGCGCAAGCCGCCGTTTATCCAACGCCAGGCAAGCCTATCACATGGATTGTGGGTTACGGCGCTGGCGGCAATGCCGATTCCCGCTCACGCCAAGTGGCAAAGGCCATGGGGCAAATCTTGGGAACGTCGATTATTATTGATAACAAGCCGGGTGCCGGTGCCAATATCGGTACAGCGGCAATTATCAAGGCTAATCCTGATGGTTACACGATTGGCATGGGCAATTTTGCACCCTTGTCAGTGAATCAATCGCTTTTCAAGACCTTGCCCTACAGCCCAACAGACGCAACCCCAATTATGCTGATTGAAAAAGGGCCTCTGATTTTGATGGTGAAAGAAAACTCGCCTTACAAGACGGTGAAAGATATTGTGGCGGCAGCGCAGGCTGCACCAGGCAAGTTGTCATACGCATCGGGTGGCATTGGTGGTTCACACCATTTAAGCGGTGCGTTGTTTGAAAGCGTTGCCAAAATTGACATGATTCATGCGCCGTACAAGAGTGGCTCTGCTGCCGCAACAGATTTGCTCGGTGGACAAGTGCAAATGATGTTTGTGCAAATGTATGAAGCCATGCCCATGATGGAAGCAGGCAAGCTGCGCGGCATTGCGATCACCAGTGCCAAACGTTCCCCCCTTTTGCCTAAGTTACCGACGATGTCTGAGTCAGGTTATGCGGTGGAAGTGCTGAACTGGCAAGGTTTGATTGGCCCTAAAGGGATGTCTCCTGCGTTGGTGAAGCAGTTGAACGAAGTCGCAAATAAAGCACTTCAAACGCCTGAGGTGAAAGCAAAACTATTGTCACAAGGCAATGAACTTGGCGGCGGAACGCCAGAGCAGTTTGCGGCTTTGATTAAGACTGAAACGGTGAAATGGACGAAGGTGGTGAAGGACGCGAAGATTGATCCAGAATAAATTGAGAGATGGACTCCCGCCTTCGCGGGAATGACCAATCATTCATGGGAATGACAGTGATAGGCGCTATGGCCAACGTAAAAAACCGCTTCTCGTCAGAGAAAGCGGTTTTTTATTGGAGAAACTGAATTACTTCAGTTTGATCTCTTTGTATTCCACGTGCTTACGTGCCTTTGGGTCGAATTTGCTAATGAGCATTTTCTCAGGCATTGTTTTTTTGTTTTTAGTCGTGGTGTAGAAATGACCCGTTCCAGCAGTGGATTCGAGTTTAATTTTTTCGCGTGCGCCTTTTGCCATGATTCGTATTCCTTAAAAAATTACAGCTGACCGCGAGCACGCATATCTGCGAGCACTGAATCAATACCATTTTTGTCGATTAAACGCAAAGCGGCGCTGCTGATGCGCAGACGAATCCAGCGGTTTTCGCTTTCAATCCAGAAACGGCGATATTGCAGATTCGGGAGGAAACGGCGTTTTGTTTTGTTATTGGCATGGGAAACATTGTTTCCAACCATCGGGCCTTTGCCCGTTACTTCGCATACACGTGCCATGATGTGCACTTCTTTCTATTTGAAAATTTAACGACTCAATCGAATCGCACCTCGCTCAAACAGTTTAAACATTGCGTTCAAACTGACTAGCGGTCTAAGATTCCCTGCGTGTCACTTGCGCTCATCGCAGGAAACCTAGGATTATAGCCAGTTTATTGTTCCAAGAACCGCTGCGCATCCAGCGCCGCCATACAGCCCGTGCCCGCACTGGTAATGGCTTGGCGATAAATGTGATCTTGTACGTCGCCTGCCGCAAAAATGCCGGGGACGCTGGTTTGCGTGGCAAAGCCTTTCAGCCCCGTTTGCGTGACGATGTAGCCGCCGGCCATCTCGAGTTGCCCATCAAATATCTCGGTGTTGGGCGCATGACCAATCGCAATGAAGCAACCTTTGAGCGTGATGTCCTCGGTCGAGCCATCTTTTGTGCTCTTTAAACGGATACCCGTCACGCCCGATTGATCGCCCAGCACTTCGTCCAGCGTTTGGAAGGTTTTGAGCTCAATCTTGCCGCTCGCTACTTTGTCCATCAGCTTGTCAATGAGGATGGCTTCGGCTTTGAATTTATCACGGCGATGCACTAGATACACCTTCTTCGCGATATTTGACAAGTACAAAGCCTCTTCGACGGCAGTATTACCTCCGCCGACCACGCAGCAGAGCTCGTTTTTGTAGAAGAAGCCGTCGCACGTGGCGCAGCCGCTGACGCCACGCCCCATGAATTCGTTCTCCGACGGAAGCCCAAGATATTTAGCCGATGCGCCAGTGGCAATGATGAGCGAGTCGCAGGTGTAGGAGTCGCTATCGCCAATCAAAGTAAAAGGGCGCTTCGAAAAATCGACTTTATTAATGTGATCAAAAATAATTTCAGTCTTAAAGCGTTCGGCGTGCTCTTGGAAGCGCTGCATCAGCTCAGGACCTTGCACGCCCATCACGTCCGCTGGCCAGTTATCCACTTCGGTGGTCGTCATCAGTTGTCCGCCTTGTGCGATGCCTGTAATTAAAACAGGGTTTAAATTAGCACGAGCAGCATAGACAGCGGCGGTATAGCCCGCGGGGCCTGAGCCCAAAATTAGTACTTTTGCGTGTTTCATGGCTTTTGTTGCCTCGGGTGTGTTGCTCATACGGCTCTCTTGTAAACTAAAGGAAATGCTATTCAATCTCTCCTATTTTATGCAGCTATGAAAATCCAGCCTAGGTTAATGCGCGCGGCGCTTCTCGTACTGCTTGCTGGTTGGCTGATTGCATTGCTCAGTCACTCAATGACCGACGCCGCTTGGTCTACCAGTGGCTCGCACGAAAGCAGCGCTGCTGAGATGCACACCAAAAATTGGCTGGGTAGTTTTGGCGCTTATTTATCTGATTTCACTTTGTATTTGGCGGGTTGGTCGATGGTGCTTGTGCCGCTGTTTGCGACTTTGTATGTGCTGCGTCCAGCGAGCCAACCGTCTCGGTTCGCGTGGCTGTCTATTGCCGGTGTGATTTTCATTGCTAGCATGACCGAATGGCTGGTCGGGCAGGGCATGGATCCGCTGCTGCCTAGTGGTGCGGGCGGTCTGTTTGGCTCTTGGCCTGCAAGCCTAACCTTGTCCACATTACCGTGGGTTGCCGCGCATCAAAGCATGCTGGTATTAGTGCTGCTAATTGCCGTTTTAGTACTTATTCAGTGGCCACTGTCGTTTCGCTGGCCCAGTTTGGCATCCACAATAGGCGCGTTTTTAGAAGATTTAAAAAACGCAAAGCGTAAAAAAGAAGAAGCTATTCTTGACATCAGCCTTGGCGAGCAAGCCGCCCGCGAGCGTGAGGTGCAGGTGCTGCACGACAGAGTCGCGGTCAGCCAACTCCATGAAACCCAAGATGTACCCACAGATGAGCCTGACTTTTTAACGGCCGCCGTGCCGCTTGCCGTACAAAAACCAAAACCCGCGCCCATCAGTAAACGCGTTGTGCGCGAGAGCCAACATGCGCTCTTTGTGGACGAAAGTTCGCGCAGCTTGCCGCGCGTCGACTTGCTCGATCCGCCGCTGCTCAAGCAAGAAAGCGTTTCGACCGACACGCTAGAGATGACCAGCCGCTTGATTGAGAAAAAGCTCAAAGACTTTGGTGTCGAAGTCCGCGTGATTGCCGCCATGCCTGGCCCTGTCGTCACACGCTACGAAATCGAACCCGCCACAGGCGTGAAAGGCTCGCAGATTGTGGGCCTGGCAAAAGATTTGGCACGGTCACTCAGCCTTGTGTCTATTCGAGTGATCGAGACGATTCCTGGCAAAAACTGTATGGCGCTGGAGCTTCCAAACGCCAAGCGGCAAATGATTAAGCTGTCCGAAATTTTGGGCGCTGATGTCTACAACGACGCAAAATCTTTACTGACTATGGGGCTTGGCAAAGATATTGCTGGCTTGCCGGTGGTGGCGGATCTTGCCAAGATGCCGCATTGTTTGGTGGCGGGTACCACAGGCTCGGGCAAATCGGTGGGTATCAACGCCATGATTCTCTCTTTGCTCTACAAAGCCGAGCCGCATGAGGTGCGTCTCTTGCTCATCGATCCCAAGATGCTCGAGATGAGTATTTACGAGGGTATCCCGCACCTCATCGCGCCTGTGGTGACCGATATGCGCCAAGCCGCGCATGGTCTGAACTGGTGCGTGGCAGAGATGGAGCGCCGCTACAAACTGATGAGCAAAATGGGCGTGCGCAACTTAGCAGGTTTTAACGCCAAGATCATCGAGGCCAAAGCGCGCGGCGAGCTGATTCCCAATCCGTTTTCCCTGAATGTGGATGAGCCTGAGCCGTTAGAACCACTGCCGCACATCGTCATCGTGATTGATGAACTCGCTGATCTGATGATGGTGATCGGTAAGAAGATTGAAGAGTTGATTGCACGCCTTGCGCAAAAGGCGAGAGCGGCGGGCATTCACCTCGTGCTTGCCACGCAGCGTCCCTCGGTCGATGTGATCACGGGACTGATTAAAGCCAACATTCCCACGCGCATTGCGTTTCAAGTCAGCAGCAAAATCGACAGCCGAACCATCCTCGATCAAATGGGTGCGGAAGCCTTGCTGGGTATGGGCGACATGCTCTACATGCCAAGCGGGACGGGCTTTCCCACAAGGGTGCACGGCGCGTTTGTCAGCGATGAAGAAGTGCACCGCGTCGTCGATTACCTCAAATCAAAAGGCGAAGCCAACTACATTGACGGCGTGCTGGAAGGCGGCGAAGCAGAAGGTGATTCGCTAGATAGCTTGATGGGCACTGGCAGTGGCGGCTCAGAAAAAGACGCGCTCTACGACCAAGCGGTGGAGATCGTTTTAAAGAACCGCAAAGCCAGCATTTCGCTTGTGCAGCGCCATCTCAAAATTGGTTACAACCGAGCCGCAAATATCTTGGAAGCTATGGAAAAAGCAGGGCTGGTGAGTAGCCTCAGCTCTAGTGGTCAACGGGAAATTTTGGTTCCCAATCGGAGCGAATGATGCAAGCGTTTAAGAATCCGTCATTCCCGCGTAGGCGGGAATCTAAGGCGATCAAATTATTTTTCATGGTCGTTTTTTCCTTTGTTTGCTCTGCTCACGCGAGCGGACTCGATGCGTTAGACAGCTTCATCAAATCCACCAAAAACGGGCGCGCCGATTTTGTGCAAACCGTCACATCACCCAGCAGTGGTAGTGGTGCGGAAGCCAAGGCGGGCAAGATCAAACTTTCGCGTGGTACGTTCGAATTTTTGCGGCCTAATCGCTTTAAATTCATTTACACCAAACCGTTTGAGCAAAGCATCATTGCCGATGGACAAACGCTGTGGCTACACGACGTGGACTTGAATCAAGTGACCTCGCGCAAGTTGTCGAGTGTGATGGCAGGTAGCCCTGCTGCGCTATTTGCCTCAGCGCCCAATCTGCAAGCCTTGCAGGCCGAATTCACGCTGCAAGCCTTATCCAGTAAGGGTGACGACCTAGAGTGGGTTCAAGCCACCCCCAAAGCTAAAGGCAAACAAGAGAACGGCAGCTTGCTGCAAAGCGTCAAAGTCGGCTTCAAGCAAACACCTGCTGGCGTTGAAATTGCCGCACTAGAGATGGTGGATAGTTTTGGACAAACGTCCGTCATTAAGTTTGAAAAAGTGCAGATCAACACGAATCTATCGCCTGCCAATTTCAATTTCAAAGTCCCTGCTGGGGTGGATGTGATTAAGCAATGATCCATGCGCCACTCGCCGAACGCCTACGCCCTAAAACCTTAGACGAGGTGATTGGACAAGAGCAAGTACTAGGCTCAGGAACCGCACTGCGTATGGCTTTTGAGGCGGGTGTGCCGCATAGCGCTATTTTGTGGGGGCCGCCAGGCGTTGGTAAGACCACCATTGCGCGGCTGATGGCCAACGCATTCGATGCGCAGTTCATCACGATCAGCGCGGTGCTGGGTGGTGTGAAAGAAATCCGCGAAGCAGTGGAATTGGCGCAAGCTGCCGCGCTGCTCAATCAGCGCTCGATTGTGTTTGTGGACGAGGTACACCGCTTTAACAAATCACAACAAGACGCTTTTTTGCCGCACGTCGAGTCGGGGCTGTTTACGTTTATTGGCGCAACGACAGAAAACCCTAGCTTCGAAGTCAACTCCGCGCTCTTATCACGTGCCGTGGTGTATGTGCTGCAGCCCATATCGGACGTGGGTTTGCGGACGATCCTCGATAAGGCACTTGCTGAATTAAACGGCCTGCAAGTCGAAGATATTGCCGCGCAAACTTTAGTCGCTTATGCCGATGGCGATGCACGTCGCCTCATCAACACCATTGAAACTTTGAGCGTGGTTGCGACCAAAGAGAAGCTCACGTTCATCACCAACGACTGGCTGCAAAAAGTACTGGGCGAGCGTCTGCGCCGCTACGACAAAAGCGGCGAGCAGTTCTATGACACCATCTCGGCGCTGCACAAATCCGTGCGCGGCTCCGACCCCGATGCGTCGCTGTATTGGCTGGTGCGGATGCTAGACGGCGGTGTCGATCCGCGCTACATCGTGCGGCGCTTAATCCGTATGGCTTCCGAGGACATAGGCCTTGCCGACCCCCGTGCACTAAGGCTTGCGCTAGATGCTGCCGAAACCTACGAACGCCTTGGCTCGCCCGAGGGCGAACTCACGCTGGCGCAATGCGTGGTGTATTTGGCCGTCGCGCCTAAGTCGAATGCGGTCTACAAAGCGTTTAATGCAGCCAAGAAGTTCATCAAGCAAGACGGCACACGACCGATTCCGCTGCACCTTAGAAATGCGCCCACCAAACTGATGAAGGATTTGGATTACGGTAAAAATTACCGCTATGCACATGACGAGGCGGATGGCTTTGCCGCTGGGGAAACTTACTTCCCCGAGGGATTACCCGCTCAGCAGTTCTACCAACCCGTAGGTAGGGGCTTAGAGATTAAGATCGCCGCCAAGCTGGCTGAACTCAAAGCCTTAAATACAAAAATTAGGATTTAAAACGCATGGAGACATTCCTCCAACAAATCATCAACGGACTCGTACTTGGCAGCATGTACGCGCTGGTGGCACTGGGTT
>CANFCG010000009.1 GCA_947445115.1 Comamonadaceae bacterium | reverse complement strand
ATCTCTAAGCACGACATGGGCACGTCGCCCACCGAGGCGCGCAAAAACTTTGTCGCCAAAATTTGGGAGTGGAAGGAGCAGTCGGGCAACACCATCACCAGCCAAATGCGCCGCATGGGCGCGTCGGTGGATTGGTCGCGCGAGTATTTCACGATGGACGACAAGCTCTCCAAGGTCGTGACCGAGACGTTTGTGAAGCTCTACGAGCAAGGCCTGATTTACCGTGGCAAGCGCCTCGTCAATTGGGACCCCGTGCTCCAGTCCGCCGTGTCCGACCTTGAGGTGGAGAGCGAGGAAGAGGACGGCTCGATGTGGCACATCAGCTATCCGTTAGCCGATGGCACAGGCGCACTGACCGTGGCAACCACGCGGCCTGAGACCATGCTGGGCGACGTGGCGGTGATGGTTCACCCCGAAGACGAGCGATACAAACACCTCATTGGCAAAGAGGTGACGCTGCCGCTTTGCAATCGCAACATCCCCATCATTGCCGACGACTATGTGGACAAGGACTTTGGCACAGGCGTGGTGAAGGTCACCCCCGCGCACGACCACAACGACTATGCCGTGGGGCAGCGACACAAGCTGCCCGTCATCTGCATTTTGACGCTGGACGCCAAGATCAATGATCTCGCACCCCTTGTGTATCAAGGTCTTGACCGCTTTAAGGCTCGCAAACAAATCGTCGCAGATTTAGAAGCGCTCGGTTTGATGGTCGAAATCAAAAAGCACAAACTGATGGTTCCGCGCTGCGCCCGCACGGGGCAAGTCGTCGAGCCGATGCTGACCGACCAATGGTTCGTCGCGATGACGAGCAAGGGCAACGACAAGAACGTGAGCGGCTCGTCGATTGCACAAAAAGCCATTGATGCGGTCACGTCTGGGCGCGTGAAGTTTGTGCCCGAAAACTGGGTCAACACCTACAACCAATGGATGAACAACATCACCGACTGGTGCATTTCGCGCCAACTGTGGTGGGGGCACCAGATTCCCGCTTGGTACGACGATGCGGGTAATGTGTACGTCGCCAAAAATGAAGAAGATGCCCTGCAAGCCGCACGGGATAAGGGCTACACAGGTGCGCTTTCCCGCGACCCTGATGTGCTGGACACGTGGTACTCGTCAGCGCTCGTGCCGTTTTCAAGCCTTGGCTGGCCTGAAAAAACGGAAGATTTGAGTTTGTATCTACCCTCCACCGTGCTGGTGACGGGCTACGACATCATCTTCTTTTGGGTCGCGCGGATGATCATGATGACGACGCACTTCACCGCCACGGCTGAGCAACCGCACGGCATCGTGCCGTTTAAGGACGTGTACATCCACGGCCTCGTGCGCGACTCGCAAGGTCGCAAGATGAGCAAGTCGGAAGGCAATGTGCTTGACCCTGTGGACTTGATCGACGGGATCGCGCTTGAGCCGCTGCTGGACAAACGCGCCACAGGTCTGCGCAAGCCCGAGACCGCGCCGCGTGTGCGCAAAGACACGGCGAAGGAATTTCCTGACGGCATCCCCGGCTACGGCGCGGACGCGCTGCGCTTTACGTTTGCGGCGCTGGCAAGCTTAGGTCGCAACATCAACTTTGACAGCAAGCGCTGCGAGGGTTATCGCAATTTCTGTAACAAGCTGTGGAATGCCACGCGCTTTGTACTGATGAACTGCGAGGGGCAAGATTGTGGGCTGAACGATGGTGACAATGCACTCACCCAAGCCGACCGCTGGATCGTCTCAACCCTACAACGTGCTGAAGCCCAAGTCCAGCAAGGCTTTGCGGACTATCGCCTTGATAACGTCGCCAACACGATTTACGATTTTGTGTGGAACGAGTTTTGCGATTGGTACTTGGAAATCGCCAAGGTGCAAATCCAAACGGGGACAGATGCAGAGAAACGAGCGACACGCCGAACCCTCATTCGTGTGCTGGAGACCATCATGCGTTTGGCGCACCCGATCATTCCGTTTATTACCGAAGAGCTGTGGCAAAAGGTCAGCGTCGTGGCTGGTCGCGCGGGTGAATCCATCATGATTTCGACGTATCCCGTTTGCCAACCTGAGCGCATCGACGAAGCAGCCGAAGCGCATGTCACACGCCTCAAAGCGCTAGTCGATAGTTGCCGAGCTTTGCGCGGCGAGATGAGCGTCTCGCCTGCGGCGCGTTTGCCGCTGCACACGCTGGGTGATGATGCGTTTATTGCTTCAATTGCGCCTGTGCTGCAATCGCTGGCAAAGCTCTCTGCCATTACACAGCACCCTTCGGAAGCCTTATGGAGCAAGGCTTGCGGGGCATCGCCCGTGGCGGTGAACGGCGATGCACGCATGAGCCTTTATATGGAAGTGGACGTGGACGCTGAGAAAGCGCGGCTATCGAAAGAGATTGCAAGACTAGAAGGTGAAATCGCCAGAGCCAACGGCAAACTTAGCAACGAAGCGTTTGTAGCCAAAGCACCGCCAGCGGTGATTGAGCAAGAGCGTAAGCGAATGGCGGAGTACGGCGCGACGGTGCTGAAGTTGGCTGAGCAGATTGGGAAGTTGGGGTAATCGCCACAAACTTATGGATTCCCGCCTTCGCGGGAATGACCGCAACTTCAAAAATGCGGTGGCAAATCGTCCCGCAGATTGCGCGGTGCGGCGAGGCCGCCATCGGTGCTAGAAGACTTCAGCGTGACGACTTCGCCAATCAACGCGTCGATCTGCCTTTGCTGCCGAATCACGACTTGGTCTAATTTTTCTAGGGCATCGTCTAAAAAGCTGACTTTTAGCTCTAGTTCATCAATACGTTGATGAGTCCACTGGGGGCTTGGCTCTTGATTGGGATTCATGGTGAGGCGTTACAGTTGAGGCTTTGAAAATCTAACTTCTTACAAAGGAACATAACATGATTAAGCACATCGTCGCTTGGACGCTCAAAGATCACGCCAAAGGGAACGACAAAGCCGCCAATGCAAAGCTCATGCAAGAGATGTTTGCGACGCTGCGCGGCAAGATTCCTGGAATGATCAAGCTAGAGACGGGCATTGACTTTTCTAAAACGGACGCGAGCTACGACGTCATGCTCTACACCGAGTTTGAAAGCAAAGAAGCATTGGCTGGCTATCAAGCGCATCCCGATCACAAGGCTTTGATGCCGTTTATTGCCGAGGTGCGCGTTAGCCGCATGTTGGTGGACTACGAAGTCTGATGGCTGGGTTGACAAAAACCACTCCCTCGGTTGAGAGCATCACGGCGCACCAAGCGTCGCGCTGTTTGGAAATTGCCTTTAGCGATGGCAAGACGTTTCGCATTCCGTTTGAGTTGATGCGCGTGTATAGCCCATCCGCTGAGGTGCAAGGACATGGCCCTGGACAGGAGGTGCTGCAATCGGGCAAACGGCTGGTCGGCCTTGTGGGCCTTGAGCCCGTAGGCAATTACGCTGTGCAACCTGAATTTTCCGACGGGCATAATTCTGGAATTTTTTCTTGGGAATATCTGTATTTTTTGGGTTCTAAAGAAGTGGACTTGTGGAAGCAATACGAAACGAAATTGGCTCTAGCTGGCGCTAATCGAGATGAGGAAATGAAAGTTGACACGAAAGGACATGGTTGTGCAAGCCACTGAAAACACTCAAACACCTGAAACACACTTTGGTTTTGCAACCGTTGCTGAATCCGAAAAAGCCTCCAAAGTTCGAGGCGTATTTGACTCTGTGGCTAGCAAATACGACGTGATGAATGATTTGATGTCGATGGGCCTGCACCGAGTCTGGAAGCGTTACACCTTCATGGTGGCGAATGCCAAGCCAGGCATGCGCGTGCTAGACATTGCAGGCGGCACGGGCGATTTGGCGATGGGCTTTGCCAAGGACGTGGGTGTTGCGACTGGGCAAGGGCAAGTCGTTCACACCGACATTAACGAGGCCATGCTGCGCACGGGACGCGACCGTTTGCTGAATGCGGGCGTGATTTTGCCTACCACCGTGTGCGACGCTGAAAAACTCCCCTTTGCGAACGCCTACTTCGACATCGTCAGCGTAGCGTTTGGTCTGCGCAACATGACGCACAAGGATGCGGCGCTGCGCGAAATGCTGCGCGTGCTGAAACCCGGTGGCAAGCTCTTGGTTTTAGAGTTCTCTAAAGTCGCGCCGCCTTTGCAAAAGATGTACGACTGGTACTCGTTCAAAGTGCTGCCCAAACTGGGCTCTCTGGTCGCAGGCGATGCCGCGTCTTACCAATACCTTGCCGAGTCGATTCGGATGCACCCCGACCAAGAGACTTTACGTGAGCTAATGAAAACCGCTGGCTTTGCCCATGTGGACGTGCACAATCTCTCGGCGGGTGTGGTGGCACTGCATGTGGGAATCAAGCAACAGTAAATAAAAAGAATCCTTTAATAAGGGTTTTTATGACACGCTTGCCACTTGAAATGTGGAAAATACGTACTACCTACTGGGTACCCCAATTTTTAATGGAGTCTTTATGAAATTCATGTCTACTTTTGCCGTTGTTGCGCTCTCTCTCGCGCTGGCCTTCACAGGGCTGAACGCAGAAGCTGCTCGCCGTATGGGCGGCGGTAAATCGATGGGGCAGCAATCCCAAAATGTCACGCGCCAACAAGCAGCGCCGCAAAATGCAACGCCAGCGCAAGCGGCTAAACCTGCCGTCGCACCAGCTGCTGCGCCTGCCGCACCCGCACCGGCTGCACCACGTCCGTGGGGTGCCATGCTAGGTGGACTTGCGGCTGGCGCTGGCCTGGCTTGGTTGGCGCACTCAATGGGCATGGGCGGCGCATTGGGCGGCGCTATGGGTAACATTTTGACGATGCTTTTGTTTGGTGCTGCCGCCTTTATGGCTTGGAACATGTACAAGCGTTACCAAGCTAGCAAGGAAGGCAATCAAAATATGCAACCTGCCTACGCTAATGGCTACAACCCCAATAACGTGGGTAACGATGCTGCTGCGCGCCCATTTGAGCGTACTCAAATGAACTTTGAAGCTCAGCAACCAGCACCCGTGCAAATGGGCTCCATGATTGGCTCTGGTATCGGATCTGGCGTTGGCGTAGCCGCTGAACCCGTGTCGGCTCTAAGCGGATCGCAATCTTGGGGCATTCCAACGGGCTTTGATACCGTGGGCTTTTTGGCTGGATCAAAAGCACACTTTATCAATCTGCAAGCGGCTTGGGACAAGGCTGACGTTGCCACGCTGCGTGGCATGCTCACCGAAGAGATGATGACCGAGATTCAATCGCAAATCACCGAGCGTGCGGCAACCGACCCTGCGGGAACGGTGTATCGCACCGAAGTCGTTGCCATTGACGCGCACTTAATGGGCATTGAAGAAATTCCAGCAGGTGTGCATGCAGCGCAGTACATGGCAAGTGTTGAGTTTTCCGGCCAAATCCGCGAAGAAGTCGGCCTTGCTGCCGAGCCCTTCCGCGAAGTGTGGAACCTGACTAAACCCGTCGCAGGTGGCGGTTGGTTGGTTGCGGGCATTCAAGCTCTAGGTTAAAGCTATCACCTTGTCATTCCCGCGAAGGCGGGAATCCACAAAATCAAAAGATAATCAGGCAGATGAACACTCTGCCTGATTTTTTTACGTCCTTTTTTAGCAAACTCCCACAGCCACCCGTATGGCTCATCTCCGAGGGGCACAACCGCATTGTGCTTTTGCTCAATCACGTGTTGCAACAAGAGCCCGAAGCTATGCAGCGTCTGGCACGGCAAAAGGGACGCCGTGTTAAATTTGCTTGGCAGCAGTACACCTTGTTGCTCACGCCAACGCCAGTGGGCTTGCTAGCCGTGGCTTCCCAGCCCGAAGCGGGTATGGGCAACGTCGATTTATTATTAGAAATAACCGACACCGATATCTCAGATTTGAGTCAAAAACTCATGCGCGGTGACAAACCCAATGTCCGCATTGAAGGCGACGTGCAGTTAGCTGCCGAAGTCCAGTGGCTAGCGCAAAACGTGAAATGGGATTTGGAAGGTGATTTGGCACGCGTCGTGGGCAATGTGTCCGCTCACAACATCGTTCGCGCAGCCAAAAGCGTTGAAGCCAAACTCCGCGAATGGCTCGCCAAATGATACGCTGGCTACAAGCGCCCTTTCGCGCCATTTTTATTCTTTGGGTTGTGTTTCGCTTTGGTGCGCTTGAGCGGCTACTCACCCGCAAACCACGTGCAACAAGGCTTAGAGAGGCATTTGAAGCGCTTGGCCCCATCTTTATTAAGTTTGGACAGGTGCTATCGACAAGGCGCGACATGCTGCCGGCCGACATTGCCGACGAGCTTGCCAAACTCCAAGACCGCGTACCACCGTTTAGTGGCGACGTAGCAGTCGCGACGATTGAGCGCGCGCTGGGAAAACCGATTACCCAGCTCTATGCAAGCTTTGACCGCACGCCAATTGCCAGCGCCTCCATTGCACAAGTCCACTTCGCCACCTTAAACGACGCAGCGCGAACACCCGTGGCAGTCAAGGTGCTGCGCCCTCACGTGATCCGCACCATCGATCAAGACCTGATGCTGTTGCACGCCATCGCGTGGATCGTCAAACGCATCAGCAACGATGGCAAGCGGCTCAAACCTGATGAAGTCGTGGCCGAATTCGATACCTATTTGCATGACGAATTAGACTTGATGCGCGAGGCGGCGAATGCTGTGCAGCTCAAGCGCCAAATGATGGAAATGAAGCACCCCGATGTGCGCGTGCTCATTCCCGATATGCACTGGGACTTTTGCGCCACCGAAGTGATGACCATGCAGCGCGTGCAAGGCGTGCCCATTAGCCAAACCGACAAGTTGCGCGCGGCGGGCGTAAATCTCAAAAAACTCGCATCTGATGGCATCATCATTTTTTATAGCCAAGTGTTCCGCCACGGCTTCTTCCATGCCGATATGCACCCTGGCAATATCTCGGTCAGTGTTGCGCCCGAAACGCTGGGAACGCCCATTCTGTATGACTTTGGTATTGTTGGCTCGTTGACACAAATCGACAAAGACTATCTTGCGCATAATTTTTTAGCCTTCTTCCGCCGTGACTACCGCCGTGTGGCAGAGTTACATATCGAGTCAGGCTGGGTGGATAAGACCGTGCGCGTTGAGCAGCTAGAGTCTGCTATTCGCACCTGCTGCGAGCCCTACTTTGGCAAGCCACTCAAAGACATTTCGCTAGGCGTGGTGCTGCTCAGACTCTTTCAAACTTCGCGGCGCTTTAACGTAGCGATTCAGCCACAGTTGGTGCTCTTACAAAAAACGCTACTCAACGTGGAAGGACTGGCACGCGAGCTCGACCCTGAGCTGGATTTATGGACAACCGCCAAACCTTTTTTAGAAGACTGGATGAGTGAGCAAATGGGCTGGAAAAAAGTGCTCAAAGACATCAAAGCTAACGCACCGCTTTATGCTGAAATTTTGCCGCAATTACCTATTTTGATTTTTGAGTTTTTAAAAAAATACGTGAAACCTGAAAATAAATAATCATGCTTCTCGCACTTGTATTTGCTTACCTACTCATCACCATAGCTATTGGCTTAATCGCCGCACGGCGCGTTAAAAACACATCGGACTTCGCAATTGCTGGGCGGCACTTGCCGCTGGTGATGATTGTCACCACCACCTTTGCCACGTGGTTTGGCTCGGAGACGGTGCTGGGCATACCCGCCAAATTTGTGGGCAGCGGCTTAAACGGTGTCATCGAAGACCCCTTTGGCGCGGGCTTTTGCCTCATTTTTGTGGGCATGTTCTTCGCTGCCAAACTCTACAAGCTCAACCTGCTCACAATTAGCGACTACTTCCGCGAGCGCTTTGGCAAGCGTGTCGAAGTGCTGTGCTCGCTCATCATCATGCTGTCGTATTTGGGCTGGGTATCGGCGCAAGTGACGGCGCTGGGGCTGGTGTTTAACTTGCTATCAAACGGCTCCATCAGCATGGAGGTCGGTATGGTCATTGGCGTTGCCTCCATCCTCGCCTACACGCTGTATGGCGGCATGTGGTCGGTGGCAGTGACCGACTTTATGCAAATGATTATTTTGGTGGTGGGCTTGTCCATCATCGCGGTGTTTGCAGCAAACCAAGCAGGCGGCGCAGATAAGGTGATTGCCTTGGCGGCAAGCAAAGACATGTTCCGCTTTTTGCCTGAGCCTAGTTTTAAAGATGTCATCTTCTTCATCGCTGCGGCCATCACCATGATGCTGGGCTCCATCCCGCAGCAAGACGTCTTCCAGCGCGTCATGTCGGCTAAAGATGCGCAAGCTGCCACGCGCGGCCCCGTGATTGGCGGCATCTGCTACATCTTGTTCGCTTTTGTGCCGATGTTTTTGGTGGTCAGCAGT
The DNA here is from genome assembly GCA_947445115.1 of Comamonadaceae bacterium. Classification (GTDB taxonomy): domain Bacteria; phylum Pseudomonadota; class Gammaproteobacteria; order Burkholderiales; family Burkholderiaceae_C; genus JASGCK01. Next base: position 73,108 of record CANFCG010000009.1, on the reverse strand, counting down.
CTCATCATTGCACCTGAGCAAACCACGCAACTGCTCAAAGACGATCCGCAAAAGGTACTACCCACGCTCATCATGAAGCACATGCCGTTTGTGATGCAGGTACTTTTTTTTGGCGCACTACTCTCTGCCATCAAGTCCAGCGCATCGGCTACCTTGCTCGCGCCCAGCGTCACCTTTGTCGAGAACATCTGGCGGCAATGGCACCCCAAAATGGACGACAAACGCGAACTCAAAACCATGCGTATCACCGTGCTGGTGTTTAGCGTGCTCGTGCTGATTTACGCCATCACCTCACAAGGCACCCCGATTTATGAAATGGTCTCGGGTGCGTACCAAATCACGTTGGTGGGTGCGTTTGTGCCGCTTGTGTTTGGGCTGTATTGGAAACGCGCTACTACGCAAGGCGCCTTGGCTGCGATCCTTGCTGGTATTGGCCTGTGGCTCGTGTGCCTCGCCAGTCCAATCGGGACATGGTTTCCCGCGCAATTGGCTGGTGTGTTAGCCGCTATGACTGGAATGGTGATCGGGTCACTAGCAAAGCAGTGGATCGCACCTATGCACGCCTCTCACCACGCCATTGTTTAGCGCTGCGGCATATCCTCGCGCCCATAACCAAGACTCACTGTTGCGTCTTCTGGAATCGCGGGCATGGTCGCATTCCATGCTTCCCACGCCTCGCGCATGGCGGCAAGCCTCTCTGGCTGGTGCTTGCCGAGATTTGCTCGTTCACGCGCATCTAACATCAGGTCAAACAAATAGTCATGCCCATCGACTCGCAAGTATTTGAAATTTCCCAGTCGCATCGCGCGTTGACCGCGATGGTTCATGCGCCAAAACATCGGACGCTCAAATGTTTTTTGACCATCGGTCAGCAGGCCATATAGCGATTGGCCGTCCAGAGGGTATGCCTCAGAAGACACAGTCGATGCGGCTTCCAGCATGGTGGCAGACCAGTCCATCGTCAAACAATGCTGCACACTCACCTGTCCTACTTTGATCACCGCAGGCCAATGTGCGATGTAGGGCACGCGGATGCCGCCTTCGGTTAAATCCATCTTGCCACCCACCAATGGCCAGTTATCCGAGAAACGCTCGCCGCCGTTGTCGGAGGTAAATACGATGAGTGTGTTTTCCAATTCGCCCTTCGCACGCAGGGCACTCACAATGCGTCCAATGCCTTCGTCCATATGGTGAATCATGCGACGATAGCTGTGGATATTGCCGCCGTGCAAATGGAAGATGTTGTCTTTGATTTCTTCGGCAAGCAACGCGTCATCCCGCGTCTCCCACGGCCAGTGCGGCGCGGTGTAGTGCAGGCTGATGAAGAACGGCTTGTTTGCATCCGCACGACCCACGTAATCCAACGCCCGTTCGGTGATGAGATCGGTTAAATAGCCTGTCTCAAAGCGCTCTTTAACGATGTTTGTTTCTGACTGCCACAAGTCGTGCACGCCGCGCGAATCGCAGTGCGTGAAGTAGTCCACACCGCCCGACAGTGGACCAAAAAATTCGTCGTAGCCCGACATCAAAGGACCAAAGTTTGGCTCAAACCCCAAATGCCATTTGCCAATCAGCGCCGTGGCATAACCTGCACTTTTTAGCATGGATGGCAAGGTGGGATGCTCAGGCGGCAACCCAAGCGTCGTCGAGCCACGGCTCTTGCTGCTAATGGGCTCTTCGGCTGCGCCGCGCAGACGGTATTGATACCGAGCGGTCATAAGCGCAAAACGCGTGGGCGAGCACACGGGCGAGTTGGCGTAGCCATCGGTAAAGAGCATCCCGTTCGCTGCAAGCTTGTCTAGCTCAGGTGAAACGGATTTTCGTCCAGCCCCATCAAAGCCACGTCCACCATAGCAGCCAAGGTCGGCATAGCCTAAATCATCAGCCACGATGAAGACGATGTTTGGCTTATTCGTCTTGCTCATTTTTAAGATGCCGTAAAGTTAATCATTTTTGATGCACGCCCCCAAAACGCATAATCATCCCGCATCGCATTTGCCAACTCGGCGGGCGTTGAACCCTGGGGATACATGCCGTTCGATAAGAGCTGCCCACGCACCTCACGCGACTGCAGTGCCTTATTGAATGCGATGTTCAGCTTATCGATGATGGGTTTGGGCGTACCCTTAGGTGCAAGATAAGAGAACCAAGCGCTAGCCGTTAGCTTTGGAAAGCCCGATTCAGCCAGCGTTGGCAAACTTGGCAAAAACGGAGAGCGCTTGGCACCCGTTGTGGCAATGATGTTCAGGCGTTTATCGTTGTACGCAGCAATCACTTGCCCCACCGTGCTGATTGACGCCAAAATTTGCCCGCCCATCAAGTCTTGCAACGCTTGCGTCGCCCCGCGATAGGGAATATGTTGAATTTTGATACCTGACTCTGCGGCCAAAAGTTCAATCAAAAAATGTGATGGCGTACCCGCACCATAAGAAGCCATGGCAGCTTTGCTCGGATTGGCTTTGAACCACGCCAAAAGCTCGGCCATGTTCTTCGCAGGAACGCTTGGATGCACGCACACGGCCAACTCAAAACGACTCGCGAGCGTGATGGGCTCAAAGTCCTTAAACACATCGACGCGGAACTCTTTGTACGCGTGCGGATTCATGGCGAGCATGGACATCGTGCCAAGCAACAACGTATATCCATCAGGCTCGGCAGCTTTTGCGGCTTCCATGGCTATGTTGCCATTTGCACCCGATTTGTGATCTAGGATGATGACTCCGAGCGACTCACGCACGGAGTTGGCAATAGCGCGCGTCAGCACATCCATCGTCCCACCAGGCGGAACGGAGATGAGCACTTTAATGGGTTTATTTGGGTAGGTGGCCGTTTTATTTTGCGCACTAGTCTGTTTTGATATGCCTGCCAAGCCAATGCTGGAAAGGCTTACAGAGAAGTCACGACGTGAAATTTTACTCATCAATACTCCTCATTCAAAGGCTCATCAATCCGCTTGAAAACCCGTCGCCTTAACCGGTTTTTCCCACTTATTCAAATCAGCTCTTTGTATTGCCGCCAATTGCTCGGACGTACTGCCAATAACATCAAAGCCCATGCTGCTGAGCTTGGCTTTAGCAGCAGGATCAGTAATCGCCTCGACCACCGCCTTGTTGATACGCGCTAGAGCCGCAGGCGGCATATTGGCAGGGCCGTAAATGGCAAACCAAGCGCTAGCATCCATCGCAATGCCTTGCTCGCGAAGGGTAGGTACATCGGGCAACTCAGTGGATCGCTTGCTGCCAGAGACCGCAATGACACGCAATTTGCCTGCTTTTTGCGCCTCTAACATTTCAGATACCACGTCAATGCCATAGCCCACATGGCCTCCCAGCACGGCGTTGAGTGCAGGCGCGCCACCTTGAAATGGCACATGCTGCAAATCAACCTTCGCGGCATCGGACAACATCACGCCTAAAAATTGCGGCACGGTGCCCGCTCCAGGAGTCGCAAAACTCGCGGTACTTGGATCGCTCTTGGCTTTAGCCAGCATCTCAGCAATGTTTTTGACACCACTTTTAGGACCTGACGTAATGGCAAATTGAAAACCGGCCAGTTGACTCACAGGCGTGAAATCTTTAACCGTGTCAAAGCCGAGTTTTTTAAACACGTGCGGGAATATCACCATCGGACCACTAGGCGTGATGAATAGCGTTGTGCCATCTGGCGCGGAGTTTTTGAGCGCCTCGATAGCAATACGCCCAGCAGCACCGGGTTTGTTGTCCACTATGACGCTTTGCCCACCCAGCTTCGTCGACATCTGCTGCGCTAGGACACGAGCAATCACATCTGCCGAGCCACCAGCTGGAAAGCCAACCAAAATTTTGATGGGCTTATTCGTGTTGGCGGCTGTTTGTGCGCTGGTTGCACCGCCTAAAAAAAACAAACTGCTAGCCAATAAAGCGCTGACAAGAGTCATTCTTTTCATGGTGTCTCCGCGATGTTTTAAACGCAAACGATAGAAACCGCTTTGGTATTGACATACGCATCCAAAATCTCGGTACCGCCTTCGTGGCCGTAGCCCGAATCCTTCACGCCGCCAAACGGCATTTCTGCCCACGACATGCCGCCTTGATTAATCCAAAGCATACCCACTTCTAAGCGCTGCGTCAAAGTGTGTGCTGTTTTTAGCGAGCTAGTAAAGGCATAACTTGCCAAGCCAAATGGCAGGCGATTCGACTGCGCAATCGCATCATCCAAATCATCAAACCCTTGTATGGCGGCCATTGGGCCAAACGGTTCGGTGTTGAGCACATCCGCGTTCATTGGCAAATCGGTCAACACCGTTGGTGCAAAAAAGTTACCACTAGTTCCAATGCGCTCGCCGCCTGTGGCAACGGTTGCGCCTTTGGCACGGGCATCCGCCGTCAACGCAACCATAGCCTCCAAACGACGTGGATTGGCAAGTGGCCCCATTTGTGCGCCGTCAGCCAAACCGTCAGCTACGCGCAACTTTTCAGCCCAGTCAACCAAGCCTTTGGTGAACTCCGCCTTGATAGAGTTGTGTACCAAAAAGCGAGTTGGAGAGATGCATACTTGACCCGCATTTCGGAACTTCATCGAGCCTGCCGTTTTGAGTGCCAACGTAATGTCTGCATCCGCTGCCACGATCACGGGCGCGTGACCACCCAGCTCCATCGTCGAGCGTTTCATATGCAGGCCTGCCATTGACGCCAATTGCTTACCCACAGGCGTAGAGCCCGTAAACGTAATCTTGCGAACCAGCGGATGTGGAATGAGGTAACCCGAGATTTCGGCGGGGCTGCCGTAAACCAAACTAATCACACTCGGCGGCACGCCAGCATCCACAAAGGCTTGGACCAGTGCGGCTGGTGAAGCAGGTGTTTCCTCCGGTGCTTTGATGATGATGGAGCAACCCGTGGCAAGCGCCGCCGAGAGCTTGCGCACGACTTGGTTAATTGGAAAGTTCCAAGGCGTGAACGCGGCAACGATGCCCACAGGCTCTTTGTGTACTTGCGCGGACACATTCATAGCACGTGCCGGCACGATACGGCCGTAGGTACGGCGGCCTTCTTCGGCGCACCACTCGATGACCTCAGCGCTCATCATTGCCTCTGCTTTTGCCTCAGCCAGCGGTTTGCCTTGCTCTTGAGTCATCAAAACGCCAATCTCAGCTGCGCGTTCACGCATCAGAACAGCAGCCTTGCGCATGATGTTGGAGCGCTCGATCGCTGGCGTATTGCGCCAAATCGCAAAGCCTTTGGCGGCACTGGCTAGCGCGCGATCCAAATCGGCAATACCTGCAAACGCCACGCGGCCAATCTCCAGCCCTGTTGCAGGATTCACGACGGCCTGCGTCTTGCCGCTGGCGGCGTCGCACCATTGGTTGTCGATCAAAAGTTGCGTATTTTTGTAAGTAACAGCGGTCATGGTGAGTCCTTTTTTATTGAGCAGTTTCTAAAATTTTTCGGATCGGTGCTGGCAGTCCCAATTGCAACGCTTTCGCGCTAGAGTGCCATGTACCCAGCGTCACAAGTTTACTGCGTGCAGTTGACTCAAAGTGCACCGTATGTAACCAAAGGTCTTTGTGCGTCAGTACGTGTTTCAGCACGGGCACGAAGTGCAATTTTTTATGCGCAGATGACGGCACGGCGGCCAAGAGGGCCGCCTCACTCGCGAAAGGCGGCAAGCTGTACAGGCCCGCCCATACTTTGGATGCGCCATCCAAAGGGCGCCGCTGCAACAAAACATCGCCCTGCTTGGTAGTTGCATACAAGAGCCAGATCGACTCTGTGCTTCGTTTGAGTTTCTTTGTCTTGACGGGGTATGCCTCGTAGGCCTTATTCGCATTGGCCTCGCAGATGGATGCTACGGGACATCTTACGCAGTCTGGTGTGCGGGCATGGCATAGCGTAGCGCCCATATCCATCAAGGCCTGCGTATAGGCGGGCATGGCCGTTTTAAGATTTTTAGTCGGCAAGAGCTTTGTCGCTTTGTCCCACAACAGATTCACTTCAGATGCTTTGGCTAAGTCGCCATCGAATGCTAAAACGCGAGCCAAAACGCGCTTGACGTTGCCGTCCAAAATTGCCACTCGCTCGCCATAGCAAAACGCTGCAATCGCGGCGGCTGTTGAGCGACCCACGCCAACTAGCGCCTCTAGTGCCTCAGCTGTTTTGGGAAACTCACCGTCAAAATCATGCATCACTTGATTCGCCGCGCGGTGCAAATTTCGAGCCCTTGTGTAGTAGCCCATGCCGCTCCAAAGCGCTAGCACGTCATCGAGCGGCGCGGCGGCTAAAGCACCAATGGTTGGAAATTTGGCAAGGAATTGAGGATAGAAACTGAGTACCGTTGAGACTTGTGTTTGCTGCAACATTACCTCGCTAAGCCATACGGAATAAGGGCTTCGCGAGTGCTGCCATGGCAAGCTGTGCCGTCCGTGCATGCTTTGCCACGCGATGACTTTGGCAGCGAAGTTTGTCATTTAGGCGGAAAGCCAATTCCCTGCTGCATCGCGGCATTCGCCTCGCCATCCACACCTTTGGACAGCGCCACCAGTCGCCGCCCTTGCGCTTTGATGGCCTCCAGCTCCGAATCTACTTGTGCGATACGGTCGTCCAAGGCGTGGCGGGAATCGTTCACCTGCGAGACCGCTTCGGCACGACGTGCCAAATTGCGCCGACGCTCCGCCAGCTCGGTCTCAAACACTTGAACGGTGTTTTGCGCCCAGCGCTCAATGTCGGTTTGTGCATTTTCAAAAATCACTCGAACCTGCATGTACAAGGTTTGCAAAACGCGCTGCAAATAATCCTTACTCATCAAGCGCCAGCGATTACCAATCTCTAAATGGTGCAGATGTGATAACTTGATATTGAGCAGCTTGTCCGTAAAGTTGGAGAGCTTAGGCGCTGGCACAAGCCCAATCGCAAAGCCATGCAGCGTGTTGATGGTTTTGATTTTTTGGAACATATCGCCGTAAAGCTGATGCAGCGCCGTCTCACACATTTGCAAGTAATACGACAAGCGCTCAAAATTCTCTTCGTAGCTCGCCTTCAAACCTCTATTGAGCATACCGCCATCAAAGGCTTTACCCATCGCTTGCATTTGCGCCTTGAGGTTCGGCATACTGATGGGCATCAATGCACGATTCAATCCTACCAAGCACTGCTCTTGCAACCGCGCAAATTCGCCTGCCGCTAAGTCCACTTCTTGCCGCTCGGCTGCAATAAGATCTAGCATCGTTTTTAGGCCTTGCGCATTCTTGCCAGCCGCGCTTTGCAGCTCGGCTTTTTGCTGTGCAAAGCCTTGATATCTTCGCTCAAGCGTTCGCGCGGCGGCGCTTTGCAATCGCATCATGCCACTCATGCAATTTTGCTGAATAATCGTTTGGCGCTGTCGTACCAAATGCCCGCCCAGTATGGCTTCTAGATCAGGTAGGCCACTGCGTACCAAAAGCTCGGGGTTGTTCTGAATCTTCGCCAAGAGTCCTTTTTGCGCCGAAATCGCGACTACCGATTGCCGATTGATACTGAGTAACTCCGCGGTACTTTGGCATTGCTTTTCTAGCTCGGCATTCACCTCGGCTGGCGTTTTGAGGTCGTCCCACAGCGTATCAATTTTGTTCAAAATCGCATAGCGTGGAATATGCGAAGCCGCCACGTGGCTAAGGTGCTCACGCCACAAATCGAGATCAGATTTAGTGACTCCCGTATCCGCGCCCAAAATAAACAGCGTCGCCTGCGCTTGCCCCAAGAGCGCCATTGTCAGGTCAGGCTCGACGCCAACGGCGTTTAAACCTGGCGTATCCAAAATCACCAAGCCTTGTTTGAGTAGCGGATGCGGAATATTGATGCAAGCATGCCGCCAAACGGGCACTTCAACCTGCCCTAGTCTGTCGGGAACGGGATTGTCGGGATTGCGCTCGCCGTTTGGCAAATCGGGTAACCAAAAACCAAGCTGGGTCGCATCCAGGATGCTCAGGCGCTGCACCTCGCCTACTTTGCTAATGGTTTGCGCCATTGCGGCAGGCTCGTTGGTGTCAAAGCCAAAGCTCACCCAAGCCTCGGGACGGATACGCCAATGCGCAATGCTGGTGGTTTCTTTTCGGGTTTCAATCGGCAAGAGCCTAATGCCCACAGGTAGCATCGGATTCCACGACATCTCTGCGGGGCACATCGTCGTGCGCCCTGCGCCTGCGGGCATGATGCGCCTACCGTAATGGGCAAAAAAGAGGGCGTTAATGAGCTCCGATTTGCCGCGTGAAAACTCGGCAATCACTGCCACCATGACTTGCTGGCTGCTAAGCTGATAACGCAGCCGATTCACTTCGGCATAGGCTGCTTGGTCTGCCAAACCGTTTTTTTCTAACCACTCGGCCAAAGCGGTTAAACGCCTAGAAAACCCGACGCACCACAGCTGATGCTGATCGAACTGAGTTTGAATGGTATTCGTTGAGTTAGAGCTAGACATGAGCGCCGATTATCAATCAATGCCCTCACGGGCGCTGGCAGGTGGCGCAGTAAAACGTAGAGCGCTGCCCTTGGCGAATCGTCTTAATCGGTGTTTGGCACATATGACAAGGTAAGCCAGTGCGGTCATAAACAGCGGCTTGCAATTGGAAATGCCCATCTTCGCCATGCGCATTGGCAAAGTCGCGCAGCGTTGAGCCGCCCAAATCGAGCGCATTTTGCAAAACTTGCAAAATCGCGGCATGAAGCCTATCCGCACGAGCACGGCTAATGCGGCTTGCCAAGGTCTCGGGCCGCAAGCCCGCGTGGAACAAGGCTTCCGAGGCATAGATATTGCCAACGCCCACGACAGGCTGCCCCGACAGTAGCACTTGCTTGATCGGGCTTTTGCGCTGATGAATTGCACGGTAAAAATAATCTTGCGTGAACGCTTCACCAAATGGCTCGACGCCCAGCTTACCAAGTAGCTTTTGAGCAATCGGTGCAGACTCTGACTCGGCATAGACCACCGCGCCAAAACGGCGCGGGTCGTGCAGACGAAGCAAGCCGCGCGAGGTTTTTAGATCGAAATGATCGTGCTTACCAGCAGGAGGGACAGCGTCGCTTGAAAAAACTAATCGCCCCGACATCCCCAAATGCACTAGCAACAGGCCATCGCTTAAGTCTAAAAGCAGATATTTGCCTCGTCGGCGCACAGTCAGCACGCACCGCCCTACGATTTCTGACGGCTTGACGCCGCTTTCCGCATCAAAAGGCCAGCGAAGTGGCTTTCCCATCTGCGCGGCAAGAATTTTTGCGCCCGCAATGCGGTCAGCAAACGATAAACGGGTGACTTCAACTTCGGGTAATTCAGGCATCCTTGAATTATCATGGCTACTATGAAACACCTTCTCCTGAGTCTCGTTTTTTTAAGCACTGCTGCGCTTGCTCAATCGCCCAAACGCGCTGATGCGGACAACAGCAATATGAATGCGGGCATGTTCTACGAAGTGCTTCAGGCCGAGATTGCCAGCTACGAGGGCAAAATCGCCGATGCGTTTGGGATCTACTTAAACCTTGCCCGCCAAACGCCAACAGACCAATTATTTGAACGAGCTGCACGCATACCGCTCGATGCACGTGACGGCGATACGGCACGCGTCGTGGCAGCCGAATGGGCAAAAACTCTGCCTTCATCTGCATTGGCAAAAAATTATTTATTTCAAATTAACTATGCGCAAGGTCAATACGCCAATGCACTGCCGCCGCTTCGTGAATTTTTAAAACTAACGCCTGAGGAAGATCGTGCTGGCGTGATTTTGAGCTTGACACGCTATTTTTCACGCATCCCCGACAAACAAGCTTCCGTCAATGAGTTGTCCAGCATATTGACACCTTACACCCAGGCCTCAGCATTTTCTGCATCAACCATTGCGGCAGCACGACTGACGATTGCACGCGTTCAAATTGACGCGTCGCGCTTTCCCGATGCACTCGTGCAGCTTCAAAAATTGACCGTCGAATCGCCCAACTCAATTGATGGTTGGCTGCTGAAGGGCGCACTGGAGCTGCAAGAAAACGTATTTGCAGAAGCCATCAAGTCTTTTCAAAACTTTTTAAGCCTGGCTGAAAAAACTAATTTAGCCACCAACCATGCAGGGCGCGTTCAAGCGTATTTGGGCTTGGCGCAATTGGCTGAGAACCGCAAAGACTATGACGTGGCGCAAAACTGGCTCAGCAAAATCGAGGATGACAAAGAGCGCTTGGCGGCGCAATTGCGCCGAGCGTCGATTCTTGCCAAGCAGGGCAAAGTAGCCGAGGCGAGGACGTTGATTCAACAGCTGCCCGAGCAAACTCAAGAGCAAGCCAGAGCCAAGTTAATGGGTGAGATGCAGCTCTTGCGCGACTACAACCAACTGCCCGCCGCCATTGCCTTAATGGACAAAGCGCTAGCCGAGGAACCCAAGGATACGAGCCTCATGTACGAGCTATCAACGCTACATGAAAAAGCCAAAAACTATACTCGAATGGAAGAGCTTCTCAAGCAAGTCATCGCCTTGCAGCCCAATAGCGCCGTGGCTTACAACGCACTTGGTTATTCGCTAGCCGACCGTAGCGAGCGCCTTGAAGAGGCAAAATCTTTGATAGAGAAAGCACTCGCCATCACCCCAGGTGACCCGTACATTGTGGACAGTTTGGCATGGGCTCTGTACCGCATGGGACGTTTAGACGAATCACTGACCGCCTTTCAAGCCGCTTATAAAACACGTGCTGATGCTGAAATTGGTACCCACATGGGCGAAGTGCTGTGGCAAATGAACCGTACAGACGAAGCGCGAAAAATGTGGAAGGAAGCGCAAACCATCAATAGCGATAACCCCACGCTTTTGGAGACACTCAAGCGCTTGGGTGTGAGCTTGTGAGAGTGTGGGCATGGATTCTCGCCATTGCTTTTGGCATCGTGCTGACGGGCTGCGCTAGCCCGCCCAAGCCCATCAGCACGACTGAAGTGCCCGCATGGGCTGGTCGCCTCAGCATCAAAATTGACGCGACTGACACAGCCCCCGAACAGCAAACCAGCGCAGGATTTACGCTCTCTGGCAATCCCGAGGTAGGCCAACTCGACCTCTTTACGCCGTTGGGAGGCAAAGCGGCGCAACTGACTTGGGGTGCTGGATTTGCCACTCTCACCGATGGAAAGATGGGGCGAAGCTTTCCAGATCTCAGCATGGCGCTGCAATCTATAACGAATGCAGACATTCCCGCATCTAACTTATTCAATTGGCTGCAAGGCAAGCAAGATAAGGCACGCGAGGCAGCGATGGGCTGGGAGGCAGATTTGACAAGGCTTACGGAGGGTCGGCTAGTTGCGGTTCGTCTGCGACCCTTGCCACGTATAGAACTCCGAGTCGTGCTAGAGCAATAAAACATGACCACACCACAAATACCCAGCGTTCAAAACCTCACCATCGATGAAGGGTCAGAAGGCCAGCGGCTGGATAACTACCTCTTCAAAATTTTAAAAGGCGTGCCCAAAACACACGTCCACCGCATCATCCGCAGTGGCGAAGTGCGTATCAACAAAGGCCGCGCAGACAGCAGCAGCAAAGTGAAATTTGGCGACATCATCCGCGTGCCGCCAGTGCGCGTGTCAGACTCGATTCAAGAAAAACTAGACAAACCCGCACCTGGCAAAGAGTTCCCCATTTTGTTTGAAGACGACTACTTCATGGCAATAGACAAGCCCTCGGGCACAGCGGTACATGGCGGCTCGGGCGTGAGCTTTGGCGTGATTGAGCAGCTGAGGCGCGCAAGGCCAGACGCCAAATTCTTAGAGCTAGTCCACAGATTAGACCGCGAGACATCAGGCGTCCTCTTGATTGCAAAACGACGCAGTGCACTCACGAATCTGCAAGCTCAATTTAAAGAGCGCGAAACGGGCAAGACCTATCTGGCGCTAGTGCTGGGCAACTATCCCGCCAACAAAAAAGTTATTGACGCGCCGCTCTATAAATATTTGGATGGCAACGAAGAACGCCGCGTACGAGTCGTGGCAAAAGATGACCCCAATGGCATGAAGTCGGTGACGCTAGTCAAAGTAAGAGAGGTCATATCCCATAGGACTTTTGGCGACACCACCCTGCTAGAAGTCACCATCAAAACAGGCCGCACGCACCAAATCCGCGTCCACCTGCAAAGTGCCCTGCACGTGATTGCGGGGGATGATAAATACGGCGATTTCGACAAGAACAAACAGCTTGCCAAGCTGGGACTCAAGCGTATGTTTCTTCACGCATGGCGATTGCAAGTGGCGCATCCGAGTACAGGCGAGGCGATGACGATTTTTGCGGAATTGCCGCAAGAGTTAGCTGGATTTATTGCTCAATAAACTACTTCGTATACACGCCTCAACAGCTACTTTCTATAATTGCCGCTTTGGAGTTTTCAAATGCGTCTTTTAGGTCCCGCCCTTACCTTCGACGATGTGCTCTTGATCCCAGCGTACTCAAACGTACTGCCAAAAGACACTCAGCTTTCCACCCAATTTACTCGCGGCATTCGCCTGAATCTACCCCTCGTCTCTGCGGCGATGGATACCGTGACCGAGGCTCGCCTTGCGATTGCCATGGCGCAAGAAGGCGGCATCGGCATCATTCACAAAAATCTCACCCCTGCCCAGCAAGCCGCGCAAGTGGCCAAGGTCAAGCGTTTTGAGTCAGGCGTGCTGCGCGATCCAGTCGTGATTACGCCCCAGCACACGGTGCGCCAAGTGCTCGCCATGAGCGAGTCCATGGGCATTTCGGGCTTCCCCGTTTGTGATGGCGGCAAAGTGGTCGGCATTGTGACCAGCCGCGATTTGCGCTTTGAAACGCGCATGGACGAGACGATTGCCAGCATCATGACTCCTCGCGAGCGCTTGGTGACGATGCCTGAAGGCGCAAGCCACGAGAGCGCCAAAGCACTACTCAATAAGCACAAGCTAGAGCGCCTGCTAGTGGTGAATGATGCGTTTGAGTTACGTGGCTTGATTACCGTGAAAGACATTACCAAGCAAACCAATTTCCCCAATGCGGCGCGTGATGCGGCGGGTCACCTGCGCGTAGGTGCGGCAGTGGGCGTGGGCGCGGACACAGAAGAACGGGTCGCCGCTTTGTCTGCTGCGGGTGTTGACGCCATCGTGGTGGACACGGCGCACGGACACAGCGCGGGTGTGATTGAGCGCGTGCGCTGGGTGAAACTTAACTATCCGCACATCGAGGTCATTGGCGGCAATATTGCAACAGGCGCGGCAGCCCGGGCGCTGGCGGACGTGGGCGCGGACGCGGTCAAGGTTGGCATTGGACCAGGCTCGATTTGCACCACGCGCATTGTGGCGGGTGTGGGCGTGCCGCAAATTACCGCGATTGATAACGTCGCCACGGCGCTTTTGGGCACGGGCGTTCCACTCATTGCCGATGGCGGTATTCGCTTTAGCGGTGATATCGCCAAAGCCATCGCGGCTGGGGCTTCGACGGTGATGATGGGCGGACTCTTGGCAGGCACAGAAGAAGCGCCTGGCGAAGTCGTGCTGTTCCAAGGTCGTAGCTACAAGAGCTATCGCGGCATGGGTTCCATTGGCGCGATGCAGCAAGGCAGCGCTGACAGGTACTTCCAAGAAAGCACGGCTGGCAACACTAACGCCGACAAGCTAGTGCCTGAAGGCATTGAAGGACGCGTGCCGTACAAGGGCTCGGTCGTTGGTATCTTGTTCCAAATGGCGGGCGGCCTCAAGGCCAGCATGGGTTACTGCGGCACGCCAACGATTGAAGACATGCAAACGAAGGCTGAGTTTGTGCAGATCACGTCCGCTGGCATGCGCGAGAGCCACGTGCATGATGTGCAAATTACAAAAGAAGCGCCGAATTATCGGGCAGAGTAGATCCGATCGTTAACTTCATAAAATCAGGTCTATGGATACAAACTTAGACACTGATTTTCTGCGCACTTGGATTGGCAAGTCCCAAACTGAAACGGACATCATCACCGCCGCGCCGCTGCGCATGATGCGGGCGACAATGGACTTGCCACAGGCCAAGCTGGATATGGCTTCACAGGCATCTGACTCGCTTCCTCCACTGTGGCATTGGCTGTACTTCCTGCCCTCGCCTCAGCAATCAGAGCTAGGCGAGGATGGCCACGCCAAGCGCGGTGGCTTCTTGCCGCCTGTGCCGCTGCCGCGCCGCATGTGGGCTGCGGGACAGCTTGAGTTTTTTCATGATTTGGCGTTGGGTGACAAGATCACGCGGACTTCGACGATTGATGATGTGACGGTGAAATCTGGGCGCACGGGGTCACTGTGTTTTGTGAGGGTTCGGCACGAGGTCAGCAATCAAAATGGGCTGGCGCTGCGCGAGTTCCACGACATTGTTTACAGGCCAAACCCAGTAAGCTCTGCCAGCAATGCAAGCCCCAAGGCCACAGCCAGCGTGGCTTACGAGCAAGCGCCTGTAGCCAGTCACAGCGAAATCATCCACCCGACTGACCCGCTCTTATTCCGCTACTCCGCCCTCACCTTCAACGGCCACCGCATTCACTACGACCGCAAGTACGTGACTGAGGTGGAAGGCTACCCAGGCCTCATCGTTCACGGCCCGCTGATGGCGACGCTGCTGGCGGGGCTTGGCAAGAAGCTGGATCCCGATGCACGAATTGCTTCGTTTGAATTTAGAGCGCTGAAACCCGTGTTTGATTTGCATCCGTTTGAGATTTGTGCGGGTGAACGCGCGGGCGATTCGATGAAACTATGGGTGAAAGATTTTGAGGGGCATGTGTCGATGAAGGCAACCATGAGATTTACAACTTGAGGCCGCTAGAAGGTATCACGGTTGTCTCGCTAGAACACGCGATTGCAGCACCGTTTGCGACGCGGCAATTGGCGGATTTGGGTGCTCGTGTCATCAAGGTGGAGCGCCCTGATTCGGGTGATGGCAAGGGTGGTGACTTTGCGCGACACTACGACACGCGGGCTCGTGGGCTGTCGTCGCACTTTGTGTGGACAAACCGCAGCAAGGAGAGTTTGTGCCTCGATTTGAAAGATCCTGAGCGGCTAGCGATTCTTAAAAAACTCATCCTTGAAAAAGCGGATGTCGTCGTGCAAAACCTAGCACCTGGGGCTGCAAGCCGCATGGGGCTTGGTTTTGAGGCACTGCACGCAGTCAAGCCCTCGCTTATCGTTTGTGATATTTCGGGCTACGGTGCTGGTGGCAGCTACGAGCATAAAAAGGCTTATGACCTCCTTATCCAAAGTGAAGCAGGCTTTGTGTCCACGACGGGCTCAGCAGATGAGATGGCGAAGGCAGGCATCTCAATTGCTGATATTGCGGCGGGCATGTACGCGTACACCAATATCTTGGCGGCGCTGATTGAGCGAGATAAAACTAAATCGCCTACAAGCCCATACGGCACGGGGCGTCACATCGATCTGTCGATGCTGGAGGCTATGACCGAGTGGATGGGTTTTCCGCTTTATTACGCGCTGGATGGGCAAACACCACCGCCGCGTGCGGGCGCAAGTCACGCAACGATTTTCCCGTATGGCTCGTTCGATGTGGGGCATGCTGTCGGCAGCCCATCCATACTCATGCTTGGGCTACAAAACGAGCGCGAATGGCGCATCTTTTGCGAGCAAGTGCTCTTGCAGCCCCTGCTGGCTTTGGACTCGCGCTTTGACACCAATCCAAAACGAAGTGCGGCACGCGGTGCACTTCGAGCCGAGATTGATACAGTGTTTGCACATCTCACTGCCGATCAGGTCGTGGAGCGACTGGAATCTGCTGGCATTGCGAACGCGCAAGTCAGGGACATGGCAGGACTGTGGGCGCATCCGCAATTGGCGGCTCGCGGGGCCTGGACAACCGTGGCGTCAACCGCTGGAGACTTACCCGCGTTATGGCCTGTAGGACGCAGAAATACCACGGATGCACGGATGGATGCGGTTCCTACCATTGGGGAACATACTTACAAAATTCTGGCGGAACTTGGGTATCCTTAGCCTTTACATAAATCAACCTATTTTTTAAATTGGAGTAACCGTGAAACTGTCAAAAACCCTCGTTGCTGCTGGAGTAATAGCCGTATCCAGCCTAATCACCGTTAGTGCTTTAGCTCAAGCAGCTTGGCCATCCAAGCCAATTAGTTTAGTCATTCCATTTGCCGCAGGTGGTCCCACCGACGTGGTCGGGCGCTCACTTGCAGCTAGCATGACCAAATCAACGGGAAACTCTGTGATCGTGGAAAACAAAGTTGGAGCTGGCGGTACAGTTGGCGCGGCTTACGTTAAAAACGCTAAGCCTGATGGCTACACCTTCTTTTTGCACCACAACGGTATGGCCACTGCACCAGCGCTGTATCGCAAACTAAGCTTTAACCCACTCACCGATTTTGAATATGTCAGCCAAGTCGTCGATGTGCCCATGACTCTTGTTGCACGTAAAGATTTTCCAGCCAAAAATATCAAAGAGCTAATCACTTACGTAAAAGCGAACAAAACCAAAATCAATCTTGGCAATGCGGGCTTAGGTGCTGTTTCTCACTTATGCGGAATGATGCTTCAAAAGGCGCTGGACACTGATCTGACGACGGTTCCGTTTAGTGGCACAGGCCCTGCGATGAATGCGCTTTTGGGTGGTCAAATTGATTTGATGTGTGATCAAACGACTAATACGTTAGGACAAATCAAAGGCGGTACAGTCAAAGTTTATGCAGTTACAACAGCTAAACGCATTAAAGCATTGCCTGCAGTACCTACGCTGGCTGAAAGCGGACTGAAAGACTTTGAAGTTGTCGTTTGGCATGGCGTTTATGCACCTAAAGGCACACCAACAGAGATCACCAACAAATTCAATGGCATGATTAAAAATGCACTCAAAGATCCAGACGTCATCAAAAGCCTGACCGATCTGGGAACTGAGCCCGTACCAGCGAGCAAGCTCACGCCGGCAGGCCTAGAGTCTTGGCTTAAAACAGAAATTGACAAATACGGCCCCGTGATTCGCGCGGCTGCACAGTTTGCAGATTGAGCATTTCCTCATTTGACGAACGCCACGCGGACATCCGCGATGGCGTTCGTGCTGTATGCAAACCTTTTGACGGTCCCTATTGGCAAGGCGTTGATGAAGCACGGGCTTATCCCGAAGCTTTTGTCAATGCGCTCACCGAAGCAGGATGGCTGGCAGCCCTTATCCCACAAGCCTTTGGGGGTAGCGGCCTTGGACTCGTTGAGGCCAGTGTCATCATGGAAGAAATCAACCGAAGCGGAGGCAATGCGGGCGCTTGCCATGGGCAGATGTACAACATGGGGACGCTCTTGCGCCACGGATCCGAGGCTCAAAAACAGCGCTGGCTACCTGATATTGCAACTGGCAAACTGCGTCTGCAAACAATGGCCGTTACTGAGCCTACAACCGGCACGGATACCACGCAGCTTAAAACCACAGCAGTGAAATCCATTGGCGGTGACCGTTACATCGTCAACGGGCAAAAGGTCTGGATTTCGCGTGTTCAGCATTCGGATTGGATGATTTTGCTGGCGCGTACCACACCGATTGCGGATGTGCAGCGCAAAACAGAAGGGCTCTCGATTTTCATGGTTGACATTGCCAAGGCAATGCAAAGTGGTATGACGGTCAAACCCATACGAAATATGGTTAATCACGAAACCAACGAGGTGTTTTTTGACAACTTAGAGATTCCTGCTGAAAACTTAATTGGCGAGGAAGGCAAAGGTTTTCGGTACATTTTGGATGGTTTAAATGCTGAGCGCACCTTGATTGCTGCTGAGTGCATTGGCGATGCGTACTGGCTTTTGGAAAAAGCAACTCAGTACGCCAATGAGCGCATTGTGTTCAACCGTCCAATTGGACAAAATCAAGGCGTGCAATTCCCCTTGGCCGCCGCTCTGATCGAGACTGAAGCGGCGAACTTAATGCGCTATCGCGCCGCAGAGTTATTTGATAGGCACCAGCCTTGTGGCAAAGAAGCCAATATGGCCAAGTATTTGTGCGCCAAGGCGTCCTGGGAAGCCGCAGAGGCGGCACTACAAACTCATGGAGGCTTTGGCTTTGCAGCCGAATACGATATCGAGCGTAAGTTCCGCGAGACACGCCTGTACCAAGTTGCACCGATTTCAACAAATCTAATTTTGTCCTACGTTGCCGAGCATGTCTTAAGGATGCCGCGTTCATTTTGATGACAATAATTGAAAAACTCACATTTTTTGCCATCGTCCAGAATTGAGAATAATTCTCAATTACAATTGACGCATCCCAAAAAACTGGAGTTTTGAAAATGCTAACTCGCCCCGTATTTATCCGATCGCTTCTTGCATCCCTTCTCCTCTTGGGCTCTTTGCAAAGCTTTGCAGCAGAGCTTGAGGTTTTGCTTGTCATCAAGAATCATCGCTTCGAACCCACCGAAATCAAAGTGCCTGCGAATCAGCGAATTAAACTAGTCGTGCACAACCAAGACAGTACGCCCGAAGAGTTTGAAAGCCATAAGTTAAACCGAGAGAAAGTCGTTCCTAGCGGAATAAAAGCCACCATTTATATTGGCCCATTGAAGCCTGGTCGTTATGAGTTTTTTGGCGAATACAACGAAGCAACCGCTAAAGGCGTTGTGGTCGTGGAGTAATTATGTTTGCGACTGCACTCATCGTTTTTCGTGAGACGCTTGAAGCCGCCTTATTTGTCGGAATCATCGCAGCCGCCACACGTGGATTACTACGCCGCACCCAGTGGCTCAGTTTGGGCGTGGTCGCTGGTAGCCTTGGCGCAGTAGGCTTGGCATTCGCCATGGAGCGCATTAGTGCATTAGGTGAAGGTCTTGGGCAAGATTTTCTCAACATCAGCATCATCTCTATTGCATTGCTCATGTTGACTTGGCACTGTGTTTGGGTGTCAACACATACCCAAGAGACCGTTCAAACAGCTAAGCAATTGGGATATGTGGCAAAGAGTGGCTCTGGCACCTTATGGGCGCTTGCAATAGCGGTGGCGCTTGCTGTTTTGCGCGAAGGTAGCGAAACCGTCATTTTTGTTTCAGGTTTTATGTCAGGCTCAGCACAAGATGGCCGTTCGATGTTGGTGGGCGTTGGTATTGGATTAGTCTCTGGCGTGGTTTGCGGCGCTCTGGTTTATGCAGGGCTGTCCAGAATCAAAGTCCAGCATTTTTTTACCGTGACAAACGCCTGGGTACTCGTCATGGCAGGGGCTTTGGCGGCTCAATTAGCAAGAGCACTAACGCAATCGGGCTTAATTCAGCGATGGACAGAGCCACTATGGGATACATCGTCCGTTTTACCCATGGATTCAGCGATAGGGGCGATCTTTCGTGCCTTGGTAGGCTATGACGCAAGGCCTTCCCCTCTACAGCTCCTGTTTTATGCCGGCGCTATCGCCCTCATTGCTCTTGCAACGCAGCAAGCCAAGCGTATGGCTTTAAAAAAATAGCCAATTCAATCTAAAGGATAAATATGAAATGCTTTAAGGCGCTTGGGCCGCTGCTTGCCTGCTCGGCGCTGATTTCGATGAGTACGGTGTACGCCGCCCCCAACGATTACGTTCGCATGGCCAACGTTGAGGAGGGCGAACGTGAAATTGATTTCAAGTGGGGGGGGCAAAAAAATAAAGATGGTACACGCCAATCGGCCGCTTCTTTGGGTTTAGGCCTGGGAGTTAACTCGTGGTGGTTCACAGAGATCTATGCAAAATATCAAGCCCTCCCTGGCGAAACCAATGCCTTTGACGCATGGGAGTGGGAGAATAAATTTCAATTGCTCGAGACAGGCAAGCATCCCATTGATCTTGGATTTTTACTAGAGATCGAACGCCCCAAGGATCGTACGGAAGGTTACGAAATCACCTATGGTCCACTCATTCAAAAGGAGTGGGGGCAGATCCAAGGAAATTTAAACGTATTGATCCAAAAACATGTGCAAGCGAGCGCCTCATTTGATACCGTGCTACAGTACCAAATGCAGCTCAAGTATCGTCAATCGACTCAGTTTGAATGGGGCGCACAAGCCTTCGGATCTGTGGGAAGGCCTTACAACTGGGATAGTTCATCGAATCAAATCCATCAATTTGGCCCCGCTATTTTTGGTGCTATTAACTTAGCGCCGAAACAAAAAGTTAAATGGAACGCAGCACTCTTGCATGGCACAACGACTGCCTCGCCTGCAACGATACTTCGAGTTCAAACAGAATACGAGTTTTAATTCTGATTCTCTGCTATACTAGCAAACTTGCTTCATTAAGTTGAAGTATCAGACTCTAGGCGGTTAGCTCAGATGGTTAGAGCGCCTCGTTGACATCGAGGAGGTCGTTGGTTCGATTCCAATACCGCCTACCAGTTTCTGCTGGCACAACCCTCTTTTTAGCAGGATGAAACAGTGGCCACTAAAAACAAAAAAGTAGAAGCAGCGTCCCCTCCTAGCGAGGAACGTGTGATTAAAAAATACCCCAATCGCCGGCTGTATGACACGCTGACGTCGAACTACATTACGCTCTCGGATATCAAACGCCTAGTGATGGCTGGAGCAGCATTCAAAGTGCGCGACGCCAAGACAGATGAAGACCTCACAAGGGCAATGCTGTTACAAATTATTTTGGAAGAAGAAGCTGGCGGCGCACCTTTATTTAGTGAGGCCGTACTTGGTAATTTAATTCGTACCTATGGTCATGCCATGCAGGGTTTTATGGGCAATTATTTAGAAAAAAACATGCAAGCTTTTGCCGATATGCAAAAACAATTTACCGCGCAATCCACGCCGCTGACGCCTGTGACGCAAGTCTTTAAACCAGAGGCTTGGACGAATCAACTCAGCGGCATGCAAGAGCAAATGATGAATTTATTTGGAATGAAAAAACCATGAGTGTGACAACGGCCAGAGCGCCAAAAGTGGGATTTGTTAGCCTGGGTTGCCCTAAAGCCCTGACCGACTCCGAGCTCATCCTCACTCAGCTATCGGCAGAAGGCTACGAGACTAGTAAAACATTTGAAGGCGCCGATTTAGTCATCGTCAACACCTGCGGATTTATTGACGATGCCGTCAAAGAAAGTTTAGATACGATTGGCGAAGCACTTGCAGCGAATGGCAGAGTCATCGTGACTGGGTGCTTGGGCTCTAAAGCCGTAGACGGCAGTGCGGACACCAGCGGCGGAGCGACAGATCAAAATCTCGTTCGAAAGATGCACCCAAGCGTGCTGGCCGTCACAGGCCCTCACGCCACGCAAGAAGTGATGGATGCGGTGCATCTGCATTTACCGAAGAGGCACGATCCGTTTGTCGATTTGACACCCAGCTTTGGCATCAAGTTGACACCTAAGCATTACGCGTACCTAAAAATTAGCGAAGGCTGCAACCATCGCTGTACGTTTTGCATCATCCCATCGATGCGCGGCGATCTAGTAAGTCGCCCGATTGGCGATGTGCTCAAAGAAGCCGAAGCCTTGTTTGCAGGTGGCGTGAAAGAACTACTCGTCATTAGTCAAGATACGTCGGCATATGGCGTAGACGTTAAATATCGCACAGGATTTTTCGAAGGCAAGCCAGTCAAAACGCGCATGTTGGATTTGGTTGCCGAGCTAGGACAGCTCGCCAAGCCATATGGCGCTTGGGTTCGCTTGCATTATGTGTACCCCTACCCCAGCGTGGATGCGGTCATCCCACTCATGGCCGAAGGCTTGGTCTTACCGTATTTAGATGTGCCACTTCAGCATAGCCACCCTGATGTTTTAAAGCGCATGAAACGCCCGGCTAGTGGTGAGCGCAACTTGGAGCGTATTGCGGTATGGCGCGAAGCATGTCCCGAGATCGTCATCCGATCGACCTTCATCGCGGGATTTCCTGGTGAAACCGAAGAAGAATTTTCACATCTGCTGGACTTTATGCTTGAGGCCAAAATCGACCGTGCCGGCTGCTTCGCCTATTCCAACGTGACAGGCGCAGAAGCCAACAAGATTGAAGGCATGCTGCCGATTGGACTACGCGAAGAGCGCCGAGCAAGATTTATGGCGGTCGCCGAAGAAGTATCTAGCACCAAACTTCAATCGCGTATTGGCGCGACCATGCAAGTACTGATTGACAGCGCGCCAGGTCTTGGCAAAAAAGGTGGTGTGGGCAGAACTTATGCTGACGCACCAGAAATTGATGGCGTGGTGAAGTTATTGCCTCCTGAAAAAATTAGTAAGCAGCTAAAAGTCGGGGAGTTCACACGTGCCCGCATAGTTGGCGTGGATGGCCACGATTTAATAGCTGCGCCAATCTAATTTGATCTTTGCAAGATCAAAAAAAGCGACTCAATAGAGTCGCTTTTTTTATTGCACCGTCTGTGATGCTTTCTTTTTCGGTTTACCAGCTGGAGGCTCATCGAGCGAAGCAATGTTCAGGACCACTTCGCCCGTGTCATCAATGTCCACATCTAAGCTACCGCCTTTTGTCAGGCGGCCAAACAAGAGTTCATCAGCCAAAGCCTTACGAATCGTGTCTTGAATCAAGCGTTGCATCGGACGCGCGCCCATGAGTGGGTCAAAGCCCTTCTTCGCTAGGTGCTTACGCAATGCGTCACTAAATGAGACTTCAACTTTTTTCTCTTGTAATTGCGTTTCCAATTGAAGTAGGAACTTATCAACCACACGAATGATGATGTTTTCATCCAGCGCTTTGAAACTCACCATCGCATCTAAACGATTTCGGAACTCTGGCGTAAACAAACGCTTAATGTCCGCCATTTCATCACCCGCTTGGCGTGCATTGGTAAAGCCAATCGTGGCCTTGTTCATCGTCTCAGCGCCAGCGTTTGTCGTCATGATGATGATGACGTTTCTAAAGTCCGCCTTGCGTCCGTTGTTATCGGTTAGCGTGCCGTGATCCATCACCTGCAAAAGTACATTGAACACATCAGGATGCGCTTTCTCAATCTCGTCCAAGAGCAGCACGCAGTGTGGCTTCTTGGTAATGGCCTCCGTTAGCAAACCACCTTGGTCAAAGCCCACATAGCCTGGAGGCGCACCAATCAATCGGCTCACCGCATGACGTTCCATGTACTCGCTCATATCAAAGCGAATGAGTTCAATGCCCATGATGTAAGCAAGCTGCTTGGCGGCTTCGGTCTTACCCACTCCCGTTGGACCTGAGAACAGGAACGAACCAATCGGTTTGTCAGTTTTACCAATGCCCGAGCGTGCCATCTTGACGGCAGACGCGAGCGCATCCACGGCTTTGTCTTGGCCAAAAACAACGTTCTTTAAATCACGCTCTAGGGTTTGCAACTTGCTGCGGTCATCATTAGACACATTCGCAGGCGGGATACGTGCAATCTTGGCAATAATGGCCTCAACCTCGGCTTTGTCGATAATCGTTTTACGCAATTCAGGCTTGGCGATACGCTGTGCAGCGCCTGCCTCGTCAATCACGTCAATCGCTTTGTCTGGCAAGTGGCGATCATTGATGTACTTAGCGGATAGCTCCGCAGCCGCCTGCAGCGCATCGACTGTGTAGGTCACGTTGTGATGCTCTTCGAAACGAGACTTCAGTCCCTTCAAAATCTCGGTAGTTTGTTCCACCGTCGGTTCGTTGACGTCGATTTTTTGGAAGCGACGAGATAGCGCAGCATCTTTTTCAAAAATGCCTCGGTATTCGGTAAAGGTTGTGGCACCAATGCACTTGAGCTGACCATTCGCGAGCGCTGGCTTGAGCAAGTTAGATGCATCAAGCGTTCCGCCCGAAGCCGATCCCGCACCGATGATGGTGTGTATTTCGTCAATAAACAAAACGGCATTTGGTTTTTCTTTGAGTTGCTTCAATACGCCCTTTAAGCGTGCCTCAAAGTCACCGCGATATTTGGTTCCCGCAAGCAGTGTTCCCGTATCCAACGAATACACAACCGCATCCGCCAACACATCGGGCACTTCATTTTGCGTAATGCGCCAAGCAAGGCCTTCTGCAATTGCCGTTTTACCAACGCCCGCCTCACCCACCAATAGTGGATTATTTTTACGGCGGCGACAAATAATTTGAATCGCACGCTCGACCTCGTGCTCGCGGCCAATGAGTGGATCAATCTTTCCATCTTTCGCCATCTGATTTAGGTTTTGGCAATACGTATCGAGTGGTGAAGATTTATCGCTCTTCTCCCCTGCTTTGCCCGGCTCTTCCTCGCCCTCCGTGCCGGCGGATTGCGGCTCAGGCTTGTCCGTCTTTTTGATACCATGCGCGATAAAGTTCACCACATCAAGGCGTGTAATGCTTTGCTGGTGCAAATAAAAGACGGCATGAGAATCTTTTTCACCGTAAATTGCCACCAAAATGTTTGCGCCTTGAACTTCTTTTTTGCCAGTGCCCGTAGATTGCACGTGCATGATGGCTCGTTGAATCACGCGCTGAAAGCCCAGCGTGGGCTGCGTATCCACATCGTCCGTGCCTGCCACGATAGGCGTGTTTTCTTGGATGAAGTCTGTCAGCGATTTACGTAGATCATCGATTTTGGCGGCACACGCCTCCAGCACTTCTTTGCCGCTGGGGTTGTCTAGCATGGCAAGCAGCAAGTGCTCAACGGTAATGAACTCGTGGCGGGCTTTACGAGCCTCTGCAAAAGCCATCTGAATACTGGTTTCTAACTCTTGGGAAATCATGGCTTAACTTTCTGAAAATGCTTCTAAACGTAACTATACGTGACTAATCTATGGGCTCAGAGACCGCTTGCAAGGGGTGGCCTGCATTTTGTGCAGCCTCCATGACTGTATTGACCTTGGTCGCAGCAACATCACGAGAAAATACACCGCAAAGGCCTTTTCCTTCCACGTGAATTTTGAGCATGATGCCAATAGCCGTATCGCGATCTTTGCCAAAAAACTCTTGAATCGCAAACACCACAAACTCCATGGGCGTGTAGTCGTCGTTTAACAGCGCAACCTGATACATCTGCGGCGGCTTCGCTTGGTCGGTACGGCGCTCTAGAACTACCGTCCCGTCCTCATCAGGAGAAATCACAGGTGTGATCGGTTTACTCATGCGCTGCAAGCATCTTCCAAGTCGCAACCACCGAGTCTGGATTCAGCGAAATAGACGTGATACCTAGATCAACCAACCAGCGTGCGAAGTCGGGGTGATCGCTAGGACCTTGGCCACAAATCCCCACATATTTGTTTTGTGCCAAGCAAGCCTTGATCGACATCTCTAGCATGGCTTTAACTGCAGGATCACGCTCGTCGAAGTCTTTGGCCAAGAGCTCAAGACCAGAGTCACGATCAAGTCCAAGAGTCAGCTGCGTTAGGTCGTTCGAACCAATAGAGAAGCCATCGAAATACTCTAAAAATTGCGGCGCAAGGATAGCATTACTCGGCACTTCGCACATCATGATGTGACGCAGGCCATTCACACCGCGCCCAAGACCACATTTCTCAAGCATCAAACTCACAGATCTTGCCTGCCCTAAGGTACGTACAAAAGGCACCATGATTTCTACGTTCGTGAGCCCCATTTCATTGCGAACGCGCTTCAAAGCCTCGCATTCCATCGCAAATGCTTCGCCAAACTCTTTGCTAACGTATCTTGCCGCACCTCTAAACCCGAGCATTGGATTCTCTTCCTCCGGCTCGTAGCGGCTGCCACCAACGAGCTTGCGGTACTCGTTCGATTTGAAATCAGAGAGTCGAACAATGACAGGTTTAGGCCAGAAAGCGGCTGCAATCGTGGCAACGCCCTCAGCCACTTTGTCCACATAAAACGCCCGCGGCGAAGCATGGCCACGAGAAGCGACCTCCACGGCCAATTTTAAATCGGCATCAATGTCAGGGTAATCCAAAATCGCCTTCGGATGCACGCCGATGTTGTTATTGATGATGAACTCAAGTCTCGCCAAACCCACGCCCGAATTGGGTAGCTGGCAAAAATCAAATGCCAACTGCGGATTACCGATGTTCATCGTGATCTTGGCTTTAATGGGGGGCATAGTGCCGCGCTCGACTTCCGTCAGCTCAGTCTCCAATTTACCTTCGTAAATAAAGCCCGTATCCCCCTCGGCGCAGCTAACGGTGACGAGCGTACCTGTCTGGAGGCGCTCGGTCGCGTCGCCGCAACCCACCACGGCAGGAATACCCAGTTCACGCGCAATGATCGCCGCGTGGCAAGTTCTGCCGCCGCGGTTAGTCACAATCGCGCTGGCGCGTTTCATGACAGGCTCCCAGTTCGGATCCGTCATGTCCGTGACCAAAATATCACCCACTTGGACTTCGTCCATTTGGCTGATGCTGGCGACTTTTCGGACAATGCCAGTGCCAATTTTTTGACCAATCGCACGACCTTCAGCCAGCACCATGCCTTTCGTCAAAAGTTTGTAGCGCACTTCTGCTTTGCCTTTGGCTTGGCTCTTCACTGTCTCAGGGCGTGCTTGCAAAATGTAGATGCCGCCGTCCGTACCATCCTTGCCCCACTCAATGTCCATGGGGCGACCGTAATGATCTTCAATAATGACAGCGTACTTGGCAAGTTGCTCTACATCGGCATCGGTCAACGAATAAGCATGCTGCTGCGCCAGTGACACATCAATCGTGCGCACCAATTTACCGCTGGCGGCTTTTTCCTCAGGCGTTGCAAAGACCATTTGAATCAGTTTGCTCCCCAAATTGCGGCGAATCAGAGCGCGATTGCCGGCCTTGAGCATTGGTTTATGCACATAAAACTCGTCAGGATTGACGGCTCCCTGCACTACAGTTTCACCAAGGCCATAGCTGCTGGTAATAAATACGACTTGATCAAAACCACTCTCCGTATCCATCGTAAACATGACGCCCGCAGCGCCAAGATCTGAACGAACCATGCGCTGCACGCCTGCTGATAACGCCACATCGGCATGCGCGAACCCTTGATGAACGCGGTAGCTGATGGCGCGGTCGTTGTACAAAGATGCGAAGACTTCTTTCATTTTGTGCAGCACGGTCTCAATGCCAACAACATTCAAAAAGGTTTCTTGTTGGCCAGCAAACGAAGCATCTGGCAGATCTTCTGCAGTTGCAGACGAGCGCACGGCGAAAGATGCTTCAGCATTTCCGGCACTGAGTTTTGTAAAAGCCTCGCGAATCGCCTGCTCAAGATCCGCTGGAAATGGCTGCACTTCGACCATGGCACGAATCTCGGCACCCACGCGAGCTAGTGCATTCACGTCCTCGGTGTCCAAGGCGTTCAGCTTGCCATTGATTTTGTCGTCTAGTCCTTCGTGTTTTAAAAACGCACGAAACGCATACGCTGTCGTCGCAAATCCTGTGGGCACTTTAACGCCACTTGGCAGCTGAGAGATCATCTCGCCTAAGCTGGCGTTTTTGCCACCTACTGACTCCACATCACTGTTTCTTAATAGTTCAAAAGGTACGACTAATGCATTGGAATCAAAGAGTTGAGACATATTGAGGCCCATAAATAAATAAGAAAAAAACAAAAAATAGCCAAACGACGCAGTTATTGTAGACTCGGGCAGCGTCAAAACGAGAAGATTGGGAGATTAATAAAACACACCATGAGCAATAGAACTATCTTTTTCGTATCCGATGGCACTGGCATTACGGCAGAAACTTTCGGTAATGCGATTCTTGCCCAATTTGCGATCGATACCATTCATATTCGACTTCCATTTACTGATACGGTGGAGAAGGCCTACCAGGCTGTTCGAGAAATAAATCGAACGGCCGATAGTGATGGCGACGACAGCAAACCCATTGTATTTACAACCCTAGTCAATATGGAGGTACTCCAGGTTATCAACGAGGGTTGTAAGCAAAAATGCATGATGCTTGATATGTTTGGCACGTTCGTCAACCCACTTGAGGCTGAGCTGGGAATCAAAAGCAATCATCGAATTGGGCGATTTAGCGATGTGAGCAAAAGCAAGGCTTACAACGATCGAATTGAGGCCATTAACTTTAGTCTTGCTCACGATGATGGACAAAGCAATACCGACTTAGAGCAATCTGATGTCATTTTGGTAGGCGTAAGCCGTAGTGGAAAAACACCCACATCACTGTATTTGGCTATGCAGTATGGACTCAAAGCAAGTAATTACCCCCTTATCCCAGAGGATTTTGAGCGGCAGCACCTGCCGCCCGCCTTAATGCCACATAAGAAAAAACTCTTTGGCCTGACAATTCAACCCGTTCGTCTGAGTGAAATCAGGAATGAACGCCGCCCTAACTCGCGCTATGCAGATCTCGCCAATTGCCGCATGGAAGTGGCAGAGGCAGAGGCGATGATGCGGCGAGCCGGCATCCGCTGGCTATCGACTACGACCAAATCAATTGAAGAAATCGCCACGACCATCTTGCAAGAGCTCAAACCCGAGCGATTGGTGTACTAATTTAATTTATTACCAAGGGGAGATGACATCTTTTATCAAATATAATTTGCCCCGCTGTCAACCAAAGCTTTTTTGCCGCCGTTAGAGCACTACCTCCGAAATTTTTTGGGGGATTTTTTAAGTAACGTTAATTAAAGGAAACTCATCATGAACAAACTCATCGCCGCTTTGGTTGCTGGTCTCTTCGCTGCTACAACTTTCGCTGCTGACGCTCCAGCTGCTGCTGCTAAGCCAGCTCCTGCTGCTGCTGCAGCTCCTGCTGCTGCTAAGCCAGCTGCTGCCGCTCCTGCTGCTAAGGCAGACGACAAAGCTGCTGCTAAAGCAGAAAAGAAAGCCGCTAAAGCAGAAAAGAAAGCCGCTAAAAAAGCAACTAAGAAAGCATCTGCTGACAAAGCTGCTGCCGCTCCTGCTGCTGCGAAGTAATTCGCCCAAAGCAAAAAACCGCCACTCGCGAGAGTCGGCGGTTTTTTTACGCCTATCATTCTTGTATGAAAAAAATCTACTCAATTCTTCTCGCATCTAATCTTGTCTGGACTTCGATAGCAAGCTTGGCTCAAACGCCACAGATGCAGCTGCAAAGGACAGCACTTGCCGCTGGCATGTTCCAAATTAATGCCCAAGTTGCTCAAACACCAGAGCAACGTGAAATCGGACTGATGTTTCGTTCTGTCATGCCTCCGTCAGAAGGCATGCTCTTTATCTTCGAAGAGCCTAGCAAGCAGTGCTTTTGGATGAAAAATACGCTGCTACCACTGACTGCGGCATTTGTCGCTGACGATGGCGTGATCGTCAACTTGGTCGATATGCAACCTCAAACCACGAACTCGCATTGTTCAGTCAAGCCAGTTCGCTTTGTCTTGGAGATGAATCAAGGCTGGTTTGTCAAAAAAGGCCTTAAAGCAGGCACGAAACTGGGCGGCGCACCCTTTCAACCTTAAATCTAAACCCTAGTTTCTGACAACCGCTCGGAAACCCCCTAGAATTAATCGGTTCGTTTTTCAATCTTTCGATTTTTTTAGGAGACTCACATGGGTGCTATTTTTCAATCTCTAGGCCGTACCGTTTTAGCGGGCGTTGCCATCTTGGCTTTAATCTTGTTGCTTGCAACAGGCGGAAAAGTCAATCATGCAGGCATTGCAATGTCATTGCACGTTATCTCTGCTGTGATGTGGATTGGCTTGCTTTGGTATTTCAATTTTGTGCAAATTCCCTCTATGCCAAAAATTCCTGATGACCAAAAACCAGCCATTAGCAAAGTCATTGCACCGACGGCGTTGTTTTGGTTCCGCTGGGCTGCGCTTGCAACTGTCGTGACTGGCTTATTGGTCGCCGCAACTTCGGGCTATTTGATGGCTGCACTGACCTTCCAACCGTTTACCCCTATCGGTCTTGGCATGTGGCTGGCGCTTTTGATGGCTTTCAATGTGTGGTTCATCATTTGGCCAAACCAAAAGAAAGCGCTAGGCATTGTGGTTGTTGAAGCTGCTGAAAAAGCAAAAGCTGCGCGCATGGCGATGCTCACTTCTCGCTTTAACACAATGCTATCCATCCCAATGATCTTTTGCATGGTTGCGCAGCGCTACGGCAGTTTTTAATAACTCGGCGTCTGTCTGTGTCTTAATAAAAAAGCCGCTCCATGAGCGGCTTTTTTATAGCGTAAATCTTAGTTAAACCACATTGACCTGCCGCACACCTTTAGCGAGATGCAATGCCAACACTTGTCCTACGTGAAGCGCTGCTACATCCTTCACGACATGTCCAGCCTCATCACTGACCCAAGCAAAGCCGCGATCCAGCACTTTTTTCGGATGCAATAGACCGAGGCGCGTCTGACACTGCACGAGAGTGCTCTGCTGTTTTTGCATCTGCGCTTGAACGACTAACTGGAGTCGATGACCAAACTGATGAAGTCTGTCAAATTGCTTGCGTAGTTGATCGCTAGGCTGCATAAGCCGTCTTGTCGCCACATCCAACATCTGCTCTCTTCGCTCCAAGCCTTGCCGCATGGTGCTTTGCAGCCTGACAACCTGCAAAGTCAATATCGATAAGGCCTGCGAGACAGGCGCTGCGCAAAGCTCCGCGGCGGCTGTTGGCGTAGGCGCTCGTACGTCTGCGACAAAATCGGCAATTGAAAAATCGGTTTCATGCCCCACGCCGCAAATCACGGGGACAGGGCTTTGGGCAATGGTGTATGCCAGCTGCTCATCGTTAAACGCCCATAGATCTTCTAGCGAGCCACCTCCGCGCACCAGTAAAATCACATCAAGCTGCGCCTTGCCTTCGTCAATTTGCTCGTACAGCAGATTCAGCGCCGCAGCCAACACGGCTGGTGCATCGACACCTTGGACAGCAGACGGAGAAAGCATCACGGGGATATGCGGCACGCGCCTTTGCAAAGCGGTCATCACATCGTGCCATGCGGCAGAGCTTGGCGAGGTGACTACGCCAATGCCGCGTGGATACAGGCTTATCGGCTTTTTGCGCTCAGACGAAAAAAGTCCTGCAGCATCTAGTTTTGCTTTTAGGCGCATAAACGCCTCCAAAAGCGAGCCCTGCCCGACGCGAGTCATTGACTCCACAACCAATTGCAACTCCCCGCGCTGCTCATATACCCCAAGCTTGCCCGTCACTTCAACTTGCTGCCCGTCTTGTGCAGCGAAATTCAAACTAGTAGCGGCGCGTTTAAACATGGCTGCGCGCAGCTGCCCTGCCTCGTCTTTGAGCGTAAAGTAGCAGTGTCCGCTGGAGGCGCGGGAGAAATTAGAGATCTCTCCGCGCACCGTGACGGGATTAAACCGTGCCTGCAAGCTATCCGCAATCGCAAGACAGAGTGCCCCAACGCGCCAAGCTTGGCGCTGCATCGGCACGACTACGGACCGGCTTGAGACCACGACGGGAGGTACAGGTTCAGGCTCTGCAAAAAGATCAAAGGATGTCATGCGAGAATTGGCAAGTATTTAGGTATTAATTTGGCAGCTATTTTTAACGGAGACAACTTTGCTCACTATTCTTCAAGCAGCGGGCTGGCCGATTTGGCCTTTGGTGATTTGCTCCATTGTCGCATTGGCCTTGGTTTTTGAGCGCTTTATGTTTTTTCGTGGCAAGCGTATTGCGCCACCTAAATTATTGGATGAAGCAATGAGTATTTCGCGCCCAAATCTCCCCGCACCTGAAACCATTCAGCAGATGGAGGATAGCTCGGTGCTCGGCATGGTGCTCGCATCGGGCTTCCGTGCGCTTTTGGCGCAACCTCGCCCTAACCCAGAAGGACTAAAAAGCGCGATTGAGGTTGCAGGGCGTCACGGCGTGCAGACGCTAGAAAAATACCTCTCAGCATTGGCAACCATTGCCTCCGTTGCCCCGCTACTGGGATTGCTAGGCACGGTCATCGGCATGATTGAGATTTTTGGCGCGCAAAACCCCACGGGCGCGTCGACTGGTACCAATCCCGCCATGCTGGCGCACGGCATTTCAGTCGCACTGTACAACACAGCCTTTGGCCTCATCGTGGCAATTCCTTGCCTTATTTTTTGGCGCTACTTCAAAGCAAAATCTGACGCAATGGCGCTGTCGCTTGAGCAATCCAGCGAACGTTTCTATCAGCACATCAAAGTGCACTGCCGTCCAGAGTAAACCATTGCAAGAGCCCTATGAATTTTTCTAAACGCGGTAAAACGGACGAGCCCGAGATCAATTTGATCCCGTTTATCGACGTGCTCCTTGTGGTGCTCATTTTTTTGATGCTCTCGACTACGTACAGCAAGTTCACCGAGCTACAGGTCAAACTCCCGACCGCCGACAGTGGGCAAGCTAAAGATTACCCCAAAGAAATCATTGTGTCCGTGGGTAGCGATGGTCGCTACGCCGTAGGCAAGCAACCCGTGGAAGGCAAAGGCTTGGAGCCAGTCAAGCAATTGCTGCTACAAGCCTCTGGTGACGCTAAAAATACGGTCGTCATCATTAGCGCGGATGCACTGGCAAGCCACCAATCGGTGATGACGGTAATGGAAGCCGCCAGAGCCGCTGGCTTGTCACAAGTCACTTTTGCTGCGCAGCAAAGCCAATAACAAACACCTAGTCACCCATGCCCCCACGTCACTGGCAAAGCCACCGTCATCCTGTTGCTCTCTTGCTTTGGCCAATCTCAAAGATCTACGGCTGCATCCGCTTTATTCGCGCCAAGTTCTACGACTGGAGCGTTTTTAAAACGCACAAGCTATCTGTCCCTGTTGTCATC
Organism: Comamonadaceae bacterium; assembly: GCA_947445115.1. Lineage (GTDB taxonomy): Bacteria > Pseudomonadota > Gammaproteobacteria > Burkholderiales > Burkholderiaceae_C > JASGCK01. The sequence continues at coordinate 40,580 of CANFCG010000009.1, read as the reverse complement.
GTCGGCAACGTGATGGCGGGCGGTGTGGGAAAGACACCCATCGTCATAGAGCTCGTGCAACGCTTGCTAGCTATGGGCTACAAGCCAGGCGTTGTCTCGCGTGGCTATGGTCGCAAGGCTAAAGATTGTCAGCTCGTCACTACGAGCAACAGCGCTTTGGACGTGGGCGACGAGCCACTTTTAATGGCGCATGTCTGCAAAGTGCCAGTGGCCGTGGCTTGCGACCGAGTACAGGCTGCCAAGGTATTGCTAGCAGGGCATCCAGAGTGCAACGTCATTGTGAGTGACGACGGGTTGCAACACCGAGCGCTGGGACGCGACGTCGAGGTTGTCGTCTTTGACGAACGCGGCACGGGCAACAACTGGTTGTTGCCTGCGGGGCCTCTACGCGAGCCTTGGCCACGCAAGGCGCTCAGCCCCATTCATCTAACGCTGCAAAGCGTACCTAGGCGTCTAGCCGACCATGCCATTGACAACACCGGGCATCTGCATCCGCTGGCTGGTCTACTCACCTTAAGTGACAGACCGCTACACGCCATCGCTGGCATCGCAAAACCAGACACATTTTTTGACATGCTACGTGGCAAAGGACTTCAACTTGCTTCCGCCACGGCATATGCAGATCACGACAGTTTTACTAAGTTCTGCCCAGCCCCTGATAAAAATGCGCTTTGGTTATGCACCGAGAAAGATGCTTTCAAACTGTGGGCAAGCTATCCCCCATTGGCTTGGCAGATATTGGCTGTACCACTCGTAGTTGAACTCGACACCACATTTTTAGCCATCCTTGACGCTACGATCAAGGCACTGACCACTCGTTAAAAGATTACCACCCATGGATACCAAACTATTAGAAATACTTGTCTGCCCTGTCACCAAAGGGCCACTCCGTTACAACACGAGTACACAAGAGCTGGTTAGCCATAGTGCCCGCTTGGCTTACCCCGTGCGGGACGGCATTCCCGTCATGTTAGAAAACGAAGCTCGGGCCTTAACGGTAGCTGAGATTGAAGAGAAGCGCTAGCTTGACCGCAATGACTTCCTCTTTTACCGTCCTCATTCCGGCAAGACTTGCCTCGACGCGCCTGCCAAACAAGCCGCTGGCTGATATTGCGGGTCTGCCGATGATCGTGCGCGTTGCACGGCAGGCGACGCTATCAAACGCATCACAAGTGGTTGTCGCAACTGATAGCCTAGACGTTTCTGCGGCCTGTCAAGCGCATCAAACCGCCGTTGTGATGACTCGGGCCGATCACCCATCTGGCAGTGACCGACTGGCCGAAGCTTGCCTACAGCTAGGCTTGGCGGACGATGCCATCGTGGTCAATGTGCAAGGCGACGAACCGCTCATTGATCCTGAACTCATCAATGCAGTTGCCGCTTGCTTGATTGCCCGTCCTGACTGCGCCATGAGCACAGCGGCGCACGCGATCACAAACGAATCCGAGTGGCACAACCCCAACATTGTGAAAGTCGTTTTAGATGCTAAAAACACAGCGCTCTACTTCAGCCGAAGTCTCATCCCCTATGACCGCGACAACCAACGCACGGCACTAAAAATAACCCCGCAGGCCACGCCCAATAAGGCGTCCGTGAGTGTTGGTTTGGCCGATCTACCGCTACGTCATATTGGCATTTATGGCTATCGCGTTGGATTTTTAAAACAATTTCCAAGCTTGACACAAGCCCCGATTGAGCAACTGGAGGCCCTTGAGCAACTACGTGTTCTGTGGCACGGAGAGCGCATTGCTGTGCACGTGAGCGAAGCCATTGCGGGCATTGGCGTGGATACACCGGAAGACTTGGAGCGAGTTCGTGCCATTTTTGTCAGATAAATGAGGTGCGTCCGTGCTATGCTTTGCAAGGTGTAAATTTTTGTAAAATCTAAAAATAAAACTGAGAAAGTTCTGAATGAAATTGATCCTGCTTGGCGCACCTGGTGCGGGCAAAGGCACACAAGCCACCTTCATTTGCCAAAAATATGGCATCCCTCAAATCTCCACAGGCGACATGCTACGTGCGGCAGTTAAAGCAGGCACAGAAATGGGCTTGGCGGCCAAAAAGGTCATGGATTCGGGTGCGCTGGTGAGCGACGACATCATCATCGGCTTAGTCAAAGAGCGTATCGCGCAAGATGATTGCAAACAAGGCTTCTTATTTGATGGTTTTCCGCGCACCATTGCGCAGGCCGATGCCATGAAAAACGCCGGTGTCAAACTCGACCACGTGCTTGAAATCGATGTCCCTTTCGAGGCCATCATCGAACGCATGAGCGGTCGCCGAAGCCACGCTACCAGTGGCCGCACATACCACGTCAAATTCAACCCACCTAAAGTGGAAGGCATTGATGACATCACGGGCGAGCCACTCATTCAACGTGAAGACGACAAGCCCGCCACGGTACAAAATCGCTTAGATGTATATGCTGCGCAAACTCGTCCACTGGTCGAGTACTATGGTCAATGGGCAAAGCTTGATGCTGCGAACGCACCTAAATACCGCGCGATTAGCGGTATGGGCAGCGTGGACGAAATCACACAACGCGCGATGGCAGCATTGGCGTAAACCATTTTTAGGAGTTCGCCATGATCATCCGCACCTTTGTTGTATTTCTTGCTGCGCTTGTAGCTCTTACCCTCACGGGCTGTGGCTATAACGATTTCCAGAAGCTGGACGAACAAAGCAAGTCAGCTTGGGCGGAGGTTCTAAATCAATACCAACGCCGTTCAGACTTGATTCCTAACATCGTCGCATCGGTCAAAGGTGAAGCGAACTTCGAACAATCGACGCTGACTCAAGTCATCGAAGCTCGCTCTAAAGCGACGGCGATGCAGGTGTCTCCTGAGACGCTCAACAACCCCGAAGCGTTTAAGAAGTTCCAGGCCGTACAAGGCGAGCTGGGCGGCGCGCTCTCGCGCTTGATGGCGGTAACGGAGAACTACCCCAACCTCAAAGCCAATGCGGCTTTCCATGATTTACGTGTGGAGTTAGAAGGCACAGAAAACCGCATCACCGTAGCACGTAATCGCTTTATTGAAACCGTGCAAAACTACAACATTTTGGTCCGCAGTGTTCCCACCAACTTCACCGCCATGGTGATGAGCTACGCCGTCAAACCTAGCTTCACGGTTACCAATGAAGCGGAAATATCGAAAGCTCCAGCCGTCAACTTCGACAAGAAGTAACGCCATGCGCAAGCTGGCACTGGTTGCCATCGGCTGGGTTTTCGCACTCACATCTTGGGCGCAAGCACCTTCGCCCTCCACACCCACTGGCCTGCAAGCCATACCCCCATTGACCTCGCGAGTCATTGACCAAACACAAACGCTCTCCGAGACTGAAATGAGCGGCTTGCAAGCCCAGCTCAAAACCATTGAAGAAACGCAAAGTGCGCAGATCGTCGTACTGATGATGGCGACGACGCAACCTGAAGATATTTTTAGCTACAGCAACCGCGTCGCAAATGCTTGGAAGATTGGGCGTAAGGACGTTGGCGGCGGTGTGCTCATCGTTGTGGCGAAGAATGACCATAAGCTACGCATCGAGATTGCCAAGTCGCTAGAAGGCGCCATTCCAGATCTTGCAGCAAGCGACATCATTGAAAATAACATCGCGCCTGCATTCAAGCAAGGCCAATATGGACAAGGCTTGCAAGCGGGTATCACCCAAATTTCAGCACGGATTGCAGGCGATGCTAGCAGTGCGCCCGTCAGCAAAACTGACCCTGCGTCAATGCAGCTTGGTGACGTGTCGCCAAATCTATTTGCCTTGATTGGCATCGTCATTTTGTTTTTATTAGCGATCCGATTTTTTGGCTTTGGCAACACCATGCTTATTCTCATGTCCATGTCTAGAAGCGGAGGCGCAGGCTACAACTCTGGCGGCGGGGGTGGCGGATTCAGTTCGGGCGGCGGCGGCAATTTTGGTGGCGGCGGTGCGTCGGGCAATTGGTAAGGGAGCGGGCATCGTCATGAAACAACAAACGCTCATCCAAACATTCAAACGCCTAGTCAAACACAGTGGCTACAGTGCACGCGATGCCAAGCGTGCCGTACCTGCCAGTGCGCAGGCAAGGTTGCAGACAAAAATCCATCACAGCGAACTGCACCACAACGGACAAATCCGTCTGTGCGTCGAGGCTGCCTTGCCGCTAGGTCATATATGGCATGGCTTGCCAGTGCGTGACCGTGCTATTGAACTATTCAAAAAGTTGGGGGTTGGAAATACTGAACACCATAATGGGGTGCTTATTTATTTGCAATTGGCAGAGCGAAAAATTGAACTCGTTGCGGATCATGGACTCAACTTGCATGCCTCTTCGGAAGTGTGGATGCAAACGATGATTCGCATGCGAGCCGCATTTCAAACCGGTCATTTTGAGCGTGGTTTGAACTTGGCAATTGATGAAGTCACGGATTTACTTGTTCAACATTTTCCAGAAAAATCGGCGCACGCTAACGAATTGCCTGATGCGCCCGTAGTCCTATAAGCCTTGGACTCCCGCCTTCACGGGAATGAGGGGATCGTTTTTAAAACTATTGAGCTTGCGTACAAGCACACAGCTGCTGCTGATGCCACATTGAGTGACTCTTCGCTCAATTGCTGAATCTTCACCTTTATAGAAGCCTTATCCAGCAAGGCCTGCGAGACACCTTGACCTTCATGCCCCATGATCCAAGCGCTTGGATTTGGCAATCGTTTTTCAGCTTGAAGAACATGCAGCAACTCACCCGCATGAACATGCGTTGCGAGAATAGGAACATCCAGTTCAATCTCATTGACTGTCAAATTTTCAACTAAATGCAATGCGAAATGCGCCCCCATACCAGCTCTTAAAACCTTGGGCGACCAAAGTAGTGCTGTGCCTTGCAACGCCAAGACTTGGGTCACGCCAAACGCAGCGGCACTTCGCAAGATGGAGCCTACATTACCAGCGTCTTGCACACGATCTAGAATCACCGTATCAGCGGATTTTTGAATCGTGTTCATTTGCTCAGGCGCTCGGAGCACGAAACCTAGCCCCCCAGAGGAAGGTAATCCGCTCAATTGCGCAAACAGTGCATCGGGCATCAGAATCGTTTCACACGCGAATGCTTGAAGACGGCTTAACCATGGCGATGAGATGCTCTGACTTAACACGGCAGTTTGCAGCGTCAAGTTGCTACTAGAACGCAAATACGAATCGCACAGATGCTCCCCCTCTAGCCAGATTTGTCCCGTGTCTTTGTAGCTGCTTGCGCTTTGCGCGAGTCGTTTAATAGCTTTGACCGTTGGATTACTGCCAGAGGTGATTGTTTGAATGTTCACAGCACCGCCCTCACAGGCGCAAAGCTACGCCTATGTAGCGGCGTAGCACCATGCGCTTTAAGCGCTGCCAGATGCTGCGCTGTACCATAGCCCTTGTGCTTTGCAAAGCCATATGCAGGGTACTCTGCGTCAATTTTTTCGCACCAGCGGTCCCGCGTCACTTTCGCCAGTATGGAAGCGGCAGAAATCGACTGCACAAGCGCATCACCGCTCACAATAGCTTCCGCAAGCATGGGTAATACGGGGACTCGGTTGCCGTCCACCAGCACTTTGGTGGGTGGCAAGCGTAAACCCGCCACAGCACGCTGCATGGCAAGCATGGTGGCTTGCAAAATATTCAACCGATCAATCTCTTCAATTGATGCCTCTGCAACTGAACAGCACAATGCTTTTGCCATTATTTCATCAAAGAGTTTTTCGCGTCGTTTGGCCGTTAATTTTTTGGAGTCATCCAAACCTTTGATGGGATGCAGATCATTCAAAATCACAGCGGCAGCGACAACAGGACCCGCTAGCGGTCCACGCCCAGCTTCGTCCACGCCCGCGATTAATCCTGGTTTATCCCACACAAGGTGCGGCTGCACAGCCAGCAGCGACAAGGCCTTAGTTTTGAGCTTCATGCGGCAAGTACCCTCGCAACATCCTCTGCTGCGATACGGGGCGTATCGCGCAAGAGTTCATGATGCAAATCGGTAAAACGCGCCGTAACATTTTTACTACGAACGGGATCATCCAGCCAAGCCAACACCGCAGTCGATAACGCATCTGGTGTTGCGTCGCTTTGCAAAAACTCAGGCACGATAAAGTCATGGCACAAAATGTTCGGCAAACCAACCCATGGCTGATATTTCATGCGGCGCATCTTCCACCAGCTCAAAGCATGCATCTTGTAGGCAATGACCATGGGACGCTTAAACAGCGCCGCCTCTAGTGTGGCAGTACCGCTTGCAACCAAGGAAACATCGCAGGCGGTCAGGGCAAGGTGTGATTGGCCTTGCAACACTTGCACTTGCAGCAATTGCGCTGCACTGAGTGTCTGTGTCAATTGCTGGGTAATCTTGCTTTGCAACAACGGCACGGCAGGCACTAGCACTTTGAGGAGAGGCCTCGCTTGAAGCAATCGCTTAATCGTTTGGGCAAACGGTACACCCAAATACTCAATTTCGGATGTCCGGCTACCAGGCAAAACTGCAATAACGACATCCATGGACTGCAGAGCTAATGCCTCGCGAGCCCGATTCCGATTGGGCTCTAGCGGTATCACATTGGCTAGCGGATGCCCAACGTAACTGGCCGAGATGCCGTGCTTGGCATAAATCGCGGGTTCAAACGGAAAAATGCACAGCACATGATCAACGCTTTTTTTAATCTTCTCAACACGCTCGCCGCGCCACGCCCAAATAGAAGGGCTCACAAATTGAATCGTTTTGACACCTTGCTCGCGCAGGTCATGCGCCAAGTCTAAATTGAAATCAGGTGCATCCACTCCGATGAAGACATCAGGTGGAGCTTTTAAAAGACGCGCTTTTAGCTGGCGACGAATACCCACAATCTCGCGGTAATGACGCAGCACCTCGATATAACCTCGTACAGCTAATTTATCGGACGACCACCAAGCAGAAAAACCTCGCTCCGCCATCCGTGCGCCGCCGATGCCAAAGGTTTGCAGATCTGACCATTGAGCTTTTAAACCATCGATGAGGAGTCCCGCTAGCAAGTCGCCAGAGGTCTCGCCTGCAACCAACGCAATCTTCATTTATTACCTGACGATGCCGCGATTGGCTGGTGCACTTCGCAGAAAGTCTACGAGCATCGCCACGTCAGTAGCAGCCGCTGGCGTTGCCGCTTTCAAAGCGTCGATTTGCTCGCAAGCTGCATCGAGACTGAGCTCGCTGCGATACAACAGCTTGTACATACTTTTCACGGCAGCCACGCGCTCAGGCGTAAAACCACGACGACGCAAGCCTTCAAAATTCATGGAACGCGCCGCAGCAGGCTGTCCTTGGCACATGACGTAAGGCGGCAAATCGGCAAACAGAAGCGAGCACATCGCGGTCATGCTATGCGCACCTAGGCGCACAAATTGGTGCACCACTGTAAAGCCGCCAAGAATGACCCAGTCATCCACTTCGACATGCCCTGCTAGCTGCGAGTTATTGGCGAAGATGGTGTTATTACCAATGGTGCAGTCGTGCGCCACGTGCACGTAAGCCATGATCCAGTTGTCATTGCCGATGCTAGTTTTACCAATGCCATTACTGGCCGGATTCTGCCCAGGCGTTGCGGTGCCAATATTCAAAGTGCAGAATTCGCGAATCGTATTTCTATCCCCAATGACTAACTCGCAATCCTCGCCAGCATATTTTTTATCTTGCGGAATGGCACCAATCGAATTAAATTGAAAGATGTGGTTATCTTTGCCGATGGTGGTCCGTCCCTCAATCACGCAATGCGCGCCAACAATGGAACCCGCACCAATCGTCACCTTGGGTCCAATGACGGTATACGGACCGACGCTCACACTGCGATCCAGTTGTGCAGCTGGGTCGATGATGGCGGTAGAGTGAATCAATGCAGAGGTCATCGTTCACCTCAAGAGGAGGGAGTAATTTTTTTCATTGTGCACATCAAGTCAGCTTCAACTGCAAGCGCATCACCAACCCAAGCACGAGCCTTAAATTTGAAGACACCCGCCTTCATACGGTCAAGTGCTACGTCCAAAATAAGCTGATCGCCGGGCTCGACAGGGCGCTTAAAACGCGCTGCATCAATACCCGCAAAATAATACATGGTTTCATCATCAGGAGTCACACCCAGTGTCTCAAATGATAAAAGCGCGGCAGCTTGAGCCAAGGCCTCCAACATTAAAACGCCCGGCATCACAGGGCGATGCGGGAAATGACCTTGAAAAAACTCCTCATTCATAGAGACGTTTTTGAGTGCACGAATATGTTTACCTGGCTCCAACTCCAACACTCGATCGACCAGCAGAAAGGGATAACGATGCGGTAATTTTTTCAAAATTTGATGGATATCCATTTGCATAGTAGGTCTACTTTCTAAGGTTTTCAAGTTTTTTAATTCGGTCACGCAGACTGTGCAATTGCTTCAAAGTAACAGCGTTTTTTTCCCATGATGCATTGTCGTCCAATGGGAAAATACCGGTGTAATTTCCAGCCTTTCGGATGGAACGCGTCACCACACTAGCAGCTGATATATGAACATGATCTGCCAAGCTTAAATGTCCTAACACAACAGCACCGCCGCCGATTGTGCAATGCGCGCCAATCTTGGCGCTACCCGCCACACCAACACATCCCGCCAATGCCGTATGTTTGCCAATATGGACGTTATGACCAATTTGAATAAGATTGTCTAATTTCACTCCGTCCTCTAAAACGGTATCCTCGAGCGCGCCGCGATCAATGCAGCTGTTGGCGCCGATTTCAACAAAACTACCAATACGAACGGCACCCAGCTGCTCAATCTTGACCCACTCACCGGTGACTTTGTTTGACGCAAAACCAAAGCCATCCGCACCAATAACCACGCCGCTATGAAGGATGCAATCTTCGCCAACATGACAATCAGATCCCAAAGTCACGCGAGGCTTCAAAATAGAGCGAGCGCCAATGACGGCATCATCTTCAACGACGCATAGCGCACCAATCTGGACTTCCGCACCTAGCTGGACGCGTTGGCCGATGACGGCCGTAGGATGAATCAAGCTTGTTGTAGCACCACCCAATTGTGTCTGACGCTTCCACCATTGGGTCAGTTTGGCAAAGTACAAATAGGGATCATCTGTGAGAATTCCCGCACCTTTAAAGCCAGCCGCTTTTGCAGTTTGCCAGTCAGCTCTCCTTGCAATGACACAGCCCGCTTGGCTGGAAGCAAATTGCGAAGCGTATTTCGGAGAACTTAAAAAAGAAATGTCACTGGATATGGCATTTTCTAAAGACGTGATTCGGGAAATGAGCAGCTCAGAAGAACCAATACAATCGCCGCCTAGCGCACTGACAATGGAAGCAAGACTAGTGGCATTAAGGCTTCGCATTCAAAACTTTAACCACTTTGTCTGTGATGTCGTGCTTAGGATTAATGTAGACTGCCTCTTGCAAGACGAGGTCATATTTTTCGGCTTCAGCCACTTGCTTGACAACGCGGTTCGCACGCTCAAGCACAGCCTGAAGCTCTTCATTTTTCCGCGCATTTAAGTCTTCTTGAAATTCACGACGCTTACGCTGGAAATCACGATCTTGCTCAGCAAGTTGCTTTTGACGAGTGCTAAGTTGGGAGGGGGTTAACGTTGGCGCATCCCGCTCTAACTTATCCGACATTCCTTTCAAACCATCGCCCTGCCCTGTTAAGTCCTTTTCTCGTTTCGAAAATTCTTGCTGAAGTTTTGTTTGCGCAGTCAAAGCCGAATTCGCTTCGCGAAAAATTCTGTCTGTATTGACAAAGCCGATTTTGAATTCTTGTGCGGTAGCTAAACTTGAAAATACCAAGGTCACACCAGCAACGACTAAAAATTGAGTAATGCGCTTCATATCGAAAAATAATAGTTAAAAGGCCGTACCAATTTGGAATTGGAATCTCTCTATTCTATCGCCAGAGTAAGCCCTGACGGGGTTAGCAATCGCAAATCGTAAGGGGCCAATAGGCGATATCCAACTCAACCCTACGCCAATCGAGGAGCGCAATTGAGAAAAATCATAGCGCTGATTTTCACCAAATACATTACCAGCGTCATAAAAAGTATAGAGCCTTAAACTTCGATCGTTGCCAACTCCTGGGAATGGCATATTGATCTCGGCATTCAATGTGATTTTTTTGGGGCCACCAATATAAGCACCCGTCACGTCACGTGGTCCTAAACTACTTTGCGCAAACCCCCTAACCGTGCCTAAACCACCGGAGTAAAAGTCTTTAAACACAGGGAATGGACGCCCGCCTAAACCTCGCCCCCACCCCAACTCCGTATTAAAGGCAAAAGTCAATTGCTTGCTTAACGGTAAGTACTCTTGGAATTGATAGGTGTTGCTGGTGTACTGCGCATCGCCGGCTTTAGACAATGCGCTGTTCAAGCGCTGATAATTTCCCTTTGTTGGGATCAAAGCGCTATCGCGATCATCGCGCGACCAACCTAACGTAAACGGATAACTGCGACTGGTATAACCAAACGTATCCGCATAGGCCAAGTAAGACGCAGGAATGCTGGTTCCAGTGTCAATCTTAATTTGTTCAGCGCCTACGCCCAAAAAAATACGATTCAGTTCAGAAATTGGAATGCCAAAATTAACACTGACACCGGTTGTCGTTAATTGATAGTCGCCACCAATCGTAGTGTATGGACGAGCGCGACGCTGGTAAATCGCTAAGGTGCGGGAGACACCCTCTTTGGTGAAATAAGGATCCGTGGTACTGAGTGAATAAATTTGGTTATATTTACTTGTATTGACGTTTATACCCAAAAATTGCCCTGTTCCAAAGGCGTTATCCTGCTGAATACCAAACTGTAGAGTCAATCCTTCTGTGCTTGAAAATCCAGCGCCCAAGGTCAAACTCCCCGTTGGTTTTTCAACAACGGTCAAATTAATATCAACTTGATCTTGAACACCCGCCACTTCTTGGGTATCAATTTTGACCTCTTTAAAATAACTAAGTCGGTCAATTCGATCGCGTGACAGTTTTATTTTGTCCCCGTCATACCAAGATGCCTCGTATTGGCGAAATTCGCGCCTAATCACTTCGTCTCGTGTTTTAGAGTTTCCAATAATATTGATGCGTCGTACCTGCGCTCTGCGTGCAGGGTCTGCCGCAAAAATAATTTTGGCTTGTGCCTTTGATTTATCAATGTCGGGAATGGCCTCCACGCGCGCAAAAGCAAAACCGAATTTGCCGAATAAATCAGTGAAGGACTTTGTCGTTAAACCCACTGACTCAGAGTTGTAAGACTGACCCACCACAACTTTAACGAGTGACTTGAATTCTTCGTCTTTTCCTAAATAATTGCCTTTTAACTCAACAGCAGACACAACATAACGTAGTCCCTCCGTAATTGAGATAGTGATATCTACACTTTGTTTATCGGGAGAGAGCGCAACCTGCGTCGAATGGATAGCAAACTCCAAATAACCACGCGTCAAATAGTACGATCGCAGCGTTTCTAAATCTGCATTAAATTTAGTGCGGGTATAGCGATCACTCTTGGTATACCAACTCATGGCACCTGTGGTGTCTAAATCAAATTGGCTCCTTAAAGTTGACTCGCTGAAAGCCTGCGCCCCAACAATGTGCACGCTTTTAATCTTGGCAACTTCGCCCTCCACCACCGTAAAAGTCAAATTCACTCGGTTTCGCTCAATTGGAGTCACCGTTGTCACCACTTCAGCGCCATATAAACTTTTACCAATGTATTGACGCTTGAGCTCTTGCTCAGCCCGATCTGCGAGCGCTTTGTCGTAGGCTCTGCCGGCCGATAAGCCGACATCTTTTAGCGCCTTCGTCAAGTTATCTTTATCAAACTCTCTAGTCCCAACAAAAGTGAGTTCAGCAATGGTCGGGCGCTCTTCCACGACAACGATGAGCACGCCATCTTTGCTCTCCAAGCGAACATCCTTAAAAAGACCAAGGGCAAACAAAGCTCGAATTGCAGCAGAGCCTTTGTCGTCCGTAAAAGTATCACCCGTACGAAAAGGCAAGGTGGCAAAAACCGTTCCAGCTTCAACCCGCTGCAAGCCTTCGGCGCGGATATCCTTGACTACAAAAGGCTCCACGGCGGCGGCTTGCCCAGCGAAAAACAAACATGAAGCTAAGGCCACTATTTTAAAAAATGAACGCATAAATAATTAAGCAAAAAAACTATGAAGCCCAAGCAATCGTACGAGGTCGTTGTAAAGCGCTAGGAGGGTCAAAAAAATAAGAAATGCAAAGCCAACTCGTTGGAGCTTATCCAGCCAAGCATCAGACACCGCCCTACCAGTCAGCCACTCCCAAAGATAATACATCAGATGCCCACCGTCCAGCATCGGAAGCGGCAACAAATTCAGCACCCCTAAACTGACGCTCATCAAGCCCAAAAATAACATGAAAGTAGTCAGTCCTATGACCGCTGTTTTACCTGAGTATTCGGCAACGGTCACCGGGCCCGTTAGGTTTTTCAGCGAAGCCTCGCCAACCAGCATCTTTCCTAATGTTCGCAAGGTAAGTGCGCTCAAATCCCATGTTTTGAGCGCGCCAAGCGCCAAGCCATCAATGGGTCCGTAACGTACATCCACCATCGCTTTAGATGATCCTATAACGGCCCCGATACGCCCGACTTGAGATTTCCCTAAAAACTCACTAGTCTCGCTCTCAACCCTTGGCATCACAAGCAACGTCTGCACAACACCGCCGCGCTCAATTTGCCATTTTTGTGACACGCCTAAATTGGACTTACGGATAAGCTCGCGCAGTTGAAAACTATCCGTAATTTTTTGTTTATCCACCGATAGTACCAAGTCGTCTATTTGCAAATGCGCTGCCGCTGCCGCGCCATCTGGCAAGACTTGCGTTAACCTAGCCTGGGGGAGTGTCATCCCCATCCAATTGACGAGTGAAAAGAGTGCAATTGCTAAAACGAAGTTGGCAAATGGCCCCGCGAACACAACGACAGCCCTTGCCCACAATGGTTTTCGGTTAAACGAGTGCAGTAGATCGCTTTCGGTTATTGCAGGTTGATCGGGCTCGCGCTCGTCTTGCATCTTGACATAGCCGCCAAACGGTAGCGCAGCAATCACGAACTCAGTGGTCTGAGGCACGCCACCTAAAAGCGGTTGCCGCTTAGGCGTCCATGTGAGCAAGGGCTTACCAAACCCTACCGAAAATCGAATCACTCTGACGCCCACAAGAGTCGCCATACGGTAGTGCCCCCACTCGTGAATCGTGATGAGTAACGCAATCACAAACAGAAAAGCCGCAATAGAAATTAATAGGCTCATTTTTCGTTAGCAAGTCGGTTGCATGTTAGCTGTGCCACCTGCCGAGCTAGACCGTCAATAATGACAACCTCCTCGATGCTACTAGCAATGGGGCAATTCAAACTGACCACAATTTCAGCATTAAGCGTGTGAATTTGATCGAAACGAATGCGCCCAGCCAAGAACGCCTCGACAGCAATTTCATTGGCAGCATTCATTAAAATCGTGCCTGACGGTACAGCCATAGCGCTCCAAGCCAGTTGCAAGCTGGGGAACCTTGCCAGATCTGGCTCCAGGAAGGTCATACTCGCTAGGCCTTTGAAATCAAGGCTTGCAGCGCCGCTCTTGATTCGATCCGGGTATGACAAGCCATACGCAATTGGCACACGCATATCTGGCGTTCCTAGCTGTGCCACAACGGACGCATCTTTGTATTGCACCATGGAGTGAATGATGCTTTGTGGATGAATCACGACCTCAATCTGCTCTGGCGCCACACCAAACAAGTATCTCGCCTCGATCACCTCCAAGGCCTTATTCATCATGGTGGCGGAATCGACCGATATTTTTCGACCCATCACCCAATTCGGATGCGCGCAGGCTTCGTCTGGCGTAATCAATCCGTAGGTGGATACATCACGATTGAGAAATGGACCGCCAGAAGCAGTGAGAATAATCTTATCAATCCGATCGCCCCAAGTGGCACGGTCATCAGGCAACGATTGAAAAATGGCACTGTGCTCGCTATCAATCGGCAAGAGTGTCGCGCCGCCCGCAACTACGGCACGCATAAAAATATCGCCACCAATGACCAGCGCCTCTTTGTTTGCCAGCAGCAACCGCTTACCCGCACGTGCAGCCGCCATGCATGGGGCCAAACCTGCTGCGCCGACGATGGCTGCCATGACCGTATCGACTCGCTCTTCGCGAGCCACGTCGCATAAGGCCTGCGTGCCAACCAGCACATGCGTATGAAGTCCTTCGGCTTTGAGTCTTTCAGCTAATTTTGCTGCTGCTTCGGCATCAACCATCGCCGCAAACATGGGTTTGAACTCTGCACACTGCTTGAGCAACAACTCCCATTTCGTCGAAGCAGTTAATGCAAATACTTCAAACCGATCCGGATGCCGTGCAATCACGTCCAGCGTGTTCGCGCCAACCGAGCCCGTCGAGCCCAAGATCGTCACTTTTTGCTTGCGCGTACGATCCAGCATCATGTGGCAATACTCACAAAAAACATGGCCAACGGTAATACAGGCAATAGTGCATCGACACGGTCAAGCACGCCACCGTGGCCAGGCAATAAGCCGCTGGAATCTTTGACGCCTGCGCTACGCTTAACTAGAGATTCAATCAAATCACCAACCACCGCCATCGCTGTGCAAAAGACAAGTGCAATAAAGGATAAGAGGCCAAACTTCACAACAAAGATCGTATAGAGACTCGGACTATCGACCGCAAAACGCTGATCGATCGAAAGCCACAGCATCGCCACGGCGCATACACCAATAAAGCCTCCGAGCACGCCCTCCCAAGTCTTGCCTGGGCTAATAGTGATGGCTAATTTTCGAGTGCCAAACAATTTTCCACCCAAAATTCTGCCCGCAATATAGGCGAAAATATCAGCGGCCCATACCAAAAGTAGCGTTGAGAGCATGACGTTAATGCCCATTTCACGCAACTGTGCGAGCGCAAGCCAGGCAGTACAGATCAGTACAAAACCCACAAGCAGACGAACTAATTTTGGAATACGAGACCAACTTTCCACGCCGTTTTTGAGTAGCCAACTGGATGCCAACACCCACACAGCAGCAACCAATAACCAAAGCTGCGGCATGGGATAGCGTGTCAGTCCTCCGTACATCAATCCGGCGCAAATTGCCAATGAGTCCAGCGCAAAAAAAATGGCTTGTATTTGACGGCAACCATTCAGGCGCGACCATTCCCACACACCAGCCGCAATCAAAATGAGAGCAAGACCGTTAAACAAGTTAGGAGAGCCTAAAAATAATGCGGGCAACAAAATAGCGAGCAAAGCCACGGCAGTGATGATGCGTTTAATCAGCATGAGTAGCTTTCGGTATGGAGATCATTTGCTCAGAGATTTTGCCAAAGCGGCGTTCACGGCCACTATATGCGGCTATCGCAGCGTCCAAGTCATTAGCACCAAAATCAGGCCACAGGCAATCAGAAAAATAAAGCTCTGAATACGCCGTTTGCCACAGAAGAAAATTACTCAAACGTTGTTCGCCGCCGGTGCGGATAAAAAGATCGGGGTCAGGCACATGTGCCATCGCCATTGCGCCATCAAGACTTTTGGGAGTAATGAGCGCCCCACTAGAAGCCAAGCGGGATGCGGCTTGCGCAATATCCCAGCGCCCGCCATAGTTCAGGCAAACATTCAAAACAAGTTGTTCATTCTCGGCAGTTTTCCGCTCCGCATCAACCAAAGCAGCGATGAGTTTGGAAGATAAAGCCGAGCGATCGCCCACAAAGTAAAGCCTGACACCGTTTTCCGACAATGCTTTGATTTCACGAACGACCGCCAAGCCCAAAATTTCCATGAGACCCGACACCTCATCTGCCGGGCGGCTCCAATTTTCTGAAGAAAATGCGAAAACTGTAAGCACCCGCACACCACGGGTTCGACAATCTTGCACGCAAGATCGTAAGGCTTCTACACCTTGTTTATGTCCCGCAAGGCGGGGGAGGAATCGTTTTTTTGCCCAACGTCCGTTACCATCCATGACGATGGCAACGTGATGTGGAACGAGCTGTGATTCAGCCAATCAAACCGCCAAAATGTCTTTTTCTTTGGCAGTAACCAAGGCATCCACTTCGGTCATTCGCGCATCTGTGAATTTTTGCACATCCACCTCGCAGCGCTTTTGATCGTCTTCCGAAGCATCTTTGTCTTTAACCAACTTTTTAACCGACTCATTCGCATCGCGGCGCAGATTACGCACAGCAATTTTGGCGGCTTCACCTTCGTTGCGCGCAAGCTTTGTCATCTCTTTACGACGCTCTTCACTCATGGGTGGCAACGGCACGCGGATGAGATCACCCATGCTGGAAGGGTTTAAACCCAAATCAGATTCACGGATGGCTTTTTCAATCTTCGGGCCCATGCCTTTTTCCCAAGGCTGAATGCTAATGGTGCGCGAGTCAAGCAAAGATAAATTAGCCACTTGCGACAAAGGCACGGGCGATCCGTAATAGTCCACTTGCACGGAGTCGAGCATGGCAGGATTTGCACGTCCCGTACGAACTTTTGCTAGATTACTTTTGAGCGCCTCAATGGACAAACCCATCTTCGTTGCAGCGTTGTTTTTAATGTCTTCAATGCTCATGCTTTTTATCCTTTAAATACGTAGATTCCCGCCTGCGCGGGAATGACCCATTGATTAAACAGTCACCAGTGTGCCTTCGTCACTTCCTTCAACCACGCGCTTGAGCGCGCCGTGCTTGAAGATAGAAAACACCTTGATAGGTAATTTTTGATCGCGACACAGGGCAAAGGCAGCCGCATCCATCACACCCAAATTGCGACTAATCGCTTCGTCAAATGTGATCGTGGCATAACGCGTGGCGTTAGGGTCTTTTGCAGGATCCGCGCTATACACACCATCCACCTTAGTTGCTTTCAAAACAACTTCTGCACCAATTTCTGCGCCACGCAAAGCCGCCGCCGTATCAGTTGTAAAAAATGGATTGCCTGTACCAGCCGCAAAAATCACGACCTTGCCCTCTTCTAAATACTGCAAGGCTTTGGGACGCACATAAGGCTCGACAATCTGTTCAATCGCAATGGCAGACATCACGCGGGCAGTTAGACCCGCTTTATTCATTGTGTCGCCTAGCGCCAATGCATTCATGACAGTCGCCAGCATCCCCATGTAATCCGCTGTGGCACGGTCCATTCCGACTGAGCCACCGGCCACGCCGCGAAAAATATTTCCACCACCAATGACCACTGCGACTTGAACGCCCATTCGCGTGATTTCCGCAATTTCTTCAACCATACGCACAATGGTTGCGCGATTGATGCCAAAGGCATCATCCCCCATTAAAGCCTCACCCGAGAGTTTTAGCAAAATGCGTTTGTAAGGCGTGCTGCTAGTGGCTGAACTTGTCATAGAGTGCTCCTGTATGTGCTTGAGTGAATTGTATTTTTAGATTATAAAAAAAGCGCACTGCGTGCGCTTTTTTTTGATGTCAGTAGCAGTTTTATTGACCTTTAGCGGCAGCCACTTGGGCGGCTACTTCAGCAGCAAAGTCATCTACCTTCTTCTCAATGCCTTCGCCAACCACGTAAAGCGTAAAGCCCGACATCGTTGTATTAACAGATTTGAGCATCGAAGCAACCGTCAATTTATCATTTTTAACAAACGACTGATCAAACAAGCTGACCTCTTTCAAATATTTTTGAACCGAGCCTTCGATCATCTTGGTAGCAATTTCAGCAGGCTTGCCGGACTCGGCAGCCTTAATCGTCGCCACCGAGCGCTCTTTATCAATCAAATTTTGTGGCACTTCAGCGCTGGTCATTGACACAGGCTTCATCGCAGCAATATGCATCGCCACGTCTTTAGCCGCCGTCTCGTCACCAGCATACTGCACCACCACGCCAATGCGTGTACCGTGCAGGTAGGTTGCCAAACTAGAACCTGTGTAGCGCTGAAAGCGACGCAAACTCATGTTCTCGCCAATCTTGCCAATCAAGCCACGGCGCACATCCTCAAGCGTCGGCCCAAAACCGTCAAGCGTATAAGGCAGAGCTGATAAAGCAGCGATATCAGCTGGATTATGCTTAGCGATCAAATCGGCAGCCGCTTGGCAAAGAGCCAAAAAGCTATCGTTTTTAGTCACGAAGTCCGTTTCGCAGTTCACTTCTAACATCGCACCCGCATCAGCAGTCGTTGCGATCACCACCACGCCTTCAGCTGTCACGCGGCTAGCTGCTTTGCTCGCCTTGCTGCCCAGCTTGACGCGGAGCAGCTCTTCTGCCTTTTCCATATCACCAGCGGCTTCAGTCAATGCTTTCTTGCACTCCATCATGGGCGCGTCAGTCTTGGCGCGGAGCTCTGCAACCATACTTGCTGTAATCTGGGTCATTCTTGCACCTCAACAAATTCGTCTTCATTTTGCTGAACAGCAGTGACAACTTCTTGCACTGCGTTTGCACGGCCAGCCAAAATCGCGTCCGCAATACCACGGGCGTACAGCTGAACCGCTTTAGACGAGTCATCATTACCTGGAATCACGTATTGGATGCCAACAGGTGAATGGTTAGTATCCACCACGCCAATGACTGGGATTCCCAACTTAGCCGCTTCTTGCAAAGCAATCTTGTGATAGCCCACGTCAATCACAAAAATCGCACTTGGCAATTCGCTCATGTCTTGAATACCGCCAATGTCACGCTCAAGCTTTGCAATTTCGCGGCTAAATGTAAGCTGCTCTTTTTTACTGAGGGCATCAAGACCGGTCTCTAACTGCGCCTTCATATCCTTCAGACGCTTGATCGATGTTTTAACGGTTTTGAAATTGGTCAGCATGCCACCAAGCCAACGCTGGCTCACAAAAGGCATGCCAGCACGACCAGCTTCTTCAACAATGAATTCGCGTGCTTGGCGCTTAGTGCCAACCATCAAAATCGTACCGCGCTTGGCAGCAGTTTGACTGGCAAATTTCATTGCGTCTTGGAACATCGGTAACGATTTTTCCAAGTTGATAATGTGAATTTTGTTGCGATGACCGAAAATAAACGGGGCCATCTTGGGGTTCCAGAAACGTGTTTGGTGTCCGAAATGGACGCCTGCTTCTAGCATATCGCGCATGGATACTGACATAATTATTCCAATAAAATCAAAGGTTAAGGTCTAAAACAGATTCGAGTCTTATGCCGCGCTAGTCGGTAAAAAACACCTTGAATGGATCTGCTCGCAGATTTACTTTGCCAAGTAGCAAAGCCGCTCAATTATAGCGCCCAAACCGTTTTAAACTCACTAGCCATAAAAACGAAAAATCTATTGACTCACAACGACCACCGCCCGTGCCTCCATAGCCAACCCCTCGCCCACAGGCCCCATTGTCTCGGCAGTCTTGGCTTTGACGTTGACTTGCGATATATCCAACCCCAGCGCTTCGCTTAAATTTTTTCGCATCGCATCAATGAAGGGCGCTAGCTTTGGCGCTTGTGCGATGACAGTGCTGTCCACGTTGCCAATCTGCCAGCCGGCCTCTCGCAAAAGCAGCGCCGTATGCTTGAGTAGCTGCACCGAGTTCGCGCCCCTGAAACGCAAGTCGGTATCGGGAAAATGTTTACCTATGTCGCCCAGCGCCGCCGCGCCCAAAAGCGCATCGGTAATGGCGTGACACAGTGCGTCTGCGTCGGAGTGCCCGAGTAAGCCTTTACTAAAGGGAATCGTGACGCCGCCTAAAACAAGCGGCCGGCCTTCGACTAATTGATGCGTGTCCCAGCCTTCGCCAATTCTGAATGCAGGGGGATTTGTACGGGAATTGCCCATGGTTTTATTCCTACTGTTCAAAATCGCTTCAGCCAAGGCGAAGTCCTCGGGATAGGTCACTTTAAAATTTTGACTGGAAGCCTTGACCAGCTTGGGCTGCAGGCCCATCGCCTCCATCGCGCTAGCATCGTCAGTTACAGCAATACCTGCCTGCGAAGCCTTATCCAGAGCGGCTTGCAGAGCACCTACCCTAAACATTTGTGGTGTCTGTGCGGCCCATTTACGATCTCTAGTCACTGTCGCAGTGACCCGCCCCTCACCCGAGGATTTCAGCGTATCCGCCACAAGGCAAGCCAAGAGACCGCCTACTGCGTCATGCTGGCATTCGTCGATCAGGTGATTGATCTGCTCGGGCGTAATCATGCACCGTGCCGCATCGTGCACCAGCACCCAATCGACGCTGCTACAGCCCTTATTCAATAAGGCTTGCAGCCCATTTTTAACCGAGTCAGCGCGCGTTGCACCGCCGCAGAGAAGGACATCAACATCAGCATTGAACGCCCTAAACACCGCATCATCTGGCGAGACCACGACGACCGTCTTAGTGATGCGATCTACCTTCGCAAAAGCATCTAACGTGTGCAGCACCATCGGCTTGCCTGCCATCGTTTGGTATTGCTTGGGCGCGTCGCCGCCTGCACGTAATCCAGCACCTGCGCAAGGGATAAGTGCGAAAAATTTGGACTCCGAATTTTTTTTCGTCATGTGTGCATTCTAAAATTGATTACTTATGGATTTACCAAAACTAAAAGCGGGGCAGCGGTTTTCGCTTGCCAAACCCGCAGGCTCTGGCGATGCACTACTCATTTCACAACTAGCGATTCGAGACAAAGCAGAGCACAAAATCACGGCTATCGTGTGCGCTGACGCGGCTGACGCGCAGCGTTTGATGGTGGAGCTGCCGTTCTTCGCCCCCGATTTGCGCTGCACGCTCTTCCCCGATTGGGAGACCCTGCCCTATGACAGCTTCTCGCCGCATCAAGATTTGATTTCGGAGCGGCTCGCCACACTGTGGCGTATTAAAAATGGCGAGGCTGATGTGGTCATCATCCCTGCCACCACGGCGCTCTATCGCCTTGCGCCGCCGTCCTTTTTGGCGGGCTATACGTTTCACTTCAAAGCCAAGCAGCAGCTTGAAGAAGCCAAGCTAAAAGCACAGCTCACGCTCGCGGGCTACAACCACGTGGCGCAGGTCGTCAGCCCCGGTGAATACGCCGTGCGCGGTGGTTTGATTGATTTGTTCCCCATGGGCTCGGTGATGCCGTATCGCGTGGATTTGTTCGATGACGTGATTGACTCCATCCGCAGCTTTGATCCCGACTCGCAGCGCTCGCTCTATCCCGTGCCTGAGCTACGGCTCTTGCCCGGGCGCGAGTTTCCGCTGGACGAGGCGGCACGCGCCACGTTCCGTAACCGTTGGCGTGAACTCTTGGAAGGCGACCCGACCAAGAGCCGCATCTACAAAGAGATGGGCAACGGCATTGCCACGGCGGGCATCGAGTACTACCTGCCGCTGTTCTTTGAAAGCACGGCGACGGTGTTTGACTATTTGGGTGAGTCCGCGACCTTGGTACTGCATGGCGATTTAGAAGCACCGCTGCAACAGTTTTGGAAGGACACGACGGATCGTTATCGGATTTTGCGAAATGACCCTGATCGGCCTGCGCTGGCGCCTGAGCATTTGTTTTTACCCACAGATGCGTTTTATCAAGAGACTAAGAAGTATGCTGCGCTTTCTCTGAAAGGCGACAGTCCTTCAACACTCCCCTCTCTTGCCGCTAACCGCGCTGTGGATGAGCCACTGGCTAATCTCAAGGCGCATCTGCTCTCTAGTCCGCACCGCGTTTTGTTATTGGCCGAAAGCAAAGGTCGGCAAGAATCGTTGCTTGATTTCTTGCGAGCCTCGCATATCTCGCCCGTGGGCTTTGCGTCTTTAGAAGAATTCCAAACAAGCGATGAAAAAATTGGCATTGCGACAGCATCGCTGTATGCAGGCTTTGCTTGGGATGAGTTCCATATTGATTTCGTCACCGAAACCGAATTGTTTGCGAGCAGTCCCACCCAGCGGCGCGGTAAGCGCGGACAGGAAAAAACGACCGACTTAGACGCGCTGATTAAAGATTTGGCCGAGCTCAACATTGGCGACCCCGTGGTGCATGCCTCGCACGGCATTGGGCGCTATCGTGGGTTGGTGCATCTCGATCTCGGGCTGGCATCCACCGACAAAGATGATCCCAACAACAAGCAAGAGTTTTTGCATTTGGAGTACGCGAACGAAGCCGTGCTCTACGTGCCCGTTGCAGCGCTTCATCTCATTAGTCGCTACACGGGCGTCAGCCCCGACGAAGCGCCGCTGCACCGCTTGGGCTCCGACCAATGGAACAAAGCCAAGCGCAAGGCCGCTCAGCAAGTGCGGGATAGTGCCGCCGAACTGCTCAACATTTACGCACGCCGCGCCGCACGCGAGGGCTTTGCCTTTCGCTTCCAACCCACAGAGTACGAAATCTTTGCCAACGACTTTGGCTTTGAAGAAACGCCCGATCAAAAAGCCGCCATTCACGCGGTGATGCAAGACATGATTTCGCCGCGCCCCATGGACAGGCTGGTCTGCGGTGATGTGGGATTTGGCAAAACCGAAGTCGCACTACGCGCCGCCTTTATCGCAGTGCTGGGCGGTAAACAAGTCGCCATCCTTGCGCCCACCACTTTGCTTGCCGAACAGCACTTTCAAACGCTGACAGATCGCTTTGCCAAATGGCCGATTCGCATTGCGGAAATGTCACGCTTCCGCACCGCCAAAGAGATCTCCGCAGCACAAAAAGGCATTGCGGACGGCACGCTGGACATCGTTGTGGGCACGCACAAACTCTTGTCCAAAGACACGCATTTCAAAGACCTTGGCCTCCTCATCATTGACGAAGAGCACCGCTTTGGCGTGCGGCACAAGGAAGCGATGAAGTCGCTACGCGCCGAGGTGGACGTGCTGACGCTCACCGCCACACCGATCCCACGCACACTATGCATGGCGCTGGAAGGGATGCGCGATTTGTCGGTCATTGCCACTGCACCGCAGCGTCGCTTAGCAATCAAAACTTTTGTGCGTAGTGAAGACAAAAGCGTCATGCGCGAAGCCCTCTTGCGAGAAATCAAACGCGGCGGGCAATGCTACTTTTTGCACAACGATGTGGCGACGATGGAAAACCGCCTTGCACAGCTCACCGAGCTGCTGCCCGAAGCCCGCATCCAAATCGCTCACGGTCAAATGCCCGAGCGCGAATTGGAGCGCGTGATGCGCGACTTTGTGGCGCAGCGCTTCAATGTGCTTTTGTGCTCGACCATCATCGAGACAGGTATCGACGTGCCCACCGCCAACACCATCGTCATGAGCCACGCCGACAAGTTTGGCCTCGCGCAGTTACATCAACTGCGCGGACGCGTCGGGCGTAGTCACCACCAAGCCTATGCGTACTTGCTGGTGCCCGATATTGAAAGCCTCACCAAGCAAGCCAAGCAAAGGCTGGACGCGATTCAAGGCATGGAAGAGCTCGGCTCTGGCTTCTACTTGGCGATGCACGACCTAGAGATTCGCGGCGCAGGCGAAGTGCTGGGCGACAACCAAAGCGGCAACATGCTGGAAGTGGGCTTTCAGCTCTACAACGAAATGTTGGCAGAGGCGGTGCGGGCACTCAAAGCAGGAAAAGAACCCGACCTGATGCGTCCGCTGCACGCCACGACCGAAATCAATTTGCACACGCCAGCGCTGCTGCCCAAAGACTACTGCGGCGATGTGCACTTGCGCTTGTCGTTTTACAAGAAGCTCGCCACCGCAAAAAATAACGACGCAGTGAGTAGCTTGCTGGAAGAGCTAGTCGATCGCTTTGGCAAGCTGCCCGACCAAGCGCAAGCCCTCATCGACACACACCGCCTGCGCGTGCTGTGCGAGCCCTACGGCGTGCACAAAATCGATGCTGCGCCTGGGGTCATTATCATTACATTTAAACCGAACGCACCCGTTAATCCACAAAGCATCATTCATTTGATGCAGCGCAATCGTCACATCAAATTGGCTGGAAATGACAAATTGCGGATTGAAAAAGCGATTGAGAAAGCAACTGACCGCGCCCACATGGTGCGCGATATTTTGAAGGGCTTACAGCTGGTCTAGCCGACAAAACCCTTGCAAAATAAGGCGTTGCCGTAGGCTGCCGTCTCGCCGGTTTGAATAATCAGACTCACTGTTTTGATGCGCTCGTAAAACGCAAAGCGTTCAATGGCTTCGACTTTTGCGGCGCCGCTAGATTCCTCGCGTACCAAACTGACAACGGCTTGCTGCACCGCATTTTGATAGCCATGCGCTGCTCCCCCTACATGCATATAGTTTGCGGCAAACGGCACGTCGTCCGCCAACGGCATGACTGACAACACAGCTTTTAACACGCGCTCCAACCCAAGCCCCACCATGCGCACCACAGGAATCGCAGGCTGCGAGCGCCGAGCCAAAAAATCAGCCGTGAAATTGGCATCCACCACTGCCACCCATTCGTTATGGCCCATGGCGCATAGATGCATGAGCAACTCAGGTGTGAGAATAGGGTCGATTCCTTTTAGCATGTAGTCGCCTCCGACACTGACGACATCTCTTTTGCACCCGTAATGAAGGCCACGATCTCTTCGGGGTTCGTTTCTTTGGTGAGACGGCTGCCAATGATGCGACCTTGTCTAAACACCCAAATACGGTCTACCAAATCAAAGACTTGCCGCAAATTGTGACTAATGATGATCAGCGGCACACCACGCTCTTTCAGTCCTTTGATGATGGTCTCGACCCGCGCGGTTTCTTGCACGCCAAGCGCTGCCGTCGGCTCATCCAAAATAATGAGCTTTTTGGCAAATCCAGCTGCACGGGCAATGGCCACGCACTGGCGCTGTCCGCCTGACATGCCACGCAGCGATTCGCTCATATCTTGAATCTTGACGCCTGTGGTTTGCAGCATGTCTACCGACTGCTCTCGCATGGCACGGCTTTTGAGAACCGAAAACGGCCCCCAGTTGTTGTACGTCAGCTCACGACCTAAAAAAATATTCGCCGGCACGTCTAAATCTTCGGCAAGCGCCAAAGTTTGATAAACGGTCTCAATGCCCTGTTCCCGCGCATCCAGCGGCGAACGAAAGCTCACCGGCCCGCCATCTAGAGTGATCTCGCCGCAGCTAGGCATTTCAGCACCCGTAATCAAACGAACAAAAGTGCTTTTACCCGCGCCGTTGTCACCCACGATGGCGGCGTGCTCGCCTTGTGCGAGCTCGAATCCTGCATCGCTCAAGGCGCGAACGCCACCGTAATGCTTGGTCAAACCGTGAACGGTCAATATGGGTGTGCTGTATTGCATGGAGTTCCTAAAGTTACCTTGGCGCTGGATGATGATCCTCTATTTTTCGTTTTCATGCATTAGTAAATACACTATGTTGATTTAATAGCATATCTGGTGTAATGCGAGCACAGCAAAACCGAAACTTAGCTGGACAATCAAAGACTTTTTTAATTTTTAACTTTAATTTGTAAGGACCCCCTATGAAATTGAAACATTCACTCAAACTTGTGCTAATCGGTACGATGACTGCTGGCTTTATGTCACTCGCCATGGCTGAGACGACGATTGCTTACATCACCAATGGCAATACCAATGAAGGCTGGACTTTGATTAACGGCGGCGCAAAAGCGGCTGGCGAAAAAGCCGGTGTGAAATTTATCACCTTAGCTGCTGAAAAGGGCGATCTGTCCAAGCAACTCGCCATTGTGGAAGACATGATTACCCGCAAGGTCAGCGCCATTGCGATTGCCCCCGTGGACAGTAAAGGTATCGCACCCGCTATCAATAAAGCCATGGCAGCGGGCATTCCTGTTGTGGCCGTAGATACAGGCGTGTCAGGCGCAAAAATTACTAGCTTTGTCGCCACCGATAACGTCAAAGCCGCCATGGTTCAAGGTAAATGGGCGGGTGAGCAAATCAAGGACGGCGACACGGTGATTTATGTGACGGGCGACCAAGGTCAATCCACAGGTCAAGAACGTAAAAAAGGTTTTGAAGATGGCCTGAATGCGGTTCGTAAGAACGTAAAAATTGTGGTTGTGCCAACGACATGGGATCAAACCATGGCGCAAAACGGTGTTGAAGCCGCGCTGCGTGCCAATCCAGCAGCCAAAATCATTGCTTGCGCATGGGACGGCGGCGCTTTGGGCGCTAAAGCAGCGATGTTATCGGCTGGCAAAAAAGCTGGCGAAATCAAAATCGCAGGTTTTGACGGCTCGCCAGGCGGCCTAGATATGATGAAGCAAGGCTGGCAACAAGCCAACGCTGCGCAAATGCTTGCCAAGATGGGCCAAGTCGGTGTTGAAACCGCGATTGCAGCCGCCAACAAGCAAAAAGTGGCTGAGCGCATCGACACTGGCTCATTCCTTGTATTGCCGAGCAACGTGGACAAATTCGCGAAAGACTCTGGTGTGGCTCAATTCATGAAAGCGAAATAAAGCATGGACCTCAAAGCAGTCACAAGGCAGGATTGGTATGGCGCGTTGGTTGCTGTGTTGTTACTCGGAGCCGTGTTGACCCTTGCGTCACCCTACTTCTTAACCACGGGCAATCTCAGCAACATTCTGGTTCAAGCCTCCGTGATTGCTTTGCTGGCTGGCGGCCAGACCTTCGTCATCTTGACAGGTGGCGTCGATCTGGCAGTTGGTGCGCTCACTGCTCTTGCCGGTGCCGTTGCGGGACACATGATGATTAAATTGGGGATCAATCCTTATTTGGCCATGACTGCCGCGTTGGCCATTGGCATCGCTGTGGGCCTCTTCAATGGTTACTTGGTGGCTTATGTGGGCATCCCTGCATTTATCGTCACGTTAGGTGGGCTCACGCTGTGGCGCGGCCTTGCCTTTGAAGCCACGGGCGGTTTTGATAACGCAGGATTGCCCGATCCCCTCCCCTTTATTGGCTACGGCACTGTTCTGGGCATTCCTATGCCTGTTGCCGTGACGGGCGTTTATTTTGTGGCGATGGCTTTTGTGTTGTCCAGCACCAAGCTTGGCCGCTATGTGTATGCCATGGGTTCCAACGAAATGGGCGCTAGGCAGGTGGGCATCAACATCCGCAGCTACAAACTGTGGGTGTATGTCATCTCGGGTATCAGCTGCGCACTTGGCGCGGTGGTGCTGATGGGACGTATGGATTCATCCAGCGGAAAGATGGCTGGCATGTTTGAGCTTGATGCCATTGCTGCCGTGATTTTGGGCGGCACGTCGCTCTTTGGCGGACGCGGCTCTATTTGGGGAAGCCTCTTGGGCGCGATTCTCATCACTATGGTGCGTAACGGCATGAACTTGATGGAAATTTCGCAGTTCAAACAGATGATGGCCATTGGCGCCGTCGTCATTATTGCCGTGTGGATTGATGTGATTCGCCGCAAGCGTTTACTCAAAAAATAGCCTCGACAATCAGGGGATGACGCAACTCTCCGATCACGATATCAACACTCGCACGCACGCAGCTGTCGCGGCGTATCACGCCGCCGACACCGCCACAGCTGCGCGGCTTTGCGCCGAAATTTTGGCGGCTATGCCGCCCCATCCGTATGCACTCAATCTGTTAGCCGTCATGACAATGGACATCGGCAAATTAGAGCAAGCCATCGATCTCTTCGATCAACTATTACTCGCGCACCCCGACAATGAGCAAGGAAAAAGCAATCGCAGCGTGTGCGTGCAGCGGCTGCAAGAACGCGGCGATTATTGGCTGCAAATGGGGTTTCATTATTACCAAACGGGCCGCATTCAATCTGCTGTCGAGCTTTACCGCACCGCGATTACACAAGGCGTTGGCACGGACAACATTCACGGCAACTTGGGGGCGCATCTGCAAGATTTAGGCGATTGGGGCGCAGCTGAAAGCCAATACCAGCAAGCCTTAGCGATCAATCCAGCGCATGTAGGGACGCTCTACAACTTCGGACATTTGCTCAGTCTTCAGCACAGGCACCCAGAGGCTGAAACGTTGCTGCGTCAAGCGGTTGCGATCAACCCTGACTACGCCGATGCGCATATGTCGCTGGGGCATTTGCTGGCGCAAGCGGGCGAGTTGGATGACGCCATGCGCTGCTTTGATCTTGCCGATTCGCTTGCACCGCAAAGCCCTCTGCCACCCACCGCCAAACTATTTAATTTGGCTTACGTGCCCAGCACGACGGCACGCGATATGCACGCGCTGGCTGTGCGAGCGACAGGCCATTTTTTGAACGCTGATGCGCCGCAGACCGCAGTGGATTCCCGCCTTCGCGGGAATGGCAAGATAAAAATTGGATTTGTCTCAGGCGATTTCAAAGATCATCCTGTTGGCTATTTCACCGAAAACTTGCTGCGCCACGTGAATCGTGAGCGCTTTGAATGGCACGTGTTTTCTAACTTTGAAGCCAGCGATGCGGTTGCGGCAAGATTGCGAACGCTTGCAACAAGCTGGACAAATATCGCAGGTCAAAGCGACGAGATCGCGAAAGCGCTCATCGCTAGCAAACACATCGACATCCTCTTCGATTTATCGGGTCACACCGCCCTACACCGCTTGCCCCTGTTTGCCAGCAGGGCCGCGCCCGTGCAAATCACGTGGCTGGGCTGGCACGACACGACGGGTTTGGCCAACATGGACTATTTGCTGACTGACCACGCCGCCATGCCGCCCGTGATGCAGGCTGACGGCTCGCCCTACCTTAGCGAGAAACCACTCTTTTTACCCAGTACACGCCTGTGCATGATGCCCCCCGAGCATGCGCCCGATGTTGCTCCGCAGCCCTCATCTACCAACGGCTACATCACATTTGGTTCAATGCAGATTCTCGCCAAACTATCCGACGTTTCACTCAAGCTGTGGACACGCATTTTGAACGACATTCCCACCGCACGACTAGCGATTCGTACCAAACAATTCCGCGAAACCGAGGTGATTGAGCGATTCAAAACAAAATGCGCCGCACACGGCATGCCCATCGACCGCGTGGACCTGTTGTCGCCACTAGGCCGAGGCGACTACCTCGCCAGCTACTCAGGTATCGACATCTTGCTAGACAGCTACCCCTACCCTGGTGGCACCACCACCGCCGAAGCGCTGTGGATGGGCGTACCCACCATCACCATGGGCGGCAACACCATGATCTCGCGCCAAGGCGTGAGCCTGCTGACAGCGGCGGGATTGACGGACTGGATCGCGGCATCAGAAGACGACTATGTGTCTAAGGCCGTCTATTGTGCGAGTCACGCCACTGAGCTGCAAGCCTTGCGCAGAGGGCTTCGTGAGCAAGTGACAAAAACAGCGCTATTTAACGGTGCACAGTTTGCGCGGGATTTTGAAGCCGCGGTCTCATCTGTCATCCCCGCGTAGTCGGGGATCCATCTCAAGCATGCAGCCGCGAATTCTTAGGCAAATGCACCATTAAAAACTCCATTTGATCTGCCAAAATTTTGCGGTTACGCAAGATGAAGTCTTCCCAAAGGCTGGGAACATAAGGCGTGTAGAGTAGTGGCATATGGGCTTGCTCGGGTGTGCGGTTGCTTTTTCGGTGGTTGCAGCTTTTACAGGCCGTCACCACATTCATCCACACGTCTTGCCCTTTTTGCCCGTAGGGGATGATGTGCTCGCGGGTGAGTAGCTCGGTCAAGAATTGATCACCACAATACGCACACAGATTGCGATCGCGCATAAAGAGTTTGCTATTAGTGATGCCGGGTTTGGCGGTGAAGGGGTTAATTTTTGGCACACCCTTAGTGCCGATGATGGAGCTAATCGTGATGCAAGATTGAATCCCCGTGATGGCGTTGGTGCCACCGCGAAAAGTTGCCACAGGCACGCCTGTGTCCCAGCGCACTTCGCCTGCTGCGTAGTGCAGCACGGCTTGCTCTAGGCTAATCCACGATTGCGGCAATCCGCCGCCCGACAGCTTCAATACTTTCACGCGCCACTCCCCTTTGAAAAACCAACAAGGAACATCACCGAAACCTGCATCGACCACCTCGCAATATAACCCATTAGCGTGACATCTTTTCATTGGGGATAATCAAGCCCTATGCGCATTTTTCGTGGCCTGCCACACCCCTCTCATCAACCGCCTTGCGCCCTCACGATTGGTAACTTTGACGGCGTCCATTTAGGACACCAAGCGATGCTGCGCGAGCTTAAAAAAGAAGCGGATGCACGCGGCCTTGCCACGTGCGTGATGACGTTTGCGCCGCATCCACGGGAATATTTTTCGCCCAGCACCGCACCCAAACGCATCAGCACGCTGCGCGACAAACTCGTCGCCATCCAAGCTTGCGGAATCGACCGCGTGTTGATCCTGCCTTTTAACCAACGCCTTGCCAGCATGAGTCCCGAGTCGTTTGTGATGGATATGTTGGTCGGCAGTTTGCAAACCAAGTTTCTGCTGATTGGTGACGATTTCAAATTTGGCGCCAAACGAGCGGGTGACTTCAAGCTACTCACCGCCCTTGCAGGCCAAGCGGGCTATGGCCTCGCAGCCATGCCATCTGTAGAAGTCCACGGAATGAGGATTTCCAGCAGTGCCGTCCGCAGCGCTTTAGCAGACGGACGTTTGACGGATGCCGCAGCCTTGCTGGGGCGGACCTACTCAATCAGCGGACATGTCATTCATGGCGCAAAGCTAGGGCGAACCTTGGACGTGCCCACGCTCAATATCGCGTTCAAACATCAGCAGCCTGCTGCGCAAGGCATTTTTATGGTGCGCGTGTTTGGACTCAGTGAGAAGCCGTTGCAAGGCGTTGCTAATTTTGGGACTCGCCCTGCTCTCGATCCGACTGACGTCAACGGCGGCCGCGTCCTCCTAGAAACCTATTGCATGGACTGGCCTGCTGCGCTGGGGCGCGAGGGTGGTTACGGTAAAATCATTCGAATTGAATTGCTGCGCAAACTGCACGACGAGCTGCCCTACGATGGGCTGGAATCGCTCAAGGCAGGCATTGCCAATGACATCCGATTGGCACAAGAATTTTTCTCTCGAATCCCCTCAATCTCCACGACCATTCCCTATGACCACTGAAGCTACGCCAGCCAAGCAAGATTACCGCTCCACGCTCAATCTGCCTGATACGCCCTTCCCAATGCGCGGCGACCTGCCAAAGCGCGAAGCCGCATGGACTAAGGAGTGGGAAGACAAAGGCATCTACAAAAAACTACGTGCGGCGCGTCATAACTGCAGCAAGGGCAAATTCATCTTGCACGACGGCCCGCCCTACGCCAATGGGCAAATCCACATGGGACATGCGGTCAACAAAATTTTGAAAGACATGATCGTGAAGGCGCGTCAACTAGACGGTTATGACGCGGCCTACATCCCCGGCTGGGATTGCCACGGCTTACCAATTGAAAACGCCATTGAAAAACTGCACGGTCGCAACCTTGCCCGTGCCGATATGCAGGCCAAAGGCCGCGCATTTGCCACCGAGCAAATTGCGGGCCAAATGGCGGACTTCAAACGCCTTGGCGTGCTGGGCGAATGGGATCATCCGTACAAGACGATGGATTTTCAAAACGAAGCCGAAGAACTACGGGCGTTTAAACGCGTGATGGAGCGCGGCTTTGTCTACCGCGGCCAAAAGCCCGTGTACTGGTGCTTTGATTGCGGCTCGTCGCTAGCCGAGTTTGAAATTGAGTATCAAGATAAGAAATCGCAAACGCTAGATGTGGCGTTTGAATGTGCTGAGCCTGAGAAGCTTGCCAAGGCATTTGCTCTAGCGGCTTTATCAGACAAGGCTTTCGCGGTGATTTGGACAACGACCGCATGGACGATTCCAGCCAATCAAGCGCTCAATGTCAACCCGGAACTTGACTACGACCTCGTGCAAACCAAACGTGGATTGCTGCTGCTCGCTAAGGCACGCACTACGGACTGCCTAGAGCGCTATGCCTTGGAAGGCACAGTAGTCGGTACTTGCAAGGGATCGGCTTTAGAAAACATCAATTTCAAACATCCGCTGTTTGATACCGATGCGGGCTACGCCCGTCTCTCCCCTATTTACGTTGCCGACTACGTGGGCGATGGCGATGGCACAGGCGTGGTGCACAGCGCGCCTGCTTACGGCGTAGAAGACTTTAACTCTTGCGTCAAAAACGGCCTGCCGTACAAAGAAATTTTGAATCCCGTGCAAGGCAATGGCGCGTATGCGGCAGACTTTCCGCTGTTTGCGGGACAACACATTTGGAAAGCTGTGCCAAACGTGATTGCCGCGCTAGACGCTGCGGGTCGCTTGATGGCGACTAAAACCATTGAGCACAGTTATCCGCATTGCTGGCGCCACAAATCACCCGTGATCTACCGCGCGGCGGCGCAGTGGTTTATCCGCATGGATCATGCGACAGAACAGACCGCTGGCGTGTTTGCTATCGACACAGCCGAATGTCCTGCTCCCAAAGAATCTTTGCGCGAAATCGCACTCAAAGCCATTGGCGAACAAGGCGATCCAAACGCCATTCAGTTCTACCCAGAAAACGGACGCACGCGTTTGCGCGACATGATTGCAGGCCGCCCAGACTGGTGCATTAGCCGCCAACGCGCATGGGGCGTACCTTTGGCGTTGTTCATCCACAAAGACACAGGAGCATTGCACCCCGATACGCCAGCGATTTTGGACACCGCCGCCAACATGATTGAAGCAGGCGGCATTGAGGCATGGAGCGCCGCATCACCTGAATCCATCATCGGAGCAGCGGACGCAGAGCACTACTTCAAATCCACCGATATTTTGGAAGTGTGGTTTGACTCAGGCACAACGCACACCACGGTGCTCAAGCATTCGCACGCAATCAACGGGAAGAGCGCAGGACACGAAGCGGGCCCCGAAGCCGATCTGTACCTAGAAGGCCACGACCAGCACCGCGGCTGGTTCCACTCATCACTGCTCACTGCATGCGCCATGTATGGCCGCGCACCGTACCGCGGACTGCTCACGCACGGCTTCACGGTCGATAGCAAGGGCATCAAGATGAGCAAGTCACTTAAAAACGGCATCGAGCCGCAAGTGACGTGGGACAAACTGGGCGCAGAAATCATCCGCTTGTGGGTGGCATCCAGCGACTACTCGGGCGACATTGCGGGCGACGACAAAATTTTGGCGCGCGTGGTGGACACTTACCGCCGCATCCGCAATACGCTCAAATTCTTGATGGCGAACACGTCTGACTTTGATGCGGTTAAAGATGCCGTGCCGTTTGATGAGATGTTAGAAATCGACCGCTACGCCTTATCCCGTGCGGCTTCGCTCCAGAGCGACATCCTCGCGCACTACAAGGTGTATGAGTTCCATCCTGTCGTTTCCAAACTGCAAATTTATTGCTCCGAAGATTTGGGCAGCTTCTACTTAGACATCTTGAAAGATCGTCTTTACACCACGAAGGCCAATTCCAAAGAGCGCCGCAGCGCCCAAACTGCGCTGTATCACATCACGCAGGCAATGCTGCGCTGGATGGCACCATTCCTGAGCTTTACGGCAGAAGAGGCTTGGAAGGTTGTGGGCAACTCTGAGTCGATTTTTCTTGAAACGTATTCCGACTTCGAGATCGTTAGTTCTGAGCTTGCCCTAGGGTTAAAAGCTAAATGGCAACGAATCAACGACATCCGGGCTCTAGTCAACAAAGAAATCGAAGTGCTACGCGCCGAACGGAACGTGGGGTCATCGCTGCAAGCCAATATCCACGTGGCTTGTAACGAAGCAGACTACGAGTTACTGAGCGGCTTAGATGGTGACCTTAAGTTTGTTTTCATTGCATCAAAGGTCATGTTAGTCAAAGGCGATGCGCTAGCGATTTCAGTCTTCGCGTCCGAGGATGCGAAATGCGAGCGCTGCTGGCATTACGTGGTTGATGTGGGTAGCGTTGCTGCGCATTCGACGATTTGTGGACGCTGCGTGAGCAACTTGTTTGGTGCTGGTGAAACTAGGAGCTTTGCTTAAATGGCCGCTTTCAAAACCTCTCGTAGCCCTCTCTGGATGTGGCTTTGCATTGCACTCATCGTCGTTATCTTCGATCAATTTACCAAGGTGCTTATTGTCAGTGCGTTCACCATTGGCGACTTCACGCGCGTCACCTCTTTTTTTAACGTCGTGCGGGTTCACAACACGGGCGCTGCGTTTAGCTTTTTAGCAGGTGCCGATGGTTGGCAGCGCTGGTTCTTTACGGGTATCGCTGGGTTTGCTGCCATTGTGATCGTGTGGTTGCTCCGCTCTGCGGGATCGCAGCGTTTGTTTGCGACTGCACTCGCACTCATTTTGGGCGGCGCCATTGGCAATGTGATCGACCGCATTTGGCACGGCTATGTAGTGGACTTTCTCGATTTCCACGCCGCAGGGATTCACTTCCCCGCGTTTAACGTGGCCGATAGCGCCATTACTTGTGGCGCGATTTGCTTGATTTTGGACGAGTTGTTACGGGTGAAGCGCGCGCGAACTTAGGCTTGCTAGAGGGCTTGGTTTCACGCCCCGTCGAGAATTTTCCTAACTCTTGCTTATCTGATCTAGGCTCGCCGCGTTTGCTATCCACCACCAAGTCGTCTTTAAGCAGCTTGAAATCAATCTTGCGTGCATCCAAATCCACGCCGGCCACTTGCACACGCACAGGCGTACCCGCAGCGTATCTGATACCCGTGCGCTCACCACGCAGCTCTTGCCGCGCTTCGTCGAATCGGTAGTACTCGCCACCCAGTTCGGTGATGTGGATGAGGCCTTCCACAAACATTTGATCGAGCGTCACAAACAATCCAAAGCTGGTCACCGTGCTGACGACGCCCGTGAACTCCTCACCCAAAAACTCTTTCACGTATTTGCATTTCAGCCATTGCTCGACATCGCGGCTGGCCTCATCAGCGCGGCGCTCGCACGCCGAGCAGTGCAGTCCTGCGGCTTGCCAGGCTTCTTGGTCGGCGAGTTGCTGCTTCGTTAACTTCTTGGAAGCTTTATCTGGCGTGCCTTGCGGTGAAGCAGGTGGTTTTCGCTTCGCCATCCACTGGTTCAGTTTAGTATGCGCTTGCGTAGGCGTTGGCAGATTCGGCAGCTTGTAGGTGGTCTCGTTCAGCGTCGCCTTGATGACGCGATGCACCAGCAAATCGGGGTAACGACGGATGGGGCTGGTGAAGTGCGTGTACGCATCAAAAGCTAGCCCGAAGTGCCCCGCATTAATCGGCGTATAAATCGCTTGCTGCATGGATCTGAGCAGCATGGTGTGGATTTGCGCCGCGTCAGGGCGCTCTTTGGTCGCATTGGCAATCGCTTGAAACTCGGCTGGAATCGGCTCTGCGCTCAAGGTCGCCATCACGCCAATGGCTTTTAAATAGTTACGTAGGATTTCTTTTTTCTCAGCCGTCGGGCCTTCGTGCACGCGAAAGAGTCCAGGGTTCTTAGACTGAGCAATAAAGTCGGCCGAGCACACGTTGGCAGCCAGCATGCACTCTTCGATCAAACGATGCGCATCGTTGCGCTTGCGCGGCACAATGCGCTCGATGCGGCCGTTTTCGTCGCAAATAATTTGCGTTTCTACCGTATCAAAATCTACCGCACCGCGCACGTTACGAGCCTTGAGCAACGCACGGTACACATCATGCAAATGCTCTAGATGCGGCACCAGCAGTGGGTTCTGAGTGTTTCGCTTCGTCGCTTCCAAGCCTTTGGTGTTGGTCAAAATGGCGGCGACTTCGTTGTAGGTAAACCGCGCGTGGCTAAACATCACAGCAGGGTAAAACTGATACGCGTGCAGCTCACCTTCGTTGGTGATGAGCATGTCGCAAACCATGCACAAGCGCTCGACTTCGGGGTTGAGCGAGCACAAGCCGTTCGACAGTTTTTCGGGCAGCATCGGAATCACGCGGCGCGGAAAGTACACGCTGGTCGCGCGTTCATACGCATCGATGTCAATGGCCGCGCCCGTCTCCACGTAGTGGCTCACATCAGCAATCGCCACCAGCAAGCGCCAGGCGTTGGGCTTTTTGCCCTTGCCAATCACCGCAGGCTCGGCATACACAGCATCGTCAAAATCGCGTGCATCTTCGCCATCAATGGTGACAAGTGGCACGTCGGTTAAATCGATGCGACCCTTTTTATCTTTTGGCAACACCTTATCGGGTAGTGCTTTGGCGGCTTTTAAGCACGCCTCGCTAAAGAGATGCGGCACATCAAATTTGCGCACGGCAATTTCAATTTCCATGCCCGGGTCATCTGCAGCGCCTAGCACTTCGGTGATTTTGCCAATGGGTTGTGCAAAGAGTGCGGGCTTCTCCGTTAAGGTAATAACTACGACTTTGCCCACCCATTCATCGGCCTGTGCTTTAGTGAGCTTGGGAATCAAAATATCTTGCCCGTAGCGCTTGTCTTCGGGCGCGACGACCCAAACTCCGCCTTCGTTTAGCAAGCGCCCAATGATGGACCGCTCGGGGCGATTCAAAATATCAAGCACATGCCCCTCTGGGCGGCCCTTGCGATCAAGCCGTTGGATGCGTACGAGCACGCTGTCGCCGTGCAGCACGGCGCGCATTTCATTCATGGCCAAATACACATCGGCACCGCCATCATCACGCTGGACAAAGCCATGCCCATCGCGGTGCCCAAGCACGGTGCCTTTAAATTCCGAGAGTAATCCTGCGGATTCTGGTGAGCTTTCGATTTTTGTTTTCATAATTAGAGGTTAATAGACGATTGAGGCCCCCGTAAAACAGAGGGGCTGGTACAATCTGCCGCTTGATTTCCTGAAATGCCCAGGTGGCGGAATTGGTAGACGCACTAGTTTCAGGTACTAGCGAGTAACATCGTGGGGGTTCGAGTCCCTTCCTGGGCACCACTCACCACAGCGAGATAGACGCATCTTAGCGCAACACTGCGCTGGCCTTAGCAGCGGCAATCAAAGCAACCGCATCCACTGGCAACAAAAACCCCTCAACAACTGCACGCTCCGTGGCTTTGGTCACAGCAGCTGCGTAGCCGTCATGCGAGCCATAGCGCTCCTCTAGTGACAAACGCGGGTCATTCATTGCTTTACGCTCTGCCATGGTTTTTGCAAACGGAATCATGCCGCCCGCGTAATTACAGACTTGATCTTTATGGAATGGCCTCGCTCCGCCCGCCGTCACATTCCAACCCAGATAAGTGCCAAGTGGTGCATCCAAAAGCACGACGGGGACACCGCCCAGCTCATTGCCATCGGCATCAACTTTAGGCGCCAGCATCTTGAGTACACGCTTGATTTTTGACGGCACGTTAGACACCTTGCCTGATCCATCGGCATAGTTAAATTGAACGCCTAAATCGTAGTCCAGCACGGGCATGATGAAGTCGGCCTCCGGAATCGTTGGGCGAAGCATTGGCAGCGTTGGAAAGCCAATACCTTCCTTGGAGGCCACA
The DNA here is from genome assembly GCA_947445115.1 of Comamonadaceae bacterium. Classification (GTDB taxonomy): domain Bacteria; phylum Pseudomonadota; class Gammaproteobacteria; order Burkholderiales; family Burkholderiaceae_C; genus JASGCK01. Next base: position 3,348 of record CANFCG010000009.1, on the reverse strand, counting down.
GCCAGCATGCCTTCTCGCAGAGTTGGATAACGGCTATTGGGCGGAATCACCCCCTTCATCACCCAACCTCGAAAGTGTGCCCTGATCGCGTTGACCGTCTGCGTATGCGGCACAGGATTGGCTGGCAGCACGCCTTGTCCAAAGTTATTGCCTGGGCACATCACACCTGTTTTTGGCAACCCCACGCCTGGCAAGCTGGTATCAAAACCACCTGCGCCGCCATTGTGGTTGGAGCTGGCAATGTAATAGCGGCGCACGTTATCAGGTAGCGGCAAGTCTGCTTTTGCATCTGTACCTACCCACTCTGGCGTGAGTTTCAAAGCCCACACTTCGGCCGAGCCAAAGTGTTCGATGATTTTGGGGCAAGTGTTGGTTGCTAGACAGCGATCCAAGATGCCCACCGCTTTACCCTTGGGGTCGCGAATCTTGTCTTTGGCAGGTAACCACCACTGGGGGCCTTCGCTGCCTAGCTGATACAGCTCTAGCACGCCATCAGGCTGTGCAAAGCGGGTATTGAGCGAAATGCGCCGCCCCGCGATGATGGGCCACATGCCATCGTGGACCGGCTTACCGTTTTCAGCTTGGTTGAAGCCCAGATGCAGCCAGCCGCGCAAGAAATTACCCGACTGGGATACGCCGCGACCAACGCTGTAGTGAATAGCGCCCGCCAACGGACTCGCCATGCCTTGATCATCGGCCGTGGCGGTTTTAAAAAACTCACCCACATCGCGCCAAGCGGCAAATCCCATGCCCAGTACATAAGCATCGGCTGCGGCGTACGTCACTTGATACAGCTTGGCGGCGTCAAAGCCACTCTTCAAACAAATCTGGGTCGCGTCTGGTGTGCCTGGAAACGGATGTTGAACATCGCATTTGGCCCACGCCCAATCTGTGGGTGCAATCGTCACCTCGCCAAACACCTTGCCATCCATGCTCTCGCCTGTGCGCGATGTGAGTCTAGCCTTGCGCGTATCCAAACTCACGGGCTTGTAGGGCACGGGGTTTGATTGAACAATCAACGGCTGCGAATCGCTACCCGAGCGATTCACAATGCGCCCCATCACGCGCCCAACAACAGGCTTTCCCAAGTGGTCTTTGGCAATGGGCAATTGCAAGAACTGTCTCCCAGCGACACTGGCCGTAGGACGGACCGCCGTCCAGCCGCTGTTGTCGCCCTGCCAACTACTGGCCAGCATGATATCGCCAAACGCAAACTCTTCGGGCGTAGTCGCGTACACATTGCCACGATTCGGCACTTCGTGCCACATGAGGCCGCTGGCCTTGCTCATGTCCTTGGGCTTGCGAATTAAGAATGACGCGACATAACGCGCCTTACCGTCCTTATCAAGTCCTAACTTGAGGTCTTGAATGATGGCGTTTTGCTTGAGCTTGGGGTCGAGTTCGCCAAACGCACGGCCTGCGACTTCTTCGTAGGCTGAGTTACTGGCTGACGGCAACGTCTCATCAATCACAATGCGAGTGACCCGCGCAGCAGATGGGTAGGTGCTTACCAGCAGGGCAAGCCCGAAGGTCAATGTGGATAAGGCTTGGCGGGCAGGTAGCAGTTTCATTCTGGTTTTATTCCCATGGCTTTAATTAATTTTTTCCAGCGTTCGACATCGCGCTTGATCAAAGTGTTGGCTTGCTCCACGCTTAAAGCAAGCGATCTGCCGCCCGCCTTAGAAAACATCGCCACAAGTTCTGGTGCTTCGATTACTTTTGCCAGCTCCGCTCGCAGTTTTTGCAGCACACCTACAGGCGTTTTGCTAGGCACGAACAAACCAAACCACGACTCTAACTCCAACCCCGCATTGCCCGTCACGCCAGTCTCTATAAGGGTTGGCACATCAGGGTGCATCGTGTTGCGATTGGCGCCTGATGTCGCCAGTGCCCGCACATTGCCCGCGTCCACTTGCACGCGAGCGGTAGGTGCCAAATCAAAAAATACATCGACGCGACCACCTAGCAAATCTTGATATGCCGCTTGCGCGCCTCGGTACGGCACATGAATCAGTTCCACGCCCGCCAAGTACCACAGCGCAGCCGCCAGCACATGCTGCCCCGAGCCATTGCCGCCCGATGCGTAGCTCAGCTTGCCAGGATTCGCTTTGGCAAAAGCAATCAAATCTTTAAGCGAGGCAAACGGAAAATCTTTGCGCGCAATCAAAGTGTAGCTGTAGCTGCTGGCTAAACCTACTAATTCAAAATCACGCAGGCTGTCGTAAGGTAGGTTCGCGTACAAACCCATATTCAGCGCCATGTTGGAGACCGAGCCCACGAGCATCGTGTAGCCGTCGGGCGTGGCCTTCGCCACCAAATCTGTCCCGACCAGCGTGCCCGAACCAGGCCGGTTTTCCACAACGATGCTTTGCTCAAGCTGCTTGCCTAGGCGCTCGCCCAGCATACGCCCGACAAAGTCAAATCCTCCGCCAGGTGGCTGGGGGACAATGACTTTGAGCGGCTTGTTTGGAAAGCTACTTTGCGCCGTCGCAAAAGGAATGGCACACGTGCAGGCCATACTGGCTATGGCTTGGCGGCGGGTTAGGCAATAGTTCATCGCACCAACTCACCACCCGCCAACCACGCAGCCCCACGCCGGTAAAGGCTTTGCACGGCATCGCCTTTGAGCATCGGCATGTCCATCTTGACCGTGTAGCCGATGCGGGTTTGAATATAAGCAAGGTGGCGGTAACCCTCTGGGAAGGTCGCCAGTTTTTCTTTATCCAGCTTGAGGGTGGCGCTTGAATCCACAGGGTCAATTCGATCTTTTTCGTAGATGGGTTGGCGATGCAAGAGCTTCCACTCGCCCTGCTCTTTGACGACGAAATCATAGAAGCGCCCTGTGCAGACCACGTCGCACAAGACTTGTCCGTCCTCGCCCTCCACCATGCCGCGCTGCGAAATCGTCATCTTGGTTTGCGCAATCGCACGCGTGCCGTCCTTTGACAACTCAATCGCCGAACCGCCCAAAAAGTGCAGAATGCTCACGCCCTTGACCCAGCCCTCTTGTGTCACGCGGATGAACTCTTTGAACGGCCCTTGAAACCACGTCGCCATCATCACACCGTCTTTGTGCCAGACGGTCGCAAAGCGCTCCCAATCGCCTGCGTCACGCCAGACCGCCCAGCGCTCCACCATTTGCCGAATGAGTAGCTCGCTTTGTAGATTTTCGGTGCTCATGGTGTTTCTTTCTTTTAGGGATATTTTGGCTATCGCTTGGGTTGTGTCTCGGTGCATTCTAAAATGGGGGCTGTGCAAGATTTTTTGCCTTTTTTTAGAAAGCGACAGCGTGAAATTTTTTATCGAAAACTGGCATCTGATTTTGGTTGCCCTCACCTCGGGTGGATT
>CANFCG010000008.1 GCA_947445115.1 Comamonadaceae bacterium | reverse complement strand
CTCAGCACAGGCTGCGCCATATTTCGCGCTGCAGCGGCTTTAGAAAAATTACGCCAATGCGCGACGGCTTCTAAATCTTCTAGCCATTCCAAGTCGAGCGGGCGATTGATTGTTTTAAACATAGTTGTATGTCAATTGAGTATTGGACATGGGCGTGCCTTGGCTTTCACAATACAGCTTGTTATTTTTAAGGAGAACATTTTGCAAACTATTGAAAACTATCGCGGCATTATCCCCGCCATCTCGACCCCGTTCAAAACCGACAACAGCATCGACGAAGCTGAGCTGCGCCGCTTGGCATCGTGGCTGGCCGGCCACGAGGGCGTCGTCGCGGTGATGACGAACGGCCACACGGGCGAAGTGTTTTCGCTGACTCCTTTGGAACGAGCCGAAGTCACGCGCATCGTGGCGGATGAGCTGAAGGGCAAATGCCCCGTGATTTCCTCCATCGTCTGCGAAGGCCTCACCGAAGCTGCCGAGCATGCCCGCCTCGCAGCAGCGGCAGGCGCTGCTGCACTCGACGTAATGCCACCGCACCACTGGCTGCGCTTTGGCTTTTTGCCCGATCACGCCACTGCCTACTTCGATGCCATTTGGCAAGCCAGCAAACTCGATCTCATCGCTCACGTCTATCCCGCATGGACCAAGGCTTCGTACTCGTCCAAGCTGATGGCGGACTTGGCGCGTTTGCCTTACGTGAAGGCTTTTAAAGTCGGGCAGCGCGAGATGAGCAAATACGCACGCGACATCAAAGCCGTGCGCGATGCCGACCCAAGCAAAATGATTTTGACTTGCCACGACGAATACTTGCTTGCCTCAATGGTGCAAGGCGTGGACGGTGCGCTAGTCGGATTTGCTAGCTGCATTCCACAGCTCATCATCGACCTCCTAGCCTCTGTGAAGCGCGGCGATTTGAACGAGGCGATGCGTATTCAAGCGCTGATTACGCCCATCAAAGAAGCGGTGTACGGCAACGGCGAACCCACAGGCGAAGCGCATGCCCGCATGAAAACGGCGATGATGCTGGCAGGCGTGATTAAGAGCGACCATGTGCGTCCTCCAACGCATGCACCATCCAAAGAGGAAGTGGACATCATCCGTGCAGCTTTGGCGAATGCAGGACTGCTAAAAAGCTAAGGAAGAAATCATGAAACGCCAATCATTTTTCAAAATCGCTCTTGCTACAGCCCTTGCTACGCTTGGCCTGCAGGGCATATCCGCCTACGCGCAGACCACATCCGCATGGCCTAATCGCACCGTCAAATTCATCATTCCGTTTCCACCTGGCGGCACGTTAGACACCGTGGGCAGGATGCTGGCGCAAAAGTTATCCGAGCAAACAGGGCAAAGCTTTGTCGTGGAAAACAAGCCCGGCGGCAATGGTTTTATTGGCGGCGATGCGGTGGCAAAAGCGTCAGCGGACGGCTATACGCTGCTCTTTAACGCTTCGACTTTTACGACAGCGCCCATGACGGTCAAAGCACCGCCGTATGACGTGGTGCGCGACTTTTCGCCCGTGGCCTTGGTGGCTAAAGCACCGCTGTCGGTTGCCGTCAATAAGAACTTGCCGTTTAACGACATCAAAGGACTGGTCGCTTATGCCAAAGCCAATCCTGGCAAGCTCTCGTTCGCGATTGGCTCGACGGGATCGGCAGGGCATTTATCGACCGAGCTGTTGCGCCGCTCAGCCAAACTGGATTTTTTGATCGTCCCCTACAAAGGCACAGCGCCTGCGTTTCAAGATTTAATTGGCGGGCAAATTAGCGGCTTTGTTGATCCGATTTTGGGTTCATTCAATTACTACAAACAAGGCATGTTGAAGGTGCTGGCGGTCACGTCCAGCAATCGTGTCTCCACGCTTGCCGAAGTGCCCACCGTGGCTGAAAGCCTTGCTGGCTATGAGTTCTACAGCTGGTACGCCGTCTGGGGACCTACTAAGTTGCCTGCCGATATTGCGCAAAAACTTAACTTTGAAATCAATAAAGCGCTGGCGGGTGAGATGCGCGAGAAGCTGATTGGTAATGGGCTTTTAGTGGGCGGCGGATCGATCGACGATTTCGCCAAGTTCCAAAAGAACGATATGGCGCAATCGCAAAAAATTATTACTGAAGGCGGCATCCGTGCTGAATAAAACGGCAATCGTGACGGGCAGCAGCTCAGGCATTGGGCTGGCAACTGCCAAGCATTTGTTAGATAACGGCTGGCATGTAGCAGGTTGGGATAGAGACGTGGCGCAAATCGAGCACGCGAATTTTGAATCCGTCGCGATTGATTTAATGGACACATCCGCGTTATCGGCCCTGCTGCAAGCCACAGCGGGTGGGGCTTTCGGAGCATTTATTCATGCCGCTGGGCAGATGTACACGGGCTCGCTCGCCGACTTAAAAGTAGTAGACGGCGCAGCCATGTGGCGCTTGCATGTCGAAGTGGCAACGCAAATTGCGCAAGCGCTCACGCCATCCATGCAAGCAGCCAAACACGGCCGCATCGTCATGCTGGGTAGCCGCGTGGCAAACGGCATGGCGCTTCGCAGTCAGTATGCCGCTGCCAAGGCCGCGCTGATTGCACTCTCGCGCAGCTGGGCGGCAGAGCTTGCGCCGCATGGCGTGACGGTGAATGTTGTGTCTCCTGCTGCTACGCAAACGGCGATGCTGGCTCACCCATCACGAACAAGTAGCGCGCCCAAACTGCCGCCCATTGGTCGCTACATCGAACCTGCAGAAGTGGCATCGCTCATCGCTTATTTACTCTCGTACGAAGCCGCTGCCATCACAGGGCAAAACCTGCAAATTTGCGGTGGCTCGTCTTTGTAATACATAGCTTTAACCAAAAAAATCATCATGAAAATCACAGCCATTCTCGAATCCACTCGTCCCATCAAATCGGACATCCGCAACGCCTATATCGACTTCTCCAAAATGACGCTCAGCCTTGTTGCTGTGGTCACGGACGTGGTGCGCCATGGCAAACCCGTCATTGGTTACGGCTTCAATTCCAACGGGCGCTACGGCCAAGGACAATTGATGCGTGAGCGCTTTATTCCGCGTGTGATCGAAGCATCCAACAACAACCCAAAAAGTCTTTTGAACGACGCAGGCGATAACCTCGATCCACACAAAATTTGGGTCTGCATGATGACCAACGAAAAGCCAGGCGGACACGGCGAACGCTCGGTTGCGGTGGGCACGATTGACATGGCGGTCTGGGATGCGGTGGCGAAGATTGCCGACATGCCGCTACACGACATGCTGGCGCAAAAGTATGGAAATGGCAAATCCAACCCACGCGTGTTCGTCTATGCGGCGGGTGGTTACTACCAACCGACCAAGGGCATTCAAGGCCTTAAGGACGAGATGCAAAGCTATCTTGATCGTGGCTACTCGGTCGTCAAAATGAAAATTGGTGGCGCACCGCTAGCTGAAGATTGCGCGCGTATTGAAGCTGTGCTGAAGATGCTCTCACCAGGCCAGCAACTGGCGGTCGATGCGAATGGCAGATTCGATTTGAAGACGGCAATCGACTACGGCAAAGCGCTATCCGCGTACCCACTTTTTTGGTACGAAGAAGCGGGTGACCCACTCGACTATGAGCTGCAAGCCAAGCTGGGCGAGGCTTACAGCGGGTCACTCGCGACAGGTGAGAATTTATTTTCCATGCAAGACGCCCGCAATTTGATCCGCCACGGTGGCATGCGCAAAGACCGCGACTATCTGCAATTTGATTGCGCCCTCAGCTACGGCCTTGTTGAATATCTGCGCACGCTGGACATGCTTAAAGAATACGGCTGGTCACCAACGCGCTGCGTTCCGCACGGCGGCCATCAAATGTCGCTCGCCATAGCGGCAGGGCTTGGGCTTGGCGGCAACGAGTCGTACCCAGATCTGTTCCAACCCTACGGCGGATTCCCTGATGGCGTCAAAGTCGACAACGGCTACGTCATACTGCCAAGCCTCGCGGGTATTGGCTTTGAAGGCAAGGCGGATTTGTACGCTGAGATGCGGGCGCTGTCGGGGGTTTAACCTAACAGCCTCGCCACGCGTTTTTGCAGAGCAGGCACTACGTCCGCTACAAACCAAGGATTGGCTTTGAGCCAGATGTTGTTACGCGGGCTGGGATGCGGTAGCGGCAACACGCTGGAATGATGGTCACGCCATCCTTTTACCGTCTCAGTCAGCGTGCTGGCTTGCGACTCCTTCATGTGCCAGTCCATCGCGTACTGACCAATCACTAGCGTGAGTTGAATGTTCGGCATGGCGGCAAGTAGCTGCTCACGCCACAGCGGCGCGCATTCTTTGCGCGGCGGTAGGTCGCCCGATTTGCCTGTGCCTGGGTAGCAAAAGCCCATGGGCAAAATCGCGGTGATGCTCGCGTCATAAAACTGCTCACGCGTCACGCCCATCCAAGCACGGAGTCGCTCTCCACTAGCATCATCAAACGGCACACCACTCTCATGCACCTTGCGTCCTGGCGCTTGGCCGACGATCAAGATTCGGGCGTTTGAACTGACTTGCAACACAGGGCGCACGCCCTGCGGTAAGTGCGCCGCGCAAGCGGTACAACTGCGCACCTCTTTCAGTAATTGCGGCAGCTTCATCAAATTGGCGCTAAGACAGCCGCCTCATCTTGCGCGCGAAGCTAGACGGAATGCTCATTTGCCGTGAGCCGGCTATGAGTTTGAAAGATTCGCCTGCGGCAATCGTTCCTGCTTTGTCCACGGCAAGATAGAAGCCACAAAAACCGCTTTGCGCCATCGCCTTGGCTGCGGTGTTGAATCCCATGGTGGCGTTGAACTTAAAACACGGCTCACGCGGGTCGGTGACACGCAGTGTGCAATTCGGAAATTCCAGCACATCGCCTACCCACACTTGGTTTTCTAACAAGCCAAAGAGCGTCAGGTTTTCGCCCATTGAGCCAAAGGGAAGCGTGTCATCAATGAGCCCCAAGCCTTTATCCAGCCTAGCTTTTCGCCAGAACTCATAGTGCTCGGATGGATAGGCGTAAATCGCTTTTGAAAGGCCGCCGTGTACATCCGGATTGGCTTGCTCGTCGCCCGCTAAGCCCATCGGTACAACCGCCACATCACCAAGCCTCGCCGTTTTACGAATCGCCGTCATCACGCGTTTGCCCTCCATCGGCATGGGTGTGGCTTTGGCGGTTTGAACTCCGAGTAGTTGAGTCATGTTCTGCTTTCTAAAAAGGATTCGTCATTCCCGTGCAGACGAGAATTCATGACGCTTAACCAGCGCTTGAATATACGAACAAACGGGCACAGATTGGATTTCATGCTCACGCAGGTATGCATACGTTTTTTCAACCAAGACCTGCCCCACGCCTTGTCCACGAAGGGCTGCAGGCACTTCGGCGTGCAAGAGATACCATACACTGCCTCTAGCGTCGTAGTCCACCCATGCGGTGTGTCCATCCCAATCCAGCGTGAATTGTGATTTGTCTGGCAGGTGATGAAAGGGGCGATTGGAGGTAGTCATGCACTCGATAATAAATGCTTCAACCCATAAGGACATTTCATGATCGAAAAACACTTAGACATTCCCACAGCCGACGGCGCGATGAACAGCTTCGTGGTTTATCCAGATGAAGGCGGCCCGCACCCTGTGGTGCTGTTTTATATGGATGCGCCTGGCTACCGCGAAGAACTGCGGGATATGGCGCGGCGCATTGCCGCTGTGGGCTACTACGTGGTGTTACCCAATTTGTATTACCGCACTTCTCGCGACTATTTCCTCAAAGAACGTACCGAGCCTGCGATGGCTGAAATGTTCGGGTACATGGGCTCGATCTCCAACGCGCTCATCACCGCTGACACTGCCGCGATGCTCAAGTTTTTAGATGCGCAGCCAGAAGCAGATAGGGCGCGCATCTCAGGTCTGGGCTATTGCATGAGCGGTCCGTTTGTATTTGCAGCCGCTGCGACCTATCCAGATCGCTTCAAATCCATTGCCGCCATTTACCCTGCCCGTATGGTGACCGACCAGCCCGATTCGCCGCACCAGATGGCCGCGCCCATTCAATGCGAAACCTATATCGCCTGCGCCGAAATCGACAAATGGGCGTCACCAGCCGAGATCAAATTGGTTGAAGACAAACTTACAAAAGATGGCACGCCGCACCGCATCGAGTGGTACGGTGGTTGCGAACACGGCTTTGCGTTCCCCAAGCGCCCGATCTATAACCAAGCGGCAGCAGAACGGCATTGGGAGCGCTTGTTTTCGCTGTGGAAGCGGACACTGGGGTAGGATTTACTTCAGCCCCATCCCGCGCGAAATCACCTCTTTCATAATTTCGTTAGTGCCGCCATAAATGCGCTGCACGCGTGCATCGGCGTAGGCTCTGACAATCGGGTACTCCCACATAAAGCCATTGCCGCCGTGCAGTTGCAGGCACTCGTCCATGACCTTGCCTTGCAAATCGGTCGTCCAGTACTTTGCCATGCTGGCAGTTTGCGTGTCCAATTTATCCTCGAGCAGTAGCTCGGCACATTTATCGACAAACACACGCGCCACTTGCACTTCAGTTTGCAGCTCGGCAAGCTTATAGCGCGTGTTTTGAAAGCTTGATAAGGCTTGTCCAAATACCTTGCGCTCTTGCACATAGGCGATCGTCCAATCAAGGGCCGCCTCTGACGCGGCGACTGCGCCAATGGCTATGAGTAAACGCTCCCACGGTAGCTGCTGCATCAGACAGACAAAGCCTTTATTCTCGTGTGCCTCGCCGCCCAGCACAGCATCTGCTGGCAATCTCACGTTGTTAAAAAAGAGCTCGCAAGTGTCTTGCGCTCTCAGCCCTAATTTTTTAAGAGGCTTTCCTTTTTCATAGCCTGCCGTGCCCGTCTCCAGCATCAACAAGCTCGTGCCCTTGCCGCCTAGCGCTGGATTGGTTTTTGCCACCACGATAACCACGTCCGATAGCCGGCCGTTGGTGATGAAAGTCTTGCTGCCATTTAACAGATACGTACCGTCAGATTGCTTGAGTGCGGTCGTTTTAATGCCTTGCAAATCGCTGCCCGCCGAGGGCTCAGTCATCGCAATCGCACCCATCATCTCACCACTGGCCATGCGCGGTAAGTACTGCGTCTTTTGCGCATCAGTGCCATAACGCAAGATGTAAGGCGCGACGACTTCGTTGTGCAGCCCAAAGCCAATGCCACTAAAACCGCCTCGCGCCAACTCTTCCGTTTGAATGATGCTGTATAGCTTGTCAGCCTCGGAACCGCCATATGACTCGGGCATCGACATGCACAAAAAACCATTCGCGCCGGCCTTGCGCCAGACCTCGCGATCAACATGCCCTTGCTCCTCCCACTGGGCATGAAAAGGCGCGACTTCTTTAGCCAAGAAGCGGCAGAACGAGTCGCGGTAGGACTCGTGATCTCGGGTAAATAAGGTGCGTGGGATCATATTGGATCAATATACTCATTTCCAATCAAATAGCACTAGGGAGAACACTCAATGACCAGGCAACACACCGAAGCATTTATTTATGACGCGATTCGCACGCCGCGTGGCAAAGGCAAGAAGGACGGCAGTTTGCACGAGGTCATGCCCATCAATTTGTTGACGGGTGTTTTGACTGAACTACAGCGTCGCAGCGACTTTGACACCGCCGCTGTAGACGATGTGGTGATGGGCGTGGTGTCGCCTGTAGGCGAACAAGGCTCGGTGATTGCAAAAATTGCGGCGCTCAAGGCGGGCTGGGACTTCCGCGCTTCGGGCGTGCAAATCAATCGTTTTTGCGCATCGGGTTTAGAGGCCGTCAACATGGCGGCGCAAAAGGTACGCTCGGGCTGGGAAGACTTGGTGGTGGCAGGCGGTGTGGAGTCCATGAGCCGTGTGCCCATTGGCTCAGATGGCGGCGCTTGGTTTGAAGACCCCGAGACCAGCCGCGCAGTGCACTTTGTGCCGCAAGGCATTGGCGCAGACTTGATTGCCACCATCGAAGGCTTTAGCCGCACCGACGTGGACGCCTACGCGCTAGAGTCCCAGCGCAGAGCGGCGGCTGCGCGGGATGCGGGCTACTTCAAACAATCCATCGTGCCTGTGAAAGATGCGCAGGGTCTTGTGCTTTTGGACGCGGACGAATTCATCAAACCCCAGACCACGCTAGAAGGCCTTGCCGCGTTGCGTCCTGCGTTTGAGCAAATGGGCGCAGCCGGATTTGATGCTGTGGCGCTGGCGCGTTATCCAGAAGTGGCGCGTATCCTTCACGTGCACCACGCGGGCAATTCGTCGGGCATTGTGGACGGCGCAGCGGCGGTGTTAATTGGCAGTGAATCGGCTGGCAAGGCACATAAACTCGTGCCTAGAGCCCGTATCGTCTCGGCAGCACTATCGGGTGCAGACCCCACCATCATGCTGACAGGGCCTATGCCTGCGGCGCGCAAAGCACTTGCCAAAGCAGGGATGACGATGGATCAAATCGACCTGATTGAGATCAACGAAGCCTTTGCAGCAGTCGCCATGCGCTTTATGAAAGAGATGAACGTGCCACACGACAATGTCAACGTCAACGGCGGGGCAATTGCAATGGGGCATCCGCTGGGCGCCACAGGCGCGATGATTTTGGGCACGCTGATTGACGAGCTGCACCGCCGCAAACTGCGCTACGGCATGGCGACGCTGTGCGTGGGTGCGGGTATGGGGATTGCGACTATTGTTGAGAGGGTTTAGGATTCGTTTTTGATTGCGAATCGAATTTATGAAAAAAACAGCCCTCACCAAGGTCGCCAGGTTCACTCGCATCAAGACCGCCCCCATGCAAGTTACCGAGTTGGCTGCGCTGGAATAAATTCCCAACGCGGAAATTGACTACTCGGACATTCCTAAGACATTAACTAGCGAATTAACAAATGGCAGGGGTGACGCTTTTATTGACGCTGATGTTTTAGCATGACTCAAAAGCCTGGGGCGTGTTGACAAGCTAGTGCGAGACCACCTCTCGCTTGGGAAGATTTTGGGCGCGTGATGGACTATTGCACTCTACTTACGAAGAATCATCAAGTGAAGTGTGCTTTCTTTTAGGATGTTGTAATCGGCCACCGTACGATTATCTTCAAGCTGCTTCCCATTAAAAATAAGTCTTTGGGTGTCGGGTGGATTACCTTCCTTGTCTTGTACTTTCACTTTAATCCCTTCAATAGTATCGCTAGGCTGAACATCAATGACAATTTTTTTTCCGGTGATCGTTTTAACAAATATCTGCATAGCCAAGACACCACCCGAAGACAGCGTCAAGCTAAGCGCAACAAAAGCGGCAGAGGTGAAACTGCGTGCAGTATGAAGGTTCATATTAATACTCTCCAAAATAAGATTAAATGTAGCAGTGCAACACTGCCCAAGAATAAATTATATGATCGTTGACTACAGTAAATGGTAAGGTAAGTCATAGCCGCAAAACCTGCGGCGTAATCTTGAATTTCATTATCAATCCAGCTGCCACTTCCGCTACCAACTAAGCTTCTCCTGTTCATATGCCAAGCATATTTAGTCAAATTTTTGCGGATCGGAACTTGAATCCCGCTTCACCAAAATGACCAGCGCAATACCGCCCAATATGGCGAGGGATGCAAGTACTAAACGCAGGGTCAAGGACTCCCCAAGAAACAAGACGCCTCCCAAGGCGGCAATCACGGGAACACTTAATTGCACGGTTGCCGCGTTGGTTGCCTTGAGTGCGGGCAATGCGGTGTACCAAATGGCGTAGCCGATACCTGAGGCCAATGCCCCCGAGGAAACGGCGTACCAAAATCCAGCACGATCAGGCGAGGCGCTATCCATCATCCATAAACTCAAGCCTGCCGCCAAAGGGGCTGCACGCAGAAAGTTCCCAGCAGTGACCTGAAGAGGGTCGCCTGCGCCCTTCCCGCGTAAAGAATAAATGCCCCATGCGATGCCAGCGCCGAGCATCAAAACGGAGCCCAACAAAGGCGGCGCAGAAAGCCCTGGCAACAACAAGCCAATCACCCCGCCGAGGGCGAGCATGGCCAGTGAGGTCAATACGGCTGTGCGTGCGTGCGACATGGACTCCTCCAGTTTATTTGTAATCGAATTGCAACAACTCTGCCTAAAACAATCTTTCAGGAGTTTTTTAGCATCTTAGCTATGTATGATTTCCTCATGGACCAAACAACCTCCGACCTACTGACCCAAACCAACGCAGGCACGCCCATGGGCGATTTGATGCGCCGCTATTGGGTTCCTATTCTTGGCTCTGACGAAATTAAAGAGCCTGACGGTGCGCCTGTTCGCGTCAAGATTTTGGGTGAGAAGCTCTTGGCGTTTCGCGACAGCGAAGGCGTGGCTGCGCTGATCTCGGAGTTTTGCACGCATCGCGGCGTCTCACTGTTTTTTGGGCGCAACGAGGAATGCGGCCTCCGCTGCTCGTACCACGGGCTCAAGTTTGACCGCACAGGCGCTTGCGTAGATGTGCCATCTGCCAAAGGGCAAGCGCAGGTGATGGAGCGCATGCGTATTACGGCCTATCCGTGCGTTGAACGCGGCGGCATCGTGTGGGCCTTTATGGGTAAGGCTGGGCAGCAGCCCGAGCCGCCAGCCCTTGAGTGGTGTACCTTGCCAGCCAGCCATGTGTTTGTGAGTCGCCGTTTGCAGCAAAGCAATTATTTGCAAGCGATTGAAGGCGGCATCGACACGGCGCATGTGTCTTACGTTCATAAATACGAAGTGGACATCGACCCGATGCACAAAGGCGTGAAGGCGCTGGACTACATCAAGGCCGACGGCAACGTGGTGTTTGAGATTGAGCAAACTGCGGCAGGCCTGACGCTGTATGGCCGCAGGAACGGCGACCTCAACAGCGAAGGCGTGGCAGATACGTATTACTGGCGCATCACGCAGTTCATCTTTCCGTGGTTTACCTTGATTCCGCCGTTTGGCGATCACTCGCTGGGCGGTCACGTGTGGGTACCTGCGGACAACGAAAACTGCTGGGCGTGGAGCATCAACTATCGCCCTGATCAGCCGCTATCTGAGCACGAGCTTGGCGAGATGAAAGCGGGCTTTGGCATTCACGTGAAATACGAAGCACCGCCCGAGGGACAGCCCATGACTTGGCGTCCGATGAAGAACAAAGACAACGACTATTTGATTGACCGCGCCGCACAAAAAGACAAGCGCTCGTACAGCGGCATTTTTGGCTTTTCAGAACAAGACGCGTCGCTGCAAGAAAGCATGGGCGCGATTCAAGATCGCACCGCAGAGCGACTGCTCTCCACCGACAAAGGCATCGTGATGGCGCGGCGTATGTTGCAAGAGGCTGCGCTTGGTTTAGCCAATGGCATTGAACCACCTGCACTGGCTGCAGCGTCGCATTCAGTCAGGGCTGCGGGCGTGATGCTACCTAAAGAGCTTGACCCTAAACCGTGGGCACGCGACAAAATTGAAAACGTGGCAGGCAAGCCGATTTACTCTATCTAATATGAAAACTCTACACACCACTCGTCTGCAGGCCACATCCAGATTGGCTTGTGGGCTCATTGCCTCTGCAAGTCTTGCTGCACTTGGCCTAGCGGGCAATGTGCTTGCGCAGGAATGGTCACCCACCAAACCCGTGCGGATCATCGTTCCCATTATTGGCAGCACCAACGATGTGGTGGCGCGTTTGATTGCACCGAAGCTGCAAGAGGCTATCGGCCAACCCGTGGTCGTAGAAAACAAAGCGGGCGCGGGCGGCAATATCGGTGCGGATTTCGTGGCGAAATCTGCGCCCGATGGTCACACGCTTTTAGTTGGCTACAACGCGCCGATTGCCGTCAACATTTCGCTGTTTGACAAGATGCCGTTTGACCCCGTTCGCGACCTTACTCCGATCACGTTGGCGGTCACGGCTTCGCAATACTTGGCGGTCAATCCCAAGCTGCCCGTCAACACGGTTGCCGAGCTGGTGGCGCTTGCTAAGGCGCAGCCTGGCAAGATTTCTTACGCGTCTATCTCGGTCGGCAGCGCTTCGCACTTGACGATGGAGATGCTGAAATTAGCCGCGCACGTGGACATCACGCACATCCCGTACAAAGGCACAGCGCCTGCGGTCACCGACCTGATTGGCGGCAGCGTGCAAACTGGTTTTTTTGTACCCGGCAACGTGCAGCAATTTGCCAAAGAAGGCCGTCTGCGTTTAATTGCGTCTTCGGGTGCAAAACGCATGGCCAGCACCCCGAACATTCCCACCATGATTGAGTCTGGCTACCCCGATTTAATTGGCACGGCGTGGATTGGCTTTTTGGCAGCAGGCGGCACGCCGCGCCCCATCATTGATCGCTACAACAAAGAGATTGTCAAAATTTTGAACTCACCTGAGATTAAAGAAAAACTGCTCGGCATGGAGTTTGATTTTGTGGCGAGCACGCCCGAATATTTTGCGGCGTGGATCAAAACCGAAATCGTGCGCTGGGGCAAAGTGATTAAAGCCACGGGCGCTAGGGCGGATTAATGAATCGACTCAGCGGCAAATCAGCCATCATCACGGGCGGCGGCGCAGGCATTGGTGCGGCGATTGCCCTTTTGTTTTGCGCAGAAGGCGCGGCTGTTACTTTGGTGGATCGAGATGAAGCTGCTCTGCAAACCACGTGCGCAGCTATTCGCACGGCACACGCCAATTCACAAGTCGCGTATTTTGTTGCCGATATTGCCCATCCTGATGCCGCAGAGGCCGCACTGGCTATGGCTTTGCAAGCACATGGTCATGTGGATACGCTGATCAACAACGCGGCGATGCGCAATACCAGCGCCCTAGCGGATGCCTCTCCTGAGGAGTGGCACGCCTTGCTAGGCGTAAACCTTGTGGGTGCGGCCAATTTTTGCCGTGCTGCTTTGCCAGCTCTGCGTAAAAGCAAAGGCAGCAGCATCGTGAATGTGTCGTCGTGTTATGCCGTGACGGGTCGCAAGGGTATGGGGCTCTACGATGCCAGCAAAGCCGCGCTGCTCGCATTGACGCGTACCTTGGCGTGTGAGGAAGCGCCTTACGGTATTCGCGCCAATGCGGTGTGTCCAGGCTCAACGTTGACCGACTTTCATGTCAAAAAAGCGCAGGCCGTGGGCAAACCTATCGAGCAACTTAAAACCGAACGCCAAGCCACATCGCTCTTGGCACGTTGGGCTACGCCAGAAGAGATTGCCTATCCCGTTTTGTGGTTAGCCAGCAGCGAAGCCTCCTTCATAACGGGTACCACCTTGATGGTTGATGGCGGCTTACACGTGATGTAAAGCCTGATCGTTTGTTTATTTTTTGAGAGGATTTCCATGTTCACTAAAGCCCTATCCGTATTGACTTGCGGAATCATTGTCTCTGCAAGCCTTATCCAGCAAGGCCTAGCGCAGATGACATCGTCAAACATGGCATCCAACTACCCCAGCAAACCGATCACGCTCGTCGTGCCCAATCCTCCCGGCGGCTTTGTGGATGCGTCGGCGCGGATTTTGTCGGACTCGCTCGCCAAAGTGACCAAGCAATCGGTGGTGGTGGACAACCGAGGCGGCGGCAGTGGCAACGTGGCATACAGCTATGTGGCACGCGCGGCAGCGGATGGCTACACGCTACTAAATTCGTACTCGGCGTATCACACGGGCAATCCAAGTCTCGCGGCCAACTTGCCTTGGGCGCAAAAGGATTTTGCACCTGTGGCGCTCATCACCATTGCGACCAATGTGATTGCGGTGCACCCATCGGTTCCTGCCAATAACTTGATGGAATTCATTAAGTACCTCAAGTCGAATCCTGGCAAGCTGAGTTACGCAAGCCAAGGCAGCGGCTCGCTATCGCATCTGGGCACGGAACTTTTTAAACAGCAAACGGGCACGAGCATGGTGCATATTCCGTACCGCGGATCAGGCCCTGCCTTGCAGGACGTGCTCTCGGGGCAAGTGCAGGTGTTTATCACGACGCCGCCCTCGGTGATGGGGCAAATTCAGCAAGGCAAGCTCAAAGCGCTGGCAGTGGCGGGTAAGTCGCGTCATCCGCTGTTGCCCAATGTGCCAACGACTGCAGAGGCAGGACTCAAAGGTTTTGAGCTAGAGGCATGGATCGGCATCTTCGCGCCAGCTGCCACACCAGCCGATGTGGTGGCAAAACTAAGTGCTCAAATCAAGTCCGCTTTAGAGCTGCCAGAGACCAAAACACGTGCCGATGCAGCGGGTGTGGAGCTGCGTTATGCCAGCCCGGAACAATTAGCTGCGCTGGTCAAGCTAGAGACGGCGCTATGGGCAAAAACCATCAAGGCGGGCGGCATTACTGCTGAGTAAGCGCCCGGAAGGATTGGGATTAACGCCAGCCACGAGCCCAGCCGCGGTTGGGATGGTAGTAGCCATAACCAAAATGCGGGTGGAATGCCCAAACAAAGCCAATGGCAGGCGCTGCATAGGCTGGCTGTACATAAACTACAGCTGGAGGAGGTGCAACTGGCTGGGTATAGGAGTATCCCGGCTGCGGCGAATAGACGGGCTGGGGCGGTGCCACAATACAGCCGGTAAGACTCGCGGCACCGATCAAACTAACTGCCAATAATTTTGTGGAGAGCTTCATGACTGTTCCTTTGTTGTTCGAGCTCACTATACAACGCCTGCTAAACGCGTCGCGTTGACCACTTTACAAGACTTCGCAATCAGTAACAAACGGACAAGAAAAAGCCCAGTCAGGCGGGATCGAACCACTGACACAAGGGTTTTCAGTCCCTTTTAAAGGGTTCAATAACCATGCATTACATGATTTTCGTAGGTGGAAAAAGAATTACTCCAGCAATAGATATGTGTTTTTTGGCTACCCCGTTGACACTTTGTTGACAGTTAAACCTTCTTAAGCAGAGAGACGATGCTCAGATACAAATTGCCTCAGAGCACTGTCAACCCGCGTTTGCCAACCAGAGCCCGTCGCACGGAATTGCGAGACCACATCACGAGACAAACGAATAGTAATTCGCTCTTTAGTTACTTCAGCTTTTGGTCTGCCAATGTGCATAAGTGGCGCGAGTTTGCGCCACTCAGAATCCGAAAACGGGATTGAATCAGGGTCGGTCATTGCTGCTGTAATAGCAACATCCTCTGCATCCGTTACAAAAATATTGAGTGTTATTATTAATTTTAATTTAGACTAATTTAGTTATCAGTTAAAATAAAAATATATTGAATGTTAATTGTTTAGAATTTATTTAAATCGGCGTTATTTTTCTGAACGCAAAGTTTTAAGGGCTGAATAAGTTGTGTACGAATAAGACACCGCCACAATTCTTCACACATTTAACATCCTTAGCGCTTACTCGACAGGGTAAATTTTTTAAGGCAAAAAGGAGTTGCTGTGCAACATTGGCAGACCGAGTTCGAACAACACCCATTTCAAACTACTTGGAAAGCACTCTTAACTGAAGTGCTGCATTTGACCGCCGACGATCGGACGGTCAAAACAACAGTTCAAGCGTTGGTACGATTAAAAAAAGTTGTAAATTATTTACAAACGATTATGTCAAGCACTGATGTGGAATTAATACCAAAAAGTCTATGGGATAGTTTTAATTTTCAAAGCTATTCCTGCCTAAAAGAAGTAAAAAAGTACGTATCAAATGGGGATGTTGTGCATCTTGAAGCATCCAATACGCATTTGGATAAATTTTTATCGTACTTAAAGCCTTATTCAACGCGCGCTCATACAATCACACAGGTTCCTGTATCTACAGCACATCCGAATGGGATACAAGCAGAGGAAGAATTTGCTGACCTATCTCAGCAAATTAAAAATAATTCTTTGCTTTTTTACTTCTCAATTGCAATGATGTCAGTCGTAATGATCATTACATCCATTGAAAGTCTAAGTGTTTGGCCATTGACTTTGAAATTTGCCAAGTATGAAGATAACGTGGCAATGCTGATTGGTATGTTGATAAAGTTACCTTTCATCATACCTTTCATACTGCTGGCCATTTTCGCCTCATCTCGTAGCAACGAGTATGTCCGACTTGAGCAAGACAATGCCAATAAAGATATGTCAGCCAAGCTAGATCCAAGCCATACACTTTGTTGACAGCACAATAAAAATGCGGGTTTGCAATTTCTTGCAAACCCGCATAGATACTGGTGGCCTGGGGCGGAATCGAACCACCGACACAAGGATTTTCAATCCTCTGCTCTACCGACTGAGCTACCGGGCCTGAGCCTCAAATTATATCCTGAACTGGGCAGCTTGCCAAGTCCCCTTCCCCGCCACGACCCAATCAAACGACGGGCAAGGCGCGAGGCTTGCCATTTTCATCAATGGCCACATAGGTCAACTGCGCCTCAGTGACCTTGGTATACGAGCCTTGGGCGCGTAGATTTTCTGCATAAACCTCGACGCGAACCGTGATGGACGTGCGCCCGACGCGTGTGATTTCGGAATAAAAAGACAGCAAGTCACCAATACGCACCGGCTGTTTGAAGATGAACTCATTCACTGCTACCGTTGCCATACGTCCCTGTGCACGTCTGGCTGGTAACACCGAGCCAGCCAAATCGACCTGCGCCATGACCCAGCCGCCAAAAATATCGCCATTGGCGTTGCAGTCGGCTGGCATGGGAATTACTTTGAGTACCAATTCTTTGTCTTGCGGAAGCGTGGTGATCTCGGGCGAGTTATTGGACATAGCGACAATCAGTTGGATAAAACATTGAATAAGCGAATAACGCCATCATATTTGACGTTTAAAAGACAAACTCTATGCGCAATCACCATCACAGTAGCTCAGACCTGCCGCCCGTTTCTCCATCCGCTCCGCCAATACCGCGCTCTGACTGGGCGACGCTCCAACGGCTTTTCCCTTATCTTTGGCGCTACAAATGGCGCGTAGGGCTAGCTCTGGCGTTCATGATCGCAGCAAAAATGGCCAACGTCGGCGTGCCAATTTTGCTAAAAGCTTTAGTGGACGACATGACCATTACGCCCGCGCGCGCCTTGCTGGTCGTGCCCGTGGCGTTGCTCTTGGCTTACGGGGCGCTACGGCTGTGCACCTCGCTGTTTACCGAGCTGCGCGAGCTGATCTTCTCCAAAGCCACGGAAGGCACGGCCCGCAGCATTTCGCTTGAAGTGTTTCGTCACTTGCACAATCTCAGTTTGCGTTTTCACCTTGATCGCCAAACGGGCGGCATGACGCGAGATATTGAGCGTGGTACACGCGGCGTGCATTCGCTGATTTCGTTTTCGCTCTACAGCATCGTTCCGACCCTGATTGAAATGGTCATGGTGCTCACGCTGCTTGCCGTGAAATTTGATGTGTGGTTCGCCATCATCACGCTCATTGCGCTTGTGTTCTACATCACGTACACCATCACCGTGACGGAGTGGCGCACACAGTTTCGCAAAAAGATGAACGAGCTAGACTCGACGGCGCACAGCAAGGCAATTGACTCTCTTTTGAACTACGAAACGGTCAAGTATTTCAACAACGAAGAATATGAAGCCCAGCGTTACGACAAGAGCTTGGTGAGTTACAGGCAAGCGGCGATTAAAAGCCAAACCACACTTTCGCTGCTCAATATTGGGCAGCAGGTCATCATTGCGGTCGCACTTATTGCCATGCTGTGGCGAGCGACCGAGGGCGTGGTCGCAGGGCGCATGACACTGGGTGACTTGGTCATGGTCAACGCCTTCATGATTCAGCTGTATTTGCCGCTGAACTTTTTGGGCGTGATGTACCGCGAGATTAAGCAAAGCTTGACCGATCTCGACAAAATGTTTGTGCTTTTGGAGCGTGAGCGTGAGATTGCGGACAAGTCATCCGCAAAACCAATCGAGCTGCAAGGCACGCCAGCTGTGGCTTTCACGAGTGTCGAATTTGCGTATGAACCCTCACGCCCGATCCTGCACGGCATCAGTTTTGAAATCCCTGCGGGCAAAACCGTTGCGGTGGTAGGTAGCTCGGGCTCGGGGAAGTCGACGCTGGCGCGGCTGCTTTATCGCTTTTACGATGTGCAAGGTGGCACCATCACCATCAACGGGCAAGATATTCAAAACGTGACGCAAGCTAGCTTGCGCAAATCCATTGGTATCGTGCCGCAAGACACTGTTCTGTTTAACGACACCGTGGCGTACAACATTGGGTATGGTGATACCTCGGCAAGCCAAGCCCAGATTGAGTCGGCGGCCAAGGCGGCGCATATTCATGACTTCATCGCCAGCACACCCAAAGGCTACGACACGATGGTGGGCGAGCGTGGGCTCAAGCTGTCAGGCGGCGAAAAGCAGCGCGTGGCGATTGCTAGAACACTGCTTAAAAACCCGAGTATTTTGATTTTTGATGAGGCGACTTCGGCACTCGACACCACCAATGAGCGTGCGATTCAAGCTGAGATTAAAAATCTGACGCAAAACAAAACCACACTCGTGATTGCGCATCGCTTGTCGACCGTGATTGATGCGCATGAAATTTTGGTGATGGACAAGGGGCGCATCATTGAGCGGGGCAGCCATGCGGCACTTTTGGCTGCTGGTGGAAGGTACGCTGAAATGTGGCAAATGCAGCAAACTCAAAATACCACCCTTTAAAATCATCAATATGACGTCTACAACAGATTCCCCATCACCGCTCGATTTCATCCGCCAAGACGTGCAAGGGATGCATGCTTATGCCGTACAAGAGTCGCGCGGCATGGTCAAGCTGGATGCGATGGAAAATCCATTCACGCTGTCACCTGCGCTGCAAGCCTTACTAGGTCAGCGTTTGGGGGCTGTTGCCATTAACCGCTATCCCGGTTCCAAAGTGGATGATTTGAAGCGCGCACTAAAAAGCTACGTCGATATGCCCGCTGGCTACGAGCTCATGCTGGGAAATGGCTCAGACGAATTGATATCGCTGCTTGCTATGGCGTGTTTAACAGCTAAAGACAAGCCCAAAAATACCCTCCTCGCCCCTTTGCCGGGCTTTGTGATGTATGAGATGAGTGCGCAATTGCAAGGACTGGATTTTGTAGGCGTACCACTTACGGCAGACTTTGAACTGAACACGCCCGCCATGCTGGCCGCCATTGAGGCGAACAAGCCCGCCATCACCTACATTGCCTACCCCAACAATCCGACCGCTAACTTGTGGGATGCAGATACCATCCGCAGCATCATTGCCGCGTGCCGTGCTTACGGTGGCATGGTGGTTATTGACGAGGCGTATCAGCCGTTTTCTTCCTTGACTTGGTTGGATGAAATTCGCAACGATCCTGAATCCAATAGCAACGTGCTACTCATGCGAACATTGTCCAAATTTGGACTCGCGGGTGTGCGGTTGGGTTACATGCTGGGCGCCAAAGCGCTCATCGACCAAATCGACAAGCTGCGTCCGCCCTATAACGTGAGCAGCTTGAATGCCGAATGTGCACTCTTTGCCTTGCGGCACAAAGACGTGTTTGCAGAGCAAGCCGCCATCATCAAATCAGAACGCGAACGCTTGCTGGCGGCGCTGGCCGAATTGCCAAACGTGACGCCCTATCCAAGCGATGCCAATATGATTTTGGTACGTTTTGACCATGCTACGGCTACTTTTGAGCAACTCAAAACAGCCGGTATTTTGGTCAAGAACGTCTCTAAAATGCATCCATTGCTCGCCAATTGTTTGCGATTGACCGTTGGCACTCCCGAAGAAAATACCTTGCTACTAAAAGAATTAGGGTCTCTTCCTGATTGAATTTTCAATTAAATTTATGACTACACCACGCACTGCCACTATTTCCCGCAACACCGCCGAGACCCAAATCACCGTCAGCGTCAATTTAGACGGCACGGGCGCGGCAAACTTCAATACGGGCATTGGCTTTTTTGACCACATGCTGGACCAAATCGCGCGTCACGGCTTGATTGACCTCGACATTGTGGCCAAGGGCGATTTGCACATTGACGGTCACCACACCGTGGAAGATGTGGGCATCACGCTAGGGCAAGCCGTCGCAAAAGCCGTAGGCGACAAAACAGGCATTCGCCGCTATGGTCACGCCTATGTGCCGCTGGACGAGGCGCTAAGCCGCGTGGTTATTGACTTCTCAGGTCGTCCAGGCCTTGTAATGAACGTGCCGTTTAAATCAGGCGTAATTGGCGCATTCGATACCCAGCTTGCGCACGAATTTTTTCAAGGTTTTTGCAATCACGCATTTGTGACGCTTCACATTGACAACCTAAAAGGTGAGAACGCGCATCACCAGTGCGAGACCGTGTTCAAAGCTTTTGCCCGTGCGCTGCGCATGGCGCTGGAGTTTGACGCGCGCTCCGCGGGCATGATTCCTTCAACCAAGGGCTCGCTGTAATCAGCGGAAATGACCATGAGTAAAACAGTCGCCGTGGTGGATTACGGCATGGGCAATTTGCGCTCAGTCTCGCAGGCAGTCAAGGCTGCTGCCGAGGGTTCAGGTTATGAAGTTGTCATCACGCAAAACCCTGATGATGTAAGGACTGCCGAGCGTATCGTGCTCCCAGGCCAAGGCGCCATGCGGGACTGCATGGGTGAGCTCAAAGCATCTGGCCTCATGGAGTCTTTGCTGGAAGCCGCAAAAAGCAAGCCGCTCTTTGGCGTGTGTGTGGGCATGCAAATGTTGTTAGATCACAGCGCAGAAGGTGACTCACCCGCTGGCACGCCTTCACTTGGCTTGATTGCAGGTGAGGTGCTAAAGTTTGACCTAGCTAGCCAAACGCAAGCTGATGGCTCGCGTTTTAAAGTGCCGCAAATGGGCTGGAATCGCGTGATGCAAACTCCGCATGGCGGCGCTGTACATCCTGTATGGGCGGGCGTTCCCGACGACAGTTACTTTTATTTTGTGCATAGTTTTTATGCCAAGCCCAAAGACCATCAGCACATTGCGGGCAAAACGCAATACGGCGCCATGTTTGCGTCCGCAGTTGCCAAAGACAACCTCTTCGCCACACAATTTCACCCCGAAAAGAGCGCGGAACAAGGCCTCGCGCTCTACCGTAATTTTTTAAACTGGAAGCCCTGATGAGGTGCTTAAAACTATGATTTTGATCCCCGCTATCGACCTGAAAGACGGTCACTGCGTTCGCCTCAAACAAGGCGACATGAACCAATCAACCACCTTTGGTGAGAACCCGTCTGTGATGGCGAAATCGTGGCTGGATAAGGGCGCGCGACGTTTGCACTTGGTCGACTTGAATGGCGCGTTTGCAGGTAAACCACAAAATTTTTCTGCCATTAAATCTATTCTCGCTGCGGTAGGCAACGACATCCCCGTGCAGCTAGGCGGCGGTATCCGCGACATGGACACGATTGAAAAATACATCGACGCGGGGATGCGTTACGTCATCATTGGCACGGCAGCGGTCAAAAATCCTGGCTTCCTCAAAGAAGCTTGCCTTGCTTTTGCGGGACACATCATTGTTGGCTTAGATGCCAAAGACGGCAAAGTCGCCACCGACGGCTGGAGCAAGCTCTCGGGACACGAAGTGATTGACCTTGGCAAGAAATTTGAAGACTACGGCGTGGAGTCCATCATCTACACCGACATTGGGCGCGATGGCATGCTGAGCGGCATCAACATTGATGCGACGGTCAAGTTGGCGCAGGCGCTCACCATCCCTGTGATTGCATCAGGCGGCTTAGCGGGCATGGCCGACATTGATGCGCTTTGCAAAGCGCACAAAGACGATAACGACGCGGCCATTGAAGGCGTGATTTGCGGCCGCGCGATTTACTCGGGCGACCTTGATTTTGCAGCGGCACAGCGAAGGGCTGATTCGCTCGTTGCGTAACTCAAAACCGAAGAGCCCCTATTTCATAGGGACAACAAATACCGCTTCCCTAGCGGTTTCAAGTTTTCATCCAACTCATAAACCAGCGGATTGCCGTTCGGGATATTCACGCCCACGATGTCGTTATCCGACACGTTGTCCAGATATTTGACTAGTGCGCGGATAGAGTTGCCATGCGCCGCAATCACCACGCGCTTGCCTGCCTTGATCGCGGGCGCGATGGATTCTTCCCATAGCGGCATCACGCGCTGGACGGTGTCTTTTAGGCACTCGGTGAGCGGAATCTGCTCGGGTTTTAGCTTGGCGTAGCGCACGTCGCCGCGCTCGCTTCGTGGGTCGTTTACATCCAGCACGGGCGGTGGCGTGTCATAACTTCTGCGCCACACCAGCACTTGCTCATCGCCATATTTTTTTGCCGTTTCCGCTTTATTGAGACCTTGCAAGCCGCCGTAGTGGCGCTCGTTCAGTCGCCAGCTGTGTACCATTGGAAGCCACGTTCTATCCATTTCATCCAAGGTATGCCATAGTGTGCGAATCGCACGTTTTAAGACGCTGGTGTAGGTGACGTCAAAGTCAAAGCCTTCCGCTTTCAAAGCACGGCCAGCAGCTTTGGCTTGCTCTAGGCCAACAGGAGTCAGATCGACATCTGTCCAGCCCGTAAAGCGGTTTTCAAGATTCCAAGTGGATTCGCCGTGACGAATGAGAACGAGTTTGTACATAATCGAGATCAAAATAAAAGTGAATGCGGGGAGTCTGCCCGCCAATTTTAAATGCCAACACACATCTCGCAAAAAACCATTACGCGCCAAGCCCCCGCCAAGCTAAACCTGTTTTTGCACATCACGGGGCGACGAGAGGATGGCTACCACTTACTGCAATCGGTTTTTATGCGCATCGACTGGTTTGATACGCTGCGCTTTGAATTGACTGACGATGGATGTATCACCCGCACGAACGATTTAAATAAAATGGGCAAACCATTGCCTGACATTGATCTATCCGTTCGTGCAGCGATGGCCTTGAAGTCTCATACGGGCGTGGCTTTTCGAGGTCATCTGGGGGCGCACATCGCGCTAGAAAAACGCATTCCATCCGAAGCGGGCATGGGCGGCGGCTCCTCTGATGCAGCCACCACACTACTGGCTTTGAACGAACTCTGGCAAACGGGTCTCTCGCTCGATCAATTGGCCGCCATTGGCGTGACTTTGGGCGCAGATGTACCTTTCTTTTTGTATGAGCAGGATGCTTGGGTCGAGGGCATTGGGGAGGAAATCACCCCGATTAATCTCTCAAAAATGCCCATTGCATCCAAGTTTTTGGTCATCAAACCGCCTAGTGGTGTGTCTACACCTGATGTTTTTAACTCTCCGAATTTGGCTAGAAACACAAAAACTGCTACAATCGAAGGCTTTGCTGCATGGACTGAATCAAACGCCTCGCAGCAGTATTTAGAGCCATTTGGCTGCAATGATTTGCAGCCAGTTGCACTGCAGATATGTCCTGATATACCGACCGCGCTATCGTGGTTTAAAACCCAAGGACTTATTGGCAGAATGACGGGGTCAGGAAGTGCGGTTTTTGCGCCGATTCCAGATTTTTATGATCTAACGACTGCGCCCAGCTTACCAGCTGGTTGGATTTGTAGGATTTGCAGCAGAATTGCACCGTAGGGGTGTCGCCAAGTTGGTTAAGGCACTGGATTTTGATTCCAGCATCCGAAGGTTCGAGTCCTTCCACCCCTGCCACGTTTTAGCTGCCATTTAGCTACCGATTTCGTCAACTACTTACCCGATCTGCTATGTCAAGCCACCATCCAGATTTTTTGGTTTTTACGGGTAATGCCAACCCCGAACTCGCTGCAGAAGTAGCCAAATGCCTTGGCACCAAGCTAGGCGCTGCCGATGTCGGGCGTTTCTCGGACGGCGAAGTTACTGTTGAAATTAAACAAAACGTTCGTGCACGTGATGTGTTTGTCGTGCAATCGACCTGCGCTCCGACCAACGAAAACGTGATGGAATTGCTCATCATGGTGGACGCACTCAAGCGCTCTTCTGCCGAGCGAATCACAGCGATCATCCCTTACTTTGGCTATGCACGGCAAGATCGCCGTCCACGCTCAAGCCGCGTGCCCATTTCGGCCAAAGTAATTGCCAACTTGTTAGAGACTGTCGGTGTTGATCATGTGTTGACCATGGATTTGCACGCTGACCAAATTCAAGGTTTTTTTGATATTTCCGTCGACAATATTTACGCGTCACCCGTGCTGCTGGCCGACCTTCGTGCCAAAAACTATCAAGACTTGATCGTGGTATCGCCCGATGTCGGCGGTGTGGTTCGCGCCCGTGCGCTAGCTAAACAACTCAATTGCGATTTGGCCATCATTGACAAGCGCCGTCCAAAGGCGAACGTGAGTGAGGTGATGCACGTGATTGGCGAAATTGAAGGTCGTAATTGCGTCATTATGGACGACATGATTGACACAGCGGGTACGCTTGTTAAAGCGGCTGAAGTGCTGAAAGAGCGCGGCGCGAAGCAGGTTTACGCCTATTGCACGCATGCAATTTTTTCAGGCCCTGCTATTGAGCGTATTGATGGATCTGCATTAGATGAAGTCGTTGTCACCAATACAATCCCGCTATCTGAGGCTGCTAAAGCCTGCAAAAAAATTAGGCAAGTCTCGGTTGCCCCGCTGATGGCTGAAACCATCCAGAGGATGGCCAAAGGCGAGTCGGTCATGAGTTTGTTCTCGGAGCAAGACGCGCCCACGCTTTTTTAAGTGCTGGTGCTGTTTTGGACCTGGAGCTAGACAAGCAAAATCACACTGGTCGCGGTGGATTTTGAATATTTACGTTAATTCGTTAACCTTAACTTTTAGAAGAAGAACATTATGAAATTTACCGCTTTTGAGCGCTCCAAGCAGGGCACGGGTGCGAGCCGCCGTCTCCGCATTACTGGCCGTACGCCAGCTATTGTTTATGGTGGCGAGACCGCCCCAGCCCAAATCGAGCTGGACCACAATGATTTGTGGCACGCACTGAAGAAAGAAGCATTTCACGCTTCGATTTTGGACATGGAAATCAATGGCACGACTAGCAAAGTATTGCTGCGTAACGTGCAAATGCACCCCTTCCGCCAGCTCGTGTTACACATCGACTTCCAGCGCGTTGAAGTTGGCACTAAGCTCACCATGAAAGTGCCGTTGCACTTCTCGGGTCAAGAAACATCACCTGCGTTCAAAACTGACAACTGCTTAATCACACACGTGATTAACGAGCTGCAGATCACTTGCTCGCCAGCTGATCTGCCAGAGTTCATCGCCGTTGATTTGAGCGCTTTGACCAAAGGCGTTTCGCTCCACGCATCTGACCTCACAATGCCAAAAGGCGTGAAAGTCATCAAGCGCGGAACCAACGATCCAGTCATCGTGTCCGTAGTGGTGCAAGCTGTTGAAGAAGCGCCAGCCGCTGACGCTGCGCCTGCTGCTGGCAAAGGTGCTCCCGCTAAGAAAGCTCCTGCTAAAAAATAATCACGTCCTGTGATTAAGTTATTTGTTGGCCTTGGCAACCCAGGCGTTGAGTACGAAGGAACCCGTCATAACGCGGGTTTCTGGTGGCTTGAAGCCTTGGCAGCCAAACAAAAGCTAACACTTAACTCGGACAGAGCTTACAAAGGCTTGGTCGCCCGAGGCAACTCGAGCGGACAAGCCTTTTGGCTTTTGGAGCCGCAAACTTTTATGAACTTGTCGGGGCAGTCAGTTGGTGCTTTGGCTAACTTCTACAAAATCAAGCCTGAAGAGATCTTGGTCATTCACGACGAGCTCGACATTCCCCCAGGACAAATCAAAATGAAATTTGGCGGTGGGCATGCTGGACACAACGGCCTGCGCGACATTCACGCCAAACTCGGATCATCGGATTACTGGCGATTGCGCATTGGCGTGGGACACCCTGGCGTGCGCGAAGAAGTCATTAATTGGGTGCTGCAAAAGCCCATGCAAGAGCACCGCGAAGCGATTCACATTGCAATAGCAAAAAGCTTGGAGGCCTCGCCACTATTGCTCTCGGGTGACATGGAGGCAGCGACTAAGCTCGTCCACACCAAGCCCAAAGAGCCCAAACCACCCAAAGCAATAAGTGCAGACACTGCGCAGCGCGCATAAGATTCGGCTCATGATTTCTTTTTTCTCCAAACTCAAAAACGGCCTTAAAAAAACCAATCGTGCCATTAGCGAAGTCTTTACGGGCAAAAAAATTAATGACGACTTGTATGAAGAGTTAGAGGCCGCACTCTTGATGAGCGATGCAGGCGTGGCGGCAACGACGCATCTTTTAAACGACCTCAAAGCCCGCGTCAAAGCGACCAAAGCCAGTGATTCCAACCAGGTCAAAGCTCTACTCATTGATGCTATGACGGATTTATTGACTCCGCTGCAAGGCAAGCTGGTATTGGCCTTGCAGCCTACTGTGATGATGGTGGCAGGCGTCAACGGCGCTGGCAAAACCACCAGCATCGGCAAACTCACTTGGCATTTTGCAAACCAAGGTGCATCGGTGTTGCTCGCAGCCGCTGACACCTTCCGCGCCGCCGCACGCGAACAGCTTGCTGTGTGGGCTGACAGAAACAAACTGGGAAGCAGCAAAGTCGAAATCATTAGCCAAGAAGGTGCTGACCCGTCCAGCGTGTGCTACGACGCGGTGATGGCTGGCAAGGCACGAGGTGCAAGCCTTGTGATTGCAGACACGGCAGGACGCCTGCCCACGCAAGCACACCTCATGGCGGAGCTGACAAAGATCAAACGGGTCATTCAAAAAGCCGACTTTTCTGCTCCACACGAAGTCATCTTGGTGTTGGATGGCAATACGGGGCAAAACGCGCTCGTGCAGCTTCAAGCATTTGATGCCGCCATCGGCGTGACCGGCGTCATCATTACCAAGCTAGACGGCACAGCCAAAGGCGGCGTGCTAGCAGCAATCGCACTATTGCCGAATGTACCAAAAGTCTACTTTATTGGCGTAGGTGAAGCTCTGGAAGACTTACAGCCGTTCGATGCCAGAGAATTTTCCGAAGCACTTTTTAGTTGAATACTAAATATTTTTCATCTGCTGCATCCAAACCAAAAGTTGCCTCGTTCTATAGCCAGAACGCGATTTTGCGCTCTATCAACTTTTAAGGAACTTGCATCATGAATACAAAGACTCTTTTAGCCTCCGCCGTCCTAGCCTTGCTTGCCGTTAGCGTGCAAGCGCAGCCCGTCATGAAAGATGGTGCACTGGCCGATGCCGCTGGCCGCGCGGTCTACACTTTTGACAAAGACGAAGCTAACAAAAGCAATTGCGCTGGCCCATGCTTGGTCAACTGGCCAACTTATGCGGCACCAGCAGGCGCAGCTGCAAAAGGTGATTTCGGCGTGATTGATGCCAATGGCACGCGCCAATGGACAGTTAAAGGCAAGCCACTGTATTACTTTGTGGGCGATACTAAGGCTGGCGATCGTAACGGCGACGGCAAAGCAGGCGTTTGGCACATTGTCAAATAATATTGATACGTGGCTGGTGCGGTAGTATCGACTGCATGGATGAACGCCTAGAGATAGAAAGATTGCTATCACGCATTAGCTTGCGTGATGCAGTGGCGTTCAAGTCGCTCTATGCGATCTCGGCCAAACGCTTACTGGCTGTGGCTTGGCGGGTGCTGCAAGACCGCGCCGCCGCCGAAGATGTCGTGCAAGAAGTCTTCATCAAAATTTGGAGTGAATCGCTGCCACGCTTGATGGGGCAAAACTTGAGTTTGGCGTGGCTGTGTGTGGTGACGCGTAACCGCGCCATTGATGCGCTGCGAAAAAAGAAACCCGAGACACCGCTGCTCTGGATGGATGACGAAGGCACTGAGCACTCGCACGACGCGGTGGATGAATCTGCATCGCTACTACCGCAGCTGATAGCCAATCAAGAGGGGGCAAGGCTTGGTGAATGCATGAGCCAGTTGGAAGGCGAACCTAGGCAAGCCATGTTGCTCGCTTTTTACGATGGACTGACGCATATTCAAATCGCAAAGCAGATGCACCGTCCGCTGGGTACCGTCAAAGCTTGGACACGCCGCAGCTTAGTGCGACTCAAAGGCTGCATGGAGAACAACATATGAAATGGCATGAGCATCCATCCCTAGTTGACAAATTAGCATCCAGCTACGTGCTGGGCACCCTCCAAGGCAGTGCCCGCACACGTTTCGAAGTGGTGATGCAAACACGCCCCAACGTTGCTGCAGCGGTATCGGATTGGTCTGAGCGCTTGAGCCCACTGCATATGGCTTTACCAAGCTTAGAGCCAAAGGCGGCGCTTTGGCAGTCGATTGCCAAGCAAACCCAACTCGCCCCCAAGGTGACAGCGCCTACGCGCGCTTGGTGGCAGAGCCTACTGATGCCGCTGCCGATAGGTGCCATGGTGATCGGCCTTGGTGTGGGCGGCTTAGTCCCCGTACTCTGGCAAATGCAGTCACTGAGCCAGCGCCAAACCGTACTACCAGAAAGCTATGTGGGCGTTTTAGCGACGCCAGAGGGCAAAGCAGGTCTCACCGTATCCAGCCTACGCCAAGGCAAGGTTGTCGAACTTCAGCAAGCCAAATTGCCTGCGCTGCCTGCCGAGAAAACGCTTTATTTATGGCGTATCGATAAGGAGGGGCAAGTCGCACCCGTAGCGGCAATCCCCAATGAAAAATGGAGCACAATAGCGCTGGCTGAACCTTCTGAGGCGGTGTTCTTCTCTGCAACTGAGCTAGCTGTTTCAATGGAGCCCACCGGCAGCGCACCCAGCAAACCCAGCCAAGCTTTTATCTACCGAGGCCTATGCGGCAAATTTTGGAAATGGAAATAACCTCATGACTGATATTCGCAGAGTTGATACCCTCATCAACCACTATGGCGAGAGCCACACAAACCCCACCAACGAGCTGATTCACTTCATCGCCATACCGCTCATCATGCTCAGCCTGTCGGGCTTGCTCTACGCCATCCATCCGTTTGTGCTGTATGTATTTTTGACTGGCAGTTTCATTTACTACGCCAGGCTGTCCGCCATATTTTTAATCACCATGCTCGTATGGTCAGCGGTGATGCTGTGGGGGATACAGGCGTTAGGAACGCAATTAGTCACGGTCTCGGTAGCCGTGTTTATTGGTGCTTGGATTTTGCAATTCATCGGTCACCAGTTAGAGGGCAAAAAACCCTCTTTCTTTGAAGATATTCAATATTTATGGGTTGGACCGCTGTTTGTGCTGTCCAAGCTGTTTACCCGATTAAAAATCCAATGGTAAAGATGCAGTAAAGCTATTAGCACTCTCATCGGAAGAGTGCTAATATCGGGTTTTCCCTTGTAACTTATGTTTTAGGAGAATCCATGACATCACAAGCTCTCACACTCGTCGCTCCCGTTAAATCTTGGGGTTTGATTCCGCCACTGGGCAATTTGGAAGCGTATATCTCGGCAATCCACAACTTGCCGTTGCTCACCTTGGAAGAGGAGCAGCAATTTGCGGCCTCACTCAAAGAGTCCGGTGATTTGGAAGCGGCTCGCAAGCTGGTGCTTTCGCACTTGCGTGTGGTGGTATCCGTGTCGCGCCAATACCTCGGGTATGGCTTGCCACACGCCGACTTGATTCAAGAAGGTAATGTCGGACTCATGAAGGCCGTCAAGCGCTTTGACCCCACAATGGGCGTGCGTTTGGTCAGCTACGCCATGCATTGGATTAAGGCCGAAATTCACGAATACATCATCAAAAACTGGCGTATGGTCAAAGTGGCAACTACCAAAGGACAGCGCAAGCTGTTCTTCAACTTACGCTCGATGAAGCAAGCGCTGATTGCGGATGCGCGTGACGAAATGTATGGACTACACGCCGAAGGAGCTGAGACCGCAGGCATTGCCGAGCGCACGACGCTGAGCAACAAAGACGTAGCGGCCATGTCGAAAAAACTCAACGTCAAACCTGAAGAAGTGCGCGAGATGGAGCGGCGCATGTCGGGTGGCGATGTGGTAATTGACCCAACAAGTGCCGACGGGGAAGACGAAGCTTATGGCCCCATCCACTACTTGAGCGACGAACGTTTTGACCCTGTACAGACGCTTGAGAACAACGAGCGCGATACGATGGCAACGGACGGCGTCGCCAGTGCCCTAGCCGCGCTTGATGAGCGCAGCCGCCGCATCGTGACCGAGCGTTGGCTCAAAGTCAACGACAACGGCACGGGCGGCATGACGCTGCACGATTTGGCGGCGGAGTACGGCGTGAGTGCTGAGCGCATTCGGCAGATTGAGGTGGCAGCTATGAAGAAGATGAAAACGACACTATCGGCATAATAGATACATGACAAAAAACAATGACTCCTTGGTAGATGTCGGTACGCCGATGTCCGTCAAAATTCGCGAACGCATCGTCGCGAGCAAAAAACGCTTTCACGCCAACGATAACATTTCCGCCTTCATCAACGAAGGTGAAATGTCTGTTTTACTGGATGAAGTCACCGAAAAAATGCAAGGTGTGCTAGAGAGCATGGTGATCGATTTAGAGAGCGATCACAACACCAACAACACCGCGCGGCGCGTCGCCAAAATGTATCTGAACGAAGTGTTTAAAGGCCGCTACGTTCCTGCTCCAGCGGTGACCGAGTTCCCCAACGTTGGGCATTTAAACGAACTCATGATCGTCGGACCCATCACCGTGCGTTCGGCGTGTAGCCATCATTTTTGCCCTGTCATTGGTAAGGTTTGGATTGGCGTGATGCCCAACGAGCACACCAACGTAATTGGCCTGTCTAAATATGCGCGCCTTGCCGAATGGATCATGAACCGTCCGCAAATTCAAGAAGAAGCTGTCGTGCAGTTGGCAGACTTGATACAGGACCTCACGCAGCCCAACGGACTTGCACTGGTGATGGAAGCCAGCCACTTTTGCATGCATTGGCGCGGTGTAAAGGATATGGACAGCAAGATGATTAATTCGGTCATGCGTGGTAGTTTTTTGAAAGATCCTAATTTGCGCCGTGAATTTTTAGCGTTGTTGCCACAAAGAACCTAAACGACCTCAGACCCAATCAAGGACACATCATGCTCGTTCGCCTCCTCTACGTCAGCCGCTGCATTAGCAACTCTGTCGAGACCGTTGAATCCATTCTTAGCCAATCGCGCTTGCACAATCCAGGCCTGGGCATCACAGGTATTTTGTGCCATAGCGGCAATATCTTTTTGCAAGCCATCGAAGGCGGCCGCGATGCGGTAAGTGAACTCTACAACCACATCATCCGCGATGCGCGACACGCCGATGTGGTCCTCTTGCACTACGAAGAAATTAGCGAACGCCGTTTTGGTGGCTGGACGATGGGACAAGTCAACCTCTCCAAAATCAACACCACGGTACTAATGAAGTATTCCGAACTACCCGAACTCAACCCCTACTCGGTCTCTGGGAAAGTATCGCTAGCGCTGCTGGAAGAACTGATGGCGACCGCCTCCATTATTGGCCGCGCGTAGCAGTGCCATTATCAGCACTAGCGCTTGTTATCGCGGCAGCGATCATTCATGCCACTTGGAATTTTTACGCTAAACGCGCAGGTGGCGATGCCAGATTCGGCTTGCTCTCGTGTATCTTCCTCATGCTATTTTGGGCACCGCTCGGTCTCTATCTTGGCTGGGACGTTGTGCCGACTTGGGGTCAGCGCGAGTGGTGGTTTATGTTTTGGAGCGCGGTCACGCACGTGGGTTATTACGTGTTCCTACTCAAGGGCTACCGCGTGGCCGATCTCACTGTGGTCTACTCCGTCGCGCGTGGATCAGGGCCAGTTTTATCTGCCAGCGCTGCGATTCTATGGATGGGTGAATCACTAACACCACTAGGCCTAGCGGGCTTACTGGGCGTGGTCTGCGGCGTATTTTTAATTGCCGGTGGCGCTAAGGTTTGGCAGCGTGCCGCACACGCACGCAACCCAGCCGATTCACAAAAACTCAAAGCAGGTTTGATATACGGTTTGCTCACAGGTTTGTGGATTGCCAGTTATACGGCGATTGATGGCTATGCAGTCAAGTTCCTGCTCGTCAGTCCTATCTTGCTGGATTACATGAGCAACTTCATCCGTATTCCGCTCTACCTGCCGTTGGTTTGGAAGGACAGGTATACGCTGCTCCCGGTTTGGAAAACCTACTGGAAGCCATGCCTCTTCGTTGCCGTTGCTGGCTCAGTTGGCTACACGCTCGTACTCTACGCCGTGCAACTCGCGCCACTCTCGCATGTGGCACCTGCGCGCGAAGTCTCCATGCTCTTTGCGGCCTTAATTGGTGGGCGCTTACTGGGTGAAGGTGACCGCAAAGCACGCATTGCAGGCGCTTGCCTGATTGCACTCGGAGTCGCCGCGCTAGCCCTCTAAATTGGTTTTATAAAATTGAATCTATGACTCTTCTTTTTGAAGCAAAAAATCTCATTAAAAATTACGGCAAAAACCGCGTCGTTGATGATCTATCTTTCCACATCGCCAAGGGCGAATGCTTCGGCATCATTGGTCCGAACGGTGCAGGTAAAACCACTACGCTCAAAATCTGCCTTGGTCAAACCCATGCGGATAGTGGACAAGTGCAAGCCTTTGGACTCGATGTTCCCACCAACCTCCTCGCGGTCAAAGCACGCATGGGCGTGGTGAGTCAATTCGACACACTCGACCCTGATTTTTCGTGCGAGGAAAACATCCTCGCGTACGGTCGCTACTACGGAATGGCGGATAGCTTGATTCGCGAACGCATTCCCAAGTTACTTGACTTCGCCGCCTTGACACACAAAGCCAAAGCGCGGCCTGGCGAGCTATCGGGCGGTATGAAGCGGCGCTTGTCGCTGGCACGCGCGCTTGTCAATGAGCCGCAGCTCTTGGTGCTGGACGAACCCACGACTGGGCTCGATCCGCAAGCGCGGCACTTAATGTGGGAGCGCTTGCGCGAGCTACTTAGCACGGGCATGTCGATTCTTTTGACCACGCACTTTATGGACGAAGCCGAGCGACTTTGTTCGCGCCTGTGCATGATTGACCACGGCAAAAAACTCATCGAAGGCACCCCGCGCAATTTGATTGCCGAGCACCTGCCGCCCGAGATTACTGAGGACATCGAAGGCGTGGGCATCCTCAAGCGTCGCAGCAATTTAGAAGACTTATTCTTCAAATACACAGGTCGTCAAATCAGGATGGATTCTTAATGAATATTCGCTGGATCTCCATTTTTAGGCGCAATTTTTTAGTCTGGCGCAAGCAAATGTGGGGTAGCCTTGTCTCGCACATTGCTGAGCCACTCATTGCCCTGCTCGCCTTTGGTTACGGACTCGGTGCGTTGGTGGGCAACGTGCAAACGCCTTTTGGCACGGTGCCCTATTTCGTTTTTATTGCCAGCGGATTGATCTGCATGAGTACCATGAACTCGGCGAGTTTTGAAGCGCTCTACTCCGCGTATTCAAGACTCGATCATCAAAAAACGTGGCACGGCATTTTGAATGCCGCCGTCATCATCGACGACATCGTGCTAGGCGAAATCGTCTGGGCGGCATTTAAAGGTTTGTTTGCCGCCTCGATTATTTTGTGCGTCATGATGGCGCTGCTCACGCTAGGTGGGCACGCACTAACGTGGCACATGATCTTTGTGTTGCCTGTGCTTGCGCTTGTTGCACTCACCTTCTCCAGCATGGGCATGATTTTTACGGCACTTGCCAAAGGCTACGACTTCTTTGCGTTTTATATGACGCTGTTTTTAACACCCATGATGTTTATGGCAGGTGGATTTTTCCCGCGCGAGCAACTCCCCAAAGCTGCGCAAATCATCACTGAATACATGCCACTCACGGCCGCCGTGAACCTCGTGAGACCCTTATTCCTCGGAGCCTGGCCTGAACACGTGCTGCTCAACCTCGGCGTGCTCATTGTGGTGGCAGTCATCTCCTTTGTGATTGCACTCAAGCTACTACGCAAGCGGTTTGAGCAGTAAAAAACTCTTGTCATCCCCGCCGAACGCGGGGATCCATGAATCACTCCGCCGCTCGCAAGCTCTGCACCACGGGTTGATTCAAAATTCCGCGCAGCGCCCACCAGCCAATACCAAGCGTGAGTGCGCCACCCACCAGCAAGCCCACGGCAGGTAAGGCTGGCGAGAGTGTCCATTCGAAATTAAAGACCCATTTCGCCAGTCCCCACGCCAAGGCAGTAGCCACGCTGGCGGCTAAAAATCCTGACAATGCGCCAATGCCTGCCAGCTGCAGAGCCTGTACACGGCGCAGCTGCGTGCGCGATGCGCCTAATGCTCGCATCAGCGCAAAGTCACGCTGAGTATGGCTTCCCGTTGAATAAAGCGT
This sequence comes from Comamonadaceae bacterium, assembly GCA_947445115.1. GTDB lineage: Bacteria > Pseudomonadota > Gammaproteobacteria > Burkholderiales > Burkholderiaceae_C > JASGCK01. The sequence goes on along the minus strand of CANFCG010000008.1, from coordinate 51,190 downwards.
TGCCAGCAGCACCAGCACACCCGCCGCAAGCGTAAAGGCAAACAAGCTCTCAACCGCACGCGTCACCTTGTTGATGACGTTGCCCAGCTCGTTAATGCTTTGCGTAAGGTCAATCAAGGTGATGTTTGGGAAGGTACGTACCAATTGGTTGTCGAAGGCGTATCCGCTAGAAGTCTTAAAAGCCGCAAGATAGGTGACAGGCAACTCAGGCATGGCGGCTTTGGGATAGAGGACAAAAAAGTTAGCCCGCATGGATTGCCAATCGACTTTGCGCAAGGATGTGATTTTCGACTCCACCATCACGCCCGCCACATCAAAACGCAAGCGGTCGCCAAGCTTTAACTTCAGTGTTTTTGCCAATCCTTCCTCCACGCTGATGACACCATCTTCCTCGTTCGTCCACTGCCCGCCAGCCAACTGGTTATGCGCAGGCAGAGTGGCTGTGTTTGATAAGTTGAACTCGCGCTCAACTAATCGTTTGGCGCGTTCGTCATCAAACTGTGCGCTGCTCACTTCTTTCTCGTTCACGGCAATCAAACGACCACGAATCATGGGATACCAGTCGTAATTTTTAGCGATGCTTGGTATAGTATCGGTACTCGTGGAAGCCTTATCCAGTATGGCTTTGAATTCACCTGCTTGTTCTGGTAAGACATTAATCACCATGCGATTGGGGGCATCCATGGGTTTGGCTTTTTGCCAATTGGCCAGCAAATCGCTACGCAACAATATAAGCAGGAAAAGCGCTAAGAGACCAATCGACAGGCTCGCCACTTGCACCGTTGTTTGCACGCGATGTGCCAGTACTTGGCGCGTGGCAAGGACGAGCGTTTGCGAGCGCATGATGCCGCGTGCTTGCAAGCGACCGAGCAAAAATAAAAACCCATACGCCAGCCCTGCAAAGAGCACAAGGGCAGCCGCAAAGCCGCCCGTGGTCATCAGCCCGAGCATCACGTCTTTGCTAGCCACCAAGAGCAAGGCGACAAAGCCAAAAACCCCAATTAAAAGCGTGAAGAGTGACGCGGCTTTCATCTCGCCTACATCACGGCGCAGCACCCGCAGCGGCGGCGTACCTGCCAGTTGCAGCACAGGTGGCAGGCCAAATCCGAGGAGCAGCGTGATGCCCACGCCAACGCCAAACACCAGCGGCCACAAACTGGCGACGGGTAAATCAGCATCCATCACTTGCGCTAAAACAGACACAAATACTTGATGCAAACCGATCCCTAGGCCACAGCCGATAAGGCTTGCAGCAAGGCCAACCATTAAAAACTCTAATGCAAAACCTGTCGCAATTTGCGCTTGAGATTGCCCAAGCACACGCCTCAGCGCACAGTCGTCAATCCGCTTGGCAGCAAAACCACGCGCCGCAATCGCCACCGCTGCTGCGCACACCAAGGCGCATAAGAGCGCGACTAAGTTTAAAAACTTTTCGGTGGTGTCCAAGATTTGACGTGTCTCAGGCCGACCTGATTCCAATGAATCGAGACGCACACCTTTGAGCGTAGGCAAGAGCGCCATGACGTCCTTGTTGAAGCTAGCTGTTTTGTCGCCTGCCACAGCGAATCGATACGTGACGCGGCTGGCGGGCTGAATGAGTTGTGTGGCCGCAAGGTCTGCAGCGTTCATCATCACACGCGGCGCAAAGTTTAAAAAACCCATACCGCGGTCAGGCTCGGACACCACAATGTGAGTGATTTTGAAGTGTGATTCGCCAAGTATCAACTCACTACCCATCTGTACATTCAACGCCGCAAGCAACGAATTTTCAACCCACACTTCACCCGTGCGTGGTACATTTTTTGTCACCTGTCCGTCGTCGATTTTGAGATCGCCGCGCAGTGGATAGCCGCTTTGCACGGACTTGAGTGCAACCAGTTTGGCACTATCGTTTGCAGATGCCATCGTAGCAAAAGCCAATGTAGGCGTGGCTTGCAGACCGTATTGCTTCGCCAGCGCTTCAATAGAAGGCTGCGTAGGCTGGTCACTAACCACCACCGCGTCGCCGCCCAGCAACTGCTTAGCATCACGTGCAAAGGCACCCGCCAATCTGTCGGCAAAAAGACTAACTGAGTTAAGGGCACCTACCGCCAATGCCACAGCGGCAATCAGCATGGTGAGATCGCCAGAGCGCAGATCTCGAATCGTATTTTTTAAAAACGTCATCGCTCGATTTTGCCAGCACCCGTGTAGCAAAGGTAGCGCGTATTCAGCGCTCGTCCAATCGTGCCAAGACCTAGACGTGTCGCCACATCAAAACCCATTTGCGTAATACCACTGCGTGAGACGACAAAGGGAACGCCCATTTGCGCGGATTTGATGACCATCTCGCTCGTCAATCGACCTGTGGTGTAGAGCACTAAATCAGCGCTCGTAGAAGCCTTATCTTGTGTGGCTTGCAGGCTCATCCAACCCGCCAGCGTGTCCAGCGCATTGTGCCTGCCAACGTCTTCAACGTGATGCAAAAGCGTCGCTCTTGCCGATGCCCCATCTACGCGAAACAGCGCGCAGCCATGCACCGAGCCTGATGATTTGTAGGTCGTATCTTGCTGACGAATCAGGCTCAAAATTTCGAATAAAGCGGCTTGCGATAAACGTGCGTCAGGCAATTTGATGCTATCCAAATCATCGAGCAGTCCGCCAAAAATGCTACCCTGCCCGCAGCCTGTGGTGACCACACGGCGTGCGGTGCGCTCTTCAATCGCTTCGATTCCATTGCGGGTTTTCACGGCGGCAGCGCCACCCTCCTCTAGCGCATCCCAATCGACCGTGATGGACTCGATATCGCCGCTGCTCTTCACCAGCTTTTGATTAAGCAAATAGCCCAGCACCAAAAGCTCGGGGTTCACGCCCAGCGTCATCAGCGTCACGATCTCGCGCTTGTCCACATAGACGGTCAGCGAGCGCTCGGCAGGGATGGAGACTGCCTCTTGCTCTCCCGCTTCGTTGGTCGCAGTAATGCTTTGCGTGAGTGGCGCGCGAGCCTGGGTCAGCCTAGGCAGCGACTGATTCATCCGCCCTTGCATTCGTTTTAAATCCAAACTCAGTCGCCATATCACCGCCTTTGGCAACGCGCACAGCGCAGTATTTGAACTCTGGGATTTTTGCCACGGGGTCGTAAGCCGAGTTGGTCAGCTTGTTCGCTGCCGCTTCGTAGTACGCAAACGGAATGAACACCACGCCTGTTGGCGTGCCGTCGTCTTGGCGCACATGAATAGCGATCTCGCCCCTGCGCGATTGAATCGTCACTACATCGCCAGCTTTGAGCCCGTTCTTGTCCATGTCCACACCGTTCATAGATACCGTTGCCATCGGCTCAATCGCATCCAGCACGGTGGCGCGGCGCGTCATCGAACCTGTGTGCCAGTGCTCGAGTTGACGACCCGTAATCAGCACCATCGGGTACTCGGCATCTGGCCTCTCATTCGCAGGAATGATGTCCGCTGGCACAAGTTTGACGCGGCCGTCAGCCGTTGGGAAATCTTTGATAAAGATCGTTGGACTACCGGGGTCTTCTGCCGTGAGGCACGGATAAGTGACGCTAGAGTCACGCTGCAAACGCTCCCACGTAATACCCGAAAGCGCGGCGTGCATGGCTTGTCGCATTTCTTCGTAAACGTTGGCAGCGCCTGATTGGTCCTCATGGCCATCGCCTGCAAAAGAGGCTTCGCTCATGTAGGTCCAGTCCAGTCCCATGCGGCGCGCAATTTGCTGCAAGATCCACAGGTCTTGCCGCGCATCACCTGGCGGTTTGATCGCTTGCTTGCCAAGCTGCACCATGCGGTCGGTGTTAGACGCTGTGCCCGTTTTTTCTGGCCATGCGCTTGCCGGAAGAATCACGTCGGCCAGCCATGCGGTCTCGGTCATAAAGATGTCTTGCACCACGAAGTGCTTGAGCTCGGCCATGGCGTGACGTGCATGATTCAAGTCAGGATCGCTCATCGCGGGGTTTTCACCCTCGACAAACATACCGTGAATTTTGGCAGGATGACTATCTTCAAACAGCGCAGCAGCCATCGTCTCCACGACCGTCAGGCCAGGCTTGCTGTCTAACTTTGTGCCCCAAAAATCTTCAAACCATGCGTGCGCAGCCGCGTTGTCCACGCGCTGGTAGTTGGGGAACATCATCGGGATCAAACCCGCATCGGATGCGCCCTGCACATTGTTTTGACCGCGTAGTGGATGAAGTCCAGAACCTGGCTTACCGATCTGTCCAGTCACCGTGACAAGAGCAATCAAACAACGAGCGTTGTCCGTACCGTGCACGTGCTGACTCACACCCATGCCCCACAAAATCATGGCCGATTTGGCTTTAGCAAAAGCACGCGCGACTTCGCGTAGCGTCTCAGCTGGAATGCCGCAAATAGGCGCCATGAGTTCTGGGCTGTAACCCTTCACGTTTTGTTTGAGTGCTTCAAAATTGTTGGCACGATCACGAATGAATGCTTCGTCAACCAAGCCCTCTTCAATCACGGTGTGAATCATGGCATTTAGCATCGCCACATCGCTATCCGCTTTGAACTGCAGCGTACGCCAAGCGTGCTTGGCAATGTCTGTCTTGCGCGGATCGGCAAGTACAATTTTTGTACCTAACTTGGCGGCATTCTTCATCCATGTCGCAGCGACAGGATGGTTAGACGTTGGGTTGGAGCCAATAATCAAAACGAGTTCGGAGTGGCTCACGTCATTGACTTGATTGCTCACCGCGCCAGAGCCTACGCCCTCAAGCAGTGCTGCTACGCTGGACGCATGACACAAACGCGTGCAGTGGTCCACGTTATTGGAGCCAAAACCCGTACGCACGAGCTTTTGGAAGAGATACGCTTCTTCGTTGCTGCCCTTGGCGGAGCCAAAGCCAGACAAGGCTTTGAGGCCATATTGATTTTTAAGTTTGAGCAGTCCACCTGCTGCAAAGTCGAGTGCTTCCTCCCACGTCGCTTCTCGGAATACATCTGAAATTTCTTTGGTTTGTTTGTCCAAAATCGTTGGGTCTTTGGCAACACCTGCTTTGCGAATCAGCGGTTTAGTCAGGCGACCTGCGTGATCGACGTAATCAAAACCAAAGCGTCCTTTGACGCATAACCTATCATGGTTGGCTGGGCCATCGCGGCCATCGACGGCGACAATTTTTTCGTCTTTGACTTTGTAGGTAATCTGGCAACCCACACCGCAGAAGGGACAAACGGAATCGATTTCGCGATCCACTTTTTGTGAACCCACCAAGGTCTTAGGCATCAGCGCACCCGTCGGGCACGCTTGAACACATTCGCCGCAGGCCACGCAGGTGCTCTCTTGCATCGGGTCGTCCAAATCGAAGACGATTTTGGAATGCGATCCACGCATGGCGTAACCAATCACGTCGTTCACTTGCTCTTCGCGGCAAGCTCGGACGCAGCGCGTGCACTGGATGCAAGCATCTAAGTTGACGAGCATCGCAGGGTGACTGGCGTCGCTCCACGTGCTCGTGTGCGAAGCGGCATCTTTGCCTGTCATGCGTCCGATAGCGCGTAGCTCAGGGCGCACCACAACGTTCATTTCATCAGCCCAAGCCGAGAGTTCGCCGTGCTGACCAATGGCTTTAATGTCCTTTGGAATTTCATCCTGCGCAGAATCGTTCCATTTGTAACCTTGATCTGGCATGTCGGATAAGAGCATCTCCAGCACCATCTTTTGGCTCTTCACGGCACGCGGTGATTCGGCTTGCACTTCCATCCCCGCCGTGGCACTCCTACAGCAAGACGGCGCGAGCACGCGTTCACCTTTAATCTCGACCACGCAAGCGCGGCAATTACCATCGGCGCGGTAACCGTCTTTGTAGCAAAGGTGTGGAATATCAACGCCGTGGCGCTTGGCAGCGCTCAAAATAGATTCGCCGTTTTTAGCGGCAATATCTTTGCCGTCAAGCGTGAAGTGAATGAGTTGTTCAGTCATGGTAGTTGTCATAGTTCATGCCACCTCATGCGCAAAGTGTTTTTGAATCGAGCGAATCGGGTTCGGCGCTGCTTGCCCCAATCCGCAAATGGAGGCGTCGCCCATGACCGTAGCAAGGTCTTCAAGTGTTTCGCTGTCCCATGTTTTAGCTTCCATCAGCTTAGCGGCTTTGGCTGTGCCCACGCGGCACGGTGTACATTGACCGCAGCTCTCGTGCTCGAAGAATTTCATAATGTTGAGTGCGGCATCGCGAGCTTTGTCATGCTGGCTCATCACCATCACGGCAGCCGAGCCAATAAAACAACCATACGGCTGCAGCGTGTCGAAATCTAACGGAATGTTGGCGAGCGAAGCGGGCAAGATACCGCCCGATGCGCCGCCGGGTAGATAGGCGTAGAGCTCGTGTCCGTCCAACATCCCGCCGCAAAATTGATCGACTAGCTCAGTGAGCGTGATGCCAGCAGGAGCCAACTTCACGCCTGGGTTTTTAACGCGACCTGAAACGCTAAATGAGCGCAAGCCCTTACGACCATTGGCGCCATGGCTGGTAAACCAGCTTGCGCCTTTTTCCAAAATTTCGCGTACCCAGTACAGCGTTTCAAAGTTGTGCTCTAGCGTTGGCTTGCCAAACAGTCCTACTTCAGCAATGAACGGTGGACGCATACGTGGCTCGCCGCGCTTGCCTTCTATACTTTCAATCATGGCGGACTCTTCGCCGCAGATGTAGGCTCCCGCGCCTCGCCGGATATGGATCGTGGGCAAGGCACCCTGCAAAGCCTTTGGTGGCCCGGCCTTCAAGGCAGTCACCTCGCGCTCTAAGATTTCACGGCAACCGTGGTACTCGTCACGCAGGTAGATGTAGCAAGTTTGAATGCCCACGACTTGCGCAGCAATGAGAAGCCCCTCTAAAAAGCGATGCGGATCGCGCTCTAAATACGTGCGGTCTTTAAATGTGCCTGGCTCGCCTTCGTCGATATTGACCGCCATGAGCTTCTCGCCCGCCTGACCTTTGACGATGCGCCATTTGCGACCCGATGGAAAGCCCGCGCCACCGAGACCGCGCAGACCTGAGTCTTCCATGGTTTTGATCGTCGCCTCTGAGTCCAATCCTGCGAGCAATTTGTAGCCGCCTGCAGCCTGGTAAGCCGCGTAATCAATGTAGTCCAGTCGCTGATCGGACTGAGCATGCGTCGTTTTGCCAGCCTTCACCGCAGCCACCACTTTGTCGGTTGTTGCATTAGCAATCGGGTTTTGATGGACGGCGACAACGGGCGCTTGCTCGCAACGACCGAGGCACGGTGCTGCAATCACTTTGACATCCGCGCTGCCCAAAATAGCTGGCAAACGCGCCATCAAATCTGTGGCGCCTGCCAGCTCACACGACAAACTATCGCACACGCGAACCGTAATGCCAGCGGCGGTATCGCCTTCGCGTAGCACTTCGAAGTGGTGATAAAACGTGGCAACCTCATACACCTCGGCCATTGGGATATTCATTTCTTTGGCGAGCGCTACCAAGTGCCCTTCGTGTAGGCCATGGTAGGCATCTTGCAATTTGTGCAAGTACTCAATCAGCATGTCGCGTGGGTAGCCGTTGGCTGGTTTGTCACCAATTAAAGCGCGGACGGCAGCGAGCGAATCGGTGTCGGTTTGGCGACCTTTGAGCTTGGCCAAACGCTTCATCTTGGCGCGCATGGCATCAAGCGTGGCAAGGGGCGTGCTGGACATGTTCGGGCTTGTCATATGGTTCCTAGAAATTCAAATACGGAGAGCAAAAAACCAAGAAGGGCAACGCTCATTGTGCACAAGCATTGCCCTCCAATGGTTGACCTAAATCAATTAGGCAAAAAACTTCATCACGCTTTGCAGCGTGCGGTAAACACCCCAAGCGAGAGGAATGCCCACGGCAAGCCATGCAAACACCACAACACTTGTAGGCACCGCATCGCTAGCAGAGGATGCTGCGCCAACTTCAGATGCAGCCATTTTTTCGTGCGCCAAGCGTTTTTCTTCCACCAGTTCGCTGTCGGTCATAAACCATTTGGAGTCAAGCGGCTTAACCAGTAAGTTGCAAATTAAACCGACAACCAGCATGCCGACCAAGATGTACATCGTTTGGTTGTACACCTGCTCACGCGGAATGCCAAGGCCAAGTTGGTACTCGCGCATGTAGTTCACCACCACCGGACCAAGGATGCCTGCAGTTGCCCATGCCGTCAGCAAACGGCCATGAATCGCGCCGACCATTTGCGTGCCAAACAAGTCAGCTAGGTAAGCGGGGACGGTTGCAAAGCCGCCGCCGTACATGGACAGAATTACACAACAAGCGCCCACAAAGAGCATCACACTACCGGCAGCTGCGCTACTTGGGATGCTGAAGTACATCAGTCCACCCAGCACGAAGAACACGACATAGGTCACCTTGCGACCTAGCTTATCGGACAAACTGGCCCAGAAGAAACGGCCGCCAATATTGAAGAGACTGAGTAACGCTGTAAAGCCAGCCGCAACCACCGCAATCGCGGTGAGCTGCGTCTTACCTTTTGCGGCTGCGTCAGTTTGCTCTGCCGTCAAAACAGCACCTGATTTTTTAGCCTCGGCCACCACATCTTGGGTATTTTTAAGTTCAGAGAATTTTTGCTCGACGCCGATCAGCTTGCCGCCAAACACTTCTTGCAACATCGGTGAAGCCATACCAATCACACCGATGCCTGCGGAGACATTCATGCAAAGCACCATCCAAATCAGCCAAAACTGGGGGATGCCCCAGACCTTTTTGACGTGCACGTGTTTTTGCGTAATCATGGTATTACTCACCTGCGCGGCAGGTGGTGTCCAGCCTGCTGGCTTCCAGCCTGTCTCGGGAACGCGATACCCAAAAGCACCCGCCATCATGAATACAAAGTAGACCAGCGCCATGACGACAAAGGTTTGCATGACGCCCACATCAGTTGGCGTTGAGAAGTACTTCATCAAATCAGCCGCAAGGGGCGATCCAATCATGGCGCCACCGCCAAAACCCATGATTGCCATGCCTGTCGCCATACCGCGGCGATCGGGAAACCATTTAATCAAGGTCGATACGGGAGAAATGTAGCCAAGACCCAAGCCAATGCCGCCAATCACGCCTGATCCCAAAATCATCATCCAAAACTGATGCGTATAAACACCCAGCGCCGACAGCAGCATCCCGCCGCACCAGCACAGCGCAGAGACGACGCCTGCCTTGCGAGGACCGACGCGCTCTAACCAGCCGCCCCAAATGGCGGCAGAAGAGCCGAGAAGCACAAAGAACAAGGTATACATCCAACCGAGCGTGGAAATTTGCCAATCACAGCTTGTCGTAAAAAGTTGTGCAAAAAAACCGACTTCCGCACCGCACGTTTTTGCACCTAGTGCCTTTGACAGCGGCAGCCAAAACACTGAGAAACCATAAGCCATGCCGATACAAAGGTGTATGGCCAGTGCAGCAGGTGGCACGAGCCAGCGATTAAAACCTGGACCCGCAATGATGCGTTCCTTATCCAAAATTCCACTCATGAGCATCTCCTAGTTATTGCGAATTGAGAAGCCGCCAATATAGTTCTGGAGGCCTTAAAAAAAAACTACTTTGACGCATGCGTTACAGGGGATTACCCTAGAGTGCAGGGTCCCTTTCCTCCCAACGGATCTGGTCTATCGCTTTGAGCAGCTCTTTCGATAATGGCGGCGTCTCCCAAGCCTTCAAACACTCATCCAATTGCGCCACCGAAGTCACGCCAACGATGGTGCTGGCAACTTGCCATTTTTGATAACAGAACGCGAGTGCCAGTTGCACAGGCGTCATACCATTGTCTCGTGCCAATTGGTTGTAGCGGCGGGCCGCATGCAAAGCTTCTGGGCGACCCCAGCGCTGGGCGCGCATCGAGGCAAACAGGCTGAGCCGACCCGTCGATTCAATTGCGCCAGCAGCAGGATCTAGCCCTAGCTCGTCATACTTGCCTGTGAGCAGACCAAAAGCGAGTGGCGAGTAAGCCAGCAAGCTCACATTCAAGCGGTGCATGGTCTCATCCAAGCCGTTCTCCACCGTGCGATTCACCAAGGAATAGGAATTTTGCACCGTGGCAATACGTGGCAAACCATGCTGCTCCGCAAGCCGAACAAACTCGTGCACACCGTAAGGCGTTTCGTTAGAAAGTCCAATCGCACGGATTTTCCCAGCCTTGACTAATTTGCCAAAGGCTTCTAGTTGCTCATGGATGCCACTTGATTCGTGATTTTCCATCTTGGGGTTGTAGTACATCATGCCGAACTGCGGCACATGGCGATTCGGCCAATGCAGTTGGTACAAGTCGATCACGTCCACGTTCAAACGCTTGAGCGAGGCATCGCAGGCATCAATAATGGTCTGCCCGTTGTTGTTCACCGCGCCACCTCTGATCCAGTCCATCCCGCGCGAAGGCCCAGCCACCTTGGTCGCCACGGTCCATTTATCGCGCGCACCTTTGTTTTTGGCAAAGTAATTACCGATAAAAGTTTCGGTCTTGTTGTAAGTCGCAGCCGTAGGCGGCACGGCGTACATCTCGGCCGTGTCCATAAAGTCGATGCCTGCGTCTAACGAGCGAGCCAAGATGTTGTGCGATGTGGCCTCATCCACCTGCGCACCAAAAGTCATGGTGCCAAGGCAAATAGGTTTGACGTGCAGATCGGATTGGCCGACTTGTCTGTTTTTCATGTTGTTCATCATTCCATTGTCTCTAATTTTTTACGGCTCTTGCCTCTTCTTGTAACCTAAGCACGCGCCGCTGCACCTTGCCCGTTGTGGTCATCGGTAGCGCATCGATGAACTCGATTTCTTTGGGATACTCATACGGTGCTAGCTTGCCACGCACGTGCATTTGTAACTCTGCAATCAACCCCGCGCTTGGCTGAAATCCTGCCGCCAGCACCACGTAAGCCTTGACCAATGCCCCTCGCTCGGCATCGGGTTTGGGCACCACGGCGGCGTTGACAACCGCTGGGTGCTTGACCAAGCAGTTCTCGACTTCGGAAGGACCAATGCGGTAACCCGCCGCTTTAAACATATCGTCGCTGCGGCCTTGGTACCAAAGATAGCCGTCTGCATCCATGCTCGCCATATCGCCCGTGCGGCACCAGCCCGTATTGTTTTTGCCTTTGTACTTTTTGGCTGTCGCGGCGGGATTATTCCAATAGCCGAGAAAGAAAATCGGATCAGGCTTGCCGTGAATATCTAACTTGTTCACCGCCACATCGCCTGCAACGCCCACAGCGCAAGGCTTACCCGAGTCATCAATCACAGCGATTCTGTGCCCTGGATAGGCTCTGCCCATGCTGCCCGCACTTGCAGGCCAGCCGACGTTTGTCGCTTTGCCATTCATGGCGCAATTGCCGACCACGTAATTGATTTCGGTTTGCCCAAACATCTCATTCACGGTCACGCCCAGCTCGTTTTGACAATACGCAAACACGGCATCACCCACCGCTTCTCCCGCGCTCATAATGGCCTGCAAGCCAAGCTGGTATTGGCCTCTAGGGCTAGCGACAGCCTTCATCATGGCTTTGAGTGCCGTCGGGAAAAGGAAGGTGTGCGTGACTTTGTGCTGCTCCAGAATCTCAAACGCCGTCTCGGGACTAAAGCGCCCGCTGTACGCCACGATGGGGCGACCAAAATAAAGACTTGGCAAAAGCGCATCCATGAGGCCACCCGTCCAAGCCCAGTCAGCAGGTGACCAAAAGATAGCTTTTGATTCTTTGGTGCTATCTGCTGGATCAAATCCAAACCAGTTTTGACTGCACACAAATCCCGTCAAATTGCCAATCATGGCGCGATGCGGAATGAGTGCGCCCTTGGGGTCGCCCGTCGTGCCACTGGTGTAAATCAAAATGGCAGCGTCATCCGCTAAGGTTTTGACGCAATCGAATGTGGATGCGTACTTTGCTATCGCATCAAAATCAACGTGATCAATCACAGCAGTCGCGCCGCTGTCCCTCATGCGAAAGCTCACCGCATCTTCGCCAAACAATTTGGAGAGCGGCATCGCCACCGCGCCCATTTGAAAGCACGCCATGTAGGCGACAGCGCAAGCAAAGCCTTGGGGTAACACAATCCCCACGCGATCGCCGCGCCGCACGCCTTTTGCTACCAGCGCATTCGACAGTTGATTTGCGCTTCGCTGTAGCTGGGCATAGCTAAATGTTTCGCCACCGTGCTCCACAATTGCGACTCTTGTCCCAGCGCCCTTCAGCTTCACCCAGCGCCGCGAACAAACCTCGGCGATATTGAAATGCTTAGGCACTTGCCAGCGAAAGCCGCTATGCAGCGCCGCGTAGTTATCAATTTGTGGCAGATCCTGCCTTGATTGTTGTGATTTCGGTTTCATTATGATTACTGGATGTACCAAGCTCTCAAAAATTCTACGAGCCAATTCGTTCCCATTCGCAATTTGCAATACCACGTTCGTACATGGGGCACGCGCAAAGCGGGGCAACGCCCTCTCGTCATGGTACACGGCTGGATGGACGTGTCTGCTTCCTTTCAGTTCGTAGTTGACGCGCTGAAGGAAGAGCGCTACATCGTCGCCCCCGATTGGAGGGGGTACGGCAAAACAGTTGTCCCGTCTACCGACAACTACTGGATTCCAGATTATTTAGCGGATCTAGATTTTTTGCTCGATTGGATTGAGAACGAAAACAATCCTGATGGCGGCACGCAAGTTGATTTGCTCGGTCACAGCTTGGGCGGCAACGTCGTCATGCTGTACTCGGGCATCAAGCCCGAACGCATCCACAAGCTCATTAACTTAGAGGGTTTTGGTATGCCCAGAACCAAACCCGAAAACGCTGCTAAGCGCTACGTACAGTGGATGAATGAGCTCAAAAAAATGAATAAAGACGAGCTCAAGCTAGCGGCCTACGATAGTGCTGATGGCGTGGCAAGACGCTTAATGAAAACCAATAAACGCATTAGCGAAGACAAAGCGCAGTGGCTGGCGAGACAATGGGCTAGCGAAAACACAAGCGGAAAATGGGATATCTTGGGCGACGCGGCGCACAAAGTCGTCAACGCCAATTTGTACCAAGTCGATGAAGCACTTTCTCTCTACCAAAAAATCACCGCACCCACTTTGGCAGTAGAAGCCGCAGACAACGAAATGGATAAATGGTGGGCGGGCAAATTTACGCTAGCCGAATATCATGAGCGCCTCAAAAATGTGCCCAATTGCAGGATTGAAGCTGTAGCGAACGCGGGGCACATGATGCACCACGATCAACCTGAAGTGTTGGCGCGAATGATCGAAGGGTTTTTAGATTAGTATCCAAAGTATTCTCTTTAAACCAATTTTTATAACCGCCAAGAGATATATTCAATTAAACCAAAAGGATCATCATGCAAGTTAGTCAATATGTGATTTCAGACAATAAATTGCAGTCTATGAAGGTCAATGCAACGCTACAGCAAGCAGATGCGCAATTGGTCTTGCTTATGGCGGAGCGAACTTGCCTAGAGGATCAAAAGCCATACCTTTTTGTTCAAAACGAATTCCCGAATGCAAAGATTGTCACCATCTCCACCGCAGGCCAAATTGCTGGCGTGCAGCTGTTCACCAACCAAGTCGTCGTTACTGCTATTCGATTTACGTCATCTCAAACCAAGATGCATACGGTTCAAGTTTCTTGCGCTAAGGGAGAGGCGCAAGCCGCTAAAGACATTTATCAGTCATTGCCACCAGAAGGTTTAAGAGCCATCTGCTTGTTCAGTGATGGCGCCTTAGTCAATGGCACCGAATTAATTGATGCCCTTTCAAATCTACTTCCATCAAAAGCATTGCCTATTTTTGGAGGATTGGCTGGCGATGGCGCACTCTTTGAAAAAACACTCGTCGGCATTGGTGCAGACGTATCAACAGGTCAAATTGTGGCGATTGGTCTTTACGGAGATGCCTTGCAATTCAATTTCGGTAGTCAAGGGGGTTGGAGCGATTTTGGCCCTGAGCGCGAAATTACGCATGCCGAAAAAAATGTCTTGTACAAAATTGGCGATCGCCCAGCTCTTGATCTCTATAAAGAGTATCTTGGTAAGCATGCTAGCCAGCTGCCAAGCTCAGCGCTATTCTTCCCACTATCGATGCGTTCTGCCGATTCTAGTGAAGAGCGCCCTGTCGTTCGCACCATCTTATCGATCAATGAAGAAAACAAGAGCATGACATTTGCAGGAACCATGATTGAGGGCGCTAAGGTGCGTTTATCGATGTCTAGCGCAGAAGACTTAATTGATGCCGCCACAGAGGCCGCCAAGCAAGCCAATCCGAGCGGCACGCACCAAACCGAACTAGCGCTTTTGGTTACTTGTGTTGGACGCAAGCTGGTGCTGGGTGAGCGAACAGAGGAAGAACTTGAAGCCGTACAAAATGTATTTGGCCCTCAAACTGCCATTGCTGGCTTTTATTCATATGGCGAAATTTCGCCTAATCTCAAAGGCGTGCACAACTGCGACCTTCATAACCAAACCATGACGATTGCCACCATTAGCGAACGATAAAATGCGCGCAGATATTTCGCATCAACTTTTACTGCGGCAGATATCTCGGTATCTGTCGGCTAAAGACTTGGAATCGCCAACGGTTATAAATTTTTTACGCGCCGTTGAATCGAGTTATCTGGATTCAGAACGTAACAAGGAACTTTACGAGCAAGCCATTGCTTTAAATGACTCCGAGTACCGAAAAATTACAAGTCAATTGAAAACAGAGCTGGATCAGCAAACGCAACTTCAACAATTGCTAATTGAAGCCATCCAGCGATTGCGTGGTGATTTAAATTTAGACCTCCCAGATGAAGCCTCGATACTAGATCTTATTAACTTTTTGAATCTTCAAATTGAGCGCTCCAAGGAAATGGAAACGCAGTTAATCACGGCGAAAAAATCGGCAGAAGACGCCAATCAAGCAAAGTCCGAGTTCCTATCCATGATGAGTCATGAAATCAGGACGCCACTGAACGCCATTATTGGGCTGAGCTACATCATTCACAAAGAAAACTCACTAGAAAGTTTCAATGAGAATTTTTATGCCTTGCAGCTATCGGCCAACAATTTAAATCTATTAATTAATGACATCTTAGATTTCAGCAAAATTGAAGCTGGCAAACTAGAGCTTGAATCAAGTCCCTTAAATCTACGTAGCCTACTAAGCGATGCCGTTAGGGCGTTAGATCTAAAGGCGAATGAGCAAGGCAATCGCTTAATCCTAGACCTACCTGAAAACATGCATGAGTGGGTAACTAGCGACTTGGTGAGGTTAAATCAAATCATGTTTAACTTAATTGCAAATGCATGCAAGTTCACACGTAAAGGCAGCATCAAAGTTGGGTATACAGAGCTCCGCTCCAATGACAACGAGGTCTATGCAACTATCTCTGTCGAAGACACAGGTATTGGTATCGCGCAGGAAAAACAAACCGTCATTTTTGAGTCGTTTACGCAAGCAAATACGAATACAACTAGAAAATACGGAGGCTCTGGATTAGGTCTTGTCATTACCAAACGCCTTTTAAACCTACTGGGTTCGGATATTCAATTACGCAGCGAGCTAGGCGTTGGCTCATGCTTTTACTTTGACATCAGATTCTCACTAGCACAGCCAGATTCATTGGGTGCAACACCTAGTGCATCCAGTCAAAAAAATACAGCCGCTGGGTCCGATGGCCTTGCAGGACTGCGTATTTTGCTAGTGGAAGATCACCCTATTAATATTGCGGTTGCTAAAAAAATATTAGAGGGCTGGAAAGCCATCGTTGAAGTTGCAGAAAACGGACTAATCGCGACTCAAAAATTTAGTCCGGATCGTTTTGATGTCATTCTCATGGACATACAAATGCCAATCATGGACGGGTATGATGCCGCCGCGACAATAAGAGGAAAGGGATATACGGTTCCCATCATCGCGTTAACAGCCTCGGCCTCTATGAGCGATATGAATAAGCTCACGGCCTGTGGCATGGACGACTTTGTATCCAAGCCTTTTAATCCGAACGATTTATTCCATAAATTACATCGTTACTGCGCACCTTCGGCTTAGTTGGTTAGGCAGCCTTCGGCGCTCTATAAAGCGCACAAAGTTTGTTGCTATCAGGGTCGCGCAAATACGCAAGATAAATAGGAGGAGGACCCGCGCGAAAACCTGGAGGGTCTTCGCAGGTCACACCGCCGTTCGCAATGCCTGCCGCATGCCAAGCATCGCCCTGCTCGGCTGAGCTAACTGCAAAACCAATCGTGCTGCCGTTGCCGTAGGTTGCTGGTTCACCGTTAATCGGAGTTGAGATACCAAACGTGCCCGTAGGGCTGCGGTAAAAATAGCGATTTTTGTTGGCCACGCCAGGCGCAATGCCCAGCGTACCTAGGAGCGCATCGTAAAACTTCTTGGAGGTCTCTAAGTTGCTGACCCCGACCATGACGTGACTGAACATTGCGAGTCCTTGTTAATTGCTTTACGCTTTTTTGATGCCACGCTTCGCCAATTCAATCTTGGCAATCGCGTTGCGATGGACTTCATCTGGGCCATCGACCAAACGAATCGTGCGCTGGTGTGCGTAGGCTTCGGCCAGCCAAAAATCTTGGCTGACGCCTGCACCGCCGTGCGCTTGAATCGCCCAGTCCACTACTTTATTAGAGACTTGCGGCGCCACGACTTTAATCATGGCGATTTCGCATGCCGCCGCTTTGTTGCCTGCCACATCCATCATGCGCGAGGCATTTAAGGTGAGCAAACGCGCTTGGTCAATACCGCAGCGCGACTCAGCAATGCGCTCGTGCCAAATCGATTGCTCGGATAATTTTTTGCCAAACGCAGTACGCGACAGCAAACGGTCGCACATCATTTCTAGCGCACGCTCGGCCGCGCCAATAGAGCGCATGCAGTGGTGGATGCGTCCAGGCCCGAGGCGGCCTTGCGCAATCTCAAATCCACGGCCTTCGCCCAGCAAGATGTTGGCAACGGGCACGCGCACGTCTTCTAACAAAATTTCCATGTGGCCATGCGGCGCGTCGTCGTAGCCAAACACACTGAGGTGGCGCAGTACCGTCACACCCTTGGTATCACGTGGCACTAGCACCATCGACTGCTGTGAGTGACGCGGCGCGTCCACGTCGGTCTTGCCCATCACGATAAAGATTTTGCAATGCGGATTACCTGCGCCCGAGCTAAACCATTTTCGACCGTTGATGACGTACTCGTCACCTTCGCGGCGGATGCTAGTTTGGATATTGGTAGCATCCGACGACGCAACAGCTGGCTCGGTCATCAAAAACGCTGAGCGAATCTCACCCGCGAGCAGCGGCTCTAGCCACTGCTTTTTTTGCTCATCCGTGCCGTACTTAGAGATGGTTTCCATATTACCTGTATCGGGCGCGGAGCAGTTAAAAATCTCGCCCGACCACACCACACGCCCCATCAGTTCGCACAGCGGCGCGTAATCTAAATTGCTGATGCCGCCATTGCCTTTGTAGGCGTGAGGTAAAAACATATTCCAAAGCCCGGCCGCACGGGCCTTGGGCTTGAGCTCCTCAATCAGTGCAGGCGTTTGCCACGCATTACCAGCGGCACGGAACGCCGCCATCTCTTGGGTGTAACGACCTTCGTTTGGGTAGATGTGCTCATCGTAAAAAGCCTGCATCCGCGCGAGTAAATCTTGCGTTTTTGGTGAGTAATCCCAGTTCATAGTCGTTTATCCTTTTTATATGATTCCATTTGATGATCGTTTCATTATGGCCAAATCAAACCCCGTACGAACCCTAGTGCGGTCTCTAGAGCGACGCATCCAAAAAAAGCTTTGCCATCGTTTGGCGCAGCCAGATACCGCCCGCGTCTGCATGAAAGCGTTCGTGCCAATGTTGTTTGACTTTGTAGTGCGGAAGAGAAATTGGCGGCGCTAACACCTGAACTTGCTCCTGCGCCGCCAAGGCCATGCCGAGCTGCCTAGGCACAATAACCAAAAAATTAGTCTGCGCCACGATCCGTGCCACGCCTAAATAACTGGGTACACGGAGCACCACCCGGCGCTCTATTTTTTGTTTGAACAGCACTTTGTCCACAATGGCATGGCCTGTGCCTGAGGTCGTCACCAAAATGTGGTCTTCGCTAGAGAACAAACTTCGAGTCAATTCCCCCTGAACACGAGGGTGATCTTTCGCTGCCAAGCAAACAAAATCTTGCTCGAATAAAGACTGCTGGTAAAAACCAGCTTCTAAATTTGGTAAAAACCCGACTGCTAAATCAACATCACCAGATGTCAGTCTTTGTCTGCTATCGCTAGAGATTTTTTCAGCTTCAATCACAAGCCCTGGTGCGGTTTTTTGCAAATAGTTAATCAATGTCGGCAAGATGATGATTTCGCTGATGTCCGTCATGCAGATGCGAAATTCGCGCACCGCATCGCTTGGCGAAAACGCTGCGGGCTTACCGCGTGCCGTTTCAATTCGGGCTAACGCCTCATGTAACTCGGGATAAATGCTTTGCGCTCTAGGCGTTGGCACCATGCCATCCGCTGTGCGGATAAATAAGCGATCATCAAAATGCTGGCGCAGCTTATTCAGCGCGATGCTTGCGCTGGCTTGCTCCATACCTAATTGGGACGCAGCGCGACTCACGCTTTGCGTTTTATAGATTTGAACGAAGACCTCTAACCAATCAAGATTGAGTTTTGCCATCTGGGCAGTATAAACAAGTATATAAAAATAATATAGTCATTATGGAATTTCTAACGTTGACGCAATAGTGCTGTGCGGCGATAGTTGGTAGCAATTAAATTAAAGGAGAACCTCATGCAGTTTTATAAAAATGGCTTTCGCGGTGGTAGCCCTGACATCAAGCAAGCAGCGCCAAACCGGCGTAATCGCGGTATCAATGAGCCGCTACCCGAAAAAGTTGATGTGCTCATTTCTGGAACCGGACCCGCTGGTTTGTGCCTTGCAGCTCAGTTGTCACAGTTCCCAGAGATCGAGACGATGATTGTCGAGCGGATGCCCAGCAATATCATCAAAGGCAAGGCTGATGGGATCAACACGCGCACCATGGAAATGTTCCAAGCATTTGGATTTGCCGACAAGGTCAAGCGCGAAACCTACTGGGTCAATCAAACCGCATTTTGGATGCCAGACCCCAAGAACCCCGAACACATCAAGCGCGTTGGCCGTGTGCAAGACGTGGCCGACGACAGCTCGGAAATGCCGCATATTCTGATTAACCAAGCGCGGCTGCATGAACTGTTCTTAGAGGTCATGAAAAACTCTCCCGCGCGACTTGAGCCTGATTACAGCTGGGAGGTTGTTGGACTAACCATTGATCCAACGACCGACGACCATCCCGTGACTGTGACGTTGAAAGACGCTAGCGGCATTAACTGGTGGGCAACCCGAACGATTCGTGCCAACTACGTCGTCGGATGCGACGGTGCTCATTCAGCCGTACGTAAATCGATTGGCGGCGTGTTGCATGGCGATGCAGCCCATCAAGCTTGGGGCGTGATGGACATTTTGGCCAACACCGATTTCCCTGATGTGCGCCAGAAGTGTTTGATCTCTTCTGCGAGCGAAGGCAATGTGTTGATCTTGCCGCGAGAGGGAGGGTACGTATTCCGCATGTATGTGGAGCTAGACAAGCTCCGCCCTGATGAAAAAGCGGCGCAGCGTAAGCTCACGCAAGAGGACATGATTGCAGCGGCAAACCGCATCATCAAGCCCTATTCAATCGACGTGAAAGAAGTGGTCTGGTGGTCGATTTACGACATCGGCCACAGCATCACCGACCGATTTGATGACGTGCCCGAAGGCGTTGACCAAAACCCGCGTGTGTTCACTGCAGGCGATGCCTGTCATACCCACTCTCCCAAAGCAGGTCAAGGCATGAACGTATCCATGCAAGACACGTTCAACCTTGGCTGGAAACTGGCGCATGTCCTCCAAGGACGCGCGGATGCCAGCTTGCTGCGCAGTTACAAGGCAGAGCGTTTTCTAGAAGCTAAACGACTGGTTGAGACGGATCACAAATGGTCGCGTGTGATGTCAGCATCCACTACGCAGGCCGAGCGTGATGGGACGGAAGAGCCACGCATCATTCGCCAGTTCAAAGAAAACCTAGAGTTCACAGGCGGCACAGCTGTGAAATACGACCCCTCACATTTGTTTGCTGCCAGCGCGCACCAAGCACTAGCGATAGGCGAAGAAATTGGTCGCCGCTTCCACTCTGCACCCGTCGTGCGTGTGTCGGATGCCATGCAAATGCAACTTGGCCATGTGGCCGAGGCCGATGCACGCTGGCGCATCTACGCGTTTGCGGGCAAAGCGGATAGCTCAAGCGCAGGCTCTGCTATTCATAAACTGGCGGACTGGCTGGAAACCCATCCAAATTCTCCTATCGTTAAATACACGCGCACAGGTGAAGACATTGACGTGGTGATCGACTTCCGCGCAGTGTTCCAGCAAACCTTTGAACAGCTCGCTTATGAACACATGCCTTCGCTTTTGATACCAAAAACTGGCAAGCTAGGTCTGCAAGATCACGAAAAAGTTTTTTGTGTGGACCATAAAGGCGCTGGCGATATTTTCGACATGCGCGGCATCAACCGAGATAAGGGCTGCATGGTTGTCGTCCGTCCCGATCAGTATGTGGCTCATATCTTGCCATTGGCAGGCTTTGATGAACTCTCGACATTTTTTAACAACTTTATGAAATCAACATGAAAACTTTAATCACCACCATCGCTCTAGCCCTTGCCGCGCCAGCCTTTGCTCCATCTGCCTTGGCGCAGAGCAGTTATCCCAATAAACCTGTCACTATCGTTACTGCGTTTGCGGCAGGCAGCGGCCCAGACGCTGTTCTGCGCCAAGTCACCGAGAAGCTCTCCAAAATATGGAATCAGCCCGTGCTCGTCACCAACAAACCAGGCGGCGGCGGTTTCATCGCGATTGAAGCTACCAAAGCTGCACCTGCCGATGGTTACACACTGCTGCAACTAGACAGCGAACATTTGGGTGCGTTGCCGCATCTGTACAAATCGAAAAATTTTGTCACCCTCAATACCTACGATCCTGTGGCGACTTTGTTTAGAACGCCCTTCTTCGTCGCCGTCGCAACTGACTCCAAATGGCGCAATATGAAAGACCTCATTAGCGCCGCCAAAGCTGCGCCAAACAAGGTGAGCTATGGCTCTTGGGGCATCGGCAGTCCAGGCCACTTGGGCGGCGAACAGCTAGAGCTACTGACAGGCACTGAGATGACCCACGTGGCGTACCGCGAAGTCTCGCAACTCTTTACCTCAGTGGGCGCGGGCGATGTGCAATGGAGCTTTGGTAGTTTGCCATCGAGCTCAGGTATTTACAAAGCGGGCAAGCTGCGCTACCTCGCGATTGCTGCCGCCAAACGTGTGCCGCAAATGCCTGATGTGCCGACCATCGGCGAAGCGGGTGGCCCAGCAGGATTCGAAGTCAATTCGTTTGTGGTGCTGGTTGCGCCCAAAGGCATTGTCAAAGACGTGCAAGCCAAAATTAACGCCGACGTACAAAAGGTGCTCGCCGACCCCGAGGTGAAGGCACGCTTCAACACCTTTGCGTTTGAAACGATTACCTGGTCACCCGAAGAAATCCGCAAACAAGCCGAAGCCAAAAGCAAAATTTATGGCGAACTGGTGAAGCGTAAAAGCATCAGCCTCGACTAAAAGCCGACCCAGCCCAAGTGCTTTAAATCCGAACTTGGCTTTGCGGATCAAACAGGCACACAGCGCTGGCATCCCATGTCAGCGCAATTGTGTCGCCCACGCGCGGTGCGTGAGTGGGTGCAAAGCGGACCACTGCTTTTTGCGTGCCAATAGAAACGGTGGCAAACGTGTCCGCGCCAGTGGGTTCTAGAAATTGAACATGTGCAGTGACTGAGTTCGCGCTATCCGCTGTTGCCAGTTGAAATTGTTCAGGTCTTATGCCGAGCACGACTTGCTTTTGCGTGATAGTCGCACGGCCGCTATCAATTGCGCCTTCAAGCCCCGCTAGCCGCAAAGCCATGTCTGTATTGGCCTGCACAGCATCCACATTTAAAAAGTTCATGGTTGGTGAACCAATAAAACCCGCCACATACATATTGGCTGGTTCGGAATAAATTTGCGCAGGCGTACCAAATTGCTGCACCAAACCATCTTTCATCACGGCAATTTTGTCGCCGAGTGTCATGGCCTCAACTTGGTCGTGGGTCACGTAGACGATGGTGGTATTAAGGCGCTGATGGAGCGCTTTGATTTCGGCACGCATCTCCACGCGCAGCTTGGCATCCAAATTGGACAGCGGCTCATCAAACAAAAAGATGGCTGGGCTGCGTGCCAAGGCGCGTCCCATAGCCACGCGCTGACGTTGCCCACCAGAGAGTTGCGAAGGGCGGCGATCTAAGAGCGCTTCCATTTGCAACGTTTTTGCCACACGCTCGGTGATGACAGCGCGATCTGCAGCGCTCACCTTTTTCATCTTGAGACCAAACTCAATGTTTTCGCGCACCGTCATGCTGGGATAGAGCGCATAGCTTTGAAACACCATCGCAATGTTGCGGTCTTTGGGCGAGATGTCGTTAACTACTTGGTCGCCAATCAAGATGCGACCGTCCGTAATGTCGTCTAAGCCCGCAACCATGGAAAGCAGCGTTGATTTTCCGCAGCCCGAGGGGCCCACCAAAATGAGGAACTCACCATCATTGATGTGTAGGTCGATGCCTTTTAAAACATGGGTGCTGCCCCAGCGCTTGTGGATGTTGTCGATGGTGAGACTGGCCATGAGGAAACCCTTAGAAAACTCAAATTAAAAAATCAACCTTTGACTGCGCCTGAGGTGAGTCCACGCACAAATTGCTTGCCCGCAAAAATATAAACAATCGTCGTGGGCAGCGCAGCAATCAAAGCCGCCGCCATATGGACGTTGTATTCAATGCGGTCTTCGGTGACGTTGATGAGGTTGTTGAGTCCCACGGTTACGGTTTGGTGATCGTAAGGCGCGAGCACCAGCGCAAACAAAAAATCGTTCCAAATATTGGTGAAGCTCATCAGGCCCACGACCATCAAAATAGGACGCGCCGTGGGTAGCACCACCGACCAAAAAATGCGCAGCAGTCCAGCGCCATCAATACGCGCGGCCTTAATGAGTTCGCCAGGAAAACCCATGAAATAGTTTTTAAAGAACAGCGCCGTGGGCAAGCTGTAGATGATGTAGATGATGGTCAGCCCCATGAGCGAACTCGACAATCCCATGCGATCAAAAATCAAGGTCAGCGGAAACAAAAACAAACCAATCGGCAAGAAGCTACCAAACATCAAAACGAAGAGCACCGCCTGCGCACCTTTGAAGCGCCATTTGGCCAGCACATAGCCATTCAAACAGCCCCACAGTGTGCCAGTCACCGTGGCAGGAACCACCACCAGCACAGAGTTAATGAAGTAGCTAGATAAGCCCGAACACTCTGACGTACCCGTGCAAGATTTGCTCCATGCCTTGCCCCATGCCTCTAGCGTCCAGACCTCGGGCAACCCAAAGACATTGCCGTTGTAAATTTCTTGCAGCGGCTTGAACGAGTTGACGAGTGCAAACCAAGCAGGCAGCGCAAAAAAAGCGAGCGCTAAAAGCAGCAAGACATAGATGCTGAGGCGAGAAAGATCAAAGCGTTGTTTCATGGGTAGATCCTTACGCCTCTTGATTTTGTTTGCGCATTTCAATCACGATGTACGGCACAGAAATCGCAATACAAGTCATCAAAATAATCACGCCCGCCGCCGCACCTAGCGCCATTTGTTGGCGTGCAAAAAAGTGTTCAAACATAAAGGTCGCGGGCAACATACTCGACTGTCCAGGCCCACCGCCCGTGAGGACGATGACGAGGTCATAGGTCTTAATCATGGCGGGCAACAAGATGATGAGGGCACTAAAAATGGTGGGACGTAGCGCGGGCAAGATCACGCTCCAATAAATGCGCGGCATGCTCGCACCATCAATGCGGGCGGCTTTGATGATCGAGTCGTCAATGCTGCGCAGTCCCGCCACAAACATCGCCATCACAAACCCTGTGGAGTGCCACACGGCCACCAGTGCAATAGCGTAAATACTGTAGTCGGTGTTCACAATCCAATCGAAGGTGGCATTGGGAAATCCATGCGTTTTGAGGAAATTTTCAATCCCCACATCAGGGGTCAAAATCCAGCGCCATAGCGTGCCCGCCACAATCCATGACAGTGCCAGTGGATACAGATACAGCGTGCGTAGGCCGCCTTCAAAACGGATGCGCTGATCTAACAAAATGGCAAGCCCCGCGCCCAGCACCAAGGGGACGCAGATGGTGATGGGAATAAAGAGCCCCATGTTGCGCACTGAGAGCCACCAAATATCGCTTGCAAATAGTTTTTGATACTGAGCAAACCCGACCCAGTTCCATGTCATAGAAGGGCCAGAGCTGGTAAACGACAGCGCACTCACCCAGACGCACAGTCCGTAAAAAAATAGCACAGAGAGCGCAAACGCGGGCGAGACCACGAGTTGCGGTAGCCACTTGTCTAGGCGTTTGCTGGTGGATGACATGGCGTGTCTGTGTCAATCAAAGATCAATTGGCTTTGGATGCTGCCGCCAACTTAGCGCGGCCTTGCTCAGCCGTCATCTCTGGCTTGGCAAAGTACTCCATCACCACATCCGTCATGGCGGCATAGCGCGGGGCGGAGGCTTGCGTGCCCCAAAACATCACCAGCGTTCCTGCTTTGCCCGCTGCGTTGAAGTCGCTATAAGATTTTTTAGCGCATTCATCAAACTTGCTCATGTCTACATCGTTGCGGGCAGGCACAGATCCTTTGACCAGATTAAAGGCCTCTTGCGTGGATTTATCCATCAAGGCGCGCGCCAGTTTGAGCTGCGCCGCCGAGCTATCGTTTTTGGTTTTAAAGAACAAAAAGGCATCGGGGATGAATTGATAACTCTTCGCTGTTCCTGGCACAGGCGTACAAGTGAAATCGTCATTGATCTTCATGCCAGCACGCACGTACTCACTCTTAGCCCAGTCACCCATGATTTGGAACAAAATTTTCCCTTGCACCACGCCTTGCGCACCTTCTACCCACGGCTTGGTTTGTTGGCTCTTATCGGCATAGTTGGCCAAGCGTCTAAAGTGCTCAAACACCTTGGTCATGTCTTTGCTGGCAAGAATTTTTTCGTCACCATTGTTGAAGGCTTGCTTAAAGTTTTGTGGGCCTAAAACGCTCATGGCGATTTGGTCAAACGTGATCGTAGTCACTTGCCTGTTACCCCATGCAAAGGGTGTGATACCTGCCGCCTTGGCTTTATCGGCTACGGCAAAAAACTCCTCCCAATTGGTCGGTGTTTTTGCCCCCAATTGTTTAAGCAATTTGGTATTGGTAAACATCACCGAGAGGCGATGCGCATTGAGTGGCACGGCCACATAGTCGCGCCCCCATGCTTTAACGTAATCGTTAATCACTGGAGGTAACACTTTTTCCCAGTTTTGCTCTTTGGCTATAACATTCAAGCTCAATAACTGATCGCGCTGATCGGCATAGATGGCGATATCAGTTACCAATTGCGCAGCGCCCGGTGCATCGCCTTTGAGAACGCGTGTACGAAGGAGCGTTCGCTGGTTTTCATTGCCTGCCACTGCCACATCTTTCCACTCTACGCCCGCCGCTTTGGCCGCCTCTTTCAGCTTGGCTGCTGCTGCTGCCGTACCGCCTGTCGTCCACCAATGCAGCACATCAACCGTATTGGATTGCGCGAAGGCGTACGAGCCGAGTAACAGCGAAGTTGCGAGCGCAATAAGTTTGAGTGAAAGAGTCATGATCAAAGCTCCTATTAAGATTTATTTTTCCAGCGATTACGCAACGTGTAGGCCGCCATCTTGGGTTGTCGTTCGCGGGTAAGTACACCCTTGCGATTGCCGCCAACCCGCATGATGCCTTGCTGCGTGGCAAAGTCGGCAAAGTTCCACACATGCTCGCCCACGACGGTTGGGATGTCGTCAAACACCTCGCCGTGAAGTGTCATGAGTTCCGACTGATACTCCTCGCTCCACATCACAGGCACCACGCTGTGTAGTCCATGCAAGGTATCCGCACCGTACTCGGTAATGATCATCGGCTTATCTGGATATTTTTTCGCCCATTTTTTTAAATCTTGATGGAGCGCAGCTTTGGCAGATTGCAAATCACCGCCTTGTACATACCAACCCCAATAACGGTTAAGACACAGTACGTCGAGCAAGTGCGCCGTGGTGTCGTCGTCTTCGTTCACGAACATCACATTCACCAACGTCACTGGACGCGTCGGGTCAAGCGCCTTGGTCGCGGCAATCAGCGGCGCAAAGTACTCAAACGAGCCAACAGGGCGCATGTCAGGCTCATTGCCAATGCTCCACATCACCACGCAGGGATGATTCTTGTCGCGCGCAATCAGCTCTTTAATCGCTTGTAAGTGCGTGGCTTGTGTACGGCTGCTAATGGCATCCTCGCTATAAAGCTCTTTAGGAAACTCACCGCCAAACAGCTTGCCTGCAATCTCTAGGTTCATGCCCACGGCAGCGGTTTCGTCAATCACCACCATGCCCGTGCGGTCGGCGTAATCCAAGATGTCTTCGGCATAAGGATAGTGAGAGGTTCTAAATGAGTTCGCGCCCATCCAATCTAGCATCGCAAAGTCGTTCACCATGTGCGCGTTGCTGTGCGCTTTGCCAATCGTGCCGTGGTCTTCGTGCATGCCAAAGCCTTTGAAATAAAAGGGCTTGCCATTGATGCGGAATTCACCGTTTACAGCTTCAATGGAGCGAATGCCAACAGGTAATGTGTACACGTCCGTGCCGTACGTCACTTCAAGGCTGTACAGGTAAGCCTTGCCAGGCTGCCACGGAGTTGCGCCCTCCACCACTAGTGTGCCACTTGTGCCATCTGCTTTGGCGACAACAGCGCCTGCAACATCGCGCAAAGCCACGTGCGTATTGGTTTGCCCAAGTGCCTCCACTTTAAATTCAACCTTAGATTCCTTCGCCGCGTAATGTGTGACAACAGTTACATCGGCAATATAAATTTTAGGCGTGGCGTAGAGCCAAACCGAACGATGCAAACCTGCGTAGTTAAAAAAATCATGAAAGACTTGTTGCTTTTGCCGACCATCGGCAAGAGTGAGCACACGCCCTGGCGGGATGCTCCACCAGTGCAAGCGGTTATCCACGGCGACGCTTAATCGGTAAGTCTGACCCGCAGCCACGTGGTTCGTCACGTCCACGTCAAACGGCGTGTAGCCGCCTTCATGCGAGGTGATCTCAGCGTCATTCAACCATACCGTCGCGCGGTGTGTGGCACTGTCAAAGCGCAGCACGATGCGCTGACCCGACCAAGAGGCGGGCACACGGATTTCGGTTTGATACCACACAGTGCCTACGTGATCACGTACGGCAGCGTCAGGAATGAGATCGTTGTAACTAGCTGGCACAGCCATGTCTCGTGCAGCGGGCAATGCACCACTAAACCAGCGCTCTTTCAGACCACGGTCTTGTGCGTCGAGGCAAAAGCGCCAAATGCCGTCTAAGCACAGGCGCTCACGTGAGGAGGTTTGAATCGGTTTGAGCATGGGATCGCACTTTAAGTCTGCAGTTCCATGCTGTCCAATTCATAATAAGATCACTTCAATACTTTTTTGGTATGGAGTCATCATGGATATTCGTCAGCTCAAAAACTTTATCGCCGTTGCTGAGGAACGCAACATTGGTCGCGCTGCCCTACGGATACACCTGACGCAACCGCCACTGACGCGCCAAATTCATGCACTGGAGGCCGACCTTGGCGTGCAGCTTTTTACCCGCACGCCGCGCGGTGTCGATCTGACGCAAGCGGGCGAGGCCTTGCTTAAAGATGCACGCAGCATTTGCGCCCTATCCGATCAAGCTGCAGAGCGAGCGCAACTGGCGGGGAAAGGGCAAGTCGGCAGACTAGATATTGGTGTCTTTGGCACAGCTATGTTTGACGTGTTGCCGCGTTTGCTCTCTGGCTTTTGCGCGGCGCACCCCGAGGTCAAATTGGTGCTGCACCACGACCCCACACCAGCCCAAGTCACCGCGCTACGCCAAGGCCGCGTGCTCTTGGTGTTTGAGCGAATGCTGCCCAGCGACGCCGACATCACTATTGAATTGGTGGCACGGGAGCGCGTGCTGGTCGCACTGCACCAAAGTCACCGCCTCGCAACGCGGACGCCAATTGCCATGCGAGACCTTCGCGATGAGCCGATGATCATGCCGTCAGCGCCACTATCGCAATTGGCGAATGTGGGACTAGAGCTGTGCCGCGCAAGCGGCTTTGAACCCAAGGTCAAGCAGCTCGCATCCGATGTGGTGACTGGCGCGATGATGGTCGCTTGCGGCATGGGGGTCATGCTGGTGCCCGAGTCTCTGCGTAATTTGCAGTTGCCTAATTTGGTCTGCCTCCCACTCAAAAATCAACCCGATGCATTCATGGATCTGCATTGTTACTACTTAAAAACCGAGCGCTCGCCGTTGTTGGCTTCACTGCTAGAGACCATCCGCGATTTTCGGCAATCCACTTTGTCACGTTAAACTCATCGCATCATTTGGAGCAACGCATCATGGATACAAAAAACCTCATCGCCATCGACACGCACACTCACCTCGAGGTCTCGTGCCGTAACCCCTTTGACAACTACGGCGAAGAATACGACCGCGCGGCGGACAAATACTTTCGTAATGCCAAGCGCCCAACCATGGAAGAGACCATCGCCTATTACCGCGAACGCAAAATCGGTTTCGTCAATTTTACGGTGGATGCAGAATCGCAAATGGGCCGCGCCCGCATCACCAACGAAGAGATCGCCGACGCAGCTGCCGCCAACAGCGATATCATGATCGCCTTTGGTTCTATCGACCCGCACAAGGGCAAGATGGGTGGCCGCGAGGCACGCCGCTTGGTCGAAAACCACGGCGTCAAAGGCTTTAAGTTCCACCCCACGGTGCAAGGCTTTTTACCTGCCGACAAAATGGCTTGGCCGATTTACGAAGTCATCAACGAATACAAGCTGCCCGCCATCTTTCACAGCGGCCACAGCGGCATTGGCTCGGGCATGCGCTGCGGTGGCGGTCTGCGCCTGCAAAACTCCAATCCCATGTTGTTAGAAGATGTCGCCATTGCCTTTCCCGACATGCAAATCGTCATCGCTCACCCAAGCTGGCCGTGGCAAGACGAAGCCATTTCGCTGGCCTTGCACAAGCCCAACATTTGGATTGACCTGTCGGGCTGGAGTCCCAAATACTTTGCGCCGCAACTCATCCAATACGCCAATTCGCTTTTGAAAGACCGCATCCTGTTCGGCAGCGACTACCCGCTGATCACGCCCGACCGCTGGATGGCCGACTTCGAAGAAGCAGGGTTTAAGGACGATGTCAAACCGCTCATTTTGAAGACCAATGCGATGCGGTTGCTTGGACTAAGTTAGTAACTTTTTAACGATTTTTAAATCGTTTTGTAGCCCATCGTCTGCGGCAACCACAACACGATTTGCGGCACAAAGGTAAACAGCATCAGCGCCGCAATCAAGATGCCGACGAACAGCCAACCCTCGCGGATCATCTCTTTGAGCGGAATACCTGTCAGCGCATTCGTGACAAAAAGCAGCATGCCAAAGGGCGGATGAATCATGCCTATCATCATGTTGACCACCGCCACCACACCAAAGTGAACGAGGTCCACGCCCAGCAATTTGGCGGCAGGAATCAGCATGGGCACGAAGACCAGCAAGATGACGGACACATCTAAAAAGCAGCCGAGCACCAGCATCATCACATTGACGAGCAGTAAAAACTGCACCTTCGTCAGCCCCATGCCGCCCACCCACTCGGCCATGTGCTGAGGTACACCCTCTGCCGTAAAAACGTAATTCATCAGATACGCGGACGCAATGATGAGCGTCACCACGGTGCTAGCCCGCGCGGACTCCAGCGTGACGGCAAACAGCCCTTTCCAATCCAGTGCACGGTACACAACCCCTGCCAGCACCAGCGCGTGCAGCGCCGCCACAGCTGCGGCTTCGGTTGGCGTAAATGCGCCTGAGTAAATCCCCGTCAGCAGCACCACAGGTAACGAGAGCGGTAAGAGCCCGCGCATCACGATAGACGGCACATCTGCCCACTTGACTGATGTGTCGCGCGGCATATTGCGCTTGACTGCGACCCAGTGCACACCCATCATCAGGAACACCGCCATCAAGAGCCCAGGAATCACGCCTCCCAAAAACAACGCACCCACCGACGTGCCAGACACCAGCGCATAAATCACCATCGGAATCGACGGCGGAATGATGGGGCCAATGGTGGCGGAGGCCACGACCACCGCACCTGCAAAGCCAGGCGTGTACTCGGGCTTTTTGAGCATCTCTTTAATCGTGACCAAGCCAGGCCCTGCTGCATCCGCAATGGCGCTGCCGCTCATGCCAGAAAAAATGACGCTCACCATGATGTCCACCTGCGCCAAGCCTCCGCGCATACGTCCTACCAGCACTTTGGCAAAGTCAAACAGGCGCGTAGAGATCGTGCCCGCGTTCATCACGTTGGCCGCAAAAATGAACAGCGGCACGGCCAACAAAATGTAGCCGTTGTACAGGCCATTCAAAATTTGTTCTGCAGCTAATCCAAGGTCTTGACCTTTGAAAATCAGGTACGCGATGCCGCCAGCCAACATGGAAAAGGCAATCGGCACTCGAATCGCCATGCCAGTGGCCAAGATGGAGAACATCAATAAAAGTGCGTTACTCATGACGCCCTTTCATGTCCAGCCACACGCTATGCGCATTCCTCACCACCAAGCTCACCAGAAAGAATATGAACGGAACAAACACCAAAAGGAACGAGATGTCTAGCACGGGTGTGCGTTCGCGGCGCATAAACCAAACATAGTCCCAATTGCCCGCTAGGCCATATCCCACAAGACCTACAAGAGCAGCGCTGCCCACCAGCCGCATCACGCGCTGTCCGAGTGGAGAGGCTGCGTTGTACGCCAAATCAAACCTCACATGCTCGCGGCCCGGCACCACAAAAGCAGCGCACCACAGTACCGTCCAGATGTAGAGCACCACGGCCAGCTCGTCCGTCCAAGCCAACGGGTCATTGAAGGCAAACCGCGCGATGATTTGGATGATGAATGTGATGAACAGCGCCGCGAAGAGAGCAACGCCGATGGCGTTGGCGAGAAATTGAATTTTTTTCATACTGATTCCGTCATTCCCGCGCAGGCAGGAATCCATGCAACCGTGGATCCCCGCCTACGCGGAGATGACAAGTACACGAGCGATGGGCGGGGTTAAATTTACTTGGTTGCATTAATGCGCTCAAGCAATCCCTTTGGCCACGTTTGCGAGATATCCGATTTTTTGTAGGCTGCTTGAACGGCAGTACGGAATGCAGCGACATCAGGGGTGATCACCACTAGGCCTTGCGACTTCATAAACGCAACCAGCTCGGCTTCGTCTTTGATGCGGTTCTCGTCGTTGTATTTGGCGGCGGCAATCGCTGCCGCCTTCACCTTGGCTTGGTTGGCTTTGCTCATCGCATTCCATGCTTTGTTGGAGATGGAAATAAAGATGCCATCAACCAAGTGGCTGGTCATCACAATCTCTTTGGTCACTTCATAAAACTTAGCGGACTTGACGGTGGGTAGCGGATTGTCTTGGCCATCAATCGTTCCTGTTTTAAGTCCAAGGTAAACCTCGCCAAAAGCAAGCGGGGTGGGCGTCGCGCCCAAGGATTCGCCTAAAAAGAGCCACTCTTTGGAGCCTGGCATCCGCAGCTTCACGCCCTTTAAGTCTGCTGGCGTTCGCACGCTTTTGACTTCGCGCAAATTGACTTGGCGCGTACCCAAGTAGAGCGGTGCGAGGATGGTGATATCCATCTTGTCACTGACTAATTTGGACATCTCAGCCCCAATCGAGCCGCTGTGGACTTTGTTTAAATGTGCAGGGTCACGAATGATGTAGCCTGCCGTAAAAATCGAATATTCGGGCACGATTTTGGCAATGTCTTGCGCCGAAATAGCGGAGAGCTCCAAGTTGCCACGCGCCATGGCAGCAGGCTCTGCGCCTTGTTTAAACAGCGACGCATTCAAATTGATTTGTACATCAAACTGCTTGGGCGCAGTCTTGGCAAGATCGTCTTTCATCACCGTCCACATCTTGGCGTGCCAGTCGTCGGGCACGGCAGGGGTGGAGACACGCAGCACCGTTTGAGCTTGCGCCAGTGCGAGGGTGGAAGCTAGACCAAGCGCCAAAAGTAATCGATTCAATTTCATGCTGTCTCCTTTAATATTGATTTTTTAGATTTTTAGATTGTGCCAGCGTTGGCATGGCGGCAATCGCCCCGCGCCCCGTCACAGAAAGCGCTGCTGCTGCGTTGGCCGACTCCGCAGCCTGTCCTAGCGACTCCCCTCTTGCGATCGCCGCTGCCAACGCGCCCGTGAACGTATCGCCAGCACCAATGGTGTCCACCACGTTCATTGCCCAGCCCGTGATGGGGTTCGTTAATTTGTCTTTTTGATAAAGCGCACAGCCTTGACTACCCATCGTCACAATCATTGCAGCAGCGCCTCTGCCAAATAAAGTCTGTGCTTCTGACTCATTGGGTGTCAAAACATCACACAAGGCGATAAGCTCATCTGGCAAATCCATCGCGGGCGCAGGGTTAAGAATCGTTGTGGCGCCTGCTGCTCGCGCTATTTTGAAAGCAGCTAGCGTGGCGGCTTGCGGCACCTCGTTGGATGCCATCACCACCTTAGCGGTGCGAATGGCCTTGCAGGCCATGTCCACATTAGCCTCGCCAAGACCAGATCCTGCGCCAGTGGCAACAGCAATGCTGTTATCACCATCGTCGTAAACCAAAATTTGCGCCACGCCGCTGCACTCGTTTTGGGCGATTTCAACGTACTCTGTATCAATGCTCGCGCGCGTCCAAAGCGACAACGCCATGCGGCCAAAATCATCGTCGCCGATGCGTGCAATCACCCCCACCTTCGCGCCTTGACGAGCGGCGGCAACCGCGGCGTTCGAACCCTTACCGCCAGGCTGAATATCAAATGAATGCGCCATTAAAGTCTCGCCACGCGCCATAGGACGCGTTACGCGCGAGACCAAATCGGCGTTCCAACTGGCGATGCAAACGACATCAATAGCAGCGCAGGAGGCCATGTCAGTCATGGGCTGGGTCAAGAGCGAATATTTTCATCATGCCTTCTAAGCGCTCAAGCTCAGGCTCACTCAAACTCACCAGCGGCGGGCGAACGCGTCGCCAGCCTGCATCGTTATTTTTAATCGCCATGATGCCTTTAAACGCTGCCGTCATGTTGAAGCTGTTCAGGATGTCGATGAAGGCTTTAACTCGCACGAGATCTGTTGCGGCATCTTGCTTGTCGTAACCTGTCTTATCAAATTTTGAAGTCATGCGCTGTAGCAATTTGGGCATCACGTTCGCCACGCCACTGACTGCGCCCGCACTTCCCACAGCCGCCATCGTGCGCAGGTCGGGCTCATTGCCGACCCAGACTTGCATGCCATTTGAGTGCTTGGCAAACGAGAGCGAACCGTCCGTGTTGCCACTGCTATCTTTGATGCCGATAAAGGTGTTTGGATACTGCACGACCAGCGTATCAATCACCTGCTGCGTGAGGTGAACGTAGGCGATTTGCGGCAAGTGATACAGCACCATCCGAACGTTTGGCACTTGGTCGATGACAAGGCGATACGCATCGATCACACCTTGCTCGGGCACATTTTTTAAAAAGAACGGCGGCAGCATCAAGCAGCCGTGCGCGCCGATGCCCGTAGCGTGGCGTGTGAGTGCGATCACATCAGGCAACGCCGCGCAGCTGGTCGAGACCAAGATGCGGTTGGCGGGCACGCCCCGCGCAATCAAGCCATCCACGGCGGCCAGGCGTTCGGTCACCGTAAACGAAGGCCCTTCTCCTGTGGTGCCAAACGGCGTCACGCCCGTGCAGCCAGCAGCCAGCAAAGCTTTGGCATGAGCAGCGAATGAGTCGATGTTGATGGAGAGATCGGCACTCAAAGGCGTGAGCAGCGCAGGCCAAACGCCAGCATGATTGATGTGATCGGGAATGTGAGTTTGTGCAGTCATGCCTAGAATCATACCTATGCAACTTCAAGAAATACTCTTTAATCAAGGTTTTGGCACACGTCGCGTGTGTGCAGGCCTTATCCAGAAAGGGCTGGTGAGCATCAAGCCTGCCAGCCATGCCACGTTTGAAAACGTGACCGATTCCGACTTTGAACTTGACCCCGAGGGCTTGCAGTTCAAAGTCAGTGGCGTACCTGGCCTGCCGGATCTCGTTTGGCCTTACGCCGCTCGCGCCTACATCGTCTTTCACAAGCCCTCAGGGCACGAGTGCTCGCACAAAGCGTCTCATTGGCCGACGATTTATAGCTTGCTGCCAAGTCCCCTGCGGCTGCGTCCGCAGAAGTCTGCTATCCAAGGCGTACAGGCGATTGGCCGCTTAGACCAAGACACGACAGGGCTCTTAATCCTCACCGATGACGGCGCATTGATTCATAAACTGAGTTCGCCCAAACACCACGCGCCCAAGGTGTACGAGGTCACGACCAAGCACGCGATTGACGAAAAGCAAGTTCAGCGATTACTAGAAGGCGTGGTGCTAGATGATTCGCCCAAGCCCGTGATAGCAGCAGCTTGTGAGGCCGTGGGAGAGTTGGGTGTGACGACGCATTTGCGTCTGACGCTGACCGAGGGAAAATACCATCAGGTCAAACGAATGATTGCCGCTGTGGGCAACCGAGTAGAGGGCTTGCACCGCTCACGCATGGGAGCTTTTGAGTTGCCCGCAGATTTGGCCGCAGGGCAATGGCGCTGGCTTACACCGTTGGAGTTGGCCCAGTTGTCGGCTCAATAACGGATTCAGTCGTTGATTCAGCTGTGGAATCACCCGCTTCATCATCGGCATCGTCACTCACCACCTCACCACGCAGCTTGGCTTGCTTTTTTTCTTCTTTTTTAGCTTTCTTAGCAAGGTCTTTTTGGCGCTTGATAAACGAATAGTTTGGGGTTGCCATAGTGAGACCTTCTTTTAATAGCTGAACATGAAAAAACCCCGTCAACCTTGAGAGTTAACGGGGCCTTCAAAGGGTTGGTGCCTCGGGACGGAATCGAACCGTCACACCTTTCGGTACCGGATTTTGAGTCCGGCGCGTCTACCAATTCCACCACCGAGGCACGCGAGCCAGCTATTATATCTGACTACACTATTGCTCTATGAATATGCACACTTATCCCACTATCGCGGACACCATTGGCAACACACCGTTAGTTGCGCTACAACGCCTGCAAGCCACGCAGAATAAGGCTCGTGGCAATGTCCTTCTTGGTAAAATGGAAGGCAACAATCCTGCAGGCTCAGTCAAAGATCGCCCTGCACTCTCCATGATTGCACGCGCCGAAGAACGCGGCGACATCAAAATTGGCGACACACTCATCGAAGCCACCTCGGGCAACACTGGCATTGCGCTAGCGATGGCCGCTGCCATCAAGGGCTACAAGATGATTCTCATCATGCCCGAGGACGCCAGCGTGGAGCGCGTACAGACCATGAAGGCATTTGGCTCCGAAGTCATCCTCACGCCTAAAAGCGTGGGCATGGAAGGCGCACGTGACTTAGCGGACAAGATAGCGCTAGAGGGCAAAGGCGTGGTACTCGACCAATTCGCCAACAAAGACAACCCGCGCATCCACTTTGAAACCACGGGCCCTGAAATTTGGGAACAAACAGGTGGGCGTATCACGCACTTTGTCAGCGCCATGGGTACGACGGGGACTATTACAGGTGTGTCGCAATTTTTGAAATCAAAAAATCCTGCTATCCGCATCATTGGCGCACAGCCGACCGAAGGATCCAAAATTCCAGGCATTCGCAAGTGGCCGACGGAATATCTACCCAAAATCTATGACCCCAGCAACGTGGACGAACTGGTGTACGTCGCGCAAGCAGACGCGGAAGACCTATGCCGCCGCTTGGCGCGTGAGGAAGGCATTTTTGCTGGCGTGTCGGCGGCAGGCGCTTGCTGGGTAGCGCAACAAATAGCAGCCAAAGTAGAAAACGCCACGATTGTGTTTGTGGTGTGCGACCGAGGTGATCGCTATTTGTCTACGGGCGTGTTTCCTGCTTAAAGCCCCACGTCGTCGCTCTTTTTGCTTCGCGCATGCCACCACACCAAGAGCGGCATGGCGAGCCCTACGCCCCAGTGCACGTACTGGGAAGCCTCGCGCAGCACGCCTTCTGATGCGTAGCCCAGTAGATACGCAGTCAGCACGAGCACCAACCACGCGCTTCCGTGCAGAGCACCACTCACTTGCTTGCGCCCTTGCTGAGCTACTCGCCATTGCGGAAGACTGTGCGCCACTAGCACCGCGCCCAGCAACATCAGCATCAGTGAAGCAGCTAAAGCGTGAGCACGCATCAGCCACAGCTTGCTACTTTGCTGCGCCAAGATATTGGCATCGTTCGATTGCAAGTGAATGTAGAGCCACGCAAAACCAGTGAGGCATAGGAGTAGCGTCAGCGCGTACAAGGTATTTTTATGCCACATATTCATGCAAGGATTGTCGCATCACCGCCCACGATCCATGACCTTGCGTCGTACTTTGCCAGCAGCGGATGCTGCGCATCGCCCGATACAAAAACAATTTTTGTCAACGCATCGGCCACCATGCAACTGGGCGCCACAACGGTTTGGCTGGTACGTCTGTCCAATACAGATGTGGCGACCGCCGCGTTGGCCAGCGTCCCCACATTCATCACCATTGCGGCCTCTAGCGGATGCCGCACTTGCAGCGGAAGCTCTAGCTCACCAAAGACTCGGGCATCGCCGCCTGCGTTCACAAAGCCACGACTCTCCCGCCCGCCCTGTGCTAAGTCGCCGCCCGCCCCATGCGCCTTCAAAGCCTGCACCGCGCAGTCCACGGCATAGCCCTTGGCAATGCCGCCCAAATCCGCCACCAGCGGCTGGTGTTTGCGTAGGCGGCGATTGGCGATATCAACTTCTAAGTCCGACCAGCAACCGCTTTGCGGATCGTGGCTGGTGGTGAATAGGTCAAAAAGCCCTGCGCTTTGCTGGCTCAGTTCATTAGCAAACGCAAAGACAGCCAAGGTGTCAGCCGACACCGTTAGCCACTGATGGCAAGCCAGTCGGTTGAATTGGGATAGCTCAGACTCAGCTTCGTGCCTCGACATCAGCAAATGCACACGAGCAACTTCCGCAAAGGCATCTTGAAAGGCCATATCCAGCATGGCTTTCGGGAAGATGTCGCTCGCAAGACTAATCTCCACAAGGGTTCCGAGCAAGGGCTTGGCGCGGCGGTGCAGCAAGATAGTCTACCGAGGGCTTTGCTCGTTCAGCATCACCACCAAGCTGGCAATGCGCCGCACGCCCTCGGTCACGTGGCTGCACGACAGGGTTGCGCCGCTGATGATGGCGATGTCTTCGCCCGTTTTGATAGGCGCACGGCTATCTTTGCCGACAAACTGTTTGCGCCAAGCGGGCAGGCGGATTTCGCTGCCGTGGCTCTCGCGGTAGCTCAAAATCTCCACGCCCGCGATTTGCCCTTTGGCGTCCACCCCCACGGCGTAGGTGATGAGTTCAAACTTGCCCACCACTTGATCGACCACCACCGTGCCCAAGAGATTGCCCTTGGCATCCAAGGCTTGCTGCAAGCGCCAAGCGACGCTGCGGGCAGGCACGCCAGCTTGCTTGCGCAGTGCAAGCAACTGGTCGGCACTGAGGTTGATCGCCTGTTCACGCCAGCTGACGCTGCTTGGAAAGAGTATTTTTTTCGCATCTTGCGCCGTCAAATAATCCACCGCAAACGCGCTGCAAGGCGCAGTCAGTATGGCCGTCAACGCAAGTGGCACTACGGAGAACTCAGAGCGCGCCATCAAAACGACCAGCCCACACCCAGATCAACGCGGTTGCGCGACGGATCGAGCGCAAAGCGCTGGTAGTCGGCTTTGAACACCACGTTCTGGCTAATGTGGAAATTTGCGCCTACGGTGGAAATGATTTCCACGGCATCGGGTGCTAGGCTAAAGCCAGTGGCATCAAAGCGCATACCCGTATTGACCCATTCTTTGCGTGCAAAGGGTTTGAGTTGATAGTTGCCACTAGACCACGCTTGGTAAGCCGCTTGCACATAGGTTCCGCCAAATTTGCTAGGAATCAAAGTCGGGTTGGCAATCAAGCTGGCGTTGATATTGGCGGTGTCCGAAATCGTACCCTGCGCATAGACCGACGATACATCCCACTTGCCCGGTGTCCAGCGCGCGTGCAGATCCCACAAGGTGACTGCTGGATTCGCTCCTGCAATTTGACCATGGCCTGCGCCCCCTTTAAACACACTGCCGCCCACTAAAAATCCCGGCGTGCCACGCCAGTCAAGGCTTCCCAGCACGCTTATGTTTTTGGCCTTGGCTAATTGCCCCTCTTGGTGGATGCTGGCAAGCGGCGATGCTTTGCCGTCTGCGCCCGTGCTGCTCCATTTATTTAAATCAAATCCTGTCACCAAACCTGTGCTCCACGACACGCCCGCGTCTGTTTTGCCCATCAACATTAACCCGCCTTCGCGCCATGTGCTGGGGATGATGGCAGTCTCGACAAAATTGCGCTCCACACCGTAATAGCTGCTGGGCTCGTGGTGTTCGTTTAAAAGTCCAAACGGCATCAGCATCAGGCCTGCTTTGAGCGACAGGTTAGGCGTGAGCTCGTGTTCGATATACGCCTGCTCGACGGCAGCTTCACCTTTGTCTCCCGCAGAGGTCACGGCGTGCTCCCACTCAAACTCGCCAACAAATTTGGTCTTTTCATCGAAGCGATGCGTCATACCAATCACCACGCGGCGCAAGTCCACTTGCGTGTCGGTGTTTTTGCGCGTCGGGCGGTTGTAGTTCATCTCGCCGTAACCCGTCATCACGGTCGCCGGGTTGGCGAGCAGCTTGGCTTGCTCGGTGATGGCTTGCGTGGTTTCCTGCTGCGCTACTTGTTGCTGCTCTTTCATGGCTTGCAACTCAGCTTTAAGGCGCGCCATCTCTGCGCTCATGGCCTCTAGTTTTTGCAAGATGGCCTCAGGCGTTGATAACGGTGTTGCGGGCACGGTCTGCGCCATTCCGTGCGTACTGGCAGCGACCATGGCGAGCGCCAAAGTCAGTTTTTTAAAGTGTATACGGTTCATATTGGTGTCCTATTGATCGTTTAAGGTTTGTAAAAAAGTCACGACTAAATCTACTTCCAACTCGGTCAAAGCAGGCGCATCGCCAAGACTGCGGTTGTAGGGGACTTCGGTGGTGTTGACGTTGGCTTTGTAGGCAACGGGCAAGTCGTCATATTTGTTCAGCACCCCGCCCACCGCGCTGTACCAGCGCGTGGGGTTGGTGTCGCGCGTGGCGTAAAAGCTAACCACATCGCGCAGATTTTTGAAGTAGCCGTTATGCATCCACGCTTGTTTTTTAGCGGTATTGCGAAGTGTTGGCACTTTGAATGCGCCGCATAGTGTGAGGTCTTGCGCCGCGCCGCCTGCCCCAAAATCGCTGCGTTTAGGGCCGCACAAACCAAGGTCAAAGAAGCTACTCACGGCGTTGGCAGGAATGCCCATATTGCGCGGTACGCCTAGGTTGTCGTAGCTGAAATCGGTAAACAGCGAATCCTTTGAGTCTGAGCTGCTTGGGCTTGCGACGTGGCAGGCCACGCAGTTGCCCTTTGTGGGACTCATAAACAAAGCCATGCCGCGCTGCTCGTCTAACGTGAACGCAGCTTTGCCCGAAAGCACGTCGTCGTACTTAGATGTAAACGGCGTAAAGCGCGTGGTGCTTTGAAACGCTGCCAACGATGCGGCGACGTTTTCGAACGCTGTGCTTGAATTGGCCAACGCAGTTGCGCCGTAGATAGATTTGAATAACTCGGCGTAATTGCTAGAGGCAATTTTAGTAATCACCGCTTGCGCACTGGAGTTGTTCATTTCTGCTGCCGATAAGAAAGGCGCTTTGGCTTGATCGCTCAAACTGGCGGCTCGCCCATCTAAAAACTGACCTCCCACGGGACCATCTGCAGTGACCGAGAAGTTGGGCGAGTACATGGTGTACATGGCGCTTGGCGTATTACGTAGCCCCATCACGCCCGTAGCACCAAACGGAACACCAAC
Source organism: Comamonadaceae bacterium (assembly GCA_947445115.1). Lineage (GTDB taxonomy): Bacteria > Pseudomonadota > Gammaproteobacteria > Burkholderiales > Burkholderiaceae_C > JASGCK01. The sequence continues at coordinate 10,990 of CANFCG010000008.1, read as the reverse complement.
TTGCGAGCCGTTGTTGCCCGCGAACGCATTGCCTGCGCTGTGACAACTAGCACAGCTCATGCCGCGTGGCTCGGAGAGGTTGGTGTCAAAAAAGATTTTTTTGCCGAGCAATTCGGTTGGGCTCAAGCCCGTCTCGCCTACCGCAAGAATGGACACCGCGGGAGTGGAAGATCCGCCACCACCACCGCAGCCCGCGAGGAGTGAGAAACAAAAAGTCAATAAGCTGATCCCAAAAATGGCAGGATAAGAGTGCGATTTCAAATGGATAAGCGACATATCGTTTTGTGCATGGAATGTAAAGTTTCACGATTATAACCTCAAATGAGAATCATTCTCATTATCATTCCGATATAATCAACCGCATCGTCATCTTTTCATTTTGTAGGCTCACCATGCTCCAAACCTTATTAATTTCTTTTCGTGAAGGCCTTGAGGCCTTACTCGTTGTGGCCATCGCCAGTTTGTATTTGCGTCGCACCGGTCGCGAGCACTTGCTCTCTGCCGTGCGCAGTGGCTTGGCGCTCTCTATTGCACTGTCGGTACTGCTGGGAGTGGTGCTTGCTCGCATCGGTGCGATGTCTCCGGTTGCCGCAGGTGTGATGGCAGTGCTGGCATCTGCTGCCGTGCTGTGGTGTGTGACGCACATGATGAAGGCGGGCAAAACGATGGGGAAAGAAATTTCATCTCGGCTCGATCAAATGAAAGTCTTAGATGGCTCGAAGGCGTGGATTGCCGTCTTTACCTTTACGTTCTTCATGGTAGGGCGCGAAGGGGTTGAAACCGCCACCATGTTGGCATCGTTGGCCTCTAACGCAGATTTAGCCCATATGGTTTGGGGCGGCTTGGCGGGCGTGAGCTTGGCAGCGTTGATTGCGTGGGCTTGGGTGCGCTTTGGCAAGTCCGTCGATTTGGGGCGCTTCTTTCGCGTGACCTCTTGGTTTATGCTGATTTTTGGCTTGCAACTCATCGTCTACGCGCTGCACGAGTTCACCGAGGCCAGCGTCATGCCAGGCATTGACAACGCTTGGTGGCATGCCAATACTGAAGCTTATGCCGAAGGCTTTTACGCGCAAATGTTCTCACTAGCGCTGGTAGCCATCCCAACGGTGTGGCTGGGATTGGCGCAGTGGCTGGACTACCGCCGCAAAGTCTAAGCGCTGTGCCTTATAATCGTGGGCTGACCTTGAATTACCCCCATTTGATTGCCGTGCAGCGCTAATACCCCGCGCACCAATCCAAAAAGAAGTTTTGCCCCCATTTTTGTTTACATTTTTAGATATTTCACATGACCACTATTCGCCTTAAAGATAACGAACCGTTCGACGTTGCACTGCGCCGCTTCAAGCGCACGATTGAAAAACTCGGCCTGTTGAACGACCTGCGTGCACGCGAGTTCTACGAGAAGCCAACGACAGAGCGCAAGCGCAAGAAGTCTGCTGCTGTCAAGCGCAACTACAAGCGTATTCGCGCAATGCAATTGCCTAAGAAGCTGTACTAAGCCCTAAACGGCTTCGTACCAAAAGCTCGCCAGGTAAAGCCTTGCGAGCTTTTTTAATTTTCAAACTACATAATTACGATCGTATTTTTAGGAGCCACACATGAGCGCACTCAAAGACCAAATCACCAACGACATGAAAGACGCCATGCGCGCCAAAGACACGCAGCGCCTAGGCACGATCCGCCTGCTGCTAGCTGCCTGCAAGCAAAAAGAAGTGGACGAGCGCGTGGTGCTGGACGACGTCATGGTCATCGCCATCGTGGACAAGCTGGTCAAGCAGCGCAAAGACTCCATCACTGCGTTTGAGTCCGCCGCGCGTCAAGATTTAGCCGATATTGAAAAGGCCGAGCTAGTCGTTCTGCAAGGTTATTTGCCAGCGCGTTTGTCGGCAGAAGAAGTAGCGGCCGAAGTCGCGGCTATCGTTGCGGCATTAACGGCAGAGCTAGGCCACAAACCCGTTCAATCCGAGATGGGAAAAGTCATGGGCGCAGCGAAAGCCAAGTTAGTGGGTAAAGCCGATATGGGGCAAGTGTCGGCGGCGATTAAGGCGGCGTTGGCTTAACGTCTGTCTTGATCGAGAGGTTATGCATTTAGGTATGCATCTATCGTTTTAGCGTCACGCTTTTTGATTGCCTTCAGATCTGCCGCTACTACATTTATTAACTGTATTCCTGCGCTTCTATACGCATTTTCAGGCTCTGTAAAAACAGAGTCTTTTTGGAAGCGAATAACAGCTTTATTTTCATCAGGAGTTATGTAATGCAGTCGTCCGTATTTATTCGTGAACAAGTCAAACAGCGTATCACCGTCTAATTTCAAGTTCTCCAACAGCAATCTTGCCGCTACTTTACGTAGGGTAGACATGCTCTTCGCTAAATTTTGGATTGACTACGCTGCTATTCGGATGAAACGCTTTAAGAGTCTCAAAAGAGATAAATCCAGTCCATGCATTTTTAGGCTTCGGGATATACCAAATAGCAGCCCCCACCATAGTTTCTATAAATGCCTTTTGCTGCTTCTCGGCTTTGCAATATACGTCTCGAATTGAAACAATAACCCCAGCCAAGGCATTGCAGTGACTGGCAATTTTTTCCTCTCGCGCAATATCTTTGGGAAGTATTGACAATGGAATTGGCATTCAATCAATGCCTAAAGTGCCTAACACCCGTAAACACCATCGCCACGCCGCGCTCGTTGGCTGCTGCAATGACTTCATCGTCGCGCACGCTGCCGCCTGGTTGGATGACGCACGTTGCGCCGGCGTCCACCACTACGTCTAGGCCATCGCGGAAGGGGAAGAAGGCGTCGCTGGCTACGACCGAGTCCACGAGCACCAGACCTGCGTTTTCAGCCTTGATGCTGGCAATTTTTGCCGAGTCGATACGTGACATTTGTCCTGCGCCTACGCCTAGCGTCATGCCGTCTTTGCAATAAACGATGGCATTAGATTTGACGTATTTGGCAACGCTCCACGCAAACAGCAAGTCTTGCAATTGCTGGGGCGTTGGCTGCTTGGTGGTGACGACTGTCAAGTCCGCCAACGTGAGTTCGTGGTTATCCGCGCTTTGCATGAGTAGCCCAGAGCCCACGCGCTTGACGTCTCTCGCGTTGCGGCCTTGTTCCCACGCGGTTTTACCGCCCTTCGGCAAGTCTATTTTGAGCGCACGCACATTCACTTTTTTCTTCAAGAGTTCCAGCGCGTCAGCATCAAAGTCAGGCGCAATCAGCACTTCGACAAATAGCTTGGTCACAGCTTCCATCGTGGCTGCATCAACGCGGCGATTAAACGCCACGATGCCACCAAAAGCTGATGTCGGGTCGGTCTGCAAAGCCTTGCTGTATGCGGCCTGTGGGCTTGCACCCGTGGCCACGCCGCATGGATTGGCGTGCTTGACGATGACGCAGGCACAATCTTCGAAACTCTTCACGCATTCCCACGCCGCATCTGCGTCGGCGATGTTGTTGTAGCTCAGCTCTTTGCCCTGCAACTGCACCGCCGTCACGATGGAACCTGGCGCTGGATAGAGGTCGCGGTAGAAGGCCGCGTCTTGATGCGGGTTTTCGCCATAACGCAAATCTTGCACTTTGACAAAACGCCCATTGCTCTGCGAGCCATATCTGGCCTGGCTTCCGTCAGCATTGATACTGGACAAATAGTCGCTAATCGCACCGTCGTAATTGCTGATGCGATTGAATGCAGCAACGGAGAGCGCAAACTTTGTCTCGCTGCTGACTGCGCCTGTCGCCTTTAATTGCGCGAGCACATCAGCGTATTGCGCCGCATCTGTCAGCACGGCCACATCGCGCCAGTTTTTGGCGGCAGAGCGCACCATTGCGGGGCCGCCAATGTCGATGTTTTCAATCGCGTCCTCAAGTGTGCAACCTGCTTTGGCCACCGTCGCTTCAAACGGATAGAGATTGACCACCAAGATATCAATCGTGTTGATGCCATGCGCAGCTAGTGCAGCCATGTGCTCAGGCACATCGCGGCGTGCCAGCAAACCGCCGTGTACATTGGGGTGCAGCGTTTTGACGCGGCCATCCAGCATCTCTGGGAAGCCCGTCATATCGGCTACTTCAGTGACAGGTAGGCCTGCGTCGGCAAGCAATTTAGCCGTACCGCCTGTTGATAAAAGTTTGATGCCAAGCCCGTGCAGCGATTGCGCAAATTCGACAATGCCCGTTTTTTCAGAAACAGAGAGAAGAGCGGTGATTGGCGTGGAGGTTGAGGTAGTCATAGTGCGTGTTCAGTTAATTTTTTACGGAGCGTATTGCGGTTGAGGCCTAACCACTGCGAGGCTTTGGATTGGTTGCCTGCGGCCTCGGTCATAACAGCATCAAGCAGGGGGCGCTCAAAACACGTCAGCATCATGCCGTACAGATTGTGTGGTGCGACGCCGTCTAAATCTTTGAAATACGCCGCCAAGCTCTCGCGGATGCAGGCGTCTATTTTTTCTTTACTCATTTTTTCTTTATTTCTTTACTCAGGGTCACTACTAAAAAACTGATCCACTGCTTGCAATTGCTGCTCGCAGCTCTGGAGCGTATTCATCTGCTGACGAAAGGCTTCGCCGCCCACCATGCCTTGCACGTACCAACCAATATGTTTGCGCGCAGTATAAAGCCCCGTCTCTTCGCCATACAGCTCGTAGTGCTCTAACAGGTGCGCAAGCAGCAGCGTTTTGATCTCGTTTGAGCTGGGCGTGGCAAGCGTTTGGCCGGTTGCCAAAAAATGCACGATCTCGCGAAAAATCCACGGCCTGCCCTGCGCGGCGCGGCCAATCATTACGGCGTCTGCGCCTGTGGCAGCCAGCACGTCTTTAGCTTTTTGCGGCGTAGTGATGTCGCCATTGGCGACCACTGGCACGCGCACGGCGGCTTTGACGGCCGCAATCGTTTCGTACTCGGCAAAACCTTTGTAGCCCTGCTCCCGCGTGCGGCCATGCACGGTCAGCATCTGCACTCCCGCCGACTCGGCGGCTCTGGCAATCGACACGGCGTTTTTGTTGTCCATGCTCCAGCCCGTACGCATCTTCAAGGTTACTGGGACGTTTTGATGTGAGCAAGCACTCACAACGGCGGCAACAATATCTAGCGCTAGCGCTTCGTCTTGCATCAGTGCCGATCCCGCCCATTTATTGCACACCTTCTTTGCGGGGCAGCCCATATTGATGTCAATGATTTGAGCACCGCGGTCGATGTTGTACCGCGCCGCGTCCGCCATCATTTGCGCGTCTGTGCCCGCAATTTGCACGCTAATCGGTGCGATTTCGCCCTTGTGATCGGCACGGCGCGAGGTCTTGAGGCTATTCCACAAATCTTTGCGCGAAGTCACCATCTCCGACACCGCGTAGCCAGCCCCCAGCCGCTTGCACAGCTTACGAAAGGGCCGATCCGTCACGCCCGCCATAGGAGCGGCGAAGACGTTGTTGGGGAGGATGTATTGACCGAGTTGCATAGCGTGGGAGGTAGGGGGTGATTGTCGCTTAACCAATCAGCACGACCAGCGCCCCAGCCCCACCTTGCTCAGGCTTGGCCTGAACAAACGCGGTCACCGCGTCCATTTGCACCAGCCAGCTTTGCACCTTAGTTTTAAGGACTGGCGTGCCGCCTGCTGAGCCGTAACCTTGCCCATGAATGACACGGATGCAGCGCCATCCCTGTTGCAAGCCTTGCTGGATATGCCCTGCGAGCACACTTCTAGCTTCATCACTGGTTAAATGATGCAAATCGCAGGAGCTTTGAACGCGCCAATCGCCACGCAGCAATCGCTTAATCACATCAGCGCCCACACCTGCTCGGCGGTAGCTGGTGTCCTCCAGCAGATGCTCTACATCAAAGTCGTCGCTCAAACGACTGATTGTTTTGGCTGGAGAGGATTTTTCTAACGGTGTCACTTTGCCAATAGCACGCATAAATAGATCGTGGCTGGAGGCCATATCCCGCTTGGCCTGCAAGGCAGCCTCCTTGGCGAGCCTCATCCGTTCTGCCTCCTGAGCCAGTCGCTCTTTGAGTTCGGCTTGAATGGTTTTAAGGTCGGCTAGTTTCATAAGTTCACTGCGTCAAAATGCGCCAGCCTCTAGCATCGACAGCGCTTGGCCTTTGCCCACAATGATGTGATCCAGCACGCGCACGTCAATCAACGCCAGTGCTGCGCGTAGGTTTTTGGTGAGGGCCTTGTCCGCCTCGGACGGCTGCACGTCGCCGCTGGGGTGGTTGTGCGCCAAGACGATTGCTGCCGCGCCATGATGCAGTGTGCGCACAACGACTTCGCGCGGATAAACGCTGGAGGCAGACAACGTGCCGCGAAAGAGCTCGTCGCAAGCAATCAGGCGCTGCTGGCTATCCAAAAACGCGACAGCAAAGCTCTCATAGGGCAGGCTACCGATGCGCAAGCGCAGATAGTCTTGCATGGCGCTGATGGACTCGAAAACGGGCTTATCGGCTAAGCGCTCTTCAAGCGCACGCCTTGCCAGCTCTAGCACGGCGAGTAATTCGGCGCGTTTGGCGGGGCCAATGCCTTTGATTCTTTTGAGCGCTTCTGGCGGCGTATTCAAGAGTCCCGTGATGCCACCAAACTCGTCCAGCAGCTCTTGCGCCAGCAGCAGGACGTTTTTGCCTTGCATGCCCGTGCGCAGCAAAAGCGCTAGCAGCTCGCTATCAGCCAATGCGCTTGCGCCGCGTGCAAGCAGACGTTCGCGTGGGCGGGCATCGGGAGGGAGGTCAGTTAGAAGCATGGAATGTAAGTGAAAGGCTAGATTGCACGGGATAATTGAGGGATTATGACGATTGACACCATGCTAATTACTGAACACTCTTTTCTGACCCTGCACTACCGCCTCTCTAGTCTTGCTGGCGTGGACATCATCAACACGTTTGACGACAAGCCCGCAACGCTCACACTTGGCACGGGACAGCTATCGCCAGCGCTGGAGGCTTATCTACTGGGACTTAGCGAGGCTGCGCACGAGACGTTTGTTGTGCCTTCAAGCTCGGCAGCTTTTGGCGATCGCAGTCCTGACATGGTTCAATGGGTGACTCGCGATCTGCTAAAAAAGTTAGGCGATAAAGATGAGACGTATGCCGTGGGCGATGTGGTGCAGTTTCCAACGCCTGATGGTCAGGCGACCTATGCGGGTGCGGTACAGGCCGTCAATGAGGACTCGGTTCAGTTCGACTTTAACCATCCGCTGGCTGGTCAAGCTGTGCGGTTTGAAGTGCAGATTTTGGGCATCTTATGAACGCCGAGTTAAAAGAAATCATCCTGGCTGAGCCACGCGGTTTCTGCGCTGGTGTGGATCGCGCCATTGAGATTGTGGATCGTGCTTTAGACAAGTTTGGCGCACCCATCTATGTGCGGCACGAGATTGTGCATAACACTTATGTTGTGAACGATCTCAAAGCTAGAGGCGCGATCTTCATTGAGGAGCTAGACGATGTGCCTGCGGGCGCAACCTTGGTGTTTTCAGCTCACGGAGTCAGTAAAGCAATTCAGTTAGAAGCTGTTGCCCGGGGCTTTTCGGTATTTGATGCCACGTGTCCGTTAGTGACCAAGGTGCATGTGGAGGTGGCAAAGCTTGCACGCGAGGGCTTTGAGTTCATCATGATTGGCCACAAAGGTCACCCCGAAGTGGAAGGTACGATGGGACAATTGGATGGCGGTATCCATTTGGTGGAAGACGTTGCTGATGTGGCGAAGATCGCACCCGCGCAGACAGAGAAACTGGCGTTAGTGACGCAAACCACCTTAAGCGTGGACGATGCAGCCGAGATCTCTCAGGCTGTGCTAGCTAGATTTCCCACCTTGCGACTACCCAAAATGCAAGACATTTGCTATGCCACGCAAAATCGCCAAGATGCGGTGAAGGTGCTCTCACCACAAGTCGATTTGATGATTGTGGTGGGCAGTCCGACCAGCTCCAACAGTAATCGCTTGGCCGAGCTAGCCAGAAGACTAGGTGTGGCAAGCCACATGGTCGACAATGCCGAGGAGGTCCAGTCTGCATGGCTAGACGGAGTGGAACGTGTTGGTGTGACAGCAGGCGCTTCTGCACCCGATGTATTGGTGCAAGCAGTCATTTCGCGCATCAAAGCACTAGGTGCTCTTGCCGTCACGCGCATCCGAAAAATGGACGGAATCCAAGAGACTATTAAATTCCCATTGCCAAAAGGTTTGAAATCAGAGTCATCACCATAAAAAGGACTTGCGCGGGGCAAAGAACCCCGCTATAATTCGATTCACTCGCGGGAGTAGCTCAGTTGGTAGAGCGCAACCTTGCCAAGGTTGAGGTCGAGAGTTCGAGACTCTTTTCCCGCTCCAATAAAAAGATCAAGGGAAGTCATCATCACGGTGTCTTCCCTTTTTCATCTAAAGAGCTTGACGGTGCGATAGCAAAGCGGTTATGCCCTGGATTGCAAATCCAGTTAGCCCAGTTCGACTCTGGGTCGCACCTCCAACCCACCCATGATTACGATTCCAGACCCCGAGATCACGCTCACCGCTATGCGGGCGCAAGGCGCTGGTGGACAAAACGTCAATAAGGTCTCTAGCGCGATTCATTTGCGCTTTGATATCTGCAGCTCAACGTTGGCGGATGACGTCAAGGGGCGCCTTCTAGCGCTATCAGACAGTCGAATTACCAAAGACGGCGTGGTCGTAATGAAGGCGCAGGCGCATCGAACGCAGGAAATGAACAAGATGGATGCGCTATTGCGGCTGCACGAGCTAGTCAATAGTGTCGAATTTGCACCAAAAGTACGTCGCAAGACCAAGCCCAGTAAGGCCTCGCAGCGAAAGCGATTAAATGTAAAAAATATGACTGGCGAAAAGAAAATACTACGAGCAAAAGTAGTACACGAGTAAATTTTTCAGCGGATCAAGTTGGTACGCCTTTGTTACGCATCCAGTCCGCCGTTTGAAAGAAGCTCTCGCTCAACCGTTTTTTTAATTCCGTATCCACCCCCGTCTCCAGCATTGCTTGATTCATGCAGGCAAGCCACTGATCCCGCTCTGCAATACCAATAGAGAACGGCATGTGACGAGCACGCAGCATCGGATGACCAAAGCGCTCGGCATAGTGCTGGGGGCCACCCATCCAGCCGCATAAGAACCAGAACAAACGCTCACGGCCATTGGACAGATCAGTGCCATGCGCCGCGCGCAATTCTGTATACGCAGATTCAATATCCATCAAATCATAAAAGCGTTCGACAATCGCTTTAATATTGGCTTCTCCGCCAATCCATTCGAACACTGAGTTGTGTTTAGATTTTTCTTGAATTTGCATTCACAGCCTTTCAATTTTTCCAAAGAAAAAGGACGTTTACTATGGCTAGTAAACGTCCTTTTTGTTGGTTGCGCGAGCAGGATTTGAACCTGCGACCTTTGGGTTATGAGCCCAACGAGCTACCAGGCTGCTCCATCGCGCGTCAGATTTGGTAAGAGACTAATTATCTATCAGCACACTCAAATTGTCAAGCTTTATTCTGCAGAAACAGCTGGCGCTACGTCAGAATTTGGACGATCAACCAACTCTACATAGGCCATCGGTGCGTTATCACCTTGGCGAAAACCCATTTTCAAAATACGGGTATAGCCACCCGGACGTGTTTGATAACGCGGTCCAAGCTCAGCGAACAATTTCACGACCATATCGCGGTCACGCAAACGATCAAATGCCAAACGCTTGTTAGCCAAAGTCGGTGTTTTAGCCAATGTAATCATAGGCTCAACCACGCGGCGAAGCTCTTTAGCTTTAGGCAGAGTTGTTTTGATTGCTTCATGCTTCAGCAATGAGTTCATCATGTTTTGCAGCATAGCTAAACGATGTGAGCTAGTGCGGTTTAGTTTACGTAGTCCAAGTCCGTGGCGCATTATTTTTCCTTTAAAAGTTTTTTATTAAAAGCACAGCCGTATGAGGTACTGCGCAGTGTTGGGTTATTTACTTGTCACCCAAACCAGCCGGTGGCCAGTTTTCGATTTTCATACCTAGTGTCAAGCCGCGGGAGGCCAAAACTTCTTTGATCTCGTTAAGCGATTTACGGCCTAGATTTGGCGTCTTCAAGAGTTCATTTTCAGAACGCATTACTAGGTCGCCAATGTAGAAAATATTTTCAGCTTTCAAGCAATTGGCAGAACGCACAGTGAGCTCCAACTCGTCAACTGGACGCAGAAGAACGGGGTCATAGTTTTGTGTGTTAGCACGTGCAGCGCCAGCCGCAGGCGCATCAAACGCATTGAGGACAGAGCCTTCCAACTGTGCAAAAACGACTAATTGTTCAACTAAAATTTTGGCGGAAGCGCGGACGGCCTCTTCTGCAGTAATGACACCATTAGTTTCAATTTCTAAAACTAATTTATCCAAATCAGTGCGCTGTTCAACGCGCGCGCTTTCAACTTTGTAGCTCACACGCTTAACCGGTGAATAGGATGCATCCATCATGATGCGACCAATGGATTGCACTGGGTCTTCACCGAAGCGACGAACGTTACCTGGCACATAGCCACGTCCCGCTTCAACCTTGATCTGCATATCCAATTTACCACCTTGCGAGAAGTTCGCAATAATGTGCTCTGGATTCAAAATTTCGACATCATGCGGCGTTTGGATGTCTGCTGCAGTAACAGCACCAACACCCTCTTTACGCAGACTCAGCGTAACTTCTTCGCGATTGTGCAGCTTAAAAACAACACCTTTAAGGTTCAATAGCAAGGTCACAACGTCTTCTTGGACGCCATCAATAGAAGCGTACTCGTGCAACACACCAGAAATCGTAATTTCTGTTGGCGCAAAACCTTGCATAGAGGAGAGAAGCACACGTCGAATGGCATTGCCCATCGTGTGGCCAAAGCCACGCTCAAACGGCTCTAAGGTGACTTCTGCGCGGTTATGACCCAATTGCGTGACTTGAATATTTTTTGGCTTGAGCAAGTTATTTTGCATGGGATTACCTTTGTAAATTGTTCTTTAGGTGCCTATGAAGCAGAGAGTT
>CANFCG010000007.1 GCA_947445115.1 Comamonadaceae bacterium | reverse complement strand
TCAAACTGGGACTTGGCGTAGCGAGAAGCCACTACCGCCAGCTTGCGATTCAAGATTTCAACCAAAAAATTACCTGTGCCGCAGGCGGGCTCTAAAAAGCGTGACTCGATGCGCTCGGTCTCTTGTTTGACCAAATCGAGCATGGCATTGACCTCGCGCGAATGGGTGTACACCTCGCCGTGGTCAGCCACGCGCTGCTTGGAGACGACTTGCTTGTCGGGCGTGGCACTAGGGGGTTGCTCAGAGAGCTGCTTGAGCATGTGTTGTTTGAATGAAACCGATAGTTGAACAATTTGTTAAACCAATAATACAACACGAAGTTGAATGATTCATTCACTCGAATTTAAGTTCGAGCCATGAATGAAAAACTTGAATTTGCCGAGCGCCTGCGCGCTGCCATGGTGGGTGCTGGCATGGAGCCAAGACCCAGCGTTTTAGAGCGGCAGTTCAATGCCCGCTATTGGGGGAAGTCGGTGACGTTTCAAGCGGTGTCACGCTGGCTAAAGGCAGAGGCGATTCCGGGGCAAGATAAGTTGCAAACCTTGGCGGAGATTTTAAAAATTGAGCCTGAAATTCTGCGCTTTGGCGAGAAGGTGCGAAGCAGCGTTAAAGAACAAAAGGCGCGTTGGGACGAAGGAATTGGCTACCTAGAGCGTGAAACCTTTGATGCGTTTTTGAAATTGCCAGCTGAGCAGCGCAAAGTGGTGCGCGAGGTGATTTTGACTTTTGCTAAGGCGTATGGGAGTTAGGCGACTTGCGGCTTACCGTTAAACGGTATAAAATAACCCATGATTAAGAGCTTTGCCAATCAAGATACTGCGGATTTTTTTGCTGGCAAGCGGATTCGTCGCTTTGTCAATATCTTGCAAGTCGTTGAGCGGAAGCTGCAGTTTTTGGATAGCGCTGCGACTTTGGATGCCCTTCGTGTCCCGCCCGGCAATCGGCTAGAGGCGTTGCATGGTGATCGCAAAGGGCAGCACAGTATTCGCATTAACGACCAATGGCGTTTATGTTTTGTTTGGCGTAGCGACGGCATTCACGATGTTGAGTTAGTGGACTACCAATGAGAGGAAAGGAACTAAAAATGAGTATCAAAGCCCCTAAAAACAACCTCCGAGCGATTCACCCTGGTGAGATCTTGCGCGAGGACTATTTGATCCCGCTAGGTATGAGCGCCAATGCGCTATCTAACGCGCTGCATGTGCCGGCTTCGCGCATTAACGATATCGTGCTGGAGCGGCGTGGCGTGTCGGTTGATACCGCCATGCGTTTGGTGCGCTTCTTTGGCGGGGATGTGCAAACGTGGATGAATTTGCAAACAAGTTTTGAAATTAAAACGGCCGAGCAAGCCTATGGGCGCGCAATCAATGAAGAAGTGATGCGGCTAGCGGCTTAATCAAAACACGTCATAACCCGTCTTGGCAATCAGCACGGACACAACAAAAATAAACACCCAGCGCACAAAGCCTGCGCCGTGCTTCATAGCGAGTTTGGCGCCGAAGAAGCTGCCGATTAAGTTGGCGGCAATCAGGTACAGCGTGATGTGCCACCACACATGCCCCTTGATGGCCAAGAGCACAAAGGCAGAAAAGTTACTGGCTAAATTGAAAAGTTTGGCGTGTGCAGAGGCGGCCAGAAAGTCGTAGCCCAGCACGCGTACTAGCAAAAAGACAAAGAAGCTGCCTGTGCCAGGGCCAAAAAATCCATCATAAAAACCAACGACGAGGCCAATAGCTGCCGCGATCCAGCTCTCGGTTCGGCCTGCGTAGCGCGGCGCGTGCGCCTGCCCCAAGCTTTTGTTGAGCAGTGTGTAGATAAGCACGCCCGAGAGCACAAACGGCAACGCGCGGCGTAGCGCATCGCTGGGGATGTACAGCAGCGCCCACGCGCCAAAGCCAGAGCCCACCACGCAAGCAAAAACACCGGGCAGAGCAACCGACCACTTGAAGTTGACGCGGCGGCTGTATTGATGGGCCGCCAATGCGCTGCCCCAGATGGACGCGCTTTTGTTGGTGCCCAGCATGGTGGCGGCTGGCGCGGTGGGATAGGCGGCAAAGAGCGCAGGGACTAACACCAAGCCGCCGCCGCCCACAATAGCGTCAATAAAACCTGCTAACGCGGAGGCGCAGGTGACGAAGAGGAGTTCCATGATTGCGTGGCTATTCTGGATTGGCTTCCAAAATCCAACGCGCGGCTTTTTCGGCAATCATGAGTGTGGGTGAGTTGGTATTGCCGCTGGTAATCAAGGGCATCACGCCTGCATCGACTACGCGCAGATTGGCAATCACGCGGCGCTCGCCATTGCTGGCAACACCATCAAAGACGCGCAGTTTGGCGTCGACCACGGCACTGGCGTCGCTTGTCTGCCCCATTTTGGTTGTGCCAACAGGATGAAAGATCGTAGTGGCAATATCGCCGGCAAGCCTTGCTAGATCAGCATCTGACTCGTATTGCACGCCGGGTTTGATTTCTTTCGGCGCGTATTTCGCTAGCGCTTCTTGGCCCACGATGCGGCGCGTCACGCGCAGACTATCGGCTGCGACTTGACGGTCGGCATCGGTGCTGAGGTAGTTGGGCGCAATCGCGGGAGCGTCCGCAAAGTTAGCGCTTTTTATTTGCACCGTGCCGCGACTGGTGGGATTCAAATTGCACACGCTGGCGGTAAAGGCGTTAAAGCTGTGCAGCGGCTCGCCAAAGGCATCCAAGCTTAGCGGCTGAACGTGGTATTCAAGATTAGCGTGCTCACGCGACGGGTCGGACTTGGTAAACGCGCCGAGCTGGCTAGGCGCCATGCTCATCGGGCCTGTGCGTTTGAGGGCGTATTCAAGCCCGATTTTGGCCTTGCCCCACAGCGTTTTGGCCATGGTGTTCAAGGTTTTGACACCACTGACTTCGTACACCGACCTGATCTGTAAATGATCTTGCAAGTTAGCGCCGACTCCTTTTGAATCGCTCACCGTTTCGATGCCATGCTTAGCCAGCAAGGCGGCATCACCAATGCCCGACAGCTGCAAAATCTGTGGTGAACCGATAGCACCAGCACTCAAAATGACTTCGCATTTGGCGCGCACCGTCACCATCTCGTGACCGTCCCACACCTGCACGCCCGAGCAGCGACGGCTACCGTCTTCCAAGGTTTCGAACAAGAGTTTGGAGACTTGCGCCGTTGTCCACATCTCAAAATTGGTGCGCCCGTAGCAAGTGGGGTTTAAAAATGCTTTGACGGTGTTCCAGCGCCAGCCGCTTTTTTGATTGACTTCAAAGTAGCCCACGCCCTCGTTATTGCCGGTGTTGAAGTCTGAGCTGGCAGGAATGCCCGCTTGCACCGCCGCCTCAGAAAACGCATCCAGCACATCCCAGCGTAGCCGCTGTTTCTCGACGCGCCATTCGCCGCCCATGCTGCGGGGCTTTTGGTCTAAGGGGTTGTTTAAGATTGCTTTCTTATTCAGGCTACCGTGACCATGTCGTGCCGCAAAGTCGGCCTTGGCGGCGGCGTCTAAATGATTTTCATCTAACTTGTAGTGGTCTTCGTGCGCCATAAAGTCGGGCAGCGATTGCTCCCAAGACCAAGAGGCGTCGCCCACCGCGTTTGCCCAGCCGTCGTAGTCTCTGGCTTGGCCGCGCATATAGATCATGCCGTTAATGCTGGAACAGCCGCCTAGCACTTTGCCGCGCGGATAGCGCAGCGAGCGACCGTTCAGTCCCGCGTCAGGCTCGGTTTTATAGAGCCAGTCGGTGCGCGGATTGCCTATGCAGTGCAAGTAACCCACGGGGATGTGAATCCAGTGGTAGTCATCTTTTCGGCCCGCCTCGATCAGCAGCGTGCGGCGCTGTTTGTCGGCGGTGAGGCGATTGGCTAAGAGCGCGCCAGCGGTGCCGCCGCCGATGATGATGTAGTCAAAGGACTGCGTTGGAGTGGTAGTTGTCATAAGTGCGTTGATTTTCTGCGATAATGTTAGGTTTCCCGCAATTAGAGTTCAAAAAAAATGAAACGTACTTACCAACCTTCCAAAATCCGCCGCGCACGTACTCACGGCTTCCTCGTCCGCATGAAGACCCGCGGTGGCCGTGCTGTCATTAACGCACGCCGCGCCAAAGGGCGTAAAAATTTGACTAACGTCTAAGTTTTAAGCTGACCACTGTGCAGCATCTCCTGCACAAATCTCAGTTTGACGCAGTGCTCGGCACGCGATCTGTTTTGTCTAAAACAGCGCGCTCCGAGCATTTTTTTGTGCATCGTTTGCAGATCACAGAAGCGCACGCATCGCTCTTTCCTGCGGCCATTGCCGCTGAAGCCTTTGTTGGCGTGATGTCTGCCAAGCGGTTTGCCAAACGCGCCGTCACGCGCAACCTCATCAAACGACAAATTTACGCCGTCACCGCCGAGTTCCCGCTCATACCCGCCGCTTACGCGGTTCGGCTGAAAGCGCCCTTTGCTAAAGAGCAATTCAAAAGCGCGAGTTCCGACGCTTTAAAGCGCGTGGTTCGCTCCGAATTGCTCACTCTGCTCGCGCCCTTCATGCAAAGCGAATGAACATCATTCAGCGCGGCCTCATTGGCATTGTCAAAGGCTATCGCCTTTTTTTGAGTCCGTGGCTAGGCTCTGCTTGCCGCTTCGAGCCGACCTGCTCCAAGTATTCGATCGAAGCGCTAGAAGTTCACGGCGCCGCAAAAGGCAGCTATCTCACGGCGGCGCGGTTACTCCGTTGCCACCCGTGGTGCGCGGGCGGGCTTGATCCTGTGCCAAGCATCATCACCTAATCAGCACATTTCTTTACCTTTGCAGGCATGTCTCTCGGCGATAATCAAAGGTTGCTTCTTTCACACTTGTTTTCTAACTCTGGTTTTTTATGAACGATATCAAACGCACAATCTTGTGGGTGGTTTTTGGTTTCTCAATGGTTTTGCTATGGGATCAATGGCAAATTGCTAATGGTCATCCTGCTACCTTTTTGCCGCAAGCGCCCAAAGCTTCCAGCACGGTGAAATCAGCACCAGCTGCCGCTCCAACTGCTGCTGCCTCGCAAGCCAATAACGGCGTGCCCTCCAGCAGTGCCGTTGGCGCCGCACCCGCACCCGCTGCCGCTGGAAGCAATTTGCCTCCAGCACCCAACAGCGCTGCCGCTGCGCCAGCCAAAGAGTTGATTGAAGTGACGACCGATGTGCTCAAGCTTAGCTTCGATGCCGAAGGCGGCACCTTGGTTCGTGCCGAGCTTTTGAAGCAACGCGATATCGTCAATAAAGACATCAACATGGTGCTTTTGGAGCAAAGCAAAGAGCACCTCTACAACGCGCAAACAGGTTTGATTGGTGCTGCGGGAGTGCCAAATCACAAAACTGCGATGAAATTGGTCACGCCAGAGCGCGCGCTCAAAGATGGTGCTGATTCACTCACGCTGCGCTTTGAGGCAGCCGGCGGCGACGTGAAGCTGGCAAAGACTTATGTGCTGCGCCGCGGGGTTTACGACATCGCGGTGACGCACGAGGCGACCAACACAGGCGCAGCCGACATCACGCCGCAGCTCTATGTGCAATTGATTCGCGACGGCAATAAGCCGGCGGGCGAATCGTCGTTCTATTCCACGTTTACCGGACCTGTTGTTTATTCTGAAGCCAAAAAATATCAAAAAGTTGAGTTCAGCGACATTGAAAAAAATAAAGCTGATTTTGAAAAAATGTCACCGTCTGGCTATGTGGGCATGGTGCAGCATTACTTCTTTAGCGCCTGGTTGGCGACAGACGGCGCGGCGCACGAAAACTTTGTTCGCAAAATCGATACCAATCTCTATGCCGCAGGCATGATTTTGCCGTTTAAGGCGATTGCTGCTGGCCAAGCACAAAAGCTGGATACCAAGCTCTACGTGGGTCCGCAGGAAGAAAAGAATTTGGAAGCGCTGGCCCCAGGACTTGAACTGGTCAAAGACTACGGCTACTTCACGGTTTTGTCCAAACCACTCTTTTGGGTGATTGACCAGTTGCACAAAATGATTGGCAACTGGGGTTGGGCGATTGTGGCGGTGGTGGTGCTGCTTAAGGTCGTGTTTTATTGGTTTAACGCCAAGGCGTACCAAAGCATGGGCAAGATGAAAGCCATCAATCCAAAGATCATGGAAATGCGCGAGCGCTTGAAGGACAAGCCGCAAGAAATCCAAAAAGAGATGATGCGGATTTATAAAGAAGAAAAAGTAAACCCCATGGGTGGCTGCTTGCCCATCATCATTCAGATTCCGGTGTTTATTGCGCTGTACTGGGTGTTGCTCTCCAGTGTCGAGTTCCGCGGTGCACCCTGGATCATGTGGATTCACGACCTTTCGGCACCGGATCCATTCTTTATCTTGCCAGTGCTCATGACCGGCTCGTCGCTGTTGCAAACGTGGCTCAACCCCACGCCACCAGACCCGATGCAAGCCAAGATGATGTGGATCATGCCGCTGATGTTTAGCTTTATGTTCTTCTTCTTCCCGGCTGGTTTGGTTCTGTATTGGTTGACCAACAACCTCTTGTCGATTACTCAGCAGTGGGTCATTAACAAGCGATTGGGTGTCAACTAATCCGATAGCCGCCATCGCCACCGCCCCTGGGCGTGGCGCGGTCGGCATTGTCCGGGTGAGCGGGCGCGGCATTACGCCTATTGTCCAAAGCCTTTGCGGACGTGACTTGGCGCCACGCGAGGCAACTTATTTGCCCTTTCAAGATGGACAGGGCAACGCGATTGACTCAGGTCTCGCCCTCTTCTTTCCCGCCCCGCACTCCTACACAGGCGAAGACGTTTTAGAGCTGCAAGCGCATGGCGGCGCGGTTGTCATGCAACTCTTGCTGGCGCGTTGTTTAGAGGCAGGCAAAGAGCTTGGAATCCGCATCGCCCGCGCTGGCGAATTCACCGAACGCGCCTTCTTAAATGACAAGCTAGATTTAGCGCAAGCTGAAGCCGTGGCGGATTTGATTGACGCCAGCACCGAAGCGGCGGCACGCTCCGCCAGTCGCTCGCTATCGGGTGAGTTTTCGCAAACGATTCATGTGCTGCGGGACGCGCTCATCCATTTGCGGATGTTGGTCGAAGCCACACTTGATTTCCCCGAAGAAGACATCGACTTCTTGCAGCAAGCCGATGCACGTGGACAGCTTCAGAAATTACAAACGCAACTAGCAAGCGTGATGCAAAGAACGACGCAAGGTGCGCTCTTGCGTGAAGGCATCAAGCTAGTGATTGCCGGACAGCCCAACGCAGGTAAGAGTTCGCTCTTAAACGCACTCGCAGGTGCGGAGCTCGCCATCGTCACACCGATTGCCGGCACGACGCGCGACGTCGTGCAACAAACCATTCAAATTGAAGGCGTGCCCGTGCACGTGCTGGATACAGCAGGTTTGCGTGATAGCACGGACGAAGTAGAAAAAATTGGCATCGAGCGCGCATGGCAACACATCGATAGCGCGGATGTGATTTTGTTTTTGCACGACCTTACCAAACAGGATGATGCCCCGCACGCGGCGCGGGATAAGGCTTTGCGAGCACGCCTGCCCAAAAGCCGCGCCGTGATTGATGTGTGGAACAAGGCAGACATAAACACAGAAGCGACGGTGGTGTCTGACTCCAATTGGCTTGCGACCCGAAGCGTAAAACTCTCAGCAAAAACAGGCGCAGGTTTAAACGAATTACGCGCCGCGATTTTGCAAGCCGTAGGCTGGCAAGCCGCACCAGAAGGCCTCTTCATCGCACGCCAGCGCCACGTCCACGCCTTGCAAGGCGTGGGCGAGCACCTAGAGTTGGCACGCGAGCATTTAGACACCAAATCCCCCGCGCTAGAAGTGATTGCCGAAGAGCTGCGCCTCGCCTTGAACGATCTTTCCAGCATTACAGGCGAGTTCACGCCCGATGATTTGCTGGGCGAGATTTTTTCTAAGTTTTGTATTGGCAAATAGCCACCGTCCCAATTCCCAAAAGCGTCATCACAAGCGACGCGCCCACATGCGTCGCAATCGCCCCGCAAGCCCACATTAGGCGGCCTTGTTGCAATAAGGTGACCACCTCTGCCGAGAACGTAGAGAACGTGGTGAGGCCACCTAAAAACCCCGTCACGATAAGCAGCCGCCACTGCGGCGAGAGCTCGGGGTGATTGCCAAGGTACGCCACCGCCACGCCAATCAAATAACCACCGATGGCGTTGGCAACCAGCGTGCCGGGCGGTATGGTGGGGAAAAGCGCGTTTAACTGCGTGCCAAGCCACCAGCGCAGAATCGCGCCCATTGAAGCGCCTACACTTATCGACAACATTGTTGCCCCTAAATTTGAAATCATGCCCAGCTCCTCTTCTCTATCTATTGAATCTTCAAAAAATGTATTGTCCACTGCGTTGATGTGGTTCCGCCGTGATTTGCGAGCTTCTGACAACGCGGCGCTCTTCCACGCATTGAAAAACCACGCATTGGTTTACTGCGCTTTTGTGTTCGATACTGATATTTTGGACGGATTGCCAAGACGTGATCGCCGCGTCGAGTTCATCCGCGAATCATTGGTTGACTTGGACGAGCAGTTGCAAAAGCTGTCCAGCGAAAACACGAAGGGCTCGGTTCGATTGCTCGTGCTGCATGGACCCGCAATAGATGAAATCCCACGACTTGCGGTAGAGCTGGGCGCAACCGCTGTGTACGCCAATCACGACGACGAGCCGGGTGCGATATGGCGCGACGCCAGTGTGGCTGAGGCGCTGCGAGCTTTTGACGCGACACTACGCACCTTCAAAGATCACGTGATTTTTGAGCGCCAAGAGGTGCTGACGCAACTGGGCAAGCCTTACACCGTGTTCACGCCATACAAAAATGCGTGGCTCAAAAAGTTAGTCAGTACGGGTGATGCTGTGCCCGAAGGCTTTTATTTAAAACCTTATCCGGCGAAAAAATATGCGGCAAGCCTGCAAGCTATACCAGACGGCCTCCGCGAGGCCTATGCTCTGCCAAGTCTTTCTGTGCTTGGCTTTGAGAAGACTAACCTTGCGGAGCTCGGCGTACAAACGGGCAGTAGCGGCGCACAAAAATTGCTCGCGGACTTTGAGCCGCGTCTGAGCCGCTACCAAGAGACGCGTGACTTTCCCGCCATCAAAGGGCCCAGTTATTTGAGCGTGCATTTGAGGTTTGGAACAGTGTCGATCAGGCAATTGGCAAGCCTTGCCTATGCGCAGGCACGGCAATCGCCCGAGGGGGATTTGGGCGCCGCGACATGGCTATCAGAATTGATTTGGCGTGATTTTTATCATCAGATCATGGCGAACTTTCCGCACGCGATGACGGGCAGCTTTAAGCCTGACTACGACCGCATTCAGTGGGAGCAAGGCGAAGAGGCGGATGCTCTGTATGCTGCATGGACAGAGGCGTGCACGGGCTATCCGCTGGTCGATGCCGCTATGCGCCAACTCAATCAAACAGGTTATATGCACAACCGTTTACGCATGGTCGTGGCGAGCTTTTTGACCAAAGATTTGGGACTCGATTGGCGCTGGGGCGAGCGTTACTTTGCTGAGCATCTCATCGACTTCGATCTCGCCGCTAACAACGGCGGCTGGCAATGGGCGGCGTCCAGCGGCTGCGATGCGCAGCCGTATTTCCGCATCTTAAATCCGACGAGTCAGAGTGAAAAATTTGACCCTAAGGGCAAGTTCATCAGACGCTATATGCCTGAGCTGGCAGGGCTTAGTGACAAAGAGATTCATATTCCAAGGAGTCCTGTGGTTGACCACGCCGAGGCAAGGGCCAAGACTTTAGAGAGATACGCCGTGGTTAAAAATGCCGAATGATGTTTTGCATATTGACGAGCACATCATCGTCGTCAGCAAGCCCGCAGGCCTTTTGGCGGTGCCCGGTCGCGGTGCAGATAAGCAAGATTGTTTGAGTAGCAGACTAGGCGCGAAGTTTGGCGACGGACAGGCATCAGAAATTCACATCGTGCACCGACTCGACCAAGCGACTTCGGGCTTGATGGTGTTTGCACGAACGCTTGCAGCGTTGCGCGATTTGCATGCGCAATTTCGAGTGAGTGCAGTCGATAAGGCTTACGAGGCAATAGTGCTTGGACGACTTGAACAGTCGAGCTTTTCAATTAATCTGCCCTTGATGGCCGACTGGCCGAATCGTCCCAAGCAAAAGGTGGATGTTGAAAACGGTAAGCCATCGACGACTCGCGTGGAAGTGCTGAGCTTTGATGCGGCAACCAACATCAGCCGGGTGCGTTTAGTTCCTGTGACGGGCCGAACCCATCAGTTGCGTGTGCATATGTTGGCTATCGGGCATCTTATTGTTGGCGATGCGCTATATGGCCTGCAAGCCACAGCAGATATGGCTTCCCGCTTAATGCTGCACGCAAGCGAGCTTGCGTTTGCGCATCCTGCCACGGGCGAGCGACTCTCGTTTGCGTCAGCGGCTGATTTTTAGCCAGCTTGGATTCTTGCCTTCGCAGGAATGACGGTTACGCTGACCACACTACCCGGCCCGAGTACGCAGTTGCCAGCACAACAATTCCAAACGCAATGCGGTACCACGCAAACACGACAAAGCTGTGCGTCGCAATGTATTTGAGCAGCCAGCGCACGCAGACCCAAGCGCTTAAAAACGAAAATAACAATCCGACTGCGAACATTGGCGCGTCGACCATGGTGAGCAAGGCGCGTTCTTTGTAGAGGCTGTATACGCCCGCGCCAATGAGTGTGGGAATGGCGAGGTAGAACGAAAAATCGGTCGCCGCTTTGCGCGAGAGGCCAAGCAGCATGCCGCCAATAATCGTTGCGCCGCTGCGGCTGGTGCCGGGGATCATGGCGAGGCATTGCACGAGGCCGACTTTGAGGGCGAGGAGTGGAGTCATGGACTCGACTGTTGACGCTGCGAGCAATGCTGCTCGCTTCTCAACCCACAAAATTATCAAGCCACCCAAAATAAACGTCGTCGCCACCACCACAGGCGTGAACAAATGCGCCTTAATGTATTTGCCAAATAACAAACCGAGTATTACGGCGGGCAAAAACGCAATCAGCACATTGAGCGCAAAGCCACGGCTGGCTAGGCTGGTCGGCAAGGTGACAACGGTTTCCTTGATCTTTTGCCAATAAACCATGATGACGGCAAAGATGGCGCCCGTTTGAATGGCTATATCAAATACCTTGGCTTTGTCATCGTCAAATCCGAGCAGCGCACCCGCCAAGATGAGATGCCCCGTACTGGATACAGGTAGAAACTCAGTGAGTCCCTCGACGATGCCCATGAGGGCGGCTTTGAGTAAGAGCGTGATGTCCATTAAATTGTTTTTAGTCCGGTGATCTTAAAGCCAACATCCAAAACTTTACCTTTACGGCCGCGTGGTGCCGCTACCGCCGCAATCATTTTGGCATCCAGTCGCTCGGTTTTTTCTTTCCCGCCGCGTCCAGTTCCTACTAATGATACCGATACGTGCGGCAGAGTTATGACAGTGCCTGCGAGCACGTCTTTGGTGTCCACATCTATCAGCATCAGACCGCGTCCACCGCCTGTCATTTGGCGTAAGTCGGAAAGTGCAAAACTAAGCAGACGACCCTCTCGCGTGCCACATACCACTTGCCTTGCAAGAGGCGGCGGCTGAGAGGTTATAGCGGCTGTGGCTTGCGAGGTGGTGGGTATGTGGACGGGTGTATTCATACTCTCGCCCCTGCCGTCATGCTCGCCCAAACTCACAAACGCCTTGCCCGCTTTTTGGCGCGAGATCATGTTGGCGACGCTGGCGTAAAAACCGTAGCCACCGCTGCTCGATAGCAGCAGTTGTTCTTCCATTGCACCTGCAAAATAATATTGTGCTTGTGTGCCCGCTTCCAATTCAATCAAGCTTGAAATCGGCTGGCCATCGCCGCGTCCGCCTGGCAGGCTGGACACCGCGACTGAGTAGACGCGAACGCCTTTGTCATTTGCCGTGCCAAACACGATGAGCGCGTCAATGGAGCGGCACTCAAATACCGCGTGGAGCGAATCCCCGGCCTTGAACGCCAGCGTCGCCTTGTCTATGCCGTGCGCTTTTTGCGTGCGCACCCAGCCTTTGTCGGACACGATCACAGTCATGGGTTCATCGACAATTTTAATCTCTAGCGTGACGCGTTTTTCTTCTTGAATCAAGGTACGGCGTGCGTCAGTAAAGACTTTTGCATCTGCTTCGATTTCTTTAATCATCAAACGCTTCAGCGTCGCGGGGCTATTCAGTATCTCCTCTAACTTGGCTTGTTCGGCGCGTAGCTCAGCCAGCTCTTGTTCAATCTTGATGGCTTCTAGCCTTGCCAGTTGACGCAGGCGAATCTCCAAGATGTCTTCGGCTTGGCGGTCGCTTAGTTTGAAGCGGGCGATGAGTGCGGCTTTGGGTTCGTCCGACTGCCGAATGATGGCAATCACCTCGTCGATATTGAGCAGCACAAGCGCTCGCCCTTCTAAGATGTGGATGCGCTCCAAGACCTTACCTAGCCTGTGTTTGCTGCGTCGCTCAATCGTTTGCTGGCGGAACAAAATCCACTCGTTCAACATCTGGCGCAGGCTCTTTTGAATCGGCCTGCCGTCAATGCCAATGGCGGTCATGTTGATGCTGGACGAGGTCTCTAGCGAGGTGTGTGCTAGCAGGGTGGTGATGAGGTCTTGCTGCTCCACGCGCGAGCTTTTGGGCTCAATCACGATGCGCACCGCCGCGTCTTTATTCGACTCATCACGCACGGTATCGACGACCGATAAGAATGTGGCCTTGAGCTGCACTTGCTCTGCCAAGAGCGCCTTTTTGCCCGTCTTCACTTTTGGGTTGCTGATCTCCTCAATCTCGCCCAGCACGCTGGCGGTGCTGACGCCAGGCGGCAATTCATCCACCACCAATTGCCATTGCCCGCGGGCAAGGTCTTCAATGTGCCACCGCGCCCGTACTTTGAGCGAACCGCGCCCCGTTTTGTAGGCCTGTGCAATGTCTGCCGCGCTGCTAATAATTTGTCCACCGCTGGGGTAATCTGGCGCGGGGATAAGCGTAAAGAGTTCGTCGTCTGAGAGCTTGGGGTCTTTGATGAGTGCGACGCAAGCGCTCGCTACTTCGCCGAGGTTGTGACTGGGGATTTCGGTCGCTAAGCCAACGGCGATGCCGCTGGCGCCATTGAGTAAATTGAACGGCAGGCGAGCGGGCAACTGACGCGGCTCTTCGGTCGAACCGTCGTAGTTGGGAATGAAATCCACCGTGCCCATGTCGATTTCGTCCATGAGCAGCGTCGTGATTTTGCTAAGCCGCGCTTCGGTGTAGCGCATCGCGGCGGCGTTGTCGCCGTCGCGCGAGCCAAAGTTGCCTTGGCCATCAACGAGTGGGTAGCGCTGCGAAAAGTTCTGTGCCATGCGCACCATCGCGTCATAGGCCGCTTGATCGCCGTGCGGGTGAAAGCGACCCAGCACATCGCCGACCACACGCGCCGACTTGACGGGGCGTGCGCCCGCATTGCCATTGGGTCCGCCAAAGCCGAGGCCCATGCGGCTCATGGAGTACAAAATGCGCCGCTGCACGGGCTTTTGCCCATCGCACACATCGGGCAGTGCGCGGCCTTTGACGACGCTAAGCGCATATTCCAAATACGCTTGCTGTGCGTAGTGGGCAAGCTCTAGGGATTCGCCTTCAGGTTCAATGAGATCGGTGGTCATAAATAAATGCTTTCATGTTCAAGGCAGACCCCTTTGTCCCTTCGGGCCCGAAGGGACAAAGGGGTCGGTATTCGTATTTAATGAAGTCGGCAGCCCATTACCCCGCCCCTTGGTAGGCCGCAGTGGGTCTGGCCCAGCAGGGCGCTTGGGCTCCAAGGCCTTTACTGGCATGGCTTGTGGCGGTGCGTGTGGTTTGAGCGCCACGTACATCTGCGTGACCGTGCGCACGTAGTTTTGCGTCTCTGGGTAGTTAGGGATTTTGTTGCCCGCTTTTTGCACCGCACCTTCGCCTGCGTTGTAGGCGGCCAGTGCCAAGTCGAGCTGACCTTTAAACAGCGTCAGCAGATCGCGCAGATAGTGCGAGCCCGCATGGATATTGGTGTGCGGGTCAAACAGCTTTTGTTGTTGCGATGCGCGTTTATCACCCTGCACACCATATCTGGCCGCTGTTTCAGGAATGAGCTGCATCAGTCCCAGTGCGCCTTTGGGTGAAATGGCGGTGACGTTAAAGCCCGACTCAGCAGCAATCAAAGCTTGCAGCAATTCGACATCGAGCAGATATCTATGCGCAGCGGCTTGCATGTGTGGACGCACCGCCTTGAGTGTTGGCGAGGACTCAAAAAATGCCGCGAGCTTGGGGGGGAGGGCTGCCGTTGATGGCGCATGAGGCAAACAATTGGGGTCAGACCCTAATTGGCTTGCTGGTGTTTCCGACGCGACGACTTCTTTTGAAAAAAGCTCGTAGCGATCATCGAGCTTGGTAGCCGAAAAATGCCCCACACCCTTGTCGTCGATGTAACCCCAAATCTCAGCGTGAGCGACGCAGGTCATCGTCCAAACCGCAAGAAAAAGAAGCAAGCGCCTACACATCAATCTCAATCCCATCGCCATGAATTTCCATCAGCTCGCGCCGTGATGCCGCTTCGCCCTTACCCATCAGTTTGGTCATTTGCACATGTGTTTGTGCGAGATCGAGTTCATGCCAGCGCACGGGCAGCAAGCGGCGCGTATCGGGGTTGAGCGTCGTGTCCCAAAGCTGTTCGGCGTTCATCTCGCCCAGACCTTTAAAGCGGCTAATTTGGCAGCGCTCTCTAGTCACACCATCCTTGGAAGCCTTATCCAGCAAGGATTGCAGCTCGCCGTCGTCTAGTGCGTATTGCTTGCTGGCGGGCTTTTTTCCGCGAGCAGGAACGTCTAGCCTGAAGAGTGGCGGACGCGCAATGTAGATGTGGCCCGTCTCAATCAGCTTGGGGAAGTGCTTTAAAAATAGCGTGAGCAGCAGCACCTGAATGTGCGAGCCGTCCACGTCCGCGTCCGACAAGATGCAAATTTTCCCGTAACGCAAACCGCTTAAATCGGGCGTGTCATGTTCGCCGTGCGGGTCAACGCCAATGGCGACCGAAATGTCGTGGATTTCATTATTGGCAAAGAGGCGGTCGCGCTCCACTTCCCATGTGTTCAGCACCTTGCCGCGCAGGGGCAGCACGGCTTGCGATTCTTTGTCACGCCCCATTTTTGCCGAGCCGCCCGCAGAGTCGCCTTCGACTAAAAAAACCTCGTTGTGCGTAATGTCTTTAGACTCGCAGTCGGTCAATTTTCCAGGCAGCACCGCAACGCCCGAGCCTTTGCGTTTTTCTACTTTTTGCCCTGCGCGTTGACGTTGTTGCGCCGCGCTAATCGCCAGTTCGGCCAGTTTTTTGCCCCACTCTATGTGCGAGTTCAACCATAGCTCTAGGCTTGGTCGCACGTAGTTGGACACTAATTTGAGCGCGTCGCGAGAGTTCAGCCGCTCTTTGATTTGCCCTTGAAACTGCGGGTCTAACACCTTGGCGGACAGCACATAGCTGGCACGAGCAAACACGTCCTCAGGGAGCAGCTTCACGCCTTTCGGCAAGAGAGCGTGCATTTCGATAAAGCTCTTCACGGCTTGAAAGAGACCATCGCGCAGGCCACTTTCGTGTGTACCGCCAGCGGTGGTGGGAATCAGGTTGACGTAGCTCTCGCGCATCACGGCGCTGTCTGCGGTGAACGCCACCACCCACGACGCGCCTTCGCCTTCGGCAAAGCCCGTGTCTTCCATTTCTTTGCCAGCTTTGGTGAACTGCTCGCCTTCAAATAACGGGATCACAGGGTCGGCATTTAGACTTTGCGTGAGGTAGTCGGTGAGTCCACCTTTGTATTGCCACGTTGTTGTTTGCTCGGCTTTGTCCTTCGCTTTCTCGTTAATGAGCGTGACGATCACACCCGACATCAGCACGGCTTTGGAGCGCAGCAAATGCGTGAGCTCGGAAAGCGGGAAGTTGGGTGAGTCGAAGTACTTGGCGTCGGGCCAGACTCTTACAGTAGTGCCTTGTTTTTTGTCACCAGCTTGCCAGTCGCGCTGGACGAGCGGCTCACTCACATCGCCAGCCGCGAAAACGAGTTTGGCAATCTTGCCATCGCGGTGCGAGGAAACTTCTAAGCGCGTCGCGAGTGCGTTGGTCACGCTCACGCCCACGCCGTGCAGGCCGCCCGCAAAGCTATACGCGCCGCCGCTGCCTTTGTCGAACTTGCCGCCCGCGTGCAGCTGCGTAAACACAATTTGCATCACGGGCAAACCTTCTTCAGGATGAATGCCGTGCGGGATGCCACGCCCGTCGTCCTCTACGCTGACCGAGCCGTCCGTGTGCAGAGTGAGCGTGATGCGTTTGCCAAAGTTCGCCAGCGCTTCATCGGCAGCGTTGTCCAGCACCTCTTGGATCATGTGCAGCGGATGGTCGGTGCGCGTGTACATGCCAGGACGCTGCTTGACGGGCTCAAGACCTTTTAAGACGCGGATAGAGGTTTCGCTATAGGACTGATTGTTTAACTGGTTTTTTGTACTGTTTGCCATGCTCGCGATTCTAGTGACCCCGCTCCTCATAACTTCTGTACAATGCAAAGCTTCTTTTACAACCCTTGAGGGATATATGAGCGATATCGAAACCCGTGTCAAAAAAATCATTGCCGAGCAACTTGGCGTTGAAGAGTCTGCTGTTACGAACGAAAAAGCCTTTGTGGCTGACTTGGGCGCTGACTCACTAGACACCGTGGAATTGGTCATGGCCTTGGAAGACGCGTTTGGTATTGAGATTCCTGACGAAGACGCAGAGAAGATCACGACCGTGCAAAACGCGGTTGACTACGCCAGCACCCACAGCAAGGCTTAAGCCTTCGGTTGACTAAATCTTAAAAAGCCTGATCCTTGAACAAGGTCAGGCTTTTTGTCGTTGGAGAATGAATATGACAAAACGTAGAGTTGTTGTGACGGGCCTTGGCTGCGTCACCCCCGTGGGTAATGATGTAGCGACTAGCTGGGCTAATTTGCTTGCTGGCCAGTCGGGCATTGCCAATATCACTAGGTTTGATGCGTCCGCATTTGCTTGCAAATTTGCCGGCGAGGTGAAGGGCTTTAAGGTGGAGGACTACCTCAACACCAAAGAAGTTCGCACTATGGATACTTTTATCCACTACGGTATTGCGGCGGCGGATCAAGCCGTGCGCGACTCGGGCTTGCTCACAGGCGACGCGTTGCCAGAAGAAGAGTCCCTGCGCATTGGCTGCAACATTGGCTCGGGTATTGGCGGTTTGCCGCTGATTGAAGAGACACATGCCGAACTGGTTGCACGTGGCCCGCGCCGCATTACGCCCTTTTTTGTGCCCGCGTCCATCATCAACATGATTTCGGGGCATGTATCCATTCGCTTTGGTTTTAAAGGTCCGAATATCGCTGTAGTGACGGCTTGTACCACGGGCTTACACGCCATCGGCATGTCAGCGCGGATGATTGAATATGGTGACGCGGATGTCATGATTGCGGGCGGCTCGGAGTGCACCGTGTCGCCACTGGGTGTGGGCGGCTTTGCGGCAGCGCGTGCGCTATCTACGCGCAACGACGATCCTGCTACGGCCTCACGTCCGTTTGATAAAGACCGCGATGGCTTCGTGCTGGGTGAAGGCGCTGGCGTGATGGTTTTAGAAGAGTACGAACACGCCAAGGCACGTGGCGCAAAAATTTACGCTGAGCTCTCAGGCTTTGGCATGAGCGGCGACGCGTATCACATGACGGCGCCCAATACCGACGGCCCGCGCCGCGCCATCTTGAATGCGCTCAATAACGCAGGGCTTAACGCCGATGCGGTGGATTACGTCAATGCACACGGCACCTCCACACCGCTGGGCGACATCAACGAGACCAATGCCATCAAGGCGGCGCTGGGCGATCACGCTAAACGTACCCTGATTAACTCCACCAAGTCCATGACGGGGCATTTGCTGGGCGGCGCAGGCGGCATCGAGTCGGTCTTCACTGTGCTCGCACTCCATCACCAAAAGAGCCCGCCGACCATCAATATCTTTAATCAAGACCCCGAGTGCGATTTGGACTATTGCGCCAACACCGCGCGGGACGTGAAGATCGACGTAGCGCTTAAAAACAATTTTGGTTTTGGTGGCACGAACGGCAGTTTGGTTTTCAAAAAAATCTAAGGACAAAATAATGCTGCTAATTACTGTTGCTGCCGTATTAGCGGCTTATTTGCTGGGTTCGCTGACCTTCGCTGTGTTTGTGTGCAAGTTGCTGGGCTTGCCCGACCCGCGTACCTACGGCAGCAAAAACCCGGGTTCGAGCAACGTGCTGCGCTCCGGCAGCAAAACGGCTGCGCTGCTCACGCTCTTGCTCGATGCATTCAAGGGTTTTCTCCCTGTGCTACTGGTAAAAATCTATGGCGAGCCTTATGGGCTGGGCGCTGGCGCTATGGCGCTTGTTGGGCTTGCGGCATTCTTCGGTCACCTGTATCCGATTTATTTCAAGTTCAAGGGCGGCAAAGGCGTAGCGACGGCAGCAGGCGTGATTCTCGCCATTAGCTGGTCGCTAGGCCTGGCTACGCTTGGCACGTGGCTCATCATTGCCTACTTCTTTCGCTACTCGTCGCTCGCCGCGCTGGTTGCCGCCGTATTCGCGCCCGTGTACTACCTGATGGGAGATGGCGTAGCTTGGAGCGCCGAAACACCGCTGATGGCGGCACTGGTTGTGATGAGTGCGATGCTGGTTTATGCGCATCGCGACAACATGACGCGGTTGCTCAAAGGCACGGAGTCGCGCTTAGGAAAAAAAGCTATTTAAGAAATGGATTCCCGCCTTCGCGGGAATGACGTTTACCCCGCGTGATAACTAGTCACCCGATCAACTTCGTTCTTTGCGCCCAAAATCACACTCACGCGCTCGTGTAGCGCCTTGGGTTGAATATCTAAGATACGTTGCTTGCCATTGGTCGCTGTGCCGCCTGCTTGTTCGACAAGCCAAGCCATCGGATTAGCTTCGTACATCAGGCGCAGCTTGCCTGGCTTTTCGGGTTCGCGCTTATCCCACGGATAGAGGAACACGCCGCCACGGCTCAGGATGCGGTGAACTTCGGCCACCATGCTGGCAACCCAGCGCATATTGAAATCTTTTTTGCGCGCGCCTGTTTTGCCTGCCAAGCACTCGTCGATGTAGCGCTTCACGGGCTCGTCCCAGTGGCGCATATTGCTCATATTGATGGCGAACTCTTTGGTGTCTTCTGGGATACGCAAGCTCTCATTGGTGAGAATGAAGCTGCCTTGTTCGCGGTCTAGCGTAAACATGGCGACGCCATCGCCCACCGTCAATACCAGCGTGGTCTGCGGGCCATAGACGCAGTAACCTGCGGCGACTTGCGCCGTGCCTTTTTGTAAGAAATCTTTTTCACTTACGCCCGCGTGGTCTTCGGGTTTTTTGAGCACGCTAAAAATCGTACCAATGCTGACGTTGATGTCGATGTTGGAGGAGCCATCTAATGGGTCAAACAGCAATAAATATTCGCCTTGTGGGTAACGGTTTGGCACGACGTGAATGCCTTCCATTTCTTCGGAGGCCATCGCCGCCAAATGCCCGCCCCATTCGTTGGCTTCAATCAGCACATCGTTGGCGATGATGTCAAGCTTCTTTTGCACTTCACCCTGCACGTTTTCGCTGGTGGCTGTGCCCATCACATCACCCAAGTCGCCTTTGTTGACGGCGTGGCTAATAGTTTTACAACAGCGTGCCACCACTTCAAGCAGCAAGCGAAGCTGTGAGGGAATATGTCCGTGGTCGCGCTGTTGTTCGACCAAATAGCGGGTGAGGGAAATTTTTTGTGTCATGACGCTATTTTATGTTTGATGCTGCCGCGCATCTGACGACGCGTTTCTTGGGCTTGTTTTTGTAGCCAATTTGAAAATGCGAGTACTTCGGGTCGATCGAGGCGGTCCGTGCGTGCAATTAGCCAATAGGCCATGGGGCTTGTTAATCGCACACTGGGTAGCGGCTCAACCAAGTCGCCGTTTTTGAGGCTCTCCGCCACCATGGGCAAACGTGCCAGTACCACGCCCTGCCCTGCCAGCGCGGCTTGCACGGTTTGGTACGCGTAGTTAAAGCGTAGCCAGCGTGCGCCTGTTTTTACTTTGCTGTGATGCTGGCGCAGCCAGCCTTCCCATGTGAGCCAGTTGACTTGGTTGGCAGTAACGTCAGACAACTCAATCAGCGTGAACTTAGCAAGATCAGCGGCGGTATGAATGG
Source organism: Comamonadaceae bacterium (assembly GCA_947445115.1). Taxonomy (GTDB): domain Bacteria; phylum Pseudomonadota; class Gammaproteobacteria; order Burkholderiales; family Burkholderiaceae_C; genus JASGCK01. The sequence continues at coordinate 68,613 of CANFCG010000007.1, read as the reverse complement.
GCGGATGCGATTTCAGCAGCCAAGGACTCGCCATAGGTGCGATCACTTCGTCAAATAAACGAATCGCACCTTTGGGCATTTGCTCGTACGTGCCGTAGCGCAGCGCTAAATCCATGTCGTTATTGTCTAAATGGATAAATGCATCGCTTGCATCAACGCGGATATCAATATCAGGGTTCGCACGTTGAAATGCCTCCAACTTGGGGATGAGCCAAGTGGAGGAAAACGACGCAAATGTGGTGATGGCGACGGACTTTCGTGCCAAGCCACCGCGGATGTTGCGGACGGTGACATCTAGGCGCTCTAGCCAAGGAGCAACGACTTGGAGCAAGCTCCTACCCGCTGGCGTTAGCCCTACCGACCGCGTGTGGCGAGCAAATAAAGCGCCGCCAACGTCTGCTTCTAAAGATTGGATTTGGCGGCTCACTGCAGGCTGCGTGAGTGCAAGCTCTTCGGCTGCGCTGCGAAAGTTTAAATGCCGTGCCACGGCTTCGAAGGCACGCAGATTGCCAACAGATAAGGTGCGCGTTCGAATAGGTGGGTTAAATGCATTGATGCTCATACAGCATCAATTTTGCCCGATTTTTTCATTGGACGAAGAGGCGGCAATCCACGAGGATCAGTACTCCCTTCTAACAACCATTGAAAGGTTTTTGTATGAGTGACTTCATAAGAGTTGCAATAGCACACGAGCTGCTCCACGGGCACGTCATGAGTTTGAATATCAAGCAACATGGCCTGCTATGTGTGACCGGTGGACGCTTGTATGTCACGTTGGCCAGGTCGCCAGAGGATTATTTTTTAGAAGCTGGTGATACGCTGGGTATTCCCAGCAATGTCCATGCTGTGGTCGAGACGTGGAATCACAATGGAACAGGTTTGGCGTATTTTGAGTGGACTGACGCTACTTTTCAGCATCCACTAAGCCCTTCACAAACCAGCGTTGCATCCCAATCACCACTAGCACTGGCGGAATGAGCGCCAGCATCGCGGTCGCCATGACCAGCGGCCACTCGACTTGGCTTTCGGCAGCAATCATTTGCTTGATACCAATGACGATGGGGTAATACTTTTCTTCGGTGCTGACCAATAGTGGCCACAGGTATTGATTCCAGCCGTAGATAAACATGATGACAAACAGCGCCGCGATATTGGTTTTAGACAGTGGTAACAGCACATCAAAAAAGAACCGCATCGGGCTTGCGCCGTCCATCCGTGAGGCTTCGACCAACTCATCAGGGATTGTCATAAAAAACTGCCTGAACAAAAACGTCGCCGTGGCGGATGCAAGCAGTGGCAGCGTGAGACCAGCGTAACTATTCAACATCCCGAGGTCACTGACGATTTTGTACGTGGGTGAAATGCGTACTTCGACGGGCAGCATCAGCGTAATAAAGATGAGCCAAAACACGATTTGCTTGAAGCGAAAGCGAAAATACACCAAGGCGAATGCTGAGATAAGTGCAAGAATGATTTTGCCCACCGCGATGAGCGAGGCAATCACAAAGCTGACGCCTAGCATGTGCAGCACGGGCGCTCGCGTACCCGATGTGCCACCAACGCTCAAAACTTGCGAATAGTTCGCCCATAGCTCCCCGCCAGGCCATATAGGCATTGGGCTAGTGATGACCGCATCGAGCGTGTGGGTCGAGCCAACAAAGGCAATCCAAATGGGCAGCGCCACTACGGCCACACCCACGATCAAGATGCCGTGCGAGAGCCAATCGAGAAGTGGCTTGCGCTCAACCATTAGTAGTTCACCTTCTTCTCGACATACCTGAATTGCACAAAGGTGAGTACCACCACAATCGCCATCAAAATCACGCTTTGCGCGGCCGAACCGCCAAGGTCTTGCGCTTTAAAGCCGTCGTAGTACACGCGATAAACCAAGATGGCGGTGTCTTTGCCAGGGCCGCCGTGCGTGGTGGCGTCCACAATGGCGAAGGTGTCAAAAAAGGCGTAGACGATATTGATGACTAGCAAGAAAAACGTGGTCGGCGTAAGCAGCGGAAACGTAATCGTCCAAAACCTGCGCCATGGGCTGGCGCCGTCAATGGACGCAGCCTCAATAAGTGAGCGGGGGATCGACTGCAAACCCGCCAAGAAAAAAAGGAAGTTGTAGCTGATTTGCTTCCACACAGCGGCCATCACGATGAGCGTCATGGCGTGTGTGCCATTTAAGGCGTAGTTCCAATCGACGCCTAGCTTGTGTAGCACGTAAGTTAAGACGCCAAACGAGCTGTTAAACAAAAACATCCACAACACGGCGACCACCACGGGTGCGACGGCGTAGGGCGTGATGAGTAAGGTTTTGTAAATGCTTGCGCCGCGAAATTTTGAATTTGTGACACGGTTGGCGCACACCGCCAGCAAGAGCGAAAACGAAAGCCCAATGCCGGCCACCAGCGTTGAAAAGAAAGCCGTGGTTTTGAATGAACCCCAATACGTCGGATCACTCCACAAGGCTTTGAAGTTTTCCAGCCCCACAAACTCACGGCTTGCGCCAAAGGCATCCTCTTGCAGCACAGACTGGTACAGCGCTTGGCCTGCTGGCCAAAAGAAAAACAGCGCGACGATGAGCAACTGCGGCATAAGCAAGAGCCACGGTAACCAGCGGTGCGTGATTCTGGTGGAGAAGGTGACGCGTTTTTCCATGTGACCGAGCATAAACTATCGTCATGAACACCACCCCGCGCAAAACCCGCCTAGACGCGCTCGCTATTGGCCTTCTCTTTGTTTGTTGTGTCTTTTGGGGCTGGCAGCAAGTGCTGGTTAAGGCGACGTTGCCGCTCATTCCGCCCGTCATGCAAGTGGCGTTGCGCTTTGTATTGGCGGCTACGCTGCTGGTGCTATGGTGCCGTTGGTTCAAAGTTGTGCTCTTTGGGCGAGATGGCACGTTAGCCGCGGGAATGCTGGCTGGCAGCTTGTTTGCGCTGGAGTTTGTCTGCATCTATATCGGCTTGCAGCACACCAGCAGTTCTAGGTTGACCGTGTTTTTGTACACCGCGCCGTTTGTCGTTGCTTTGGTGCTGCCGCGCTTTGTGCAAAGTGAGGCGCTGCGGCGAATTCAATGGATTGGCCTCGGCTGCGCTTTTGTGGCGGTGTTGTTCGCGATGTCGGGAAATTTTTCAAATAACTCGGCTGTAAAGCCTGAGCAGTCGTGGCTTGGCGATGGCCTTGCGCTGGCAGCCGGTGTGTTTTGGGGTTTAACGACCGTGGTCATCCGTGCCACTAAGCTTGGCAGCATCCGCGCCGAGAAACTGCTTTTTTATCAGCTCGCGGTGTCGGCGCTCATTTTGTTGCCCGCCTCGCTGTTATTGGGTGAAAACTGGAGTCAAACCTTTGCCAGCATGAATAGCTTTGCATGGGGATCGCTTGTCATTCAAGCGGTGGCGGGTGGATTTGCCAGCTATCTAATTTGGATGTGGCTCTTGGGGCGTTATCCCGCCACGCTTTTGTCGTCCTTTGTGTTTCTCACGCCTGTGTTTGCTTTGCTGTTTGGTGCTTGGTGGCTTGGCGAGCCCATCACAGTCAGCCTTGTGGCGGCTTTGGTTTTGGTAGGGCTTGGCATTGTGCTGGTGAATCGATAATTACGCCCTATGACCACTACAACGCCGCAGATGCTCACGCCAGATCAGCTTATTCAACGCTCCGCCCAGCACTATCAGGCAGGACAATTTGATGCCACGTTGGCGACTTGCCAGCAGATCATTGCGATAGATGTCAACCATGCCGTTGCTTGGAGCAACGCTGGTGCCTCGCTGGCCTCTCTGGGGCGCTGGGTGGATGCGCTGGCGTACATCAAACAAGCCTTGGTGTTGGCGCCCCAGTCGGCGGACGCGCAAAGCAATGGCGCGCATATTTTGGCGCAATTGGGGCGTGCGGACGAGGCAACCGCCCTGCTGCGCAACCTAGGCTGGGCGCAGTACCAAGCCAAAGAGCGGGAGGCCTCCTTTGCAACGTATGAGCGCGCTTTAGCCATTCAGCCAAACGATGTGGAGAGCCTGCACGTGCTTGCAGGTTTGCACAGCGAGCGTAAAAACACGCACCTTGCACTTGAGCTAATGGATCGCGCCCTGGCCATCAACCCGCAGCACTTAACCACCTTGGCTGCCAAAGGGAACTTGCTGGGAGGTCAAGAGGGACAAGGCTTAGCGGCAGAGACATGTTTTCAAACTGCGTTGCAATTTGACCCGAATCATTGGATGACGCTGTACAACTACGGCGTGTTTTTGGCGGGCAAAAAACGCTACGCAGAGGCGGTTGCCATGTATGACCGCGCAGGACTTGCTGACCCGAATCATCACTTAGCGTTTTGGAATTTGTCTAATTTATTGCTTCGCCTGGGCGATTACGCAAGAGCTTGGCCGTTGTACGAGTGGCGCTGGAAGACCGATCATCTCAAACCCGCCCACCTTGATTTGCCCATGCCGCTGTGGACGGGGCAGGACTTGAAGGGCAAGCGTATCTTGTTGCATTTTGAACAAGGTTATGGCGACGGCTTTCAGTTCATTCGTTTTGCCAAGGATGTTGCCGCACGGGGCGCGCATGTCACCATCTTTATGCCGCGTGAGATTTGTGAAAATTTTGTTGGCGTCGAGGGGGTACATGACATTCGCGCTTGGAATGACATTCCGCAAGGGTTTGACTACCACGCGCCGTTGATGTCGCTACCTGCGCCACTGGGTTTAACGACGGAAAACATCCCCAACCAAGTGCCGTATTTATTTGCCAACCCAGAGCGGGTAAGGCTTTGGCAAGAGCGACTGCCCAAATTAGACAAAAGCAAAGAGCAAAAATTACGCGTGGGTGTGGCGTGGTGCGGGCGTCCGACGCATGACAACGACCGCAACCGCTCGATGGCATTTGCAGATTTGCTGCCGCTGATGGACGCATTACCGCAGGTGCAATTTGTGTCGATGCAAGTGGGCCCGCGTGAGAGCGATTTGTCGGTACTCAATGCCTGTTCGACAATCGTGCGTGTCGAGAATGAGATCAAAGATTTTTCAGATACAGCAGCTGCTTTGATGCAACTTGACTTGCTGATCAGTGTGGATACGTCGGTGGTGCACTTGGCAGGTGCGCTGGGCAGGCCCGTGTGGGCATTGATTCCTGCCTCGTCCGATTGGCGTTGGCTAGAGGGACGAGAAGACACGCCGTGGTACCCAACAGTGCGTCTCTTTAGGCAAAGCGACGAAGACGGCAAAACGTGGAGCTGGGCGCCCACCATGGCGCGCATCCAGTCTGAGCTCGCAAATTTATTTGCCGAGCAAGCCGCCCAGCATACCGGTTAAATCGCCCATATTGCCGATGCCACCCGTTGGGGCTATGCCGCCAGGGGTGAGCTTGTCCACTAAGCCTGGCAACATGCTGCTGAGTTGACCGAGCGCATCTGCGGGATTAATACCAAGTTTGGCGGCAATGCCTGCGACAGCATCCGAGCCTAGCACGCTTTGAAGTTGATTGGCGCTAATCGGCAAATTTTGACCACTGCCAATCCAAGAGCTAACCACATTGCCAAATCCAGCTTGTTCAAACTTGCTAACCAAGCCGCCAATGCCACCGTGATCGCCATCATTGCCAAGCATTCCGCCAACAACGCTAGCCAAACCACCAGCGCCGGTTTGCTGGCCGCCCAGAACGCTACCCAGTACTGAGCCTAAAAGTCCGTCTAACAATCCCATGCTCTTCTCCCGTTTAGAAAAAAGTGTTATTTTACTAGCAGGACAGAACAACCAGTGCTGCAATCGCCGCCGTCTCCGCGCGTAGCACCCGAGTCCCTAATGTCACGGGTTGGTAGCCCGCCGCCAGTGCCTTGGCTTCCTCGGCTGGCGATAAGCCACCTTCTGCGCCTGAGAGTACAAAAACGGCCCCGCAGCCCTTATTGGTTGTGGCCTCTCGCTGTGCTGTTAGCGCTGTGCTGTCTTTGTGTAAGCTCAAAATGACGCGGTTGGTGCTTTCTAGCGCGGCGCTTTTTTGCGCGGCTAGATAGTCACTCAGCGTTTTGACGGCAAGAATGGTTGGCACGCGGTTGCGCCCCGATTGCTCGCAGGCACTGCTGGCGATGGCTTGCCAGTGCGCTTGCTTTTTTGTCGCTCGCTCACCGGCAAGGCGCAGTACGCCGCGCTCGGTCATGAGTGGTTGGATGCTGGCAACGCCTAGCTCGGTCGCTTTTTCCACCAGCCAATCCATGCGCTCGTTGGCGGGCACGCCTAGCGCCAAATGCACGGCCAGCTTGCTTTCGCGCTCGATCGGGTGGTGCGTGATCACTTCCACGGCAACGCTAGATCGCCCCATAGTTTGAATGACGGCTTCGTACTCGCCGCCTAAGCCATCAAACAGCGTGATCGTCATTTCGGGCTGCATCCGTAGCACTTGCACGTGACGCGCTGCGCCTGCGGGCAACTCTAGCGAGAGACCCATAGAGAGTGGGGTAGAGCAATAAAAGCGCGGCATGTTAACTGGCCTCAATCTCGTCAACCAAGCGTAGCAAGGGCTTGAGCTCGATGTAGCGGTTGCAAGTGCTGCGCACATAAGCAATAAAGCGCGGCGTATCGGCCAAGTATTTTGGCTTGCCGTCGCGCAGGGTAAGCCTAGCAAAGATGCCTAAGATTTTTAGATGCCGCTGCAGGCCCATCCACTCGACTGCTTTATAAAACGCGCCAAAGTCGTCTAACCATTCTTCCAGCATGGGCAAGCCAGCAACTTTGGCTTTTTGCCAGTAGCGAATGGTGACATCCAGCACAAAGTCTTCTTCCCAGCTTAAAAACGCGTCGCGCAAGAGGCTTGCAATGTCGTAAGTAATAGGACCATAAACCGCATCTTGAAAATCCAGTACGCCCAGCCTTTGCGCAGGCGTCGCATTTGTGAGCAACTCGGGATACGGTGCCATTAAGTTGCGCGGCATGTAATCGCGGTGGACGAAGACGTTCGGACTGGCCAAATTGCCTGCGACGAGGCGGTTGAAGGCCGTGTCCAGTATGGCTTGCTGGCGGGCATCTAATGTAAGCCCACGGTGCTTGGCAATGTACCAGTCGGGGAAGAGTTGCAACTCGCGCCGTAATAACGCCTCGTCGTAAGGCGGTAGCACGTTGGGTTTTGACGCCAGTTGCCACGCGACAAGCGCGTCGAGCGCTTGATCGTAGAGTGGCAAATTGCTGCTGACCGTGCTACTGGTGTGTTCGTAGCCCGCTTGCTTGTCTAGCACTTCGAGCATGGTTTGGCGGCCGAGGTCGCTGAGCAACATAAAGCCATGCGAGGCCTGCCAGTCAAAGATTTGCGGCACTAACAAGCCGGCAGCATCCAGTAGACCTGCGATGCGAACAAAAGGCTCGCTGTCCTCTTTGTCTGGCGGAGCGTCCATGATGATGAAGCTTTTGCCGTTTGGTGCTTCTGAGTCAATTCGAAAGTAACGCCGAAAACTGGCATCGGTAGAGGCGGGGCGCAGTGTTGTTATTTGTAGATGGTGCGATGACGCGGTGGAGGCAAGCCAAGCATCAAACTGCACTTGACGAGCGGCGTCTGTCCAAACAATTGAAGAAGACGTTGTGAGGGGAGGAGTCGGGGGCTGTAGCATGGATAATTGAAGAATGTTTTTACGGGCTAGTTACCGCTATTGTTATCGCTATGGTTTGATGCCGTTTTTGACGGCTATTTTGACCGCCCAAACTAGCCTCACTTTTGCACAAGATACGGCGCAGCTTAAAGCCAGCCTTGGGCTGGGCGAGCATTTGCCTGTGAGTGTACGCAAGCAGACGCCTATTTTTATTTTTGGCGAGACCTTAACAAGTCGTCCCGACCTTGAGGTGGTAATTGACGGCCACGCTGAACTGCGCAACAACGAGACGGTGATTAAGGCGAATCGGATTGACTTTAACCAAACGACGGATATTGCCAAAGTCACAGGGGACGTGTTGATCAATCAAGGTGGCAATCGCTTTTGGGGGACAGATTTAGAGCTTGGGGTGACGGATTTTGCTGGGTTTTTTAGTCAGCCGAGCTATCAATTTTATAAGTCGGGTGGGCAAGGCAGTGCCCAGCGCATGGAGTTTGTCAGTGAGCGCTCGGCGATAGCAAAATTTGCCAGTTACAGCACCTGTCAGCGTCCTGAGCCTTTGGATGGCAAGCCCTGGAAGCCGGATTGGATATTTACCGCCGACAAACTAGAGTTTGATATGGAGCAAGATGTGGCGACCGCGTCGGGTGCCGTGCTCCGATTTAAAGACGTCCCAATTTTGGCGTTGCCCGACATTAGTTTTCCCATGAGTAGTGCTAGAAAATCAGGCGTGCTGGCACCAAGCATCACGAGTGACAACATTAGCGGTCTGATCGTGACGCAGCCTATTTACTGGAATATCGCCCCGAACCGAGATCTGACTTTTTCTCCCAGTTTCATTACGAATCGTGGTTTCGATATGGGTGGTGAGTTTCGGTATTTGGAGGCGAACAGCTTGGGCACCTTGCGGGCGGACTATTTGCCTAATGACAAGTTGTATGGGAACAATCGCTGGGGGTATTCACTGGATCAGCGCAATTTACTGAAGGCGCCCCTGAGCAGCGCCAGTGATGCGCTTGTGAGTCTTAAGCTCAACCGAGTGAGTGACGATAGTTATTGGCGTGACTTTCCCAATAGCAATCCCTCACTCACGCAGCGCTTGCTGAACAACGAGCTCAATGCGACGTCATCCCTTGGAGGTTGGGCAACTCAGTTTCGCGTGCAGCGTTGGCAAACACTGCAAGATTCAACAAGCCCTATCACGCCGCCATTTGACCGAACACAGCTCATGACAAAGCGGGGTTTTGATTTGCCCGGTGGTCTGCGACTGCAGTTGGATGGCGACATTACAACGTTCAAATCAAATACCGCATTGACCTCGCAGACGGACGGGCTGCGTATATTTGGAAATGCACAAGTGTCGAGGCCGTGGCTTTTCCCTTCTGGCTATGTGACACCAAAAATGATGCTGAATGCTTCGGGCTATCGACTAGACGCACCTTTGATCGGGTTTAATGATGCGACTTTGCAGCGTTATACGCCGACTTTTAGTGTGGATAGCGGTCTGTTTTTTGAGCGCGACACCAACTTATTTGGCAACGCCTATGCTCAGACCCTAGAACCACGTATTTTTTATGTCCGCACGCCCTATCACGACCAGTCGTACTTGCCTAATTACGATAGCGGGGCTAAAGACTTTAGCTTGGCAACCATCTATAGCGAAAATCCTTTTGTAGGCAATGACCGTATTGCCGATATGAATCGCCTAACGATGGGCGTTACCAGTAAGTTTTTAAATCCTAGTACGGGAGCACAGGCGCTCAGCATGGGCGTGGCGCAGCGTTTTAGCTTTGCAGATCAATGGGTGACCGTACCGGGGGTAGCGCCAACGGCGGGACGATTGAGCGACATGCTGGTCAGCACCAGTGTGAATATCAAGCCGACTTGGTCGATAGACAGCACGGTGCAGTTTGGCGCAACATCTGGCGCGGCTGAGCGAACAACGATTTCGACGCGCTACAACCCCAGCAATTACCGCTCATTTAATGCGGCGTATCGTATGCAGCAAGGTGTGAGTGAGCAAGTGGACGTCAGCTGGCAGTGGCCGCTGGGCGATTTATTTCATCGATCTGACGAAAACGAAGGCAGTGCCAGCGCTGGGCGCGGACTGGGTTCCAATCGATGGTATAGCGTGGCGCGGCTCAACTACAGCCTATTTGACAGCCGCTTAGTTAATGCGATTGCTGGTTTTGAATATGATGCAGATTGCTGGATTGGGCGTATTGTTTTAGAGAAAACCCAGTTGAACGTGAATACGACGAATAATCGGATCATGTTTCAAATCGAATTTACTGGGTTCGCCCGTGCGGGGTCAAGCCCATTAGCTAGTTTACGCAGTAACATTCCCCGTTATCAAAACTTGCGCGAACAAATAAGCGCGCCAAGCCGATTCAGCCAATATGACTAATTCCAAACTGCTTTTTATTGTTTTTTTAGCGCTGTTAAGCGTACAAGGCTCTGGTGCGTGGGCGCAGCTGAATAAGCGCCCAGTTAAAGCCCTCAATGAGGTCAGCGCCCCGCCCGTGATGCCCATAACGCCTGCTTTGCCGGCCAATGCGCTCCGCGAGGTGGACTACATTGTGGCATTGGTCAACTCTGAGCCCATTACCCGCAATGATGTTTTGATTCGGCAGGCAAGACTAGAGGCGCAGTGGTCGGCACAGGGTGCTGGCGTGCCGCCGAAAGAGATGGTTTTTCAGCGTATCTTGGAGCAACTGATTGACGAACGCGCCATGATGCAGGCAGGTAATGAGATGGGTGTGCGTATCAATGATGCCCAGTTAGATGATTCTTTGTTGACCGTAGCAAGACAAAACGGCATTGCCAGCGTGAGCGCTTTGAAGGCCAAATACGAAGCGGACGGTGGTAGTTGGAGTACATACCGCGAGGAAATACGCGGTGAGCTGATCCGTCTTCAGGCGCGTGAGCGTGAAGTGGATGGACGGGTTCGTGTGAGCGATGCTGAGATTGACCAAGCCATGCAAGCGCAAAACCTAGCAAGCAACGCAGCGCCCGATATTAATTTGGCGCAAATTTTGATTGCTCTGCCTGACGATCCAAGCCCAGATGCAGTTGCACAGGCCAAGCAAAAAGCGGTGCAAATAGTGGCGCAGCTACGTGCTGGCGCAGATTTTTCTACATTAGCTGCCGAGGTGTCCGATGCCATGGATAAAACGAAAGGTGGCTTAATGGGATTACGTGCTGCTGATCGCTATCCACCGCTATTTGTTGATGCAGTGCGGGATTTAAAAGTGGGTGCTGTGACCGACCCCATCCGTAGCGATGCAGGCTTTCATGTGCTGAAGTTGGTGGGCCGTACCGTGAGTACTACTGCGATGGCAACAGAGTCGCATGCGCGGCATATTTTGCTCCCCATTACGGCAACGTTGACTGAGGAACAGGCGAAGGCACGCTTGGCAACTTATAAAAATCAAATTGAACAAGGACGTGCAAACTTCGCGACGTTGGCTAAAGAGCACTCAACAGATGGATCGGCTGCGCAGGGCGGCGATTTGGGTTGGACGGGACCAGGACTTTTTGTGCCTGAGTTTGAGCGCGTAATGAATGCGCTGCCAATTGGAAAAGTCTCTGAGCCGTTTACTTCTCGCTTTGGTGTGCATATGCTCGAAGTGACAGAGCGCCGTCAAGTGGCGGTTAGTTTACGGGATCAACGCGCGCTGGTGCAGGCGCAGTTGCGTGAGAAAAAAGGAGCCGAAGCTTACTCGTTGTGGATGAGTGAGACACGAAGTCGGGCGTTTGTTGAGTTTAAAAATATCACGCGATGAGACACATTGCGCGCAAGCGATTTGGACAACACTTTTTGTCCGACAAACCTATGCTGGGTGATATCGTGGATGCGATTGGGCCAACGGTTGCCGATTTCATGGTCGAAATTGGCCCAGGGCTAGGGGCAATGACCGTGCCTCTCCTTGCGCAGCTTTCGCACTTGACGGTGATTGAATTAGACCGTGATTTGGCGGTACGACTCAAACAAAACAATAAGATCACGGTGATTGAAGCAGATGTCTTAAAGGTCGATTTTCAGGCGATTGCTGCCAGCGGCGAGGCAAGGCAGATGCGGGTTGTCGGCAATCTGCCCTACAACATATCCAGCCCCATTTTGTTTCACTTACTGGACGTGGCACACCTCGTGAAAGACCAACACTTCATGCTACAAAAAGAAGTGATTGACCGCATGGTTGCCAAGCCCAGCACCTCGGACTATGGGCGCTTAAGTGTGATGCTCCAGTGGCGCTATGAGATGCAGTCGTTGTTTAATGTGCCGCCCGAGTGTTTTGATCCGCCCCCGCGAGTGATGAGTGCCATCGTGCGAATGGCGCCTCGTCCTGAGCCAGCTGCGCTTGACGTGGCACGTTTAAGCGAAATCGTGAAAGTTGCCTTTAGCCAGCGCCGTAAATTGATGCGGCACACGTTGGGGAAATGGCTAGAGGAGAAGCAGTTTTCGGGGCAGTTTGATACCCAGCGCCGCGCCGAAGAAGTACCTGTTAGTGAGTATGTAGCGCTCGCTCAAAACTTTGCTTGAGATGGATTCTCGCCCGCCTACGCGGGAATGACGGAGCCGTACGCTTTAGGACGCTGCGAGCCAGTAGCCTGCGTTGAACGGGCTGCTCATGCGCAATGCCAGCGGCGAAACATCGACCAACTTATCGGTTGGCATGGGTTCATCAAAGCCTTCTAGCTCTTGGCCATCCTTGCCCACACCAGCATCACCGGCGGTACGTGCCACCGAGAAGGAATAGAAGCAGCGGAATGGAATTTTTCGGTCATGCCAATAGTCGGCAGCATCACGGAAGATGTCGAGTAACTGCTCGCGCGTTTCTTTGTCAAATTTAGAGGTCACAGGAATGTGCTCTAAAACAAGAATAAAGCCAGCTTGTTGTCCCGATTTATAGATGGGATCTGTCAAACAATCGTAGAGCGCATCAAAATTCTTGCCAAAATGGGCGGGAAATGTGAAGTCTGCCGCAATCGTATCCAAGACATCTTGTTTGGTTTGCGTGGCTCCCAAATTGGAATACAAAAAGTGATGTCCCAACTGCGTAGAGGCTCGTTGCAACTCTTCCGCGCCGTGTGCACGGATAGATTGCACGATGTTTGCCTTAACGCGCTTAAGCGGCAAATCTTTAGGCGGCTCGTATGATGTGGTGTGGTCCATAATTTTTATTCTTTTTAAGGCGCAATTTTTTTGAATGTCGCGTAGTGGTTGTCGGTGTAATAGCAAGCATCGAAAGGCTTGTTTTTTAAACCACCACACACAATGCGGATGGCTCCGCGGCTCTTGGTTGCTGGTGTTTTGACTGTGTACTCGTGGTAGTAGCCGCGCTTTTGCTGTGGCAATTGACGCTCGTAATTTCCAAATACAACGCCATCTTTTTCGTAGGGGAACGGTCCACCCTGTTGAATCAGTGCGTAGGTGCTCTGAGCTTGCTTGGGCAAATCGGCTAGACCAACATCATTAGAAAAAGCAGATGCAGCGGCTACGCTCGAAAACAGGATGAGCGAAACCAAAAGGCGCATTAAATTTTTTCGGAACATAGGGGTTGACCTCCAGCCAATCCCCTAGTGTGAGGCAAAACCCCTAAAAAATCAAGCCCTTAGCGCAAGATTTGCCTAAAAATTAAGCATGCGTGGTGGTAGTTTGAATACTGCATGGCTAATTGCTCCAATATGTTCAGGTGTTGTACCGCAACAGCCGCCCACAATATTGACAAGACCCTCGGCTGCAAATTCGTGCAGTAGTCGGCTTGTAACTTCGGGCGTTTCGTCGAAACCCGTTTCTGCCATTGGGTTGGGCAAACCCGCATTGGGGTAGCAGCTGATAAATGTATCACCCGCCACTTTGGCCAATTCTTGGATGTACGGTCGCATAAGAGCCGCACCCAGCGCACAGTTCAATCCCACTGCCAGCGGTTGGGAGTGGCGAATGGAGTGCCAAAACGCCGTCACGGTTTGGCCACTCAAGATGCGCCCCGAGGCGTCGGTCACCGTGCCGCTGATGATGATGGGTAGGCGTTGTCCACTGGCTTCAAAGTACTCGTCAATGGCAAACAGCGCTGCTTTGGCGTTTAAGGTATCAAAAATGGTTTCCACTAAGAGTAAATCTGAGCCGCCTTCGACCAGTGCTTCGACCTGCTCGTAGTAAGCACTTCGTAACTCCTCAAAGCTGACGTTGCGAGCGCCTGGGTCGTTCACGTCAGGGCTAATGCTGGCAGTTTTGGGTGTGGGGCCCAGTGCCCCTGCCACAAAGCGCGGCTTGTCGGGTGTAGAAAATTTATCGCATGCGGCTCTGGCCAGTTTGGCAGATTGCAGATTCATTTCTTTGGCCAAATCCTGCATGTCGTAATCTGCCTGCGCAACCGTGGTCGCGCCAAAAGTGTTGGTCTCCACCATGTCTGCACCAGCGGCAAGATAACCCTCGTGGATATCGCGAATGATGTCAGGCCGCGTCAAACTCAAAAGCTCGTTATTTCCTTTGATGTCTTTGTGGAAATCCTTAAACCGCTCACCGCGAAATTGCGCTTCGTTCAATTTGAAGCGCTGCACCATCGTGCCCATGGCACCATCCAAAATCATGATTCTGTTTTTTAGAATCTCAGGCAAAGCCTGCCCGCGCGTATATTTTTTTGCAGTCATCGCCTGATTTTAGAATAGCGGCATGACTGCTCCCCAATTGCGACACTTAGAACCCAAAGAAACTTGGGACTTGCTACAAGCCACACCCGATGCCGTTTTGATTGACGTTCGCATGGAGATCGAGTCCATGTACGTGGGCAGACCACCGCATTCCATCAATATCCCGTGGTATGAGTTCCCAGACTTTGAAGCGGATAGCGATGCGTTTGTCGCCGCCGTCAAGCACGAAGTGAAGAGCCTCGATCAAACCGTCGTGCTCATTTGCCGTAGCGGCTCGCGCACCTTAGATGCTGGCAAAGCCTTGCTGGACGTGGGCTTTACGAGAGTCGTCAATGTGCTGCATGGCTTTGAAGGCGATTTGGATGCCAATGACCACCGTAGCACGGTGAACGGCTGGCGCTTCGATGGCCTGCCGTGGGGGCAGATGTGAGCCTCAAATCTCAGCGTAATCAAACCCCGTCGTAATCTCCGCCATCTTGCCCAGCATGATGGATGCGGAGCAGTACTTGTCGTGGCTCATGGCGATGGCGCGTTCAATGGCTGATGCTGGAATGCCCTTTCCCGTGACGCTGAACTGCATGTGAATCTTGGTAAAAATTTTGGGATCCACTTCGGCGCGTTCCGATGACAACTTCACCGAGCAACCGCGTACATCGTGCCGTCCGCGCTTCAAAATCAGCACCACGTCATACGCTGTGCAGCCGCCCGTGCCCGCTAGCAAAAGCTCCATGGGACGCGGCGCTAGATTCTGCCCGCCGTTTTCAGGTTTGGCTGCGTCTGGCGCGCCGTCCATCATGATGGTGTGACCCGTGCCTGTTTCGGCTAAAAATCCCATTTTGGAGTTCGCGCCCGAAGCGCCTGTCCAGCTGACTGTGCATTGCATATTTGTTCCTTATGATTGAGTGCTATGAATAAGCAAACGCCTCACGTACTCTCGCCTAACGATTATCTAAAGAAAATCCTTGCCGCTCGCGTCTACGACGTGGCGAAGGAAACTTCGCTCGATTACGCGAAAAACCTCTCGGCTCGCATTGGCCATACGGTGCTTTTGAAGCGTGAAGATCAGCAACCCGTGTTTAGTTTCAAGCTGCGCGGCGCGTACAACAAGATGGTGCAGTTGACGCCAGCGCAACTCAAGAAGGGTGTGATTTGCGCCTCGGCAGGCAACCATGCGCAGGGCGTAGCGCTGGGCGCAAAAACACTAGGAACCAAAGCCATCATTGTGATGCCGACGACCACACCTAGCGTCAAGGTTGATGCGGTGCGGGCGCTGGGCGGTGATGTGGTGCTGTTTGGCGAGAGCTATTCGGATGCTTCGCTGCACGCACAAAAACTGCAGGCGCAAAAGGGGCTGACCTTTATCCATCCGTTTGACGATCCTGATGTGATTGCAGGTCAAGGGACGATTGGCTTAGAGATATTGCGTCAAATGCAAGGTGCACCCTCTAAAAAATTGGATGCGGTGTTTGTGGCGATTGGCGGTGGCGGTTTGATTTCGGGCGTTGCCAACTGCATCAAAGCGATTGACCCCAGCATCCGCGTGATTGGTGTGCAAATGAACGACTCCGACGCGATGATGCAATCGGTGACGGCACGTAAGCGCGTGACGCTTCCCGATGTGGGGCTGTTCTCCGACGGCACAGCCGTCAAGCTGGTGGGTGAAGAGACTTTCCGCGTCGCCAGTAGCGGCTTGGTGGATGAATTTATGACGGTGGATACCGATGCCGTTTGCGCGGCGATCAAGGATATTTACGTGGACACCCGCTCTATCGTCGAGCCCGCAGGAGCGCTTGCCGTTGCGGCCATCAAGCAATACGCCGCTGCTCGCAAGGTCAAAAAATCCGAAACCTATGCCGCGATTTTGTGCGGCGCCAATATGAACTTTGACCGCCTACGGTTTGTGGCGGAACGCGCCGATGTGGGCGAGCACAAAGAGGCGCTGTTTGCCGTGACCGTACCTGAAGAGCGGGGTAGCTTTAAACGGTTTTGCACCTTGGTGGGCGCGGGGCGGAGCATTACTGAGTTTAACTACCGCATGTCGGATGCAAAAGCCGCGCATGTGTTTGTCGGCTTGTCGACCAGTGCCGCGGATGAATCAAAAAAAATCGCTAAAGCCTTATCCAAAGAGGGTTTCAAGGCGATTGACCTGACACATGACGAACTGGCCAAAGAGCATATTCGGTACATGGTGGGCGGGGCGTCTAGTCTGGCGGTGGATGAGCGAATTTTGCGCTTCACCTTCCCCGAACGTCCAGGCGCTTTGCTCAAATTTTTGAGCGCCATGCAACCGAGTTGGAATATCAGTCTCTTTCACTATCGCAACCAAGGTGCGGACTACGGGCGTATTTTGGTGGGTGTTCAAGTGCCTCAAAAAGAAGGCAAGGCGTTTGACGCCTTCCTCAAAAATTTGGGCTATCCGTTTGTGGAAGAAACCAACAACCCCGCGTATCGCTTATTTCTTCAAGGGTAATTCCAGCGTAAACGCTTCGGTGCCGTTTGAACCCATCGCCGCGCTGCGCGCCTTGACAGACGTGACCTCTAGACCATCCTCAATGGCAGCGCCCACGCGGTAAGGCTTGGCGGGCTTGCCGTCAACTGAAATGAGTACCGCGCCACGTGTGCCGTTTGCCACGATGCCTTGCAGTTGAAATCGCGCTTGCATCGCTGCGAGCACGCTGGCCGAGGTGGGTGCGACAGGGTTAATGGCGCCTAGCGCCAGCGCGACTTGCGGTGTCAGGTTGTCGTTTTGCTTGGGGCTGGACGCAGCCATCATTTGAGAGGTGCTTGCCGTATCCGATGACGATACCGCTAGGTTTTGTAAAAACCAAAATGCAGCGCTACCTGCTGCAAGCGCCCAAAGCATAAATGTCGCGATTCTTGAAGGCCAAAGATTTAACATAGCCAGATTATCATTCAGGTATGAAAAACTTATCCAACCTCAAAACGAAAGCCTGCGGCGCAGTGCAGCGCGGCTTTACGCTTATCGAGCTGATGGTCGTGCTGGTCATCATTGGCGTGCTAGCGGCGCTGATAGTTCCCAACGTGCTCGACCGTGCAGACGATGCGCGGGTGACGGCGGCCAAGACCGATATTGCCAATCTCACGCAGGCTTTGAAGCTCTACAAACTGGACAACCAACGCTACCCCAGCGCCGACCAAGGCTTGCAAGCCTTGGTGGTCAAACCTAGCGTCGGAAGCGTACCGAGCGCATGGCGCCCTTATCTAGACAAGCTCCCGCAAGACCCGTGGGGCAAGCCTTATCAATATCTCAATCCTGGGGTGAAGAGTGAGATTGACGTGATGTCCTTTGGCGCGGATGGCGCACCTGGCGGCGAAGGCAAAAACGCGGATGTGGGGTCGTGGCAATAAAACTCTCTCGCGGCTTCACTTTGCTGGAGTTGCTCGTTGTCATTGCGATCATCGCGCTGGGCACAGCGGGCGTGTCGCTGGCGATGCGTGACTCTGGGCAAACCAGCCTTGAGCGTGAGGCACTCAGGCTCAGCGCTTTGTTAGATGCAGCTCGTAGCCAATCGCGTGCTTCGGGTGTGGTGGTCACGTGGACGGTGGCGCAGGATTCACAAAATCAGCCCGTGATGCGCTGGAGCGGCCTTCGCAGTAAAGAGCCTTTGCCGACTACATGGTTGGATGCGCAAACCCAAGTGCAAATGAATCAACCGCTGGTGTTAGGTCCCGATCCTGTGATTGCGCCGCAGCGTGTGCGTTTGACACATGGGCAAGAAAGCCGTGACGTGGTGACTGATGGTGTGGGTGCGTTTGCGGTGGAAAAAGCGCGATGAATACCACCCCTTTGTCGCGTGGCTTCACGCTGGTTGAGGTGCTAGTGGCGCTGGCGATTGTTGCCATCACGCTGGGCGCGGGATTGCGGGTGAGTGGCTCGCAAATCAATAACGCGCAGCGCCAAGGCGATATGTTTCGGGCGCAACTGTGTGCTGAAAACGAGCTCGTCAAACTGCGACTCTCACGGCTATTGCCCGATGCGGGAGAGAAGAGCTTTACCTGCGAGCAAATGGGCGTGAGTTATGACGGCAAACTGCAAGTGCAGACAACGCCTAATCCCAGTTTTCGCAAAGTTGACGCGGTCGTTTACCAAGCGGCAGGCGACGACAAGCAAGCGTACACGCTACTCAAACTCTCAACTTTAGTGGGGCGGTTTTGAAGCAGCGCGGCTTCACCTTGATCGAGGTACTCGTCGCACTCGTGCTCGTCAGCATCATGACGCTCATGGCCTGGCGCGCCTTAGATGGCATGGGGCGTGCGGGCGAATTGACAAATAGCAACGAACAAAGCTTGCAGCGCGTGCAAGTGGGTCTGGCGCAGTGGACGGCCGATTTGGATGCGCTTATCGATGCAAGCGTCGCCGGCACAACGAGCTTGTCATCAATCGATTTTGATGGCCAACGATTGCGCCTCATACGCCAAAGTAGTCAGCCTAATGCCGGTGTGGTGGTGGTCGCGTGGACGCTGCGCCATACCGACACAGGCATGGCGTGGCAACGCTGGGCGTCACAGCCGCTGACAGATCGCACGGCGCTGCTGGCGGCATGGAGCGCAGCCGATCGCTGGAGCCGAACACCACTAGCGGAAGACGAAAAGTTTGTTGTGACTTTGATGCCGGTGAACAGCTGGCAATTGATTTACTTCCGTGACGATGCGTGGAGCAACGCGCAGTCGGCCGCGGGAACCACGACGACTGGCGCGAGCGCAGTACCAGACGGCGTGCGGCTGGTACTCAATCTGCCAACCGGCAAGCTCACGCGTGATTGGGTGCGGCCCATATTGGGGGCGACGAAGTGAGACGTTGGCGAGCAAACTCCCTTGCACGCCAGCGTGGTGCGGCAATTTTGGTTGCCATGCTGGTCGTCACCTTGGTGGCGACTTTGGCTGCGGGCTTGCAGTGGCGGCAGTGGCGAATGCTTCAGCAAGAGTCGGCCTCTCGTGCGCAAAGCCAGGCAAACTGGGTGCTGGTGGGGGCACTCGATTGGGCGCGGTTGATTTTGCGCGAAGACGCCCGCTCAGCCGGCATTAACGGTGTGATTGATCACCTAGGCGAGCCCTGGGCTTTGCCGCTGAAAGAAGCCAAGCTCTCGTCGTTTTTGGCGGCAGATGCGCTGGCCGAGTCGGGGGCTGACGAGGCCTATCTTTCGGGCAGCATCGTAGATGCGCAGTCGAAAATTAATTTAACAAATTTGGTGACAACTCAAAACGGCCAAAACACGCTGTCACCTCCCGCACTCGAGAGTTTGTCAAAACTCTATCAGCAGCTCAATTTGCCAGCCGTAGAGCTCAAGCAGTGGACCTCCGCGTGGCTCGCGAGCCAGCCCCAGGCGCAAGCGGGCACTAGCTCACAGGCCAATACGGCCGGTCCTTTACGGCCACTCTACGTGGAGCAGCTGGGCTGGCTTGGTCTGCCACATAGCAGCATAGATACGCTCAAAAACTACATCACCCTCTTGCCAGAGCGCACACCGATCAATCTCAATACGGCCAGCGCAATGGTCATTTACGCCAGCGTGCCTGGCCTCGACCTAGCCGCGGCGCAAAAGCTGGTGCAAATGCGTGCACAGTCACCACTGCAAAGTTTGACAGAGGCACAAAACATGCTGAGTATGAGTAGTGCCCTCAGCAGCGCAGACTTCAGCGTGGCTTCGCAATATTTTGAAGTGCGGGGTCGCTTGCGATTGGGCGACTGGGTGATGGAGGAGCTGTCCTTGGTGAGCCGAGCCAATCTCGACGTTAAAACGATTTGGCGGCGCAGGGTATGAGTGACGTTAGCTGCTTTGTGGGCTTCATAGAATAGCGGCTATGACTCAATTCATGGCCCCACCCTCAACTCCGCAGGCGGCGCACTTGGTGTTGCCTCAAGAGCGCCTCTCTAGGCACACGGTCACGTTACCGCTAACGCCCTCGCATCGCGTGCAGGCCGCACTGGCTGGGGCTTTGGAGGAGCAGCTGTTAGACGACCCGATTGACTTGCACTTTGCACTGGCGCCAGATGCGGCGGCGGCCATGAAGGCGGGCCGACCGTTTGATGTCATGGTCTGCAATAAGGAGTGGCTAAAGGGCTTGCTGGATAAAGCCGCAAGCCAAGGGCAAACAATTGCTGCCATCGTGCCCGAATCAGCCGCGCAACAAGCTGCAGGTTGGAACTTGGCGCAGTTTGAGTTTCGCCCGCAACCGCTTTGGACAACCCAAGCGCAAGCCGCGGCCCGCAACGTTTGGCGAGCACCCGAGTGGCGCTTGACACGTATGGCGGTGCTGGTGCTGGTGCTGGTGCACATCATCGGATTGAATCTGTGGGCGTGGCGTGACCGCGCCTCTTTGCAAGCAGGGCAGGGGCAAATCGCCAGCATCCTCACCCAGACGTTCCCCGAAACGCAAGTCGTGGTGGACGCACCGGCACAAATGGAAAAGGCGTTGGTTAAATTGCGTACGGCCAGCGGAGCCCTTGCCGAACAAGGGCTAGAGGCGCAATTGGCTCGCAAAGCCACGGCCGGTAAGCCTTTGCACACGGTGGACTTTGCAAACAACGAATTAAAGACGGATGACTTGAAAGCAGGTACGCCATGACAGCCCTTCTCCGTGCTTGGCTAGAGCGGCAAAGTCCGCGTGAGCGCAGGTTGCTGGCCGCCGCCGCCAGCGTGCTCGTGCTGGCCTTGGTGTGGTGGCTTTTGATTGCGCCCGCTTTGCAAACCTATCGCCAATCAAGCAGCGCGCACGCGAAGTTGGATTCGCAAATCGCACAGATGCAAAGTTTGGCGGCTGAGGCTGCCAAGCTTCGTGCCGTCCCCCGCGCCAGTCCTGCGCAAGTGCAGATGTGGCTGGATGGCGCGATCAAAAAACTAGGCAAAGCCAGCGTCGCCATGCAAGGCGGCCGTGTACAAGTCAGCTTTACAGGTGCAAGCCCCGAAGCCCTAGCCGCTTGGCTTGCCGAGGCACGGATCAAGGCGCAGCTTGTGCCCCTAGAAGCACACTGGAAAAAAAATGCAAGTTTGCTATGGGATGGCAGCTTGGTGTTTGAGCTCAACAAATGAGGCGCCACTCCCTTTGGTCTTGGTGTGGTGGCTTGCTAGGCGTGGTGGTGGCGCTGGCGGCCTTTGCGCCCGCCAGCTGGTTGGCGTCAAGTATCGGTATGGCTAGCCAGGGTCGCGTGCTGCTGCAAGAGCCGCGCGGCACGGTGTGGACGGGTTCTGCGCAGTTGGTGCTTGCGGGCGGCGATGGCAGCTCGGGCGCTACGCGGTTGCCGTCAAGGATGAATTGGGACATCAGCCCGCAGTGGTGGGGCGTGACTGTTTTGTTGAGTGCGCCTTGTTGCACACCGGCGACGCCTGTCCAAATGACTGCTTTGCTGGATGATGTTTTAGAGGGCGGTGCGCTGGCTTGGACGCTGCGCAGTTCGGAGCTAGCACTGCCCGCGAGCATGCTGGTGGGTTTGGGCGCGCCTTGGAATACGTTGCAATTAGCAGGTGATCTACGGTTTAGCACGGATCGACTAGCAGGGCAATGGACAGCTAGCGGCGGCGTGTCTGGCGTCTCGGGACAGGCGCTGCTGCAAGCGAACCATATGACGACGGCGTTGTCCACGCTTCATCCGCTGGGGAGCTACAAACTCAGCACGGCGGGCAAGGCACTTCGGCTAGAGACCAACGGTGAGGCCGCGCTGGTGCTGAACGGAACGGGCAATATTGAGCAAGGACGCATCGCCTTTTTGGGTGAGGCCACAGCCGCCAAAGGCCGCGAGGAGGCACTGTCCAACTTGCTGCATATGATGGGGCAATGGCAACTGAATAACGACGGGCGCATGAGCTCTATTTTGAAAATTTGAGACCACTATGAATGATGAGAATCACACCATGAAAAAACTTTTGCTCTTGATGTGTTTGGCGTTGTGTGCTCTGGGCAGTACGAGTCTGCTCGCGCAGCCTGTCCGCGCAAATGCTCCCGTCACGCTCAATTTTGCGAATGCCGAAATTGAATCGGTCGCCCGCACGATTGCCACACTGACCAACAAGAATGTGGTGATCGATCCGCGCGTGAAAGGCGTGATGAACCTATCGACTGAAAAGCCCGTTAGTGCCGCAGAAGCGTTCAATCAGTTTTTGAGTGCGCTTCGCTTGCAAGGCTTTACGGTAGTGGAGTCAGGCGGGCTCTACAAAGTGGTGCCCGAGGCCGATGCCAAACTGCAAGGTGGCGAGTCCACCGTGGTGACGTCGGGTGAAAAATCCAAGGCGCTGGGTAATCAAATCGTGACGCAAATTTTTACGCTTAATTTTGAGACGGCCAATAATTTAGTCGCCATTTTGCGCCCCTTGATTAGCCCCAACAATACGATTAACGTGAATGCGAGCAACAACTCGCTCATCATCACCGATTACCGCGAAAACCTATCCCGATTGGCTCGCATCATTGCGGCGATGGATGTCTCGAACGCAACTGATTTAGAAATCATTCCCGTCAAAAATGGCGTTGCCACTGATTTGGCAGCGCTGGTGACCAAGCTGATGGAGGCCGGTGGCAGTTCGGGTGCCCCAGGCGCAGGCCAGGCGGATAGCGCATTTAAAACCACCATCGTTGCCGAGCCGCGCAGCAATGCGCTCATTGTGCGCGCCGCCAATCCAGCGCGATTGTCATTGGCTAAATCGCTCATTCGGCAGCTCGATCAGCCTGCTGCTGTGGGCGAGGGCAATGGTGCCGCAGGTAATATTTATGTCGTGCATTTAAAGAATGCGGATGCTGCCAAACTGGCGATCACACTGCGTGCGGCTTTGCAGGCCACCCTGGCTGCAGGCCAGGCGGGGTCTGGCTTTGCGGGCAGCAGTGCTGCGGTCTCAACGCCTATTAGCTCTGCCAGCGGCAGTGCCGCCTCATCACCCATTGCGGTCAGTGCTCAGCCTAGTACGGGCGGGCAGATTCAGGCTGATCCCGCCACCAACTCGCTCATCATTACGGCGCCCGAGCCGCAGTATCGCCAGCTGCGTGCCGTGATTGACAAGTTAGATGCCCGCCGCGCCCAAGTGTTTGTGGAGAGTTTGATTGCCGAGGTCAATGCCAACAAGGCAGCCGCGTTTGGCGTGCAGTGGCAGGGCGCTTTGGGTAACACCGTGGCAGGTACTAATTTTGGGTCAACGGGCAATCTAGCCACCATCACAGCGGGCGCTGCCTCGGGCACGCTAGGCGCAATCAGCAGTGGTTTAAACATTGGCGTGGTGCAAAAAATTGGCAGCACCAATCAACTCGGCTTTTTGGCTAACTTCTTAGAAACTACCGGTGACGGCAATGTGCTCTCCACGCCTAATTTGCTGACGCTCGATAACGAAGAAGCCAAAATTGTGGTCGGTCAAAACGTGCCCTTTTTGACGGGGCAATACACCAACAGCAGCAGCGGCAGTACGACCAATCCGTTTCAAACGATTGAGCGCAAAGACGTCGGTATCACCCTAAGGGTCAAGCCGCAAATTAGCGAAAACGGCACTATCAAAATGACCATCTTTCAAGAGGTGTCGAGCGTTGACCCTGCCTCGGTGAATTCGAGCACCGGACTGGTGACCAATAAGCGCTCGCTAGAGTCGAATGTGCTGGTCGAAGACGGTGCGATTGTGGTGCTGGGTGGCCTGCTGCAAGACACCACCGCGAGCAATCAAAACCGCGTACCGGGCTTGGCTGATATTCCCTTGTTTGGCGCGCTGTTTCGTAGTGAAAGCAAGAGCCGTGTCAAAACAAATTTAATGGTGTTTTTGCGTCCTGTCATTGTGCGTGATGGCGCCAGTACCGAAGCCTTGTCGTTGGAGCGTTATCAAAACATGCGTAACTTGCAGCTAGATACAGAAAACCAAGACAAGCTCAACTCAATACGCTACAACTACGGCACGCCAGCACTGCCAGCGGTGACACCGGATACGCCATTGCAATTGCAGTCATCGCCGCAAATAGTGGAGCCCACTAAATAATGCGCCACCCTCTGCCTTACGCTTTCGCTCGGACACAGCAGCTCTTGCTGGTGGACGATGGTGCGCAATTGACTCTGTTGCAGGCCACATCCAGTAAGGCTTCCGGGCTATCAGAGGTGCAGCGCAAGTATGCCGATCAAAACTTAAAACAAGAGTTAATCGATGACGCCTTGCTGGCTCAGCGCATTAGCCAAGCCTACGCCAGTGGCGAGTCCAGCGCCCAGCAGGTGGTGATCGAAGTGCAAAACGACGCGGACTTATCTCGCATGATGCAAGAGCTGCCTGCGGTCGAAGATTTGCTAGAAAGTGCCGGCGACGCGCCCATTATTCGGATGCTGAACGCCCTCCTCACGCAAGCCGCGCGCGATGGCGCCAGCGACATCCATATCGAGCCCTATGAGCGGCATTCGGTCGTACGCTTTCGAGTGGACGGCGCACTGCGTGAAGTGGTGCAGCCTAACCGCGCGTTGCACGCCGCCCTCATTTCGCGCCTCAAAATTATGGCGGAGCTCGACATCGCCGAAAAACGCTTGCCGCAAGACGGCCGCATCAGTCTTCGCATTGGCACACGTGCGATTGACGTGCGCGTCTCGACGTTGCCCTCCAGTTATGGTGAGCGTGCCGTGCTCAGGCTCTTAGATAAAAGCGAATCTAAACTCACTTTAGAAGCCGTTGGCATGCAAGGTGCGACGCTAGAACGTTTCATGCATTTGCTGACGCAACCACACGGCATTATTTTGGTGACGGGGCCAACGGGTTCAGGCAAAACCACCACGCTGTACTCGGCGCTGGGCAAGCTAGATGCGGCGTCTAACAACATCATGACCGTGGAAGACCCCATCGAATATGAGCTGGCGGGCATTGGGCAAACGCAGGTTAATCCCAAAATTGAGCTCAACTTTGCCAAGGCCTTGCGTGCCATCTTGCGTCAAGATCCCGACATCATCATGATTGGCGAAATCCGCGATTTTGAAACCGCGCAAATTGCCATTCAAGCCTCGCTCACAGGGCACCTGGTGCTGGCAACGCTGCACACCAACGATGCCGCCAGCGCCGTCACGCGGCTCATCGACATGGGGATTGAGCCGTTTTTAATTAGCTCATCGCTCTTGGGGGTTTTGGGACAGCGCCTCGTACGCAAGCTGTGCAAAGCCTGTGCTGGCGTGGGCTGTGGGCAATGTGCCCGCACAGGCTATAGCGGACGCATCGGCATTTTTGAGTTACTCGTCACCGACGACGCGCTCAAAGCTTTAATCCATACACGCGCCAGCGAAGCCCAGATCCGCGAAGCGGCGATGACAGGCGGCATGACTCTCATGCGCGAATACGGACAGCAGCTGGTGGCGACCGGCATCACCAGCCGAGAAGAGTTGGTTCGTGTGACGCGGGATTGATGCGGACGCTCAAAACATCATGCCCGCTTATCAATTTACCGCCTTAGAAGCTGATGGCAAAACCCGCAAGGGCATTATCGAAGCTGAGACTGCACGCGGTGCGCGTAGCAACCTCAGAGCGCAGTCACTTATTCCACTCGATGTGACGGCGGTGGTGAGTACCACTAACGGCATGGCTGCGCAGGCGGGTCTCTTTGCGCCACGCCGCGTTTTTAATAACACAGCACTGATGGTGTGGACTCGTCAGCTGGCAGGCTTGGTGGGCTCTGGTCTGCCACTAGAACGCGCACTCACGGCATTGGTCGATGAATCAGAGAGCGAAGCCCAGCGCGGTTTGGTGGCAGCACTCAGATCGGAAGTGAATGGCGGCTCGCCTTTTACTCAGGCTTTGGCACAGCATCCGCGCGAATTCTCCGATATTTACTGCGCCGCCATTGGCGCGGGCGAGCAAAGTGGCAACTTGGGCGAGGTGTTAAACAAACTTGCCGACGATTTGGAAGAGCAGCAAACACTGCGTGCCAAACTCATCGGTGCGGCACTCTACCCCGCCATCGTGACCGTGATTGCGACCGTGATTGTGATTTTTTTGGTCAGCTACGTCGTGCCGCAAGTGGCGAGCGTGTTTGCTGGCAGCAAGCGTGCCCTGCCGTTTTTGACGGTGGCCATGCTGGGTATCAGCAGCTTCATCCGCAATTGGGGATGGGTTTTATTGCTGGTATTGGTGCTGCTGGGAGCCTTGCTGCGTATGGCTTTGCGGGCAGATGCTTTCCGTGAGCGCTTCGATGCCGCGTGGCTAGAGTTGCCGCTGATAGGCAGACTTGCGCGTGGTTACAACGCTGCTAGATTTAGCGGCACGCTGGCGATGCTGGCACTTGCAGGCGTACCAATTTTGCGTGGATTGCAAACGGCTGCGATGACGCTATCCAACCGTGCGCTACGCCGCGATGCGCTAGAGGCATTGGTGCAAGTGCGCGAAGGCGCCACGCTGGCCAATGCGCTATCCAAGCAAGGGCGCTTCCCAAGTTTGCTGGCGATGTTCGCACGGTTAGGCGAGCAAACGGGGCAACTCCCCAAGATGTTAGATCACGCCGCCAAACAACTCGGCAATGATGTACAACGCCGTGCGATGGCGCTCGCCACCATCCTAGAGCCGCTTTTGATTGTGGTGATGGGTGTGGTGGTGCTTCTCATCGTGCTGGCGGTGCTTCTCCCCATCATCCAAATGAATCAGTTTATGAAATGAATGACAGATAGCCAATGAAATTTTTATGAACAAACTCATCGTCGCTATCTCCAGCCGAGCGCTTTTTGATTTTGAAGCGGAGAACACCGTCTTTGAAAATCACAACGACAAAGCCTATATGCGCTTGCAGCTGGACAAGTTGGAAGAACCCGCCAAACCTGGCGTAGCGTTTTCCTTGGTCAAAAAACTGCTGTCATTTAACCAAGCCGAAGACGGCTCGCCGCTGGCCGAACCGCGTGTCGAGGTCGTCATTTTGTCGCGTAACGATCCCGTTTCAGGCATGCGCGTGTTCCGTTCAGCGCAGCACTATGGGCTGGCGATTCAGCGCGGCACCTTCACCAAAGGCGAAGCGCCGTGGCGGTATTTAAAGCCGCTGCATGCCAACTTATTTTTGTCTGTGAACTTGGAAGACGTTCGCGCTGCGCTCAATGCTGGTGTGCCCGCCGCGCAGGTGTATCCGCTATCCAAGCTGGCAAGCGCCGCGCATCCGCTGGAAGTGCGTATTGCTTTTGACGGTGACGCGGTGCTATTCTCCGACGAAGCTGAGCAGGTTTTTCAAGCCAAGGGTTTGGATGCTTTTCAAAAACACGAGAAAGAACGCGCCGCCGTGCCGCTGCCTGCGGGGCCTTTCAAGCCGTTGCTGGAGGCGCTCCAGCATTTGCAAGCCGTGGGGAATGACAGCAAAACAGCGCCCATGCGATTGCGCACCGCGCTAGTGACGGCACGTAGCGCACCCGCACACGAGCGTGCGATTCGCACCTTGATGAGCTGGAACATCGAAGTGGACGAAGCCATGTTTCTAGGCGGTCTCGCCAAGGGCGAGTTCCTGCGCGAGTTCGAGCCTGATTTTTTCTTTGACGATCAAACAAGGCACGTCACAGCAGCATCCGAACATGTGCCGTCTGGGCATGTGGCGAGCGGTATCATTAACGCGGCCTAAGGCCGTCATTCCCGCGAAGGCGGGAATCCAAAAAAGGAGTTCTTATGAAATATTTCGTTTTATCAGCAGCCATTTTTTCTGCATCTGTTTTTGCGCAGGCGACCAAGGTGGGCTCAGACATCGTCGGTGCACCTGGTAGCAAGCCGCGTGCAAGTGCTAATGCCCGCATCAACAAGTTAGACACGAACCAAGATGGCATGATTAGCCGTGCCGAGGCGGCTGGTAATCCGAAGCTGGCCAAGGTTTTCAACCGCATTGACGTCAATAAAGACGATCAGCTTTCGCGTGATGAGTTGATAGCGTTTAAAGAGAAAGCCAAAGCAGCTCATGTTGCTAAAAAAGGCACGACCGCTCCAGCTAACTAGCCTTGTATTTGTCCCAACCCTTGCCACGTAAGTCGCAAGCGGGGCAGGCAGTCTTAGTGCCCAGTTCGCAGCCATAACCCCAGTCATGCCGATGCACACGATCACCCAAATAGCAGGTGTGCGTGTGCTCCACAATCAAATCGACCAAGGCTTTGCCGCCCAAGTCTTCAGCTAGTTGCCACGTTTGGGCTTTGTCAATCCACATCAGTGGTGTCTCGATTAAAAAGCGCTTGTCCATGCCCAAGCTGAGCGCAATTTGCATCGCCTTCATGGTGTCGTCGCGGCAGTCGGGGTAGCCAGAAAAATCGGTTTCGCACACGCCTGTGACGATGACTTGTAGACCGCGCCGATACGCCAGCGCAGCGGCAAAGGTGAGGAATAATAAGTTGCGCCCTGGCACAAATGTATTAGGCAGGCCAGAGGCTTCCATTTCAAACGCCACATCGCGCGTGAGCGAGCAGTCGCTGATTTGCCCCAGCAGCGCCATATCAAATTGATGATCTTCGCCAAGCTTGTGCGCCCAGTGCGGAAATTGTTTTTTTATTTCAGTCAGTACCGTCAATCGGCAATCGAGCTCCACGCGGTGGCGCTGACCGTAATCGAACGCCAGCGTTTCCACGCGGTCATATTTGGAGAGTGCCTGCGCAAGGCACGTGGTCGAGTCTTGACCGCCCGAAAAAAGAACGAGGGCTGCTTTGTGCGGAGGAGCGGGGTGAGGTGTTTGCATGGATACAATTTTCCACTATGACGGACCAACAAAATCAAAAATCAAAAACACGAGTTGTCGTGGGTCTTTCGGGCGGTGTGGACTCCGCCGTGACAGCGTATTTGCTCAAAAAACAAGGCTTTGAGGTCATTGGCATCTTCATGAAAAACTGGGAAGGCGACGATGACGACGAGTTTTGCTCTAGCAATATCGACTTCGTCGATGCTGCTGCCGTAGCCGATGTGCTGGGCATCGAGATCGAGCACGTCAACTTTGCAGCCGAGTACAAAGACCGCGTCTTCGCCGAATTTTTGCGCGAGTACAGCGCGGGGCGCACGCCCAACCCCGACATCTTGTGTAACGCCGAAATCAAGTTCAAAGCATTCTTAGATCACGCCATGCGACTAGGCGCAGAAAAAATTGCCACGGGGCATTACGCCCGAGTGCGTTTGAATGATGCCACCAGCAAATACGAGCTGCTCAAGGGACTCGATAACACAAAAGATCAGAGCTACTTTTTGCACAGACTCAATCAAGCGCAGCTCAGTAAAACGCTATTCCCTGTGGGTGAATTGCACAAGACCGAAGTGCGCCGCATCGCGGATGAAATTGGCTTACCCAACGCGAAGAAGAAAGACTCGACAGGCATTTGCTTTATTGGCGAGCGGCCGTTTCGTGAGTTTTTAAACCGCTACATCGCCAACCAGCCGGGCAAGATTAAAGACGAGACGGGGCGCACCGTTGGGCAACACGTGGGGCTGTCGTTCTATACGCTGGGACAGCGACAAGGACTGGGTATTGGTGGTGTGAAGGGCGCGCCTGAAGTGCCGTGGTTTGTGGCACGCAAAGACATGGCGACCAACACACTCATTGCCGTGCAAGGGCACGAGCACCCATTACTTCTGTCGCACAAACTGACGGCGTTGGATGTGAGTTGGGTGGCAGGCGAGCCGCCTAAAAATTCGAGTGAGGCTGGCAATTACGCCGCTAAAACACGTTATCGACAAGCAGATAGCGCTTGTGCATTCGGCGCTGCTGGAAGCCTGACCCAGCAAGGCTTTGCGCTTGATTTTAAAGATGCGCAGTGGGCCGTGACGCCAGGGCAATCTGCCGTGCTGTATGACGGCGAGGTGTGCTTGGGCGGCGGCGTTATCGAGACCAAGGCGCAATAGCTTTAAAGCGTTGGATGTACTCTGGCGTGAGCCAAAAAATATAGCCTGTGAAGACGGCATTGGCAATGCCGACTAACAAAAAGATTTGCGGAATGGTTGCGCCTAGCGACAGCAACGCACCCGCCAGGATGGAGCTAACGATCATAAAGAACGCATTCAAGATATTGTTGGCCGCAATGATGCGCGCGCGGTGCGATGGGTTGGTACGCAATTGCACGAGTGCATACATGGGCACGCTGTAAAGCCCTGCAAATAAAGCGAGCAGAGCCAAATCTGCCATCACGCGCCAGTGATGGGGCTGCGCAATAAAAGCGGCAATGCCCATCTCGATGGACGCTGGCAGGGCATGCGCTGCAAAATAAAAATCGATGGCAAACACACTCATGCCGATCGCGCCAAAAGGAACGAGTCCCATCTCGACATGTCGTTTGGACAGCACTTCGCACAGTAGCGAGCCCACGCCAATGCCAATAGAAAACACCACCAAGAGCAGCGACGCTACATTCGCATCACCATGGAGCACATCTTTGGCAAGACTTGGAAATTGACCCAAAAACACCGCGCCAAAAAACCACATCCAACTGATGCCAAGCAAAGAGCGAAACACCACGATGTTGCTGTGCGCGAGCTTCAAATTTTTTATCGTTTCGGAGATGGGGTTCCAGTTCATCACCAAATCGGGATCGGTGGAAGGCGCACTGGGTATCGCTTGTGCAGCCATACGCCCAAGCACCGCCA
The DNA here is from genome assembly GCA_947445115.1 of Comamonadaceae bacterium. Classification (GTDB taxonomy): domain Bacteria; phylum Pseudomonadota; class Gammaproteobacteria; order Burkholderiales; family Burkholderiaceae_C; genus JASGCK01. The sequence goes on along the minus strand of CANFCG010000007.1, from coordinate 37,881 downwards.
AGGCGATGCAGGCCACAGCCACCGCGGAGTGCCCCACCTCGGGCAGGGCGACCAAGACGCCGCCCACCACGTTGCCAAGCAAGATGGCGACGAAGGTGCCCATTTCCACAACGCCATTGCCGCCCGTGATTTCGCGCTCATCCAACACCTGCGGGATGTAGGCAAACTTGACGGGGCCAAACAGTGTGGAGTGCAGCCCCATCAAAAATACGCAGACCAAGAGCACAACAACGTGGCTGGCATAAAAGCCATAAGCGCCCAGCAGCATGATGGCGATCTCTAGGTTCTTCACGAAGCGAAAGACGGCAGCTTTATCCAGCTTGTCCGCCAATTGGCCGCTGGTGGCAGAAAACAAAACAAACGGCAAGATGAATACGGCACCAATCACCAGTCCCGCAAGATTGGGCGGCAACCACGAGACGCTAAGTTGATACGTCACCATGACGGTGAGCGCAAACTTAAACAAGTTGTCGTTTGCGGCGCCTGCAAATTGCGTCCAAAAGAAGGGCGCGAAACGGCGTTGTTTTAAGAGGGTGAATTGGTTGGGATTGGACATTTAAGACGCCTTTTTATTTGAGTACTCGAATCACAGGCCGTGCCGCCAAACTCGCCGCCAAATGCTTTAGCGTATGCCCGCTCACCCAGTGCCCCGTGGCCTCAAAAATGGCGTGATCGTTTGATTCAAATATTTTTGCCAGCGCGTACCAAGCGACGACAGCATAGAGCGATACGCCTAGACTTTTGACGTGTTTGCGGGTGATGGCCAAAACCAAAATCATCGCCATGCAACCAAACTGCAACGTCAGCCACGGCAACACATCTGTAGTTTGCGACCAAACGAGTAGCGCAATCGCTCCAGCTAGCAAAGTCGCTAAGCCAAGCCAGATGCCGCTTGCGCTGCTGACACGTTCGGACGCGGCCACGCCCAGCATGCCAGCAAAGGCGAAGGCCATGCCCGCCCTGTCCCACAAGAGCGTGCTGTCGCTAGGCGCAAGGTGATAGAGCATCGAACCTATCGCGGTGAAGATGAGGCCTACAAAAAATAGGGTGAGTACAAAGCTTTCACGACCTACATAGGGTTGGGAAGCCTTGCGGGTATTGGCTTGCAGCAGTAAGCCCCAAACACCAAAAATAGCAAACGGCAAGTTGGATAACACATCGGCTGCGTTGGGGATACTCAGCCAAGTGCGGCTATCGACGAAGTGGTTGCCACCTAAGTTGCTATGCAGACCCAGCTGAGCGACTAATGCTTTGACCACGTCTGGCGTTAGGGGTCGTACGAAATGGCCGACAAGACCCAGGACAAAAAATGCAACAACTGCTAGCAAAAGGCGGCGTTCGTGAATAGTTTGTTGCATTATTTTTTTCTAAAAAATTCAAACAACGCAGCATCATCTAAACTGGCATATCCTTGGGAAGCCGCATCCGTAAAGGCTTGCGAAGCAGGCTTGCTCACAAGGCAATCCACGCCTGCCTTGGCCGCCATCGCTAGCGCGAGTTTCGTATCTTTGGCTAGCAGCGTCATGTGCGCACGCGGCACGTAGTCGCCCACCAATGCACGGCTCATGCGGTCTTGGCCGATCCAGCTTTGCGCGCTGGAGGCTTGCATAACGGCAAGCGCATTTTTTGTATCGAGTCCCATATGCTCAGCCAACGCCAGCACCTCGGCAGCGCCAGCTAAATTGATGCCAGCCAGCAAGTTGTTACACAGCTTCATGCGTGCGCCATCTCCTGGCTTGTTGCTCACGCGAAAAATTTGTGTCGACAAATCATTTAGCAAAGTTTGATGCTCTGCGAACAAGCTATCGGTACACGCCACCATTAAGCTCATCGTGCCGTTCTCGGCTCGCGCGGGGCCGCCTGACATGGGCGCATCAATGGTCTGTAGGCCACGACTAGTAAGGCTTGCGCAGAAGCGTTCTATGTCTTCGGGGGCGATGGTCGGGCACAGCATGACGGTGCGAGCACCAGCGCTGGAAGCGGTAATGGTGGGTAGTACGAATTCAACTTGGACGCTATCGACAACGCACACGATGACGACTGGGCAGCCATCAGGCAGGGTGCTCGCGTTGTTATGAACGATTGCGCCGAGAGTCGCTAATGCTTCGGTTTTTGCCACATCAATGTCGATGACGCGCACCGCATAACCCTTCCCAAGCAGGCAACGCGCCATACCTGCACCCATGTTGCCGACTCCAATAATGGCGACTTGCTTCATAGGCTTATCTCTAGGTTTGCACCAAGCGTTTGGCTTTAGCAATGGACAGCAAAATGCCGACGCCCAGCCCCAGCGTGACCAGCGCCGTGCCGCCGTAGCTAATAAAAGGTAGCGGCACGCCAACCACGGGCAATAGGCCCGTCACCATGCCCATGTTGACAAAGGCGTAGGTGAAAAAAATCATGGTGATTGCACCGCCGAGTAATCGCGTAAACAAGGTGGGCGCAGCCAATGCGATAGCCAGTCCGCGCAGGATTAAGAAACCAAAAGTGCCAATTAAAACCAAACCACCTAGCAAGCCAAATTCTTCAGAGTACGCAGCAAAAATAAAGTCAGTCGTACGCTCTGGGATGAACTCTAAATGCGTTTGCGTGCCTTGAAAGTAACCCTTACCAAAGATGCCGCCCGAGCCAATGGCAATCATGCCCTGGATGATGTGAAAGCCCTTGCCTAGCGGGTCGTTGGTGGGGTCCAGCAAGGTGCAAATGCGCTGGCGTTGGTACTCGTGCAGTACGACCCAATTAACATCATCGGCGCAGAGGTGGTCTTCAAATATCAGAACCAGCGCAATGCCAATGAAGGCAATCACTAGCGGCGGCACAATCCAGCGCCAACGCAGACCTGCAAAAAAAATCACATAGAGCCCACCCGATAGCACCAAGATAGCGGTGCCCAAATCGGGCTGCCGCACGATCAGTCCCACGGGGATTACCAACAGCAGCGTGGCGACTAAAAAATCGAGTGGTCGCAATTGCCCTTCGCGCTTTTGGAACCACCAAGCCAGCATGAGCGGCATGGCGATTTTTAAAATCTCGCTGGGCTGAATCACCACACCAAGGTTGACCCAACGCCGCGCGCCTTTTTTAGTCAAACCAAACAGCGCCACAGCAATGAGAAGCGCCACGCCCACGGTGTAAATCGGTACGGCCAGTGTCATCAAGCGCTGGGGCGGTATTTGTGCCACGCTAAACATGATCACGCCTGCAATCACGATGTTGCGCAAGTGATCCGTAAAACGCCAGTCATAGCCTGACGCCACCGAATACATATTGATGAGCCCAATCAGGGCCAGCACGCCAACGGCAGCTATCAAGGGAAGATCAAAGCCGTCAAAAAAGGAGAACAGCCGTTGTAGCAGGGTCGGTTTGTCGAGGATGTGTGCCATGGGACAATTGGAACATGACTTATGCACTCTTCGAAGACACAGGAAAAATTCTCTCAGGCCGCTTGATGAGCGAGACGGACGCGAGCGCTCAAATTGAGATGGACTCGGGCAAGCGCCAAAAAGTAAAGCTGGGCCATGTTTTACTGCGGTTTGACAAACCCGAGCCCGCCGCATTGGTCGTGGCTGCACTAGCGGCAAGCAGCGAGATTGATCTCGCGCTGGCGTGGGAGTTTGCCCCCGAGGACGAATTTGGCTTTGCCGAGGTGGCGCGGGATTACTTCTCAGAGCAAGCGACGCAGGCAGAGCAAGCCGCCATGCTGTTTGCTCTGCACGGTGCACCGCATTACTTTAGGCGTGGCGGTACTAAAGGGCGCTTCAAAAAAGCGGATGCAGCCACGCTAGCTTTAGCCTTGGCCGCTATTGAGAAAAAGAAAGAATTGCTCGCACAAATGGATGCTTGGGCTCTAGAGTTGGCTGCTGGGCATTGTCCAGAGCCGATCAAAACGCAGCTCTACAAAATTCTGTTTAAACCCGATAAGAATGCGCCCGAGTACAAGGCCGTGGTGCAGGCAGCAAGAGCGACGAAAATACCGCCGCTCGTGCTTTTGCAAGCGGCAGGCGCGATAGCCAGTGCGTATCAATTTCATTGGCAACGGTTTTTGTTTGAGGCGTCCCCTACTTCGCAGGGGCAATCGAAGACCAAAAGCTCTGAATCTCCCTGCGCAGTAGGGGGGTCGACAAGAAGTGCGGGGGGGTCTATCTCCCAGCTACCAATAGCAAACGTCCGCGCCTTCTCCATTGACGACTCGGCTACGACCGAAATTGACGATGCGCTCTCCGTGGAAGGCCTTGGTACGGACGAAATCACGCTGGGCATCCATATTGCCGCACCGACTCTTGGCATTGCACCAGAGGATGCCGTGGACAAGCTGGCACGCTCAAAGTTATCGACGATCTACATGCCAGGTCAAAAAATCACGATGTTGCCAGACGCTATCGTGCAGCCCTTTACCTTGCAAGCAAGCGCTAACTTGGAGGATGCTCGCCCTGCCGTTTCGCTCTACGTGAAATACGATGCGGCAACGCTAGTGGTTAAGAGCTTCGAGACCAAAATTGAGCGCGTGCCCGTGGTTGCCAATTTACGCTACGACCAAATTGACCATATCGTGACCGCTGGCTGGCTCGGTGACTCAACCATCACAACTGCCGATACCCCGCCTGAAGTGACCGAGTTGCGCCCTGAACTTTCATGGCTTTTTTCACTGGCTCAAGCCTTGAAAGCGCAGCGCGAGTTGGTGCGTGGCAAGCCAGAAACCTTCAATCGTCCCGATTACAGCTTCAAGCTGGACAAAGCAGAAGGCGCAGAGATTCAAGGTGATGAGCGCGTGGACATTGTCCCGCGTGTGCGCGGTGCGCCTCTCGACCTTATCGTGGCTGAGGCCATGATTGTGGCGAACAGCACCTGGGGCGCATGGCTTGCCACGCTTGGCGTGCCAGCCATTTATCGCTCGCAGGCCTCACTGGGGTTCGGTGTCAAGGTTCGCATGGGCACCAAAGCCTTGCCCCATGCAGGTATTGGCGTACCTGCGTATGCGTGGAGCACTTCGCCGCTGCGTCGCTACACCGACTTGGTTAACCAGTGGCAAATCATCGCCGCCGCCCAACACGGCGCGACTGCAGCGTTAGCCGCGCCGTTTAAACCCAAGGATGCGGCGCTGTTCTCCATCATTGCCAGCTTTGAAGATGCGTATGCCAATTACAGCCAAGTCCAAAATACGATGGAGCGCTATTGGACGCTCAAGGCGGTGCAGCAGCGCGGCATGACCGAGCTCACGGCTGTGGTGATGAAAGAAGGCCTCGCGCGGGCGGACAATCTGCCCCTTGTGTTGACCGTATTAGGGGCGAAGGAATTACCGCGCGGCGCGCACATCCGTGTGCGGCTGGGCGAGATTGATTTCATTGCGCTAGAGATGTCGGGTACGTTACTCGAGCGTCTCGACTTTGATGCGCGTGATGAGGATGCGAAACCTAGTATGGATGAGCCAGATGAAGATGATGTTGTCCTGACCACTGTCGCGATTGCCATGGATGTTAATGAAGAAAATGTGGCTGCGACTTAAAACGTTCTACGCTAAGCTATCCACGCTGCAAGTGGCGCTTGGGTTGTCTGCGCTTGTGCATGTGCTGCTCATCACGGTACGGTTTGTTGACCCTGAGGGCTTTAACCGCGTGTTTAAAGACACGCCGCTTGAAGTGATTTTGGTGAACGCCAAATCCAGCGAAACATTAGAGGACCTCGGCGCGCAAGCACAGGCGATTGCACAGTACCGCTTAAATGGCGGTGGCGATGCCATCAGTGGTTTGGCAAGCTCGCCCATGCCCAGTAGCCAGTTGACGGATATGGGGACGGGCGCTGAACAAGTAGAGGCGCAGGTCGAGCAATTGCAAGCGCAGCAAATGCTGCTTTTGTCAAACATCAAAGATCAAGTGGCGCATTTGCCAAAACCCGACCCCAAGGTCGTCAACAAAACAGAACGTGTGGAGAGAGAAAAAAAGCGACTGCAATTGATGAAGCTGCTTGGCGCGATTGAGCGGCGCATTAACACAGAAAACGCCAAACCCAAAAAACGCTACATCAGTCCAGCCACGCGGATGGAAGCATACGCGCTGTACTATGACGAGCTCAGGCGCAAAATTGAGCGGCGCGGGACGGATAACTTCCCCACCGCTGCAGGACGAAAGTTATACGGTGAACTCACGATGCTGATAACGGTGAACTTTGACGGACGCATTCTTAATTTAGAAATTTCTGGCGGCGGCTCGGGCGACAAAATGCTGGATGCACGTGCCAAAGCCATCGTGCAGCAAGCCGCGCCGTATGGCGAGTTCTCAACGGCCATGCGCCGCTCGGCCGATCAATTGGTCGTGGTCTCGCGCTTTCAGTTCACGAAAGACCAAGTGCTAGAGGCGAAGGTTTCCGCGCAATGAATGCACTCTCAAAAAAACTCATACGGCTAGGGCTACTTTGCCTTGTCGCGGTGATGGCGTTACAACTATTTTTTCTATGCCGTATTGTGATGATGCGCTGGATAGCGCCCGAGTCCACCAGCTTTGAGCGCAGCAATATCTACATCGTGGCAACCACGAAGCAAGAGCCGTGGCGCTTTGCTTGGCGGCAAACATGGATGCCTTATGAGCGCATCAGTGTGAACTTGAAGCGCGCCATTATTGCGTCTGAGGACGCAACCTTTACCGACCACGATGGCGTGGATTGGGGTGCGATTGAAAAGGCATGGGATAAAAATCAACGCGCAGAAAAAATCGCTGAAAAAAATAAACCGAAAGTCAGCTTGTTTGCGAAAAAGAGCGTGGCATCTGCTAAGCTCGCCCGCCCTCCAAAGACGGTGGGCGGCTCTACGATTACGCAGCAGCTTGCCAAAAATTTATTTTTAAGCGGCGAACGAACCTATCTTCGCAAGGCGCAAGAATACGTGCTTGTCGTGATGCTGGAGGCGGTACTTTCCAAAGAGCGCATTTATGAGATTTACCTCAACCACGTTGAGTGGGGCGAGGGCGTGTTTGGCGCAGAAGCCGCGTCGCAGCGCTACTTCCGAAAAAGTGCGGCCAAGTTAGATGCGTCTCAAGCATCGCTCTTGGCAGTGATGTTGCCGCGTCCAAAATACTTTGAGCCTAGGTTTAGCTCGTCTGCGTACTTGCAGCATCAAGCCGGCACAGTGCAGGCGCGCATGGGCGGCGTGGATATTCCATAAAGGAACGCATAAAACGTATGAACATCATTCCAGACCCTTGGTTTTACGCAGCGGCTATTCCCGCCGCCATTTTGATGGGGCTTGGCAAGAGTGGCTTTGGCGGAGGGCTTGGCACGTTAGCGGTCCCGTTTATGGCGCTCACGATTACGGTGCCGCAAGCGGCAGCCATCATGATGCCCTTGCTTTTACTGGCCGATGTGATTGGTCTGCGCGTCTTTAGACGCGACTACGATAAAAAAATGCTGAAGTTCATATTGCCGTTTGGGATGCTTGGCATTGGCATTGGCACGCTACTCTTTAAGCTGATGTCGCCGCATATGGTGGCGGGTTGCGTGGGCGTATTTACTTTGCTTTTTTTGGCACAGCAATTACTCGTCAAGCCCAAAGCCGATAATGCGCCACCACCCAAGTGGCTGGGCGCCCTACTGATCACGACCTCGGGTTTTACCAGCACGATCTCCCATGCGGGTGCGCCGCCTTTCAATGCCTACGCTATTCCGCTCAAAATGAAACCGGTGGTGTTTGCAGCAACGGCAGCCTATTTCTTTTTCTTTATCAATATGGCGAAATGGCTACCTTATGCCTATTTGGGCATCTTGGATATGCGTAACTTTTGGACATCGATGTTGCTCATGCCTTTTGCAGGTTTGGGGGTTTGGGTGGGGCAACATTTAGCACGGAAAATTAATGCTGTGATGTTTTACCGACTGGTCTATGCCGGCATGTTTTTAAGTGGCAGCAAACTCTTGTGGGATGCTTTTTGACATGTTTGGCTTAGACCTTAGTTACATTCAATCGCATTACACGCAATTGGCCGAGGCGTTTGCACAAACCCCCTTGCCTTTTGCCGTAACATTTTTTGCGGCATATGTGCTGGTGACGGCGGCGTCTTTGCCTTTAGCGACCTTGCTCACTTTGCTTGCGGGTTCTCTTTTTGGGTTTTGGCATGGCGTGCTCTTGGTATCGTTTGCCTCCAGTCTTGGCGCCACGCTTGCCATGCTCGTTTCCCGCTACGCACTATCCGGCATCGTCTTGCGCAGGTTTGGTGCGCGCATGGAGGTGATTCACCAAGGTATTAAAAAAGACGGTGCTTTTTATTTATTTGCGCTGCGGTTGACACCTGTCGTGCCATTTTTCATCGTCAATTTGCTGATGGGTTTGACTCAGATTCGCGCCTTCACTTTTTATTGGGTGAGCCAGCTTGGGATGCTGGCTTTAACGATGGTGTACGTGAATGCAGGTACGCAGCTGGCGGCACTCAAATCGATGTCTGATATTGCAAGTCCTCTGCTGCTGATCTCGTTGCTGATAGCAGGATTGATGCCCTTGCTGCTGCGCAAATTGACCGTTTGGTTTTTTAACCGAGCACGCGCCGAATTAAGTAACTGAGCGTATCGACCAACACGACCAACGCCAGCATCGCCAAGAGCACGGAGCTGGTCTCTGCCATTTGAAACAGACTCATGTGGTACGACAGCATCGCGCCCAGTCCTCCTGCTCCCACTACACCCAACACAGCGGCTGCGCGGATATTGTTTTCCCAGCGGTAAAGCGTGTAGCTGACTAATTGCGGCATGATTTGCGGTAAGGTCGCGTAGCAAAAAATCTTGGCCTCACTCACGCCGTTCGTCCGCAAAGCCATCGCGGGCGAGGCTTCCGCGTTCTCTATCGCTTCAGCAAACAAGCGTCCGAGCACACCGCTGGTATGCAGCGCCAGCGCCAGCGTGCCAGCCATAGGCCCTAGCCCCGCCGCAATCAATAGCAGGGTTACCCATATCAGCTCGGGGATGCTGCGCAGTACGTTGGCCACAAATCGCAAGCGCACAATCATTAAACCAAAAACAACGGCTAACACGGTGCCCAGCGCCGACATGGCCAGCGTCTCTAACGTTGCCCACCACAGCTTTTGTAAAAATACAGCTTCAAAATTTGGCGCAAGCAGCTCAAGTACAAAGCGCCCCATTTTTTGCATGGCCGTGCTGGATGCAAACTGCGCCCACTGCAAATCGAGTGACCAAAAACTAGCAATGACCAGAGCCGCGATGATAAAAATAATCTTCATGACAATGCCTTGCGCAAGGCCTGACTGGTTTGGTCTGCGAGCCAAACAAGAAAGAAAAAAACCATGAGCATGGTGCTGACTTCGGCGCCATTAAACATTTTCATCGAGGCGTCCATTTGCTGTCCGAGTCCACCCGCGCCCACAAAGCCCAGCACGGCGGACGAGCGGATGGCGCACTCCCAGCGGTACACGGTGTAGCTGGTCAACTCCGCCGCGCTTTGCGGGAGCAAGCCATAAAAAAACGCTTGCAAACGCCCTGTGCCATTGCGCAGCAAACTGTGCGTGACGGCAGGATCGCTGGATTCCAAAATCTCAAAGTACACCTTGCCCAGCATGCCTGTGTACGTCAAGGCAATTGCCAACACGCCAGCCGTGGGACCAAGCCCGACGACGCGCACAAAGACCAGCGCCCAAATGAGCTCGGGTACGCTGCGCAGCACAATCAAGAGCCAGCGCACAGCGGTTCGTACCATGGCAGAACCATATCCCATATGGCCTGCGAGGCTACTCACAGATAGCGCGCGCGCGGTCACTAGCGAGAGTGGAATCGCAAAAATGAGTGCGAGTGCAATACCCGCCGTTGCCATGGCTACCGTGCGCCAAGTCTCGCGTGCCACCATCAGCAAAAACTCAGGCTCTAATTTAGGTGGAAAAAAATCAGCTAAAAATTTTAATGTAGGCTTCAAACTTTCGGTGGAAAAAAGTGTCCAAGCTTTGAACTCCGTCAACACCAGCATCGGCCAAAGCAACACGGCGGCGACGGCGATCCAAAAGACACGACCCAAGAATGCCGGGTCACGCACGGATGCGAACGCATCGCTCCGATTGCGGTTAGGTGAGCTCATCAAGATGCTGAGCATACAAATCTTTGAGGCGTTCTGGCGTGACTAGGGCGGTCGGCAAATCAAACGCCAACTCGCCATTTTTAAGCCCGATGATGCGCGGGAAATGCGCTAGCGCCATCTGCACATGATGTAGCGTTGCGACCAAGGTGATGCCGCGTGCCCTTGCGTTGCCTGTCAAAGTCTCGATGGCTTGAATAGCACGCGCTGGGTCAAGTGCGGACAGTGGCTCGTCAATCAGCCATAGCTTGCTATGAGATACCAATCCTCTTGCAAGCCCGACCCGCTGGCGCTCGCCGCCCGATAGCCTATCGACGCGTTCAAATAGTTTATCGGCTAAATCAAATTGCGCGAGTGCACGCTGCGCCGCTGGAATATCGACTGGATAAAACAAACTGCGCAGACTTGTCCAAAATCCCATCTGCGGTAATTGCCCTGCCAGTACGCTGGTGACGACGCGTTGACGCGGCGGCAGGGGCGGTACTTGTGGGGCAAGGAAAAGATCGCCACGTAGCTGTTGTAGTGCTGATTTTGAAAGTGCCCAAGGATCACGCGTGTTTAATTTCAATGAGCCTGCTGCTGGGGTTAAGGCACACGCCATCAGATGCAAAAGTGTCGTCTTGCCCGCACCCGAAGGACCAATGACCGCGACATGCTCGCCTGTTTCTATGCAAAGCGTGATCGGCTGCAAAGCCAAGCTGGCTGGGGCTGCGGCGGGATGCCTGCCCGCTGCGGCTAGCAGTTCAATCTTCATGCGTTTAGCTTATTGGCTTATTTAATGAGGCCCGCGCTACGACCAGCCGCTTCAATGCCTTTGTAGTTGTCGGCCTTGGTTGGAATAAAACGCGTGGCGCGTTGCAAGTCCAAGATCACTTTGCCTTCTGCTGATGCTGCATTCAAATCCAAAAATGCTTTGGTGAGCTTCTCGCGCAGGGCGGCGGGCATGTCAGCGTGAACCGTCCAGTTGTAATCAAAGTAAGCGGGCGTGGTGTAGAACACCAAAACTTTGCTGGTGTCCACTTTTTTGTCTGCGACAAACTTATCCCAGACAGAGATATTGAGTGCACCTGCATCGACTTTGCCAGCCGCTACGGCGGCAATCGTCGCATCATGAGCACCAGAAAATGCGACGCGCTTGAGGTCAGTATCAGGATTGATTTTTGCATCCAACAAAAACTTGCGCGGCATCAAATGCCCCGAGGTGCTGGAGGCCGAGCCGAAGGAAAGCGTATGGCCTTTGAGGTCAGCGAGTGTTTTGATCGTAGGGTCGCTAGTGATAAACACGGAGCGGAACTTTTCGTCTTCTTCGCGCTGCACAAGTGGAATCATTTTCCCGCCCGAGCGGATATTGGCCTGCACAAAGGTAAAGCCGCCAAACCAAGCTAAGTCGATTTGCTTGTTAGCGAGAGCTTCAACCGATGCGGCGTAGTCGGACACGGGCGTGAACTCAACCTTCATGCCCAGCTTCGACTCTAAATACTTTACCAACGGCGCGGCTTTGCGCGCAAGCTCGGTGGGCGATTCGTCGGGGATCGCGGTGATTTTGAAAACAGCTTGCGCCGATACGCTCAAAGCACAGAGAGCGAGAAGCAGTGCAGATAAAAATTTCAACATAATGATTTCCTAAATATGAAGCTTCTATTTTCCACGTATATTGAGTCACATGAAAACACCACAGTTCATTCAGTTACACCACGAGGATAGCGGCCAAATTCGCACAGAGTTGCTACAAGGTTTGCAAGCAACCCAGGCCTACACGTCGCCCAAATATCTGTACGACGCACTCGGCTCCAAACTCTTTGAGGCCATTACCGAACTGCCCGAGTACTACCCCACGCGCACGGAAGCCACCATCTTTGCCGAGCACGCTAAATTAATGGCAGGTCATATTCCACAAGGCGCTACGCTTGTTGACCTTGGCGCGGGAAATTGCCAAAAGGCGGCGCGCTTGTTTGGGGCGCTAGGGCCGTCGCGTTATGTGGCGGTTGATATTTCGGTAGATTTCTTAAAGGATGCGATGACGCGTTTGCAGTATCAACACCCTGACTTGGACATGATCGGCGTGGGCATGGACTTTGCCGAATCGCTGGCACTGCCCAAAGAAGCGCTGGAGGGCATGACGCCGCGTGTTTTTTTCTACCCAGGCTCCAGCATCGGTAACTTTACGCCCGATGAGGCGCTCGCATTTTTGCAACGCATTCGCGCCGTATGTTCCGAGCAAGGCGGTTTGCTCATTGGCGTCGATTTGGTCAAAGGCAAGGCGGAATTAGAAGTTGCTTACGACGATGCGCTGGGCGTGACGGCGGCGTTCAATCGCAATATGCTGGTTCACATCAATCGGCTGATTGGCGGCGACTTTCATATCAAAGATTGGTTGCACGTGGCGCTTTATAACGAGCAACTCGCGCGCATCGAAATGCACTTGCAGGCCAAGCGGGATGTGGCTTTGCGCTGGTCTGTCTATGGCGAAGCCACAACACAACGTTCGTTTGCCAAAGGCGAGCGCATCCATACAGAAAATTCGTACAAATGGACGGTGGATGGCTTTGGTGATTTGTTACAAAACGCAGGCTTTGCAAAGCCAATAGTTTGGACGGACGTAGAGCAAAAATTTGCTGTGATGTGGGCGGCCATTTAAATCGCACAGCTTCTAAATCCCGCAAAAATATCCGTGCGCTCGGGTGTAAAAAAATTGCGATATTTGGGATGCACCATGCGCGGTGACGTTGCGCCAGCGGCCGCACCGCGTAAGACTTGGCGCGTGCCAAACCACGGCGCGGAGTAGTCTGCGTAGGCGTGCGGCACAAAGTTTGGGTAGGGCTCAAATGTGTTGGCTGTCCACTCCCACACCTCGCCCCAGTGAAAATCGGGACGTGATAGGGCGGCGCATTCCCACTCAGCTTCCGTGGGTAACCTTCGGCCAGCCCATGCACACCAAGCCTTAGCGTCAAACCAATTGATGTGAGTGGCAGCATCGTTTGGTGCGCCTACATGGAGAGGCATTTCGCGCATGGTTGCTTTTATGAATGGCAAGTATTCAGACCACGTGACGACTCGCGAATCAATGTCAAACGCGGGCAAAGTCACCTCGTGCTGCCCGAGTTCGTTGTCAAACGCAAAGCCAGCACCGCTCTTGGGGCTGCCAAGCAGCCATGTTTGCGCAGGTATAGATAAAGTGGTTTTGATGAAATCGGCACTCGTGCAGGCCATATGCGGTGTGGCTTCTAGAGCATCTTTAGGAGTGGCAATGCCCAAACTCTTGGCGGAATAAATGGCGGCTTCTGCGTGCATGTCTTCGTGAAAAAGTGCGAGGCGATAGAAGTAGAGCGCAGCATCAGAGTTTGAAGCGGAATCTGATTTTTCAGTCGCCAGTCTTGCAAGAATTTCATCCAAACTGGCTTGCATCTGCGCCTTGGTTTGGGCAAGATTTGGCAATGGTAAATCCCAGCGCGTGTCGTGTGCGACGTTGCTGGAGTCGTAAAGCGCGTCGTAGTTGGCGACACTTCCGAAGCCGCGGTTAGCCCGAGGACACAGCCAGTGATCGGCAAACCACGCGATGTGGCCGAGTTCCCACAGCGGTGGATTGAGCGTATCCAGCTTGCGAACAGTGAGCGCATCGCCGAGCGCCGCTGCGTAAGCGTCCGCCAACGCCAGTGTGCGGGCGCGTGAATCTTGCAGCATGAGGGAAAGCTCTTTAGCGGTGGCGGTGCGGGCATTCATGTCTAAACTGTAATGGATTGTTAAATGACGCGACCAACGATAGATTCATTCACTTTATTAGGAGATTTCCCATGACCACCACCTTGCACTGCGATGCCCTCATCATTGGCGCGGGTCAAGCCGCTCCTGCCTTAGCCGTGGCTTTGGCAGGCAGGGGTGAACGCGTGATTTTGGTGGAAGGCAACCAACTGGGCGGCACGTGTGTGAATGTGGGTTGCACGCCGACCAAGACCCTGCGCAAAAGCGCGCGCGTGGCGTACATGGCAATACGCGGTGCAGAGTTTGGCGTGAACACAGGGGCGGTCACGATTGACTTTGCCAAGGCGATGGATCGGATGCAGGAGCGTGTTCTTGCTTCTCGCGGCGGACTGGAAGGATGGCTTGCCAACACACCAAACGTCACGGTGCTACGCGGCTGGGGGTCTCTTGCAGGCCATACGGCGCAAGGCTTTCAGGCCGTTGTCGATGGTGATACTGGGCAGCAACACATCACGGCAAACCGTGTCTATTTGAATACGGGCACGCGCCCCTTCATGCCGCCGATTGAGGGATTAGACGGCAACGACCCACGCATTTTGAATAACGAAGGTTTGTTGCAATTGCGCGAATGCCCCAAGCATTTATTCATTTTGGGTGGCAGTTACATTGGTCTAGAGTTCGCGCAAATTTTTAGACGACTTGGCGCTGAAGTCACGGTGATTGAGCCCAGCAGCCGCATCGCCATGCGCGAAGACGAGATTGTCACGAATGCCATTACAGAATTTTTAGCCGAGGAAGGCATCAAAATTTTGACGGAAAGCACGTTAGACAAAGTGCAGAGTAACGCAGCCAGCCTTACCCTGCACATCAAGTCGGGCGGAGTCGTGCAGGCATTGGAAGCGTCGCACTTGCTGGTGGCGACGGGGCGTTTGCCAAATACCGAACGCTTAAATCTTGCCTCGATTGGTTTGCTCGTCGATGCGCGTGGTTACTTAGATACCAACGGGCAACTAGAGACGAGTGTGCCTGGCGTGTGGGCGCTGGGCGACATCAATAAGCGCGGGGCTTTCACGCACACCAGCTATCACGATTTTGAAATTGTGCGAGACAACTTAAAAGAGCCGAACGCCTTGCGCAGTGCCGATGACCGCGTCACGGTGTACGCCATGTTTACCGATCCGCCGCTGGGTCGCGTGGGACTAAACCGCTCGGTAGCCAAGGCTGAGGGCGAGCGCACGGGGCGGCAGTTTTTAATTGCCGAGCACCATATGCGTTTTGTCAGCCGCGCCAAAGAGGAAAGCGAAACGCATGGTGTGATTCAGTTCATTGTGGACGCGAAGACGGAGAAATTTGTCGGAGCAACGGTGCTGGGCATCAATGGCGACGAGATCATTCAAGTGGTCAGCAACTACATGGCCACGGGCGCGAGCTACAAACTGATGCGCAACTGCTTGCCTGTGCATCCGACGGTGACCGAATTCTTTCCCACGATATTGGATAAGCTAGCGGCACTATGAATACACCGCGTCCGCACATCGTCATCGTCAGCCCCGCGCTTGAGGATGCGAACAATGGCAATTGGCAAACCGCGAATCGTTGGCGGCAAATGCTCGCGAAAAATTTCCACTGCCGTATCGTTCAAACATGGCCTGATAAATTTGCCAATCAAGACAACGTGATGATCGCGCTGCATGCCCGCAAGTCTGCCGATTCGATTGCAGCTTGGCACGTGGCGCACGGTGGCGCTCGCTTGGTGCTGGCGCTGACGGGAACGGATCTCTACCGCGACATTCAAACAGACGCTGTCGCGCAAGCCTCATTGGCTATGGCTTCCAGGCTCATCGTGCTGCAAGAACTGGCACCGCTTGGCTTGCCAGAGCAGTACCGTGCGAAGACCGAGGTGATCTTCCAATCGACGACGAGCCAGCCCACGATTCAGAAACCTCCAGCGCATTTTCGTGCTTTGATGGTGGGGCATTTACGGGGTGAAAAATCGCCTGAAACGTTATTTGCCGCGGCGCGGTTGTTGACGGTGCAGGATGGCATTTTTATCGACCACATTGGCGCAGGACTGGATGCTGATTTGGCAAAGACTGCCGAGGCGACGGCCAAAGCTTGTCCGCATTACCGCTGGCTGGATGCCGTGCCGCACGAAGCTACGCGCCGTGCCATTGGGCGTGCGCATGTGCTGGTGCACGCCAGCAAGATGGAAGGTGGTGCGCATGTGCTGATGGAGGCGGTTTGCTCGGGTACGCCCGTACTCGCGTCCCGCATCGACGGCAATGTGGGCATGCTCGGCGCAGATTATTTGGGTTATTTTGATTGGGGTGACGCGGCAGGATTGGCACGATTACTTCGCGAATGCAGGGCTAGTCAAAATGATGAAAATGGACTACTGGCAAGGCTTAGCAAGCAATGCGCTGTGCGTGCGCCGCTGTTTACGCCTGAGACCGAGAGTGCCAAACTCAATGCACTTGTGAGTTCATTGGTGTGATCAGGCTTGCATGAGCACCGCCAGCGCGCCGTAGTTCGCCACGTCTAGCCCTAGGCCCGCAGGCACAATGTCTAACCCTTCAGTCATGGCCGGAAAACGCGACATCACACCCGCGCGGATGCGTGGCAACAACAAATCTTGGTTGTGCCAAAACACGCTACCACCTAGCGAAATGCGCTCTAAATCGAGTGTTGCCGTCAGGTTGTAAATCGCCCGCGCCATACCTTCGCAGAGCGCGCCCACGTGTTCGAGGGCGTGTTCACGCGTCGCTTTGTCACTGCTTTTTGCCGCTTGCATAAGGTCTAAACCCGTCATGCCAAAGCGCTGAAGCATCGATACGCCTGCAATTTGTGATTGCAAATCGCCGACGTTGCCGCAGCCGCACTTGAGCGGTAGGCCTTGTCGCGACAGGTCGTCGCCCACCACCATATGCCCCGCATGTCCTGCATTGTTGTTTTTGCCGCGTAGCACACGCCCATCGACCAAGAGCCCCATCCCAATGCCGGTGCTCCACGTCACGTAAGCGGCATGGCTCGCACCTTGCAGGGCACCCCATTGCACCTCGGCCAAAAGCGCAGCGATAGCATCGTTTTCGATGCGAACGGCAGCGGGCACGTGGGTAAATGCTTCGCAGAGCACGCGCTCTAGCGGAATGCTGTGCCAATCGTTATCAGTAAAACCCGACTTGCCGCCGCAGATGTTGGAGGCGACCAATTCGATTTGACCTTGCACATTTAAAAATGGTCCACAAGAAGAGATGCCCACGCCAATGACTTGTTGGCGCGTGGCCTGCAAACGTGCGCAAGCCGCGTCCACCATGCGAATAATTTGCTGGGGTAGCGCATCGCGCGGCCCTGTTTTGAGGGTTGGCTCGGTGTGCTGAGCAAGCAGCCGTGTGTGCTGCCCAAGCGGCGCACTCGTGGCTGGAACTAAGGAGACGGCGACCTTAGTGCCGCCGATATCGACGCATGCGTAATAAGTTTTTTCCATCCCGTTATGCTATCGCTTTATTAGATTCAACGGGAGCCACTCATGACTAAAAAAACTTTTGAAAACTTATCCGACCTCACGGCTTTCGTCGGCCAAGAGATTGCGGGTGGCGATTGGCTCACCATTACGCAAGAACAGGTGAATCTATTTGCTGATGCGACGGGCGATCACCAGTGGATTCACGTCAACCCCGAGCTGGCTGCCAAGGGGCCATTCAAAACCACCATCGCGCATGGCTTTTTAACGCTGTCGCTCCTTCCCACATTTTTTGAATCCAGTTTCTCTATTACCAATTCACGCATGGGCGTGAACTATGGCCTGAACAAAGTGCGCTTCACGTCGCCCGTGCCCGTTGGATCAAGGCTTCGCGCTGCGATGAAGCTGTTGGCACTAGACAACATCGACAACAACGGCGTGCAGATGACATGGCTGGTGACCGTGGAGCGCGAGGGCTCGGACAAGCCTGTGTGCATTGCGGAGTCGTTGGTTAGGCGCTATCCCTAATCAGGCCGTTTTGAACCCGCACTGCCGCCAAGCCTCAAACACCGTGACCGCGACGGCGTTAGACAGATTTAAACTACGCTGTCCCTCAATCATCGGCAAGCGCAGGCGCTGCTCGGGCGCAAATGATTCGCGTAAATCCGCAGGCAATCCCTGCGTCTCTGAGCCAAAGACAAACCAGTCACTTGCTTGAAAGGCTTGTTGATAGGGGCTTGCCAAGCCTTTGGTCGTGAACGCGAACATCCGCAAGGGCTGCGGCGCAGCGGCTTCTATAAAAGCTTGCCAATTGGCGTAGCGCGAAACAGGGGCGTACTCGTGATAGTCAAGTCCTGCTCGGCGCATTTGCTTGTCGCTCATATCAAAACCGAGCGGCTCAATCAAGTGCAGGCGCGCACCCGTGTTGGCGCACAAGCGGATGATGTTGCCCGTGTTGGGCGGAATTTCGGGGGTGACTAAAACGATGTTGAACATGATGCAATTATCTTGGCTGGTTGTGATTGAGCGGCGTTCTTGCAATCACCACGGCGCTGACCCTTGCCGCGCCGGCTCTGTAGAGCGGCGCGGCGGCGGCGGCCAGTGTTGCGCCTGTGGTCATCACATCATCGATGAGGACGATGTGCTGATCCTCAAATGACGTGTGGCGCTCGGTATGGGTACTCGCGAAAGCCTTATGGGGTATGGCTTGCAGGGCAAAGGCATTCGCGACGTTACCTTGCCGCGCGTCATAAGTCAAGGTGCGCTGAGGGGCGGTGTCGCGAATCCGAATGAGCGAGAAGGCGTCAATTTTGTGTTTGACTAAATGCTTGGCTAAGGTCAGCGCTTGATTGAAGCCGCGCTCTTCTAATCGCTCGGTTGCTAATGGCAGCGGTATCACGATGTCTGCGTCCTCTAGTAGTTCGAGGATGTGCGATTCACGGCGCATGAGTCCCGCAAAAAGTCTACCAAGACCAGGTTCAGGTGCAAATTTATAGCGACTAATGAGCGCTGACCACGGCGCATCAAAATCGACGGCTGCCGCGCAGTCATCTAGGCCTTTCGGCACGGGGAACAGCGGAGCGTGGGCGTGCATCTGAATGCAACTTTGGCAAACACCCGTCACGCCTTCAAAAGCAGTGGAGGGCCATTTTTTGCAGGTGGCGCATTCGAATGGGATGACTAGTATGGTGTGATGCAGGAGGCGCGAAAAAAAGGGCATGTCTCAATATACTCGTGTGATGACTGCTGTTTCGCCCTCCGACTTCGACCCTCATATTGACCCCATCGCCGCTGCGCGCTGGGCCGCCAGGCCCGCTGCACGTGCACCTTGGCTGCACGAGGAGGTGGGGCGGCGCATGGCGGAGCGGCTAGATTACATCAAGTTACCAACCAAAGCATGGGCAGATATGTCGTGGCAGCGCGGAGGCAAAACTGAGCACCCCGCCCTGCGAACAAGTTTGTGGCAAAAGCTGACGGCTGCATCGTTCAAGCCGCCTGCCGATTTGTCGCAAGATATGGTGTGGTCGAACATGCAACTGCACATGGAAGCTGCACCTAAGAGCCTGATTGACGCGTGGCATGCGGCGCTCAAAACCGATGGTTTTGTGCTGTTTTCATGCTTGGGCCCTGACACGCTGATGGAGCTGCGGGCGGCTTACCTGCGCCGCGGTTGGCCTGCGCCGCTGCATACGCTGACCGATATGCACGATTGGGGTGATCGCTTAATTGGGCAAGGGTTTGCCGAGCCCGTGATGGATATGGAGCGGCTTGTTTTGACATTCGCGACGCCTGAGCGAGCCCTGCAAGAGCTGCGCGAGTTGGGGCGGAACTTGAATCCCAGCCGAGATGTTGCCCCGCAGGCCACATCCAGCAAGGCTTGGCGCAGGGAGCTTTTGGTGGCTTTGGACGAGTGCCGCAATCCTGACGGTCAAATTGCACTGACGTTTGAGCTGATTTATGGCCATGCGATCAAGCCCAAACCGCGTGTCAAGTTGTCGTCAAGTGCGTCGGTTAGCCTTGCCAATATGCGTGAAATGCTAAAGCCCTCAAAGACTCTGGGGTAAACCCGCTAAAATCCTAGGTTGCTAAAAATTATGAAGAATTTATCGATGAAGAATTTCCTCTACCTACTCAGTACGCTTCTGGCGACTAGCGCTTACGCTGTTAACGATTTGCCTGGCGGGCCTGCGGTGAATCAGCTTAATTTTCATCCGCCCGTGACGCAGCTCGCCGTGGATCAGCACGTGCTGCACAACGGCATGATGATCGCTTGCATTGTCATTTTCTTGGCAGTTTTTGGCGTCATGTTCTACTCCATCTTGAGACACCGCAAATCACTCGGCCATAAGGCGGCAAATTTCCACGAGTCAGTCACGGTTGAAATTATTTGGACGATTGTTCCATTTGTGATCGTGATTGCGATGGGCTTGGCGGCCACCAAAACCTTGGTGTACTCCAAAGACACCACGAATGCCGACCTGACCATTAAAGCCACGGGTTACCAGTGGAAATGGGGCTATGACTACATCAAGGGTGAAGGCGAGGGCATCGGGTTTATCTCGACTCTGGATAGCGCTCAGCGCGCGATGTCGGAGTCTGGCATTCCAAAAGGCACCGTCATTCCAGATGATTACCTCTTTAAGGTGGACAACCCTATGGTCGTGCCTGTGGGTAAAAAAATCCGCATTATCACCACGGCAACCGATGTGATTCATGCCTTCGCCATTCCTTCTTTTGGCATCAAGCAAGATGCGATTCCAGGCTTTGTGCGTGACACGTGGTTTAAAACCGATGTCATCGGGGTCTATCACGGTCAGTGCCAAGAGTTGTGCGGCAAAGAGCACGCTTACATGCCGATTGAAGTGCGAGTGGTGAGCGCTGCCGACTACACCTTGTGGGTAGCGGCGCAGCAAAAGCTAGCCACATCCAAGTTGGATGACCCTACCAAAGTGTGGACGATGGACGACATCATGAAGCGCGGTGAGAAGGTCTACGCCAGTAATTGCTCGGCATGCCACCAAGCCAATGGCAAGGGCGCAGGCCCGATCAAGCCACTCGACGGCGCGGCCGTGGTGCTAGATGCTGATAAAGCTAAACAAATTAAAGTTTTACTCAATGGTCAAAATAATGGCGCGATGCCATCGTGGAAGGCGTTGTCGGATACGGATATTGCCTCTGTCATCACCTACACAAAAAACAACTGGTCAAACAAAACGGGTCAGCTGGTTCAGCCATCCGAAGTGTTTGCCGCACGTAAATAAGCCAAGATAGAAGCGAGAAATACTTTATGAGCACATCACACGATATGGCACACGTAGGCCACGATTCACACGGTCACGACGACCATCACGACCACAAACCAGAAGGCTGGCGCCGTTGGGTCTACGCGACCAACCATAAAGACATCGGTACGCTGTACCTCTTGTTCGCCTTCACCATGTTGATGATTGGTGGTGTATTGGCGCTTTTGATTCGTTTGGAGCTTTTCCAGCCTGGTTTGCAGTTTGTGAATCCTGAGCTGTTTAACCAGTTCACCACCATGCATGGTCTCATCATGGTGTTTGGCGCGATCATGCCGGCCTTTGTGGGCTTTGCCAACTGGATGATTCCACTGCAAATCGGCGCGGCCGATATGGCGTTTGCGCGCATGAATAACTTTAGCTTTTGGCTAATGATTCCTGCGGCTGTCACGCTGGTGATGAGCTTCTTTATGCCTGGCGGCGCACCTGCTGCAGGTTGGACGCTCTACGCGCCGCTGACTCTACAAATGGGTCCTTCCATGGATGCGGGTATTTTTGCCATGCACGTGCTGGGCGCCTCGTCCATCATGGGCTCGATCAACATCGTGGTCACGATTTTGAACATGCGCGCCCCTGGCATGACGATGATGAAAATGCCAATGTTCGTGTGGACGTGGCTCATTACCGCTTATTTGCTGATTGCTGTGATGCCTGTGCTGGCTGGCGCGATTACCATGACGCTGACCGATCGCCATTTCGGCACGACCTTCTTTAACCCAGCTGGCGGCGGCGACCCAGTGATGTACCAACACATCTTCTGGTTCTTCGGTCACCCCGAGGTGTACATCATGATCTTGCCAGCCTTCGGCATCATCAGCCATGTGGTTCCCACCTTTGCACGCAAGAAGTTATTCGGTTACGCCTCAATGGTGTACGCGACTTCGTCGATTGCGATTTTGTCTTTCATCGTGTGGGCGCACCACATGTACACGACGGGCATGCCAGTCACGGGTCAGCTGTTCTTCATGTACGCAACGATGCTGATTTCTGTGCCGACGGGCGTGAAAGTGTTTAACTGGGTCGCCACGATGTGGAAGGGCTCCATGACGTTTGAAACCCCGATGCTGTTTGCAGTGGGCTTCATCTTCGTGTTCACCATTGGTGGCTTTACGGGTTTGATTCTGTCGCTCGCGCCGATTGACTTGCAAATGCAAGACACCTACTACGTGGTGGCGCATTTCCACTACGTGCTGGTGGCGGGTTCGCTCTACGGCATGTTTGCTGGTTTTTACTACTGGTCGCCTAAGTGGACGGGCGTGATGTACAACGAAACACGCGGAAAGATTCACTTTTGGATGTCTTTGATTTTCTTCAACGTCACCTTCTTCCCGATGCACTTCTTGGGCTTGGCAGGTATGCCGCGTCGTTACGCGGACTACCCTGCGCAGTTCACCGATTTCAACCAGTGGGCGACTGTGGGCGCTTTTGGCTTCGGTTTGGCGCAGGTTTACTTCTTCTTCTTCGTGGTGTTGCCAATGATGCGCGGTAAGGGCGAGAAAGCCCCGCAGCGCCCATGGGAAGCAGCTGAAGGCCTTGAGTGGGAAGTGCCGTCTCCAGCACCGTTCCATACCTTTGAAACACCGCCTAAGTTGGACGCGACTGCGACCAAGGTGATTGGCTAATTGCCTAACAAGAGCCGATCACATGACTAAACAAGAGCAAGCTAAAAAGAACGTTCGCCTAGGCCTAATTTTGGCCTCGGTAGCGCTTGTGTTTGCGCTTGGCTTTGTGTTCAAAATGGCGGTGCTTGGGAAATGAAATTGCCCTCGATGAAGCTGCACACTAAACTTTGCGTCATCGTGGTTGCCATGTTTGGCTTCGGTTATGCGCTGGTGCCGCTTTATTACGCGATTTGCGAAGCGACGGGCATCAATGTTTTAGCGCTGACCGAGTTGGAAATCCCGGGTCAAAAAGCGGTGGTGCCCAGCAATACGCAAATCGATAAAACGCGTTTGATTACGGTTGAGTTTGATGCCAACACCAGAGGTACCGGCGCCAACAATAAAACAGGCGGGCTGGGTACGCAAGGCGGCATTTGGGATTTCAAACCTGCAGTTCGTTCGTTGCAAGTCCATCCTGGCGAGTTGACAACGGTGGTCTATGAGTTTCAAAACACGCAAAATCGCCGTATGGCGGCGCAGGCCATTCCTAGCTATGCACCGCAGCAAGCGATGCCGTATTTCAACAAGGTAGAGTGCTTTTGCTTTCAGCAATACACCTTAGATGCTGGCGAAAAAAAATCATGGCCAGTGGCGTTTGTGATTGATCCTAAGTTGTCGAAAGACGTGACTACGATCACCTTGTCGTACACCTTCTTTGAAGTTCCGGGCAAGAGTATGGCTGTTACTGTGAGTGCGAGCAAAGTATGAAGGCGCTCTTTAAATTTTTGAAGACCATCAGAGCTGTGCTTTGGTCGTTCCTTGGTATTCGCAAGGGCGCAGGGTTCGCGGAAGACATGGCGGCGATTACGCCGTTCCACCTCATTGGAGTGGGAATTGGTTTGTGTTTTTTATTTGTGTTTAGCCTGATATTGCTGGTGCAATATATGGTCAAGATTTAATTGATTTTTTTGATAGATTGATAAGCGGAGAAAACTATGAGTGCAGCAAGTCACGACACACATGCCAACACGGCAACCCCATATTACTTTGTGCCCGAGCCCTCGCGCCATCCCGCTATGGCCGCGTTTGCGCTATTTTGGGTCATCTTTGGCGCAGGCCAATGGGTAAACGGTGTGTCATGGGGCAAATGGTCGCTCTTTGCAGGATTGCTTGGGCTTTTTTATGTGCTGTTCCAATGGTTTGGTGATGCCATTCGTGAGAGCGTGGGCGGCAAATATGGCTACAAAATCGACCTCTCTTTTCGCTGGAGTATGAGCTGGTTCATCTTCTCCGAAGTGATGTTCTTTGGCGCATTTTTTACTGCGCTGTGGTGGATGCGCGTGCACTCGGTGCCGATGCTCGCCAATACTGAAAATGCCCTTTTATGGGAAGGCTTTAAAGGCGTGTGGCCAAGCATGCAGCATGGTGCAACCGTGTCGCCTGCGGGCATCATCGAAGCATTTGAAACCATGAAGCCCGTGGGTGCAGCTAGTGATGCCGTGTGGAAGGCGTCGTGGATTGCCGGCATGTGGGGCTACATCAGCCACTCATTACCAACAGTGAATACGGCTCTTTTACTAACTTCTGGCGTGACGCTGACGATTGCGCATCACGCACTCATCGTTGGTGATCGCGTTAAAACGATTAAATTCATGTGGGTGACCGTCGCGCTTGGTTTGTTGTTCCTCTTTGTGCAAGGCTACGAGTATTACCACGCGTACCACGAGATGAATCTCACGATGGCATCAGGCGCCTATGGTTCGACCTTTTTTATGCTCACAGGCTTTCACGGTTTCCACGTGTTCATTGGCATGCTGATGCTCTTGTTCATCACCCTGCGCCTGCAAAAAGGCCACTTCAGTGCCGACAAGCATTTCGGCTTTGAAGGCGCTGCTTGGTACTGGCACTTTGTGGACGTGGTGTGGCTCGGTCTCTACATCCTTGTTTATTGGTTGTAAAGCTCAGGGCTTAGGTAGGCTTGGCGTTTATTTGATTGGCAATCCCGTGGGCTGAATTAGCCCCAGTTGCCAAGCAATCAGGACGCTGATGAACAGCACCACCGATAGGCCAATCCGAATCGTCAGCGCACGAACCATTCCTTGGTTTGGCGCTGATTTTTTTTGCTCGTCATGGAGAGTGGGATCTTTGCGGCGAAGCATAAAAAAGCCCGCCGACGCAAGGCTTGCGATAATCAAAAGTAAAAATAAAGTGATGAAATAACCCATGTCAAATAACTTCCCGAATAGATTAAGTGATGACTTCCGATTTTGGATAGTCACATTATCTGCATTGCTGCTGATGGGACTGACTTTTTCGTTGGGATGGTGGCAATTAGACCGTGCAGCGCAAAAAGAAAAATGGAGTCAAGAGCGTCACAACGCACAGCCCATAAGGCTTAGCGGCCAATGGAACGCACCCCAGACACTTTATGTGGACAACCGACAGATGAACGCCAAACAAGGCTTCTTTGTGGTCACACCGCTCTTGACATCGAGTCACGAGTACGTCTTGGTGGAGCGCGGCTGGATTCCTCGCGACTTTATGAATAGAAAAAATCTGGCACTTATCGACACACCCGCAGGTACCGTGACGATTGACGCACGCCACATGCCTGACCCCACGCCGCCAGCTGTCTTTGGCAAAGAGGCTGCAAGCGAGCACCCTATCGTCGCGTCGATTGATTTGACCACTCTTGGCAAAGCCCTTCCAAACAAGGCTTACAAGGGCATGGTACAGCAAGTAGGTGGCGCCAGCGAAGGACTTGTACGCAACTGGTACGAGCCCGCCAGTGGCGTCGAAAAACACTATGGCTACGCCTTCCAGTGGTTTGCCATGTGCGCTACCGTTCTGGGGCTCTATCTCTGGTTTCAATGGATTAAACCGAAATTAAAAAACTAATATGAACGATTCACCACTCGATTTAACCGTCCACAAAATGCCGGCAACGGGCGCGTCTGCTTTGGACACTAGTCGCACCAGCACAGGGCGATTAAAAATGCTTGCCGTGTTGCTGATTTGCGCAGCGCCGGTCATCGCGTCCTACCTCACCTATTACGTGATTCGCCCTACGCACGCCGAGTTACTGAATGTTAAAAGTTTTGGCGAACTCGTGCAGCCGCAGCGCCCGATGCCCAATCTAGCCGCCACGACGCTGGATGGCAAGGCGACCTCGCTTGCATCCTTACGCGGGCAGTGGTTGCTGGTCAGCGTCTCGGGCGGTGTGTGTGCCAAACTCTGCACAGATCACCTCTACATGCAGCGGCAACTGCGGGAGACGCTGGGCAAAGAAAAAGATCGGCTCGATTGGGTTTGGCTGATTTCAGACGATGCCCCGCTAGCGCCCGAGCTGCTCAAGCGCTTGACCGATCCAGCAATACACGCGCAAGGCTTTCAAGCATTACGAATCAAAGAGCTCGAATTGAGCGCGTGGCTGCAAGGCGGCGAATCAAGCCTCTACTTGATTGATCCACAGGGCAACTACATGATGCGCTTCCCTGAGAACATGACGATTGAGCAAGCCGCCAAAGCCAAAGCAGATATCAACCGTTTATTGCGCGCGTCCAGCTTTTGGGATACGCCTGGGAGGGATAACGTCAAGCTTGCATCACCATTGAAAGCCGCGCCATGAGTTGGTTGAAACCCACGCCAGCGGCGCTACACAAGCTCACGCTCTTGCTCGTCTTCCTCACGTTCGATTTGATTGTGTTCGGTGCGTTCACTCGTCTCACCGACTCTGGCCTGGGGTGCCCCGATTGGCCTGGCTGTTACGCCAACGTGACACCGATGGGCGCGTCTGTCCATATCGAGGCCGCGCAAAGCCTGATGCCCACAGGCCCAGTCACGCATACCAAAGCATGGATTGAAATGCTGCACCGCTATTTCGCGACAACTGTGGGCGCGCTCATCGTGCTGCGCCTCATTTGGGCGGTGCAACTCAAACAAAAATTGACTTTGTCCGTTGTCACCTTTTTCTGGGTGTGTTTGCAAGGCGCGTTTGGTGCATTCACAGTCACTATGAAATTGTTTCCGCTTATCGTGACGCTGCATCTGCTGGGTGGCATGGTGTTATTGGCGTTATTGGTTGCACAGTCAGAAGACATAAATGCCACGCAAAAAATGCCAGCTAAGCCATATGGTATATGGCTTGCAGCAGGACTGATTGCAGTGTGGTTACAGATATTTTTTGGCGCATGGGTCAGTACCAATTACGCCGTACTGGCGTGTAACGAGTTCCCCGCATGCCTAAATGGTGTTTGGTTACCAGCGGCAAGCACAGACTGGAGCGCAGGATTTACGCTGTGGCGAGCGCTGGGACGTGCTACCGCCAACGCTGCTTCCGAACCGATTTCTTTTTCCGCACTGACCGCCATTCACCTCACGCACCGCATCTTTGCCATCGCCGTTCTGGTTACGATTACAGGGCTCATCATGCAGCTCAAACGCTATCCAACGCTGCGCAAATTAAAGCTATGGCTGATGATTATTTTGACGCTGCAAATCATCACCGGCATTAGTAACGTGGTGCTGGGTTGGCCGCTCTTGGCGGCAGTGATGCACACAGGCGGCGCAGCAGCGCTGGTACTGGTGCTGACAAGGTTGGTATTCGTGAAAAGCGACAAAGGGGTGGTTTTATGAATTCTTTCCAACAGTTTTACGCCTTGATGAAGCCGCGCGTGATTCAGCTCATCGTGTTTTGCGCGTTCGTTGGTATGCTGCTTGCTGTGCCAGGTCTGCCAAGCGTTGATCAGTGGATTAAGATGGCATGGTCGTGCTTTGGTATTTGGATGGTCTCGGGCGCGGCGGCAGCGTTTAACTGTATCGTCGAGGCTAAGCTGGACGCGCGTATGCAACGCACCGCGTGGCGCCCTACCGCGAGTGGCGAAATTACGCAAACGCAAACGCTTATCTTCTCGGCGGCCTTATGCAGCGTGGGCTGCGGGGTGCTCTTGTGGCAAGCGAATGTGCTCACGATGTGGCTGACGCTGGCGACCTTTGTGGGTTACGCCATCGTCTACACCGTTATTCTCAAGCCTGCGACGCCGCAAAACATCGTCATTGGTGGCGCATCAGGCGCGATGCCGCCTGTGTTGGGCTGGGCGGCAATGGCCGATAACGTGGGGCCCGAAGCTATCGTCCTGTTCCTCATCATCTTTTTGTGGACGCCGCCGCATTTTTGGGCGCTGGCGCTATACCGCGTAGAAGAGTACGCCAAGGCGGGGCTGCCGATGCTGCCCGTCACGCACGGCAACGCGTTCACGCGCTTGCACATCTTGCTCTATACCTTTGTGCTCTTTGCCGCGTGCTTGCTCCCGTTTGTGATTGGCATGAGCGGCTGGCTCTATCTTGTCGCGGCTGTGATTTTGAGCCTAGGATTTTGCTGGTACGGGTTTAAGCTGTGGCGTGCTTACTCAGAGCCGCTCGCACGTGCAACCTTTAAGTTTTCGCTGATTCATTTGTCTGTGCTCTTTGCGGCTCTGTTGATTGATCATTACATTTTTTAAAGGTGTTGTCATGCTGAATAATTTCTCTAAGGTCATATCCAGCATGGCTTGTAGCCTGATGCTTGTTGTCTCCGCCGTCATGGCCCAACCTGTAAACCTAATGGCACAGTACCCCACTCTTGTTGAAGGCGATGCCATTCTCAAAAACTTCAAATTCCACACAAACGAAGTTTTTCCCGAACTCAAAATCCACTTCACCACGGTGGGTGATGCTAAAAATCCCGCTGTGCTCGTTTTGCATGGCACAACAGGTTCAGGCGTGGGCATGGTCAACCCAGGGTTTGCGGGCGAGTTGTTTGGCGCGGGTCAGCCGCTGGATGCCACCAAATATTTCATCATCCTGCCCGACGCGATTGGTACGGGCAAAAGCACGAAGCCGTCCGATGGGCTACGTGCTAAGTTTCCCAAATACAACTACGACGACATGGTGGACGCGCAGTACCGCGTGGTCCGCGAGCATTTCAAAATCGACCGGCTGCGTTTAGTCATTGGTAACTCGATGGGCGGGATGCAGACGTGGATGTGGGCGCAAAAATATC
Source organism: Comamonadaceae bacterium (assembly GCA_947445115.1). Lineage (GTDB taxonomy): Bacteria > Pseudomonadota > Gammaproteobacteria > Burkholderiales > Burkholderiaceae_C > JASGCK01. The sequence continues at coordinate 9,224 of CANFCG010000007.1, read as the reverse complement.
CGATCATGGACATCGCCGTGCCCATGGCCAGCTTGCCTACCGAGATGTCCAGCCGTAACTGGATGCTGCGCCGCTTGATCGTGGACTCGATCAGGCGCGACCCCGAGTGGATGGACGGCAACTACACCGCACAGCCCAAGAGCGCGCTGTTCGCCAGCACCTTCTTCAACATAGCGACCAACGGCGGCACGCAGGCCACGTACAAAGCCGCGCCCACAAGAGCTAAAGCCGATGCGATTGTGGATTCACGCCTGAATGCTAAGCTCACCGGCGATGCTAACGACTACCTGTACCAGTGGGAATCGTCTGGTGACTACAACCCAAGTGCTGGATTAGAAAAAATTACGGCCACACTGCTCGCCATCAACTCTGCGGACGACGAACGCAACCCACCAGAACTGGGCGTGATGGAACGCGAAATCAAACGCGTTAAAAATGGCAATTACTACTTAGTGCCTGCAAGCGCAGATACGGCCGGACATGGCACAACGGGGCAAGCCAAATGGTGGAAGGCTGAGTTGGCGAAGGTTTTGGCAGCCACATCTAAAAAGTAATTCATGAAAATTTTTACCCACATCATTGCGCTTTGTATGGCCGTGCTGGCATTCATCGCTTGCACCGAAAAAAAAGTCGCCTTCAACTCCGTAGACATCACAGGTGCAACCTATGCGCAAGACTTTTCGCTGCCAGATAGCGACGGCAAAATCCGCACGATGAAAGACTTTGCGGGCAAGGTCGTCGTGGTGTTTTTTGGTTTTACGCAGTGCCCCGATGTGTGTCCGACTACGATGGCGGAAGTCGCTGCAGTGAAGAAAGCTTTGGAGGTCGCGCACAAGGGCGATGGTGATAAGTTGCAAGCGATCTTTATCACGATTGACCCCGAGCGCGATACAGCCGCCGTGCTCAAGGCGTATGTTGCCAATTTCGACCCATCGTTTGTGGGGCTGCGTCCTGCAAGTGCCGAGGCTTTGGCGGATGCGGCGAAGGCTTTCAAAATTTATTACAAAAAAGTCGATGGCAAAACGGCGGGCAGTTACACCATGGATCACACCGCCGCTAGTTATGTGTTTGATACCAAGGGGCGTGTGCGATTGTTCACGCGCTATGGCTCTGGTGCAGATAAGCTGACTGAGGATGTGCGGCAGCTATTAGCTGGAAATTAGTGAATCCTTGCCTGCGCGGGGATGACGATTAGATGCGTTTGATGCCCACTTCAATTGTGACGACGGAGTTCCAGCCGTTTGTCGTTTGTGAATCAAACCACGCACTGCCTTCTAGATACTCGCGCAGCATGGGCAAACTGTCCAAGCCCCAGAACACTTTTTGACTGGCGTCCTCACCGACAACAAAGCTGGGTACGCCAAACATACCTGCCCGCAAAGCCTTTTCGGTATTGGCTTTGAGGCGAGCCTTCACGGCATCGCTAGTTGGCTCGCAGCCAAGTTTGAACTTGTACGCCAGCGCCTCTGTGAGTTTGGCAAGGCGCTCGGGGTCGGCTGCATCTTGTGCTGCGCCATCCTCGGTTTCGCCCCACACGTGATTAAAAATTTGCTGCGTGACAAAGCGATTGGTGTTGCCGTCTTCATCACTACAGGCAACGGCCAAGCGCAAAAGTGGCAGTGGATTAAACGGATGCGCGGCTGGCATTTGAAAATCAACTTCAAGCTGTTTGGCTTGCCATAGCACTTGCCGATACGTCCAATCACGCTTAGGTGCAATCTCTGCAGGGCCAAGCTGGCCGTGGATTTTGAGCATGGCGGCAAACAAAATGGGCGTGTACCTGACGCTGTAGCTCAGCCCCTCTAATGCCTTGGGTAGCTGCGCAAACGCGAGGTAGGCATAGGGCGAGATTGGATCGTAGAAAAATTGAATCTGTGCGGTGTCATTCATAAAGTGCGTACCCCCACGAGTCGCAAGATTTTTAATTTTTCATCGTCAGGCAATATCGACCAATTGGCGATTTCGTCAATCGTGCGCAGACAGCCCACGCACAGCCCCGTCTTAGGACTCATTTGGCAAATCGAAATGCAGGGTGATGGAACTGTTGTGGTCATAAATGCTTGTCCTTCCCGCGAAGGCGGGAATCTACTTTACGTCTTAAAAATGCCCAAGCAATCAGCCCACAAGCCATAACCCATAAGGGCTGCAGACCATAGGTAGAGGCCCACGAGGCATATGGCGTCAGGCTGGTTCGGCCCAGCATCTCGCCCGATAGTTCGGCATTTAACATCCCGCGCGTGCTGCGGGCTAGGCTTTGCATGACCACGCCTTTGTGGTCGATGACGGCCGTCGCGCCGGTATTGGTGGCGCGAAGCATGGGGCGATCAAATTCGATGGCGCGCATACGTGAAATGTTGAGATGTTCATCAATTGCCATGCCATCGCCAAACCAGCCCATGTTGCTGACATTGACAAAGATCGTGGGCGCGGTGGCTCTATCCGCAAAGCGTTTGGCAAGCTCTTCGCCAAATAAATCTTCAAAGCAAATGTTGAGGGCAAAGCGCTGGCCCGCATGGGCAAAGGAGGGTTGCGCCAACGCGCCTCGGTTGAAATCACCTAGCGGAATGTTCATGAGGGTGGTAAACCAGCGAAAGAGCGGCGGGATAAATTCACCAAACGGCACAAGATGGTGTTTGTCATAGCGATAAGGCGTCGCCGCACTGCTGAGTCCTATCGCGGAGTTGGTGTAGCCCTCGCTCATAGTACCTAGCGGGATGCCAATGAGCGCCGCCGTCTTGCTTTGCTGTGTGAACGCATCAGCAATCTTTGGCCAATAACCTAGCGGTAATTGTTGCGGTAATAGCGGCACGCCAGTTTCAGGCGTGACGACCAAACCGACACCACTCTGCACCGCCCCTAAGAGCTGTTCTTGATACCAAGTTAGTGCGGTAGCGACGCCTGTTTGAGCATGAAATTTTTCATTTTGTGGAATGTTGCCTTGTAAAAGACGCACAGTCAGCCTTGGCAGGAGGTTGCTCTGAGAGGCCTTGTCTAGTAAGGCCTCTGGGCTAGCCATCAGGCAGGTTTTGATGCCCAACACGAGCACGATCAAAATCTTGAATCCACACGAGCGTGTCAGCACAAACAGCGCAGAAATAAAAGCTGCCAGCGCCGAGATGCCGTACACGCCAACCCATGGTGCCGCACTAACCAAGGGGCTGTCGATGTGCGCGTAGCCCACGGCGCTCCAAGGTAATCCCGTCATAACCGTCGCGCGCGCAAGCTCGGCTAGCAGCCATAACGCTGCAAACAAAAGCGCATCGAAAACTGCCGTGTGAGCAGCAGCAGTTCCGCCGCGTTTGAGCCAGACGAATGCGCAGCAGGCGACGGCATAAAAACTGGCGAGCAAACCGCATAAGGCCAGCACAGCCAAGGCCGCTAGCGGCGCGGCAAGACCACCGTATGTGTGCATCGAGGTGTAGAGCCACCATAAGCTAGACGCAAACCACGCAGTGGCAAAGAAGCCGCCGCACGCGAATGCGGCCTTGGGCGATGGGGCGCGCATGAGTGCACGCACCAGCCACACCATGGCCACTAGTTGCAGCCACCAAACGGCCTGTCCATTCCAAGGATTGGATAGGGACCAGCCATGTAGGACGCCAAAAAAAATCGCGTTCATACCTAGACCCTCATGCAAGACGGGTCGCGCGGAACCACTTAATGGCACCGCTGGTGGAGATGAGCACCACGAGACGCAAACCACCCACCATATGCTCTTCGCCTTTGCGCGGGACGTGTCCCATGCGGTGCGCCACCAGCCCGCCGATGGTTTCAAATTGCTCTTGCTCGGTCTCGTTAAACGCGCAGTCAAATTGCTCCGAGAGCTTGGTCAGCGTGGCTTGGCCGCTCACGCGGTAGGCGCCATCTTCGGGCAATGAGACGATGTCCATGGATGCGGCGTCACCATCCACCGTGTCAAACTCGTCCTCGATTTCGCCCACGATTTCCTCCAAAATATCTTCAATGGTGATCAGTCCCGCCGTCTTACCAAACTCGTCCACCACCAGTGCTAGGTGATTGCCCTTGCCGCTTGACTCCCCCCTAAAGGAGGTCAGTAGATCGTTCAGGCCCTTACTCTCGGGCACAAAGACGGCGGTGCGCAAAAGTGCCCGTAAATTAATCTCGGGTGAGCGCTGACGCTTGAGCAAATCTTTGGCCAGCAAGATGCCGATGATGTTGTCTCGCTCACCTTCAAAGACAGGAAAGCGCGAGTGCGCGGTATCAATGACGACGTTCAGCAGCTCGTCAAAGCCCGCGTCTATATTTAATAAATCCATACGCGGCGCTGCCACCATGACGTCGCCAGCGGTCATGCTTGACAGCTTGAGGACGCCCTCTAGCATGGCAAGACTTTGTGCATTGATAAGGTCTTTGTCCTGCGCTTCCTCCAGTGTGGCTAAGAGCTCGGCAACGGAGTCTGGACCTGGGTGCAGGTATTCGGCAATTTTGCGTAGGAACGAACGAGCGGCAAGTGGACTATCAGAATTCATAGGCACATCATAAAGCGGTTACTTTTTTATTTTTTTGCCCTTGGTTTTTACTAATATCAAACAGCGCATAAAAATTGCACAATCGTGCTTTTATTTGCCTCATTATTTGGAGACTCACCATGAAACAGCCTTGGTTTGATAGTTACCCTGCCGGTGTGCCGCACAAAATTAACCCGAATGCGTATATCTCGTTGGCGGCATTGTTTAACGAATCATTCAAAAAAAATGCTAACAACCGCTTCTCAGTTTGCATGGATCAGTGGATGACGTATGGCGAGTTAGACGAGCTCTCCACCGCTGTGGGTGCGTGGCTGCAGGCGCAAGGGTTGCCCGCAGGCGAACGCGTCGCTCTAATGTTGCCTAACGTACCCCAATTCCCCGTCACGATGGCTGGCATTTTGCGCAGCGGCTATACCTGTGTGAACGTCAATCCGCTCTATACGGCGAGAGAGCTCAAGCATCAATTGGCAGACTCAGGTGCCACCACGATTGTGATTTTGGAAAACTTTGCCAAAACGTTGCAAGAGGTGATTGACGATACGCCAATTGAGCGCGTCATTGTTGCCAGCATGGGCGATTTATTGGGTTTTCTCAAAGGCAATTTCATTACCTTCGCGGTGCGGCATTTAAAAAAAATGGTGCCTGCATACAAGATCCCGCTGCAAAGTCCATCAGGTCTTAAACGCAAGGTCATGACGTTCAAGGCGATGCTGGCCGAGGGTGCTGGCAAGTCAATGAAGCCGAGTACCGCAACCGGTGATTCGATTGCTTTCTTGCAGTACACAGGTGGTACAACGGGGCTGTCTAAAGGGGCGGTGTTGACGCATCGCAACGTGATTGCGGCCACATTGCAAGCAGAGGCCTGGTTTGCGCCTGCCACGGTACGGATCAGCGACCCCAGCAAAATCAATAGCATTGCAGCTTTGCCGCTGTATCACATCTTTGCGCTGACGCTGTGTTTGCTTGCCATTCGGCAGGGCTCACACATGACGCTCATTCCTAATCCGCGTGATATTCCCGGATTTGTAGACGTGCTTAAAAAACGTCCGTTTCATATCTTTCCTGCAGTCAACACCTTGTTCAATGCTTTGCTGCAAAACGTGCAGTTCAAGGCGTTGGACTTTAGCCAGTTGTGTTTAAGTCAAGCCGGCGGTATGGCTGCTTCGGTGGGCACGGCCAAAGGTTGGCTTGAGGTTACGGGCTGCCCCATGGTCGAGGGCTGGGGTATGAGCGAGACCTGCGCCATTGGTACCAATAACCCCGTCAACGCGACATCGTTTTCGGGCACGATTGGCCTGCCGCAACCGAGCACTGAGATTGCGATCAAAGATGATGACGGCGTTTCGCAGCCTATTGGCGGATCGGGCGAGATTTGCATTAAAGGTCCCAATGTCATGGTGGGCTACTACAACCAGCCAGAAGAAACAGCGGCTGCATTCACAGCTGATGGTTTTATGCGTACGGGCGATATCGGCACCATGGATGAGCGCGGCTATGTCCGGATCGTGGATCGTAAAAAAGATATGATTATTGTGAGTGGCTTTAACGTCTTCCCGAACGAGCTCGAGAATGTGATTTCGCTCTGCCCGGGCGTAGTAGAGTGCGCTGCGATTGGTATCCCAGATGAAAAGACAGGCGAGGCCATCAAGGTGTTTGTGGTGAAGAGCGATTCGATGCTGACCGAAGACGATGTGGCGAAATATTGCCGTCAAAACTTGACAGGCTATAAGATTCCAAAACACATCGAGTTCCGTGACGATTTGCCTAAAACGAACGTCGGTAAAATCTTGCGGCGTGAACTCCGAGCTGGCAAATAATCCTCAACATCAGTCGCTAAGCCTTGTCGAACAAGGCCTAGCGCTGTGCGCTGAAAAGCGCTGGCAAGAAGCTGGCGCGTGCTTTTTGGCGATGACAGCGCAAGAACCAGTAAACAAAATTGCTTGGAATAATCTAGGTAATGTGCTGGACGAACTGGGTGACCCCGAAGCCGCCATTGCCGCGTATCACAAGGCGCTAGCGTTTGATCCAAACTACCAAAATGCAAAAACCAATTTGGCTATTGTTGCCTATCAATACGGCACAACCATCTACGCAGAGGGCAAGCTGGATAAGGCTTTGAAGGTGTTTGGCGAGGCCGTGGCGCAAGGCTTTAAAGCCTTCAACTACGACCACAGCTATTTGCAACTTTTACTAGAGACTTGTTCGCACCAAGGTGTTGCCGAGCATGTGAGAGCGATGCGTGGCCAGACGTATGCTGATCCAAAGTACCTGCCGCACCCCTACCCGCTGCTGGCGACACGGGATGATCCCGCGTGGCATTTGCTAGCGGCACAGCGTCATGTGGAGCGGCTGTACATTGACGCTGGAATGGGTCTCGCGCAAAGCGCAGGATCCCCTAAAAAGCTGGCAAAACCGCGCACCGCAGGTCGCAGAATCCGCATCGCTTATCTCTCGTCCGATTGGCACGTAAACCCCGTGCCGCAGCAGTTACTGCCTAGCATCGAGGCACACGACCGTAACGCGTTTGAAGTCATAGGCGTTGCAACCGACAACGTGCAAGACGACAGTCCGTGGCGCAAGCGCATTGAAAGCGCATTTGAGCACTTTTATGCACTTGGATATTTAAAAGATGCTGAGATTGCCGAGCAACTCCGAGCCATGAAGATTGATATTGCGATTGACTTGTCGCTCTATATGCTGGGCGGCAGACCCATGATTTTGCAGAGTCGCCCTTGTCGCGTGCAAGTGGCTATGCTGGGCTATGCAGGCACATCGGGTGCGCCGTGGATTGATTATTTGATTGCGGATGAGGTGGCTGTGCCGCCAAGTTGCGAGCAGTTTTATTCTGAAAAAATGATTCGACTGCCGCACAGCTTTATGCCCGACAACAATGAGCGTCCTGTGGTGCATGAGCCAGAGAGTCGCCCTGTAGCCCTTATTCAGCATGGTTTACCCGAGAGCGGATTTGTCTTTTGTGCGTTCAACAACCCCTACAAGATCACGCCCGACGTGCTGGCTTGCTGGTTTAGGCTCTTACGTGTCGTACCCCAAAGCGTGCTCTGGTTGCAAGCGAATAACCGCTGGACAGTGGCGAACTTGCAAGCAGCTGCGCAAACGGCAGGGATAGATGCAGCGCGACTTATTTTTACTAAACGTGTCGATAGTTTTGACGAACATTTGCAGCGCTATGCATTGGCAGATTTGTTTTTGGATACCTTCCCCTATAACGCGCACGTGACTGCGGCTGATGCGCTATGGGCGGGCTTGCCCGTGCTTACCTTGCAAGGCCAATCGTTTGCTAGCCGAGTGGCCAGCAGCATCCTCACTGCATTAGACTTACCCGAATTGATAACGACCGATATGACAAGTTACGAAGCGAGGGCGCTAGAGCTGGCGACGGACGCAGCAGAACTACAAAGAATAAAAAAGATGCTCGCCCAAAGCAAAGCCGCGAGCGTGTATTTCGATCAACGGCAATACGTGCGTGGGCTAGAGCAGGCATACCGTACTATGCAAGGATGAGCACACTGAGCACTTCGCAAAAACAACAACTTCCCGCTGACCTCACCGTCTTCGAGCGCGGCTGGTTGTCCAGTAACAACATCTTGTTCGTCGGCAAGGACAGCACGGCGCTGGTCGATACGGGTTACTGCACGCACACCGATCAAACGCTGGCGCTCGTCAGGGCAAGTCTCAAAGACAGACCACTAGACCACATCATCAACACCCATCTGCACAGCGACCACTGTGGTGGCAATGCGGCGTTGCAGGCGGCATACGGACGTACAAACGGCACGGTGCAAACCCATATCCCATACGGCTTAGCGAAGCATGTGGCAAGTTGGGATGACGATGCACTCAGCTACAAACCGACGGGGCAAAACTGCCCGCGCTTCACATTTCAGTACACCATGCAGCATGGCGACGAAGTGATGCTTGGTGACACCAACTGGCAAGTCCACGCCGCGCCTGGGCACGACCCGCACAGCATCATCTTGTTTGAACCCGAGAGCCGCACGCTGATCTCTGCCGATGCACTGTGGCAAAACGGCTTTGGCGTGGTGTTTCAAGAGTTGGAAGGTGAGCGAGCTTTCGATGAAGTCGCGCAAACGCTAGATGTGATTGAGCGCCTCAATCCGCAAACCGTCATCCCTGGGCACGGCTCTGTCTTCGCCGGTGATGAGGTGACAGCTGCACTGGCAGTGGCGCGCAATCGATTGGATGGCTTTGTACAAAACCCGCCTAAACATGCACGCTACGCCATCAAGGTGCTACTCAAATATAAGTTGCTAGAGCTGCAAAGCATTCCCGAGTCTGCCTTTATCGACTGGGTAAAAGCAACACCTTATTTTGAGATGGTGCGTGGGCGCTGCTTTGCAGATAAGTCAATGGATATGTGGGTTGCCGGCTATATCGAGGAATTGATTGCGGGTGGCGCAGCACGGCGTGAGGGTGGTTTGGTTTTGAATGTTTGAAACCTTTCATCTAACCCCCTATGATGGAAGGTTTTGTTAATTAGCCTTCTCTCGTGAACTCACATACTGACAGCCCAGATATCGGACTCCCTCTCGCCCAAGCTGCACGCCGCCCATCGGCGATGACGCACATCTCTATTCGTGGGGCGCGGACGCACAACCTTAAAAACATTGACCTTGATATTCCGCGCAATCAGCTCGTGGTGATTACGGGACTGTCGGGGTCGGGCAAGTCGTCTCTCGCGTTTGACACGCTTTA
>CANFCG010000006.1 GCA_947445115.1 Comamonadaceae bacterium | reverse complement strand
TCATGGGGTGACTCCTAATAGCGTTGACAAAGATGCAATGGTACAGTTTCCCGCATCCACATCACTGACAAGGAATGCACATATGAGCGACGTTTTATTTGAACTAAAAGGCGAAGGCACGGCACAAATTGCGCTGGTCACGCTCAATCGCCCAGCGGCGTTGAATAGCTTGACCAAGCAAATGCACAAAGACCTGTGGGCTGTGTTTGACGAAATTGCCGCCAACAAAACAATCCGCGCGATGGTGCTGACGGGCGCAGGACGCGGCTTTTGCGCAGGCGCGGATTTATCCGAGTTCGATTTTTCTGAAGGCCCAAAATTGGTGGAACGCGCCAATCCTCGCGCCGTGATTAACGACTACTTCAATCCCACCGCGCTCAAACTGCAACTGCTGCGCGTACCCACCATTGCCGCTGTCAACGGCGTAGCGGCAGGCGCGGGCGCATCGTATGCGTTGGGTTGTGACATCACCATCGCCACGCCCTCGGCCAGCTTCATCCAAGCGTTTAGCAAGATTGGACTCATCCCCGATTCGGGTGGCTCGTGGATACTCCCGCAGCGCCTCGGTATGGCACGCGCGATGGCGCTGTGCATGACGGGCGATAAGCTCACCGCCGCGCAAGCGAAGGACTGGGGACTGATCTGGGATGTGGCGGACGATGCTCTGGAGGCCGCACTGGCTATGGCTTCCCGCATGGCAGCGATGCCCACCAAAGCACTAATTGAAACGCGGCATTTGCTGCGCAGCGCAGTGACCAACACCTATAAAGAGCAACTCGATTTAGAGCGCGATGTGCAATCTGCACTTGGTGGCACGCATGACTATATTGAAGGGGTGAGCGCATTTTTGCAAAAACGACCTGCTCAATTTAAAGGTGAATAAGATGAATCCAAAAGAACTCGCCACCGCCGTCGCTGCATCCATGTGGAGCGTAGACGTAGCGACCAAAGATACGATGCAGATGCGGCTCATCAAAGCTGAGCCAGGCCGCGCTGTGATTGAGATGCAAGTGCGCGAACTGCACCTTAACGGGCATCAAATTTGCCACGGCGGCTTTATCTTTACGCTGGCGGATTCTACCTTTGCCTTTGCTTGCAATAGCTACAACAAAGTCGCCGTAGCGGCAGGATGTAGCATCGAATTTTTAAAGCCTGCGCACCTGCATGATGTACTCACTTGCGAAGGCGTTGAGCAAACGCTGTCCGGGCGGCATGGTATTTACGACATGCGCGTGACGAATCAAAAGGGCGAGACGATTGCGATGTTTAGAGGCAAGAGCGCGCAGATTGCAGGGACGGTTATCCCAGCCAACTAGACAGCTTCTTCGCATCAGTGATTTTCAGTTTCACATCTGCATTTAGCATTTGATTTTTTGGCAAGGTTAAATCCAACTTCAGCATCTGCTTATCCCGTGCAATCCACGCTGTGATTGGCTTGCCAGCAGATGCGTAGAGCAGCACGTCATCCAAATTGCTGATGCGCCACGTTTGATCTTTCACTTCAATTGCCAACCATTCGTCTCCCGCCGCAAAGCCTGCCTTGTGTGCTGGTGTCCCCGTCAATACTTGCTTGATCTTGATGCTGCCGTTCGTGCCAACACGCAGCCCCAGTTGCTGCGCAAGATTGGCCTTGACCGCCACGGTTTCTATGCCAGCACTTGCCAGCAGTTTGGAGAGCGGTAGCTCCTCAGTGGTACGCACCCATTTAAGCAAAGCTTGCCCAGAGGCCTTATCAGGTATGGCCTCTACCAGTGCCGCTTCATCAATCGCGCCGATGCTGTCCTTGCCTTTTGCCGCATGCTTTTGCCAGAGCGACTGCATCACGGTGTCCAAATTAGAACCACTTTGGCGCAACATCAAGTCCAAACACAGCGCGACTAGCGAACCCTTGGTGTAGTAGCTCACCGTGCTGTTGGATGAGTTCTCGTCCATACGGTAGTACTTGGTCCACGCCTCAAAGCTAGAGTCTGCCAACGAATGAACCAACCGCCCTGGTGTTTGCTGCACTTGATTGATGGTCTTGGCGAGCAAGCCCAAATAGTGCTCGTCATTGATCAGTCCTGCACGGCGCAAAATGAGGTCATCGTAATAGCTGGTGAATCCTTCAAAAAACCACAGCAGTTCGGTGTGATTCTCAACGTCATAGTCATACGGCACAAGCTCTGCGGGGCGCAAACGTTTGACGTTCCATGTGTGGAAATACTCGTGGCTGATGAGGCCGAGTAGCGTGATGTAGCCATCACTCGTGGTGTCGTCACCGATGCGTGGCAAGTCGCTGCGCTTGGCAATTAGCGCCGTGCTATTCATGTGCTCTAGCCCGCCGTAGCCGTTGTCCATGGCCCGTAGCATGAAGACGTAGCCCTTATCCAGCAAAGCTTTCAGAGGCTTTTCCGCCCTACCATGCCAAAACGAAAGTTCCGTCTCCACGATCTTTTTTGTATCCGCCAAAAGCCGCTTGCCATTAAACGTGGCGGCTGCACCACTCACGATAAAACGATGCTTGATTCCACTAGCTGTGAATCTACCTTCCCAAAACTCGCCCATCTCAAACGGACTGTCGGCTAGCTCGTCGTAGTCGTCTGCTTGGTAAAGGTTCGTCGCCAGCTTTGTTAGGCTAGTAGCCGTCTGCCAATTTTTTGTTGTATCGGATGGCTCAATCAGCACTTGCTGCGGCGTGCCCTCTTGTCCTGTAACCCTCATAAACAGTGACGTGCCATTGAAGAAGCCGCGTGTGCTATCCAAAAAAGCCGTGCGCACCGAGGCATCAAAAGCGTAAACCAAATAGGTGAGAGTGATGGGTTTGGTGGGTGTATTCGCGAGGCGCCACGTATTTTTACTAAGCTGCGCGATGGCTATATTTTTGCCGCCTTGCTTGGCAGTTAGCTCTTGCACTTGCTTAGAAAACTCTCGCACCAAATAGCTGCCTGGAATCCACACCGCCATGCTGAACGCCTGATTAGACGCGGGTTCGGGGATGGTGAGAGTGACTTTGAAGAGATGCGCATGCAGGTCATGCAACTCGATTTTGTGTTGAATTATTGCCATCATTGTGGATTCCCGCCTTCGCGGGAATGACCCTTAATTAACCTTGACGTCGGCCAGCATCTTCTCCAGCTGTGCGCTGCCAATGGCACCCGGAATGCGTGTGCCATCCGCCAAGAGTAGCGTGGGCGTACCGGTGATGCGATGCTTTTTGCCAAACTCGACATTGCGTGCCAGTGCATCGGTGTTGCATTTGCTTTGACCTCTGAGTGGCACTTCATTCAGCATCCAATCCATCCATGCTTTGCCTTTGTCGGCAGCGCACCAAATGGTTTTCGATTTAACGGTGGAGTCGTCTCCCAAAATGGGATACAAAAACATGTACACCGTGACGTTGTTGACCTTTTGCATATCGGCTTCAAAACGCTTGCAATAGCCGCAGTTGGGGTCTTCGAACACCGCGATTTTGCGTGCACCCGTGCCGCGTTTGATGACGAAGGCGTCCTTGAGTGGCAGGTCTTTAAAGTCAATTGCAGAGAGTTTGTTCACGCGCTCTTCGGTTAAATTTTTACCCGATTTAGCGTCAATCAGTTGACCGTCAATCAGATAGTTGCCGCCGCTATCGGTGTAATAAATATCGGTTCCACCCACGCGAATCTCATACAGGCCTGCAATCGGTGCTTTGACGATTTCATCGATTTTGGGTAGCTTAGGAATGCGCTCAGCAAGGTTTTTTCGAATCACATCTTCTTGCGCGTAGGCCATACTGAACATGACTTGCAGGCCGATTGCCAGTAAGACGGAGAAGAGAATTTTAGTCATAGATTTTGTGTGTTTCATGTGCTTATTGTGCCTTTTTAATGACTTGCCGCTTTAGCCCATCGGCGCGGTCAAACAGCTTCATGCCCCAATTGCGCGCTTGCTGCACCAGTGGGTGTTTGTGTGCAAACAGTAAATGCAGTCCATCCGTCACGCCAGACATTTCTGCCGCTGCCGCTTGCCTTGCGCGAGCGTACTTGCCAAGCGCACGCTTGATCGTGGTCGGGCTGGGGTTAAAAAGTGGTGACTTAACTAAAAAATTTTGTAGCGTATCGGCCAAGAGCGCAGCATCGCCTAGCCCGACGTTTAAACCTTGCCCAGCCAGTGGGTGCATAGCGTGCGCTGCATCGCCAGCTAGTACCCATACTTTACCGTCGCGCTCTCCTATCCAAGTAGGTATCTGCGTGAGCTGTAGCGGCCAAAGCGCACGTGAGCTAGCAAGTGTCATTGTGCCTAAAGTATGGCCTGCCGCTGCGGTTAAGGCCGTTGTGAAATCGGCAGGCGCCGCGTTTTGCATTGCTTGGGCATGCTCGGATGTCAGTGACCACACCAGTGCAACTTCTCGCGCATTTGCCTCTGCACCGCCTAGCGGCAACAACGCCAGCACCTCGCCGCGCTCGTTAAACCATTGGCGCGCAGCGTGCTGATGCGGATGCTCGCACGTCAACCTTGCCGCAATCGCGTGCTGCGGATAGCGAATGGTCTTGGCTGCTACGCCAAGCTGGCCAAGCATGACAGAGGGCTTACCTTCACAAACCACGTGTAGCTTGGCTTGCAGGCCATCGTCGGATGTAAGGCATGTGATGCAAGGCTCGCGAGCCGTTTGCTCTTGCAAAGCGGTACTTAGAGCGGGGACATCGACAATCCAATTGAGTGGCTCACCCTGTGTTTTTTGCGTCTCCACGTGCTCAGATTGCCCAAAGTGTGCCACGCCGCCCGCATCGCCAAATACCGCCATCGACAAAACGGGCGTGACGTGTGCGTCCGAAGGCCACGCCTGCACGCCATCTAGTAACGCTTTGGATGAGTGATTGAGTGAAAAGGCGCGAATGTCCACAGCGTCATGGGGCGCGTATGCATCGACCAGCGCAACCGTTAAGCCAGCACGTGCCAATAAGAGCGCCAGTGTCCGCCCGACAAAGCCCGCACCGTGAATGCAGATATCGAATGAGGTGGTTGAAGTCGTCATGGGTTGATTGTAAGAAAGACGGGTAGCTCAAAACTGTATAGTTGTTCCTCAACCATGGATTGCCAATGACCATTCTCACCACTCAAATCAATTCAAGAAGCGCAGACTTCGTCGCCAACAGCGCGGTGATGACCGCGCTAGTCGCTGACCTAGAGGCCAAACTAGCTGTGATTGCTGAGGGCGGGGGGGCTGTAGCCCGCGCTAAGCAAGCCGCGCGGGGCAAGCTGCTGCCACGTGAGCGTGTGGATTTGTTACTCGACGCAGGCTCGCCATTTTTAGAAATCGCGCCACTCGCCGCGTACGCCATGTATCAAGACGCCAAGGGCGTAGATGCTGCGCCCGCCGCGGGCATCATCGCAGGCATTGGCCGTGTCGCGGGCGTGGACTGCATGATTGTTTGCAATGATGCGACGGTGAAGGGCGGCACGTACTTTCCAATGACGGTGAAGAAGCATTTGCGGGCGCAAGAGATTGCACAGCAAAACAATTTGCCTTGCATTTATTTGGTGGACTCGGGCGGTGCGAACTTGCCCAATCAAGACGAAGTGTTCCCTGACCGCGATCACTTTGGCCGCATCTTTTATAACCAAGCGCAAATGAGTTCATTGGGTATCGCGCAGATTGCGGTGGTGATGGGCAGTTGCACGGCAGGCGGCGCGTACATGCCCGCCATGTCTGATGAGACCATCATCGTGAAGAATCAAGGCACGATCTTTTTGGCAGGCCCACCGCTAGTGAAAGCCGCCACGGGTGAAGTGGTGAGCGCTGAAGAGCTGGGCGGCGGCGATGTGCATACGCGGCTGTCGGGCGTGGCCGATCACTTGGCGAACGACGACGCGCATGCGCTGGCGCTGGCGCGGCAAGCGGTCGCGCATATCAATCGCAGCAAGCATCACGAGACAACGCTCAAAACGCCGCAAGCCCCGCGCCATGCTGCCTCTGAGCTAGTGGGCATTATTCCAGTTGATGCTAAAAAATCATTCGATGTACGCGAAATCATTGCTCGCATCGTGGATGACTCCGACTTCCACGAGTTCAAATCACGCTTCGGTAGCACGCTGGTGTGCGGCTTCGCGCACTTAGAGGGCATGCCCGTTGGCATCGTCGCCAACAACGGGATTTTGTTTTCTGAGTCGGCGCAAAAAGGCGCTCACTTTATCGAGCTGTGCTGCCAGCGAAAAATTCCACTCGTGTTTTTGCAAAACATCACGGGCTTTATGGTTGGCAAAAAGGTCGAAGCCGAAGGCATTGCCAGGCACGGTGCAAAGATGGTGACGGCTGTCGCGACCGCCAACGTGCCTAAATACACCATCATCATTGGTGGCAGTTTTGGCGCAGGCAATTACGGCATGTGCGGCCGTGCGTTCAATCCTCGCTTCGTTTGGATGTGGCCGAACGCCCGCATCGGCGTGATGGGCGGCGAGCAGGCGGCCAGCGTACTGGCAACCGTGAAGCGTGATGGCATCGAGGCCAAAGGCGGCGCGTGGTCAAAAGATGAAGAGCAAGCATTCAAGCAGCCGCTGCTAGACCAGTTCGAGCATCAATCGCACCCGTACTATGCCAGCGCAAGACTGTGGGACGACGGCATCATTAACCCCGTGGATACACGGCGGGTATTGGGCTTGGCGCTATCGGCGGGGTTGAATCAGCCGATTCCTGATAGCAAGTTTGGTGTGTTTCGGATGTGATGCTATGAGTCAGAGAAAGCATTACTTTATCTACCTCATTTTGTTTTTTACATTTTTTTCCCAAGCACAAGCGCCCCATACGCCAGTTGACCCCTCGCTTGGTGAATCAATTGTTTTTATCAAAAACGAAAACAAATGGGGCATTGATTTAGAGACCACGCTTTTTAAGCCTGATGGCGCGGGGCCGTTTCCTCTCGCTGTCATTAATCACGGCAAAGCGCCCGGTGGAAGCAATCGGTTTCAGCCGCGCTATCGGCCTATCCCAGCCGTGCGAGAACTGCTGCAACGTGGCTATGCAGTCGTGGTTCCGATGCGGCAAGGCTTTTCAAATTCTGGCGGCACAACCGTGGGCGATAGCTGCAACATCGGCGGTAATGGCGAAGCGCAAGCTGAGGATGTGGCAGCGATTGTGGACTGGCTCAAAAAGCAAAGCTGGGCGGATAGCTCGCGAATGTTGATGATGGGACAGTCGCACGGCGGATTAACAACAATGGCTTATGCGCAAAACCCAGACGCAGGTTTTAAGGTTTTTGTTAATTTTGCAGGAGGCTTAAAAATGACCAACTGCAATTGGGAAGCCGCATTGAAAGATGCCTATGGCCGCTTTGGCGGAAAAACCAAAGTGGAGTCGATTTGGTTTTACGGCGCAAACGATAGCTACTTTCCGCCGCAGGCGATTGACCCAGCGTACAAGTCGTATGTGGATGCAGGCGGCAAGGCGGAGATGGTGGCTTTTGGTGTTTTTGAGGAAGACGCGCACTCGATGTTTGGTCGCTACACAGGTTTGCCAATTTGGTTAAAGCCTGTAGTGGCAAGAATGGCGGTGGCAGGGTTGCCCACGAAAATTGTGAATTCTAAATACGCATACGCAAAAACAGCTAGGCCAGCGCCATCTGGTTTTGCAAAAATTTCCAATATCGAAAAGCTACCGTATCTGAACGACAACATGAAGACGGCTTACCAAAGGTTTTTAGCCTCCACCCCGCCGCGCGCTTTTGCGCTAGATGCGCAAGGGTTTGCTGGTTTTGCTTTTGGTGGCGATGACCCACTTAAGCGCTCGCTCGAATTTTGCAACCGCAAAGGCAAAGGCGAATGCAAGCTCTATGCTGTGGACAACGATGTGGTTTGGTTAGAAGATGTGAAGTACTAGAGGGCTGACACCATGAGACGCTTTTTACTCAGTAGCTGGCTTTTATTTGCGCCTTGGGCAAACGCTCAAGTACTCCTAAAAATCGACAACAACGGCATTCAACTTGACGGTTATTTTTATACCGCCTCTAGCCAGAAAGCCCCGACCATTGTGGCTTTGCACGGATGTGGTGGCATGCTCAATCCTCGTGGTCAGCCCAATCTTCGGACTGTGGCGTATGCCAAGTTTTTAAACGAGCAAGGTTGGCATGTGCTATTTTTAGATAGCTTTACGGCGCGCGGCGTGAAGTCCGTTTGCGGTAGCGGCGGCAATGTGCCGCCTAGTTTGCGCGTCACCGATGTGCAAGCGGCGGTCGCCTATGTGGCTAAGCGCGAAGAGGTGGACGCCCAGCGCATCGGCATTTTGGGCTGGAGTCATGGCGGCTCGACGACATTGCTTGCGAATGAAAAAAATGTGCAGTACGTCGTTGCGCCGCGCGCGGCTTTGGCGTTTTATCCTGGTTGTGGTGACGGGCTGGGACGCATCAACTGGCAGCCTGCTAGGCCCATCTTGCTGCAGCTGGGCGCGGCTGATGATTGGACGAATGCTGGTTTTTGCCAGCGGCTTGCCGTGCAGTGGACGGAGCTGGTGCAGCAAGACACGTACGCGAATGCGAATCACGGTTTTGACAGTGACGCGCCCGTGCGACCTGTGCTGCTTAAAACACCGCACGGTAGTAAAACAGTCCATGCAGGCGGCGAACCCGCTGCCAAGGCCGCATCGCAAGCCAAATTGATTGCGTTTTTTAAGGAATATTTCAAATGACGCACCTCATAGTCGAAGTTGCCAATCACGTTGGCCGGATCACGCTCAATCGTCCTGAAGTTCGAAACGCGTTCAACGACGACGTGATTGCTGAATTGACGCAGGCCTTTAAGGACATGGGCGCGAACTCTGAGGTGCGCTGCATTGTGCTAGCGGCTGAGGGCTCTGCTTTTTGCGCGGGCGCAGATTTAAATTGGATGCGCCGTATGGCGGATTACTCTCACGACGAAAACCTAAGCGACGCTGGCAAGCTAGCAACCATGCTGCACACGATAGCCAGCTGCCCCAAGCCAACCGTGGCGCAGGTTCAAGGCGATGCCTATGCAGGCGGTACGGGCTTGGTCGCGGCTTGTGACATGGTCGTTGTCGCAGACACCGCACAGTTTTGCGTCAGCGAAGTCAAGATCGGACTCATTCCCGCCACGATTAGCCCATATTTGATTCGTGCCATGGGCGTGCGAGCAGCCCAGCGCTATTGGCTGACGGCAGAGCGCTTTTCGGCATTGGATGCGAAGGCGATGGGCTTGGTTAGCGAGGTTGTAACAATCGACGCCCTGCAAGCCACGGTAGATAAGCTTTGCAAGGCACTATGCCTTGCTAGCCCAGACGCCATAAGGGCTACCAAGAAGTTGATTGAATCCGTGGTTGAAAAACCCATCACTCCCGAACTGATCGCGCACACCGTTAAAGAAATCGCTGTCGCACGTACCATCCCCGCAGGGCGCGAAGGCGTGCAAGCGTTTTTGCAAAAGCGTGCGCCAAGTTGGACTCTACAGAATTAAAAAATATGTTTAAAAAAATCTTAATCGCTAATCGCGGCGAAATCGCTTGCCGAGTCGCCGCTACTGCCCGCCGTATGGGCATCAAAACCGTGGCTGTGTACTCCGATGCCGACGCGAACGCCAAGCACGTCGCTAGCTGTGATGACGCCGTGCATATTGGTGGCAGCGCACCTAAAGACAGTTATTTGCAATGGGAGCGTATCTTGCAAGCGGCTAAACAAACGGGCGCAGAGGCTATCCATCCAGGCTATGGATTTTTAAGTGAGAACGATGCATTTGCCATAGCGTGCCAAGCTGCAGGCCTTGTGTTTATTGGCCCCCCAGCCAGTGCCATTTTGGCGATGGGCTTAAAGGCGGAGTCCAAACGATTGATGAGCGCGGCGGGTGTGCCACTAGTTCCGGGCTATCACGGCACCAATCAAGATGCGGCATTGCTGCAAGTTGAGGCCGATGGCATTGGCTATCCCGTGCTGATTAAAGCCAGCGCAGGCGGTGGCGGCAAGGGGATGCGGGTTGTGGATAAGTCAGCCGATTTTGCGTCTGCCTTGGCCTCGTGCAAACGCGAAGCCATCAACAGTTTTGGCAATGACTCGGTACTGATTGAAAAGTACGTGCAGCGTCCGCGTCACATTGAGATTCAAGTCTTTGGCGATACGCAGGGCCATTGCGTTTACCTATTTGAGCGTGATTGCTCGGTGCAGCGGCGTCATCAAAAAGTGCTGGAAGAGGCGCCTGCGCCAGGGCTGTCACAAGCCATGCGCGAAGCGATGGGCGCGGCCGCGGTGGCGGCGGCCAAGGCGGTGAATTATGTGGGCGCGGGTACGGTTGAATTTATTGTTGAGCAATCGGAGGAAATCGACGGCAATGCGGGCATGAAATTCTTCTTCATGGAGATGAACACGCGTCTGCAAGTCGAGCATCCCGTGACTGAAGCCATCACGGGGCTTGATTTGGTGGAGTGGCAATTGCGTGTTGCTGCGGGCGAGCCGCTACCGCTTTCGCAAGATCAATTGCACATCAAAGGCCACGCGATTGAAGCGCGGATTTGCGCGGAGTCCCCTGATAACCATTTCTTGCCCGCGACGGGAACACTGCATGTGTACCGACACGGCGAGCATGTGGCGTTTGAACGAGGAACCGCCAAGCATCCCGTGCGTGTGGACTCTGGCGTACGCGAGGGAGATACGATCTCGCCGTTTTACGACTCGATGATTGCCAAACTCATCGTGATTGGCGACACACGCGAACACGCGTTGGCCTTGCTGGATAAGGCGCTTGCCCAAACGCATATCGTTGGATTGCAAACCAATGTGCAGTTTTTGCGGCATGTCGTGGCAAGCGAATCGTTTGCAAAAGCCAATCTCGATACGGCTTTAATTGAGCGCGAACGGGCTGTGCTTTTTGATCAACATCCTGTGACGAATGATGAGGCGATTGAAGCGGCAGTGGCACATATTGCGCAGGCTGAACAATCTTTGCAAGGTGATGATCCGCTATCCAAAACGGATGCTTGGCGAGCCTATGGCGAGAGTACACGGCGCTTTGATTTTGAATTGGGCGGTGCCCCACAGGTCATATTCTATAAGGCGTCCCAGATTGCCCGTCTTGCAGATCAGGCACAGCATGGCCTGCAGGCTGTCTATGTGCAAAAAAGCGAAGCGGCAGACGAGATGCACATCTTTACGGACAAAGGCGCCGTGGTGATCAGACACATCCATCGTTTGTCTTTAGTGGCAGCGCAGGATGCACATGCGGGCGGTGGTTTGAACGCGCCCATGCCTGGCAAGGTGGTGTCTTTTGCCGTGCAGGCAGGCGATACCGTGACGAAGGGGCAAGTGGTTGCTGTCATGGAAGCCATGAAAATGGAGCACGCCATCACCGCACCAGCGGATGGTGTGGTGGGCGAGTTGCTGTACGCAGCCGGTGAGCAGGTGGCAGAAGGCGCAGCGCTTCTTACTTTAGAAAGTAAAAAATGATTCCAAATAAAGTCAAACTCGTTGATGTGGGCCCACGTGATGGCTTGCAAAACGAAAAACAAGTCGTGCCCACCGAGGTCAAGATTGAACTCATCCATCGCCTGCAACATGCGGGGCTGACGGAGTTAGAGGTGACCAGTTTTGTCTCGCCAAAATGGGTGCCGCAGATGAAGGACAACGTGCTGGTTTTGGCGGGCATCGAGCGCAAGGCTGGGGTGCGTTACTCTGCGCTTGTCCCGAACATGAAAGGCTTGGAAGCCTTGCTGGACATGCCTTTGCACTTGCGTCCGCAAGAGATTGTTGTGTTCTTTGCGGCGACAGAATCGTTTAGCCAGAAGAACACGAATTGCTCCATCGCTGAAAGTCTAGATCGCATCGCACCTGTGGTTGCGAGTGCTCGTGCAGCGGGTCTTTACGTGCGCGGCACGGTGTCGTGCGCGCTGGGTTGTCCATATGAAGGCGAAGTAGAGCCTGCGGTAGTGGGGCGTATCGCCAAAGCGCAAAAAGACATGGGCGTGCAGCACATGGGTGTGCCTGACACGATTGGCGTGGGCACACCGCGCAAGGTACAAGCGGTGTTTGAGCAAGTACTCAAATCCTTCGATTTAGCCGACGTCTCAGGGCATTTCCATGACACCTATGGTCTGGCGTTGGCTAACACTTTGGCTGCGCTAGAGCTGGGCGTGGCCGCGTTTGATGCCTCGATTGCGGGTTTGGGCGGCTGTCCTTACGCCAAAGGTGCGACAGGCAATGTTGCCACCGAAGACGTGGTCTACATGCTGCACGGTATGGGTATTGAAACGGGTATTGATTTGAATGCACTGATTGATGCAGGGCAATTTATTAGTGATGCTTTGGGTCGCCCCACAAATTCACGCGCTGCCAAGGCCTTGATGACAAGGCGACTGGGCGCTTAGTAAAGTTCGTTTAAGATAAGTTCATATGCGTTTTCAAGACTTCGAAATTAAACCTGACGAGCGCCTTTTGCTCATCCATGATCGAGAGGCATTGCTGGGTGCACGTGCGTTCGATGTTTTGGTGGCGTTGGCCTCGCGTTACAAGCAAGTGGTTAGCAAGCAAACGCTGCTCGATATCGTATGGCCTGACGTGATCGTTGAAGAAAACAATCTCCAAGTTCAAGTTTCAACGCTTCGCAAATTGCTGGGCCCAAAAGTCATCACCACACTGCCTGGCCGTGGTTATTGTTTAACAGCAGCGCCGACAACTGTTCCGTCCCAAGTCTCTGAGCCCGTCACAGAGTTTGAGTTGACCGTCTTGCCGGAGTTGCCTTTAGTAAAAGTTAAAGGTAATTTTCCTGCGAATATTCCTGAGCTTTACGGGCGCGATGCCGATGTACGGGCGCTGAGCCAATTGCTGGAGCAGCATCGCTTAGTCAGCGTGACAGGTACGGGCGGCGTGGGCAAAACGCATTTGGCAAAATGCGTCGCGGCGTTGCACCGTGACAAATGGAGTGACGGCGTGTGGTGGTTGGATGGTGGCGCGGTGCAAGACGGCACATTGACTGAGTCCTTGGCACATTGCTTTCGCGTGGGCTTGCAAGGAAGCGCTGCGCCGTTAGACGAGCTTATTCTTGCCTTGCAGTCGAAGCAATTGCTGCTAGTGCTAGATAACTGCGAGCATTTGCTGGACTCGGCGCGGCAAGTGACGACGATGCTTCTCAACAAGGCGCCAGATGTGCAAGTGCTGGTGACGAGTCAAGCACGGCTGCGTGTGGCTGGGGAGCATGTTTATCAGTTGGGAACGCTGGCTGTGCCAGACCAGC
Source organism: Comamonadaceae bacterium (assembly GCA_947445115.1). GTDB lineage: Bacteria > Pseudomonadota > Gammaproteobacteria > Burkholderiales > Burkholderiaceae_C > JASGCK01. The sequence goes on along the minus strand of CANFCG010000006.1, from coordinate 89,516 downwards.
TGGTCTCCGCCTCGGCTGCACTCGCATTTGGTGCGATTCGTTTGTTTGTGCAACGTGTGCAGCAGCTGGATCGCCACTTTAGCTTGCAACCGAGCACTTTGCCTGACGTGATTGTGATTTGCCAGCAACTGGATGGTGTTGCACTGTCAATTGAATTAGCGGCGGCGCGCGTGCCGATGCTGGGGGTACACGGCGTGCGTGAGCGTTTAAGCGAGCGTTTTCGCTTGCTAGGCAATGCAACAACATTAAGCGAAACAAATCGTCGCCAAGTGACGATGCGAGCCACGTTGGATTGGTCGCATCATTTACTCAGCGCTGACCAAGCCAAAATGTTTAGAAGGCTGAGCGTGTTTGTGGGTAGCTTTAGCTTGTCGGCTGCCAAGTGCTTGCTGTGTGACGAAGGCCTTGATGAATGGGCGATGATGGGAGTGCTGGAGAGCTTGATTGACCAGTCGTTAGTGGTGGTGACGGACGATGAAACGGTGCGTTATCGACTGCTGGAGACGCACCGTGTTTATGCGTTTGAAAAACTTCATGAGGCAGGCGAGGTGGCGCAGTGGCAGTATCGCCTGGCAGTCGCGATGCTGGATTTAAGCAAGCAATTGGTGAAAGAGCGCGGTACGCGTGCACTGTGGGATGAGATGAATCACATACGTGCCACATTTGATTGGGCTGTGGCGCAACCTGATGATGCCAGTCATGAGTTGGCGATTGCGCTGGCGACTGCATCCAGCATGGTGTTGGCAGTCTCAGGTTTTGTGGGTGAAGCGCTGCAGCGGCTTTTAGTCGTTGAGCTTTGGGTGGATAAAAAAACACCAAAATCGCTTGCTGCAAGATATTGGCAATGGCTAGGCAGATGCGGCGTGCATGGCAGGCTGCCCACGTCGCGCTGCATGGATGCATTCTTAAAATCAGAAAAATTATTCCAATCAATGGACGCTTGGCGTCATGTGCATGCCTGCCGGCGAATGCGTGCCGAAGCGCTGCTCGATAGCCATCAATTGGTGGAAGCAAAATTAGTATTGTTAGAGGCGCAAGCCATGGAAGCGCCTGATTGGCCTGTGGCAGATCGGATGCGGCGGCTTAAAGTGCAGGCGCTGCTAGCGGGTCAAACAGGGCAAGATACTGCTGCGCTACGTCTTGCCCGGCAAGCACTGTCGCTGGCTGAGCAAGCTGGCATTGAGCGTTATGTATTGGCGATTCAATTAGATATTGCCAATTTACATTTAAAAACAGGCGATCACGGTGCGGCACTCCTGCTATTTCGAAAAATCACAGGCGGAGCCGCCCAACATCACTACAACCGTTTAACCATCGCGCAAGCGCATGTGGGTTTGATGACTGCTTTGCTTGATCAGGGTGAGCTTGAAGAAGCTGGGCAGGCCTGTTTACTGGGCTTACCTTATTGGCGCAGCAGTGGTATTTTGTTAAAGCACGCTGATTTGTTTGCTGGGTGGTTGGCGTCTGCGAAGCAACCTTTTGCGGCGATACGGATGCTAGGTGCAGCCAATGCTTTTTTTAGCGCGCGTGAGATGGTGCGTGAGGCGATGACGCAAAAAATGCATGACTCAGCGATGCAGGGGATTTCCCAGCAAATCCCTGCTGAGGAACTGGACGCCTTGCTGAATGAGAGTTATGGTCTCATCAATGAGGATGTGCTAGCTAGCCATTTGGAACAAGAGATCCATCGGTATTTAGAGGCTTAATGACAATTTGCTAAAACCTCGGAAGTATGGATCGTCTCGCTTTTGACTGGAGCGAACTGCAATAGATGGCTTGGCATAGCTATCTAAAAATGTATTCATCACGATAGGTACTGTCTGTCCTGCCATTGGTGCACCAATGCAGCGGTGCTCACCCACACCAAATACCAAATTTTGCGCAGGGTTAGCGACGCGTTCAATGTCGAACTGTTCGGCACCTGCGCCATAAACGGCCTCGTCGTGATTGGCAGATCCATACACGAGCGAGATGAGCGAGTCTTTAGGAATTAAGACGCCGCCAAGGGTGATGTCGTGTGCCGCGAAGCGATCGGCGAGTTGGAAGGGCACATCAAAGCGTTTCATTTCTTCGAATGCGTTGGCGCGTAGTGTGGCGTCGCCATTTTTGTAGGCGGCTAAAGCCTTTGGGTGCTGGAGCAAATTGAACATGCCCGTGCTGGCCAAAAAGACGCTGGAAAGATAGCCGCCGAGTAAAAAATCTAGCGCCGAGCTCATAGCCTCAGGGGGAGTCAGCGCGGGCGTGCCGACCAAGCTTTGAATGCCGCAAAACAGACCCGCAGGCGGGGCTGCATGGGCGGGGCAGAGACTTACTCCCGCTTGCAACATGTGGATGATTTGTGCGCCAGCGGCATAGCTGGGCGTACGCTCATCAAGCGGCAGCATGGGGTTGAAGGCTTGCAGCATGATCTCGACCAGATCCCCTAAAGCTGCCCATTGGGAGGCAGGCCAACCAAACATATCCATGAAGATGTTACGCAAAACAGGATTGACGTAATCACTTACAAAATCGACTGTTGAGGGAGAAGTCGCCTGGCTGGAGGGCACGCCGAATATGGCTTGCAGGGCATTGATGGACTTTGATTTGGCACTGTCCCCGACGCCTTGTATGGCCTGCATAAACTGAGAGTCGAGTGCTGGGCGAGCCACCGCATGCTCGGGATCATCCATAAAAAATAGTCCACGCCCCGGCAGCGGCGTGCTAGTCGTTTGTTTGAGGTATGTGGCTGGATCAAGTGCTGCTTCTTTGCACAGTTCGTGACTAAACACCCAGTATGACTGGTACTCGCCCCGCTTGACGAGCGCCACAGGCGCATGTTGGCGAAAGACGTTGTAGTAGGGGTAGGGATTGTCCAAAAAGTCTGGATCCATCGGGTCAAACTCGGCAGGAGCTAGGCGCGACTGGGTTTGCACGGCAGGCGGCTCGGAGAGCCACTGCGCGGGGCCAATAGACGCTGCCGCGGTGTCGTCAAAACCAACGCCCTTGGCGAGCCAGCGCAAAGCGTTGATGCCTGGCATGAGCAAATACAAACTGCCGCGCGTGGTAATCCATTTGGGCGTGTCAACGCGAATATCGGCTTGGCCTGTTGGCATGGGGATGTTGAACGTGCCGCTGAGTGTTTGCGCACCAATGATGGGGTCTTGCGTGCCCTTGATGCCGCTGGCGGAAAAATCACTGTTGGCCCATTGCTGCATCAAAAATTCAAATTGCCGCTCGATGTCGCCGCAGATAAAGAGACCAAACAAACCGCGCCGCGCATCGGGGTTGGACTTGCTCCAAGCAGGGCCGTAAGGCATCCCGCGTCGAATGAGTCGGCGGCTATAGGGTTGTCCTGCAACCAAGCTGCTACGCGGGTTCATGCGCCGAACGTGCGAGCCAATGGGGCATTGAATGCCGTCCGAGTCGTTGGGCAGATCAGGATAGGCAAGTGAGGGTGCGTAATCAAACGCATTTTTTCCAGAGGGGGCGCTATCTGTTGCCTCGCTCTTTGCGCCGTGTCCAAAAGGGCAGCCACCACTGGCAGGGCTAGCGGCGGATGCGGATGACTGCGGCGGTGGCAGCAAAGGGCGTCCATCGCGCCAACGACCCATCAGCTTAGCCGCCACCCACTCGCGGTCAACCCATTCGTCATTCGCTGTTTTGTCGAGTGTGGACTCAAAGGCGGCCACATCTTGGTCGAGCACACGTACCGCTGCAAATGTGCCGTTTTGGCACAAATCGGCTGGCAATTGACCTAGGCTCGAACCGCCGTACACGCTTTTGTAATCGGCGCCCAATAAAAACTCGCCCACACTGGCGAGGGGTTGCAAATCGGCGTCGGAATTTTTGCCCGTTTTCGCGGTGTAGACCCCGGCTAGGTGTGGCTGCGCGATGCCGTCTTCATAGCCAAAATGGACCTTACCATTGGGCATTGCCTGTGCTTCATGTTGGTGTACGAGTTCCAGCTGGTGCGCCTCAAATGCGGCCAGTAGCTGGCGATGCCGTTCTTCAAATTCGGCCATACTGGCATGACTGCCCGCAAAGAGTGAGAGCATCAGATGGACTTCGGTTCGCGCGCCGCCAATCTCCCAAAACTCAGGGCTGCTGGTGCCTGTATCGCCGTTGGCAGTGGCACGATCCACATCGCCTGCACCTACTAAAAAGGCATTTGAAAATGCCGTGAGTTGATCAACGGGCAGGCCAAGCGCCTGCAAGCCTTGGGCGGATATGCCAAGGTTAAGCATCGTACTGGGCTTGGTGGTCCACGGCGCTGCGGTGGTGACACGCGGGAGTTGCGTGCCATCACCGTCCACCAATTGCGCGATCAGCGCACGTGCGGCTGGACCGTTGCGCAGGCGAAGCGAATAGTGCCGCGCACAGACGGTCCGATAACCCGCCAAAATATTGCCTTGCACATCGGCAAGGTCCACCACTGAGGGGGTCACAGTGCGCACAGGCGGCGGTGTTTGACGCGGGCCGACGATATCAATGACGGTGCGGTTAGGGTAGGCGCTGTAGACGGGATAGTCATCCCACATCAAGGCGGGCGGCGCAACCACCACGCGATTGTTGCGCTTGACAAACTCATAAAACGCTTTGGGATGCTCGCGCACGGGTAGCGGCGGAGCGTCTTTGACAAAGCTCAAAATGGCATCAAAAATATCGCCAATGGCAATCACAAAATCAAGCACATAGGCGTCTAGCGGGCCATCAAAGCTAGTAATGACTTGTAGCGCCGAGTTATCGTGGCTGGGTAAAAAGCGTGCGAAGTGGACAAAGTGCAGTTGCTGCAAAGACGCAAAGGTTGCATCCCGTTTGGCACCAATAATTTGGATCAGTAGCGGCATTTGCTGGGCATCTGCCAGTACCAATTGCAAATTGAGGCCGTGGCTGACCTGTTCGGCTGCCGCTGGTGTTGTGGTGGATGCAGTCATCATTTACTTTCTAAAGACGAGATAAATGTTTGTTGAGAGTCTCTTGCATATTGTGCCAATATAGGATGGCGTTTTGCGCTTGGTCTTCGTAAAAGTGAGCGGGCATATCTGCAGGAGAGGTCTCGATAAGCCAATCTAAGCGGTCTTGCCAGTCACTCATGACGTTTAAGATATTTTGTGATGTGATCAGCACCCGATTGACTTGCAAATTAAAGACGGTCATATTGGTTAACTGCGCCAAATGGGGGAGCACATCGGTTTGCATGATGTCGGCAATGTTGGCTTGTTGTTGCAGCGCATCGTTATCAATGTGACTTGATAGCCTCGCTAAAGAGGGGATCAACGTTTGCACGTCCAGTAGCAAGTTACTCGCGTGTTGGGTGGTCTCGCAGCACGCACGGCCCAGGCTGACAACCCCTAGACGAAACGCCTCTAGGGCTTGATCATTACTTTGAACTGAGGCTGTCGCCGCCGCCTCGTGTGCATCTAAAGCTTTCCCAGTTGGGAGCAGATGATCTTGACAGGTCGCTTGGATGAAGCGGCTCACACCCTCCAAGCTCGTGAGCATACAACGAGTAACGCCCAGTGTAGAGGCCGTTGTAAATTGATTGGCGTATGCCTCAACCCTTGTGGAGTTGCTTTTCACTCCTCCCAGCAAAATGAGGGCACTGGCGTCTGCAAGTGTGCGCTCCACCACAAGATTTTCTACCAGCGTATCAAGCATGGATTGACCTTGTTCTTGCCCCATCGCCCATTGGGGGATAAGGTAATTGTCAGCGATGGTTAATAAGTTTAATTCTTTGTTAGGCATGATGGGTTGTCTTCTTCATTGGATATTTCTTATTCAAAACGCCGAATGACAACCTAGGTTTTCAGCATCAGAGGATCGCTATTTTTCTAGGATTTACAAAATTTGTACTTAAAAAACACTGAAAAAATATTAAAAAACCTTAAATTTCCTTAAATTTTTTTAAGCAGCACTTTTCGTCTCAACGCATCACAATGCTGCCAGTATGCGTGCTACTGTTTTTACTTGTGGCTTTTCCTTTGTTGGCCGTGGTTGATTTGGAGGATGCTGCATAGACCTGTACGCTCAGGTTGCTGTTGTCGGAATGAGTTAGGTTGCTGGCTGCCGTTGCTAACAGCGCACTGATAGCCGAGGTCATTGCTCCGTTTGTATTGACAGCATGGCCAAGCGTTGTCATCACTGCAGTGAGCGATCGATCATCATTGTTATTTTTTATTTTGGCAATCGCAGCTAGCATCGCCCCGTAGTTGTCTGCGCCATCCGTGACTGCGTTCCATGCTATTGTGGTCAGTGGTGTCATCGAGATGCTTAGCGGCTGCCCTGCCACTAACACGCCAACGCTAGTCATGCTGGCGGTGTTGCGCACCGTACCACCCGTGCAATGGGTATAGACCGGTCCCGTGGCAGTCAACGTGCCAAAATTAACTGCGCCAGCGGTGGCAATGCCTGTTGCCAGCACGGCGTTCGCCGCGCTGTACAGTGTGCAAGTGGCGCCTGTGATAGGTTCTTTACTTGTTGGGCTGGAGACAGCATTGCTGCTGACACTAGTGCGATGACTGCCGCCTGACGTGCCGTCGCCGTAGCCTACGAGGGCGTATGCGTAGCCAATAAGACACACCAGTAAAGGGGCAAAACTAAAGGGTTGATAGAGTTTCATGGTAGATCCTAGGACTTGAAAAATAAGAATCTTTATTTTTCAAGGATCTACCGTTTTTGTCCTTAAGAAACTCTCAAAAACCACTTAAACGTTCTGAAGCATGATTAAACGCTGACGCTTGCCGTTTCCGCTCTGGGGTAACGCTTGATGGCATTGCCAAACACGCTGACGACCTCATCAGCTTTACTCATCGTGACGTCCAAATTTTTGATGAGCCCATCTTTTAGCCCGTACACCCATCCATGAATAGAAACGTTTTGGCCACGAGCCCAAGCGTCTTGCATTACATTGGTTAAAGCGACGTTGCCCACTTGCTCGACGACATTCATTTCGCAAAGCACATCTTCTTGATCTTGCTGGCATAGATGCATCAAGCGATTGCGATGGCGCAACCTGACATCTTGCACGTGCCGCAACCAGTTGTCTGCCAAGCCCAGTCGCGTCCCCCGAAGTGCAGCCAGCACGCCGCCGCAGCCGTAGTGCCCCACCACCATAATGTGCTCGACTTTAAGGTGATCTACCGCGTATTGAATGACGGATAGCGCATTCAAATCAGAATGCACGACCACGTTGGCAATGTTGCGGTGAACAAATACTTCGCCTGGCGCGAGCCCTGTAATTTCATTGGCGGGAACGCGTGAGTCTGAGCAGCCAATCCATAGGTATTTGGGGGTTTGCTGGTGTTGGAGTTCGTCAAAAAATCCAGGATGTTTTTCTTCAACCGCCTTTGCCCATACGCGATTGTTGTCAAATAGATGTTGGAGACTGTGCATCAAACAATCTTAACGCTCAAATTGGGTAAGCCATCAATGTGGCAATCAATCACATCGCCTCGACTGACAGGCCCCACATTTTCTGGCGTTCCAGAGTAAATGATGTCACCCGGAAAGAGTTCAAACGCCTGCGAGAGTTTGCTAATTTGTTCGGCTACGCTCCAAATCATCAAACTCAAATCGGCGCTTTGTTTGGTCGCACCATTGACCTTGAGCCAGATCGCTGCTTTACCAATGTGTCCAATGCTGCTGACAGGATGAATCGGGCCAATCGGTGCAGAGTGATCGAAGCTTTTGCCAATTTCCCACGGTTTCTTCTCGTCACCCATGCCGCGCTGCAAATCGCGCCGCGTCATGTCCAAACCCAGCGCGTAGCCATAGACATACTCCAACGCTTTTTCAATCGGGATGTTCTTGCCGCCTTTACCTAGCGCTGCGACCAGCTCCACTTCGTAGTGGTAGTTTTTGGTCAACGTAGGATAGGGATGATCGACCACAGTACCCGGAGCAATGTATTGAATGGCATCCGTTGGTTTTTGAAAAAAGAACGGTGGTTCGCGGTCTGGGTTGGAACCCATCTCAATCGAGTGCGCTCGATAATTTCGACCAATGCAATAAATGCGGCGCACGGGGAATGTGCTGTTGCTTCCCACGATAGGTACGGTGATAGCTGGCAGCGTAAATAAAGGACTAACCGCAGAGCCGCTTGGGGATTGGGCTGTGGCGCATCCGCCCAGCAAAGCCACGCCCGCTGTGGCGCCTAGGCTTGCAGTTGTTTTAAATAAGGCACGGCGCGTGGTTTGATTCATTTTTAGCGGCTCGCGTTTGCGTCCGCCACGGTGAGTGCCGTCATGTTGACAATGCGGCGCACAGTAGTGCTAGACGTGAGGATATGGACTGGTTTGGCTGCGCCCAAGAGCACGGGGCCAATAGCGATATTGCCGCCCGCTGCCGTTTTGAGCAGGTTGTAGGCAATGTTGGCAGCATCGATATTGGGCATGACCAGCAAGTTGGCCTCGCCCGTGAGCGTGGTGTTGGGCATGATGACTTTGCGTGCCGCTTCGTCTAGTGCGACATCGCCGTGCATTTCACCGTCCACTTCCAGCCACGGCGCTTGTACGCGTAGCAGCGCTAACGTATCGCGCATTTTGATGGCGCTAGGGTTTTGGCTAGAGCCAAAATTGCTGTGAGACAGCAAGGCGGCTTTGGGCTTGACGCCAAAGCGCTGCATTTCGTGCGCCGCCATGATGGTGATTTCGGCCAGTTGTTCAGCCGTTGGGTCGTAGTTGACATGCGTATCGACTAGGAAGACTTGGCGGTCAGGCAGGATCAAGCCGTTCATGCACGCATAGGTGCTCACACCTGCACGTTTGCCAATGACTTGGTCGATGTATTGCAAATGCTGCGCAGTGGTTGCCCAAGTGCCGCAAATCATGCCGTCCACGTAGCCCTTGCTCAGCATCATGACGGAGATGAGTGTCAAGCGGCGACGCATTTCAATCTTGGCGAGTTGCTGAGTCACGCCTTTGCGTTCGGTGAGCTTGTGATAGCTTTGCCAAAAGTCTTGGTAGCGTTCGTCGTGCTCCACATTGACCACGTCGTAATCTTGTCCTTGCTTGAGGCGTAGCCCAAATTTCTCGACGCGCTCGGCTATCACGGAGGGGCGACCTACCAAGGTTGGATGCGCCAAGCCTTCGTCCACGACGATTTGAATCGCTCGAAGTACGCGCTCCTCTTCACCTTCGGCATAGATCACGCGTTTTTTGGTAGCGCGTTTAGCGGCTGCATAAATGGGCTTCATCGCTGTGCCAGAAGCGTAAACGAAGCTTTGCAACTGTTCGCGGTACGCGACCATATCTTTGATGGGGCGCGTCGCCACGCCGGAGTCCATGGCGGCTTGCGCCACAGCGGGCGCAATCATGACCATCAGACGTGGGTCGAATGGTTTGGGAATGAGGTATTGCGGGCCAAACGCCAATTGCTCACCTATATAAGCGGCGGCAACCACCTCACTTTGCTCGGCTTGTGCGAGCTCGGCAATGGCGCGAACGGCAGCAATTTCCATCTCATCTGTAATGGTGGATGCACCCGCATCGAGTGCGCCGCGGAAGATATACGGGAAGCACAACACGTTATTGACTTGGTTGGGGTAGTCGGTACGGCCCGTTGCCACAATCGCGTCGTCACGCACGGCATGAACGTCTTCTGGGGAAATTTCCGGATTTGGATTTGCCAGAGCCAAAATAAGCGGCTTGGCTGCCATTGACTTGACCATGTCTTGCTTGAGGACGCCACCAGCAGAAAGCCCCAAAAAGATGTCTGCGCCTTTGATGACTTCAGCCAAAGTGCGAGCATCCGTTTTTTGTGAAAACTGGATTTTGTCTTCGTCCATCAACTCGGTACGACCTTCATAGACCACGCCAGCCAAGTCGGTGACAAAAATGTTTTTACGCGGAATGCCCAGTTTGAGTAAGAGGCCAAGACACGCCAGCGCCGCAGCACCGGCGCCACTGGTGACCAACTTGACTTTGGTGATGTCTTTGCCGGTGACTTTGATGCCGTTTAAAACGGCAGCACCCACCACAATGGCTGTGCCGTGCTGGTCGTCGTGGAAGACCGGAATCTTCATACGCTCGCGCAGCTTGCGCTCCACATAAAAGCAATCGGGCGCTTTGATGTCTTCTAAGTTAATGCCACCAAATGTGGGTTCTAGCGAAGCGATGATGTCCACTAATTTGTCGAGGTCATCGCGCTCGTCAATTTCAATGTCGAACACATCGATGCCGGCAAATTTTTTGAATAAAACGGCTTTACCTTCCATGACGGGTTTTGCGGCAAGAGGCCCAATGTTGCCAAGCCCTAAAACTGCCGTACCGTTGGTGATGACGGCGACCAGATTGCCACGTGCGGTGTATTTAAACGCGGTGGAGGGGTCGCGCACAATTTCTTCACACGGTGCAGCCACACCAGGGGAATAAGCCAAAGCTAGATCGTGCTGGTTAATGAGCTGCTTGGTGGCGGCAATTTGAATCTTACCAGGGACGGGAAACTCGTGATAGTCGAGGGCAGCTGCACGGAGTTCGGCAGCTTTATTTTGGTTGTTAGTGGTCATATTGAAGGGCGGAGAATCACAGTGAAGTCCGTCAGTTTTTGTAAGAGTGGTAAATTCTAGCCCCAATGACCCATCAATCTCCACGTAAAAACCCCTATTCGCTTCTTTCTTGGCTGCTTATCTTTTCAATCCCGGCATTTTGGAGCGTGAATTACCTCGTTGCACGGCGTGCGCCAGCACTTATTTCACCGCATGCTTTGGCGTTTGCACGTTGGGCCATGGCTGCTTTGCTGCTGTCGGTGTTTGCTTGGCCCGAGCTCAAAGCCAAGCGCCGCCTGATTTGGGCTGAGCGCTGGCATGCTTTGGCGCTTGGGATGCTAGGCATGTGGATTTGCGGCGCCTGGGTCTACATTGCAGCCCGCACAACAGCAGCTAACAATATTGCGCTGATATACGCGCTCTCGCCCATGTTTATTGCGCTGGGCGCGGCGTTATTCTTAAAAGAGCATTTGCGCAAGCGCCAATGGATGGGTGTGGTGCTTGCGCTTGTGGGGTTGGTGCATGTGGTGATTCAAGGACGCTGGAATGCCATCGCATCGATAGAATTTTTTGCGGGTGACTTGTGGGTGATGGGCTGTGCGATCGCTTGGGCACTCTATTCCGTCTTGCTCAAACGCTGGCCCACCAGTTTTAGCCCACTGGCCAGGTTGGTATTGATTGCCAGCGCGGGGGCGCTGTTTACGTTGCCGCTGGCTTTGATAGAAGCCGCCTCGGGACTTCCCTTTACGCAAACGGTTTGGAACTGGCAGACCGCAGGGCTGGTGCTTGCCGCTGCGGTTTTTCCTAGTTCGGGCGCTTATCTTGCGTATGGTGTGCTGCAAAAACGCATTGGCGCAGCGCGGACTGCCTTGGTTCTCTACCTTGGACCTTTGTACGCGGCAGCGCTCGCGTGGTTTGTGCTTGGCGAGCCGCTACACATTTATCACGCGATTGGTGCGCTCATCATCTTGCCGGGGATATTTTTAGCGTCGCAGTCCAAACCTGGACTCCCGCCTGCGCGGGAATGACTGATAGGCCTCAGACTGGGCTTGCCACCGTAATCGGATGTGCTGGCGTTTTTACGCGCACAGGCATCGCTGGAAACCGCACGGGCTGGGGCTTGCCGAGCAGCGTGCTCGCTAAGGCACGGCTGGCGTGCATCACGGGCATGACGTAGGGCAGCACTTGGATTTTGCCGCTCACAAAGCCGTATTGCGCACAGTCGCCCAGCGCAAAGATGGCGGGGTCGCTAGTTTGCAGCAACTCGCTCACCACAATCCCACGATCGGTTGTCAGCCCCGCATCTTTGGCTAGTTGAACGTTGGGGCGTAGGCCAATGGCGCTCAAGATCAAATCAGCTTTTATCATTTCTCCATCGGCAAGCAGGACATGAATTCGGTTTTCGTGTGTCCGGGCAGCTTGAACCGTGGTGCCGAAATGCCAAGTCACGCCAAGCGGCGTGAGCTTGCTTTGCAACTCTAGGCTGGTGCTCTCGTCAATCAACGCGGCCAGCGCCCTCGGTGCAGGATCGACCACGCTGACGGTGTGCCCACCCAGCACGAGATCGTTGGCAAATTCGCAGCCAATCAAACCTGCGCCCATGATGGCGACGTGTTTGGGCGAACCGTCCAGCTTGGCATGAAACGCGGCAAAGTCTGAAATCGAATTGACGGACAGAATCACGTCACTTGCATCCCCATCAACGGGAACTCGGATCGGGCTTGCGCCTAGCGCCAACACCAAACGGTCATAACTGACATCACCTTGGCTGGTCTGCACCATCTGCGCCGCCGTATCAATCTTGTGAACTGATGTGTTTGCCATGAGCGTGACGTTTTGCGTCTCGCTCATCTTGGCGGCTGGCGTGGTGACCAACTGCGCGGGCGTGCGCTTTTGCGCGAGCGCGTTCGATAACGTGGGCTTGGCGTAGAAGTCGCCGCTGTCGGCGCAGATCAAGGTGACTGGCTGCAAAGCCATACTGGATAAGGCTTCTAGCTTACGCAGCTCGCGCACGGTGCTCCATGCCGCAAGGCCTGAACCGATGATGACGATGGGTGCAGTCATGACGCTTGGCTTAAATTTCAACGACTTCAAAGTCCGCCTTGGCTACGCCGCAATCAGGGCAAGCCCAGCTGTCTGGAATATCAGCGAACTTGGTGCCAGCGGCAATGCCGTCTTCAACACGGCCAACAGCCTCGTCATAAACAAAACCGCAAACGATACAAAGATAGGTTTTCATGGGGATTCCTTTAAAAATTAACAAATTCGTCATTCCCGCGAAGGTGGGAATCTAGGGTGACATGTGGAAATAAGTCGATGAATGACTAAAAAGCTTACGCAGTTACTTTTGCAAGCTGCGCCTTGTAGTGGTTGGCGTGACGCTCTTCCACTTTAGCAAGTGCAGCAAAACGTTTTTGCGCTTTCTCAAGCGTCGCCTTAAATTGTGCAGCATGAACCTTCGACTCGGCAATCTGCTCATCCATCTCGGCCACAGCAGCGATGTTGCCCTCAAGCTCAGCCGTTTTGCGGAACGTCGGGTACATCTCGGTGTACTCGTAGGTTTCGCCGTCAATCGCGATTTGCAAAGCCTTCGCGGGTGTCATGGTCGCCGCTGGATAGAGCAAGTCGAGGTGACCAAAGGCGTGCATGACTTCTTGGTCGGCGGTAGCTTCAAAGGTCTTGGCGGTCTCTTCGTCGCCCGCAGCGCGAGCGAGCTTGGCGAAATAGCGGTACTTGATGTGCGCCATGCTCTCGCCTGCAAAGGCGGACTCTAAGTTGGCAAAGGTTTTGATGTCGGGGCGCTGGCTGGCTTGGCTCATGGTTTTACTCCTGATTAAAAATTAAAGAAATTTATCAACACAGGACGAATGGTAGTTTTTAACTATAGTTAAGTCTAATTGAAAATGACTAATTGATTGATAGGGGCTATTAAAAATGACCCCGAAGGGTCATTTGTAGCGATGGCCTAAAAATTACGCGAGATCGAAACGGTCTAGGTTCATGACCTTGCTCCAAGCCGCAGCAAAGTCATGCACGAACTTGTGCTTCGAGTCGCTGGCGGCATAGACTTCCGCGATGGCTCGCAGCTGAGAGTTGGAGCCAAAGACGAGGTCCACCACGGTCGCTGTCCGCTGAACTTTCCCTGTCTTCACGTCGTGCCCGTCGAAGACGCCCTTTTGTGTGCTGGACTTTTGCCACTTCGTGTTCATGTCCAGTAGGTTCACAAAAAAGTCATTGGTCAGCGTCTCAGGATGCTGGCTAAAAACACCATGCTTGGTCTGTCCCGTGTTAGCGCCTAGAGCGCGTAACCCACCCACGAGAACTGCCATTTCTGGTGCGCTCAGTGTGAGCAGTTGCGCTTTGTCGATCAGCATCTCTGCTGCAAAGGCCTCAAGTCCGTCTTTGGCAAAGTTTCTAAAGCCATCTGCAGCGGGCTCAAGCACGGCGAAAGAGGCTACGTCGGTTTGTTCTTGCGTGGCATCCATACGGCCAGCTGCAAAGGCGACCGTCACGTTTTGCCCGGCCTTCTTAGCGGCCGATTCGACAGCTGCAGAGCCGCCCAAAACGATCAAGTCAGCCATGGAGACTTGTTTGCCGTCAGTCTTCGATCCGTTAAATGTTGTTTGAACAGATTCCAGCACTGTCAGCACCTTGGCTAATTCGCTTGGTTGATTGACTGCCCAATCTTTTTGCGGGGCGAGCCTGATGCGTGCGCCGTTGGCACCGCCGCGTTTATCGCTGCCGCGGAAGGACGCTGCCGAAGCCCATGCCGTGCTGACCAGCTGCGAGATGGAGAGTCCCGAGTTAAGCAGCGCGGCCTTCAAGGCGGCAATATCCTGTGCGTCAACTAGCTTGTGATCGACCTTTGGAATGGGGTCCTGCCAAATCATGACTTCTTGGGGCACTAACGAGCCGAGATAGCGCGAACGTGGACCCAAGTCGCGGTGCGTCAGTTTGAACCATGCCCGAGCGTAAGCATCGGCAAATTTAGATGGGTTTTGCATGTAGTCGCGAGAAATTTTCTCGTAGGCAGGATCCATCCGCAAAGCCATATCGGCTGTGGTCATCATGGGTGCGTGACGCTTGGCCGAGTCATGTGCATCTGGCACGGTGTTCTTAGCGTCTGCGTTGCTAGGTGTCCACTGCTGTGCGCCCGCAGGACTCTTGGTCAGGACCCAGTCATAGCCGAATAGATTTTCAAAGTAGTTGTTATCCCATTGGATGGGGTTCTTGGTCCAAGCGCCTTCAACACCACTGGTGGTGGTATGCACGCCCTTGCCGCTGCCAAAGCTGTTTTTCCAGCCCAGTCCCTGTTCTTCGACCCCTGCGGCCTCTGGCTCTGCACCGACTTGGCTAGGATCACCTGCGCCATGCGATTTACCAAAAGTATGGCCACCCGCGACCAATGCCACGGTCTCTTCATCATCCATCGCCATTCGAGCGAAGGTTTCGCGAATATCGCGTGCCGAGCCAAGTGGATCGGGGTTCCCGTTAGGGCCTTCTGGGTTCACGTAGATGAGTCCCATTTGAACGGCGCCGAGTGGATTCTCTAGCGCGCGGTCACCGGTGTAGCGCTTATCGCCCAGCCAGGTGTTTTCGGAGCCCCAGTTAATATCTTCTTCTGGCTCCCAGATGTCTGGGCGGCCGCCTGCAAAGCCAAAGGTTTTGAAACCCATCGAATCCATCGCGGTGGTACCAGCCAAAATAATTAAATCTGCCCATGACAGTTTGCGACCATACTTTTGCTTGATTGGCCAGAGCAGTCGGCGTGCCTTATCTAGGTTGCCGTTGTCTGGCCAACTATTGAGCGGCGCAAATCGCTGCGCACCCTTGCCGCCGCCGCCGCGGCCGTCCGCAATGCGGTATGTCCCAGCGCTATGCCAAGCCATGCGAACAAAAAATGGACCATAGTGCCCATAGTCCGCAGGCCACCAATCCTGCGAGTCGGTCATGAGAGCGGTCACATCTTTGACCACTGCTTCAAGATCTAGTGTTTTGAACTCCGCTGCGTAGTCGAAATCCTTGTCCATAGGATTTGATTGGGCGGAGTGCTGGTGCAGGATGCCGAGTTTGAGTTGATTCGGCCACCAGTCTGCATTGGTTTGCGTACCGCTGGCAACGGTGTGTTTGGTTGCCCCATTTGAAAATGGACACTTTGCTTCGTTCGTCATGATGATCACCTTTTTTTTCGCTGACTAGCTGGAAATAACTAGCTTTTGCAGCTTAAGGCGGCGATGGTTATTAACCAAAGCTTATTTTTAAATCACGGCGATAGGCAAACCCTCAAAACATTAACGCTTCAATCTCATCCGCATTTACAGGCACGCCGCGGCTGAGTAGCTCGCAGCCCGTGCCCGTCACCAGTGCATCGTCTTCAATCCGAATCCCGATGTTGTGATAGCGCTCGGGCACACCCGCCGCTGGCCGCACGTAAATGCCAGGCTCGAGGGTCAGCACCATGCCTTCGCGCAGAATTCGGCTAGGGCGCACCTGCAGGGTTTGCTTGGTGACGGGATCAATTTTTTCGGTCACAACGTGCGCCTCGGAAGGCTCGATGTACGAGCCGCAATCGTGTACATCCATACCCAACCAGTGACTGGTGCGATGCATATAAAACGGTGTGTAGGCACGTTGCTCGATCACGTCTTGCAGGCTACCCACTTTGTTTGCGTCTAGCAAACCCACGTCCAGCATGCCTTGCGCGAGGATGGCTAGTGCCGCATCATGCGGATCGTTAAAGCGATTGCCGGGTTTTGTAGCCGCTGCGGCCGCCTCTTGGCTGGCCAGCACGATGTCGTATAGCTCGCGTTGTGGCTTTGTAAATTTGCCGTTGGCGGGGAAGGTGCGTGTGATGTCGGATGCGTAGCCGTGCAGTTCGCAGCCCGCGTCAATCAGCACTAAATCGCCATTCAAGATCGGCGCAGCATCAGCGCGGTAATGCAGCACGCAAGCGTTCGCGCCGCCCGCCACGATGGAGCTGTACGCGGGATACTCTGAGCCTTGCAAGCGGAATTCGTGTAGCAGTTCGGCATCTAAATGGAACTCGCGCGTGTCTAAGCCTTGGCGCAACCGTGCAGCCGAGAGCTTCATCGCACGGATGTGTGCGCCTGCACTGATCTGCGCGGCGCGGCGCATGGTGGCGATTTCGGAGGCGTCTTTGATGAGTCGCATTTCGTCCAGCAAGGCGCACAAATCGCGCTGCTCAGCAGGGCAGGTCACGCCTTGGCGAGCCTTGCACCGCACAGCCTCCAACCAATGCGTGATTTGCCCGTCTAAGCCTTGGTGCGTGGCGAAGGGGAAGTAAACGACAGCGGTGTTTTCTAACAAAACGGGCAGATGTGCATCTAACTCCGTACTAGCAAAGGCAGTCTGCAGGCCAAGCGCAGCGGGGGCTGCAGCAGGGCCTAGACGGATGCCATCCCAAATTTCGCGTGCTTCGTCCTTGGGCTGGCAAAACAAAATCGAGTGCCCGTTGGCGAGCAATACCAGCGTGGCGTTGGGCTCGGTAAAGCCCGTCAGGTAATGGAAGTAGCTATCAAAGCGAAATAAAAAATCGCTGTCGCGGTTGCGCCGCTGCTCTGGTGCAGTCGGAATGATAGCGATGCCGTTGCTGGCAAGCTGGGAGGCGAGGCGGGCGCGGCGCTGGGCGTAGATGTTATTACTCATAAATTCAATTCTCTCAGTCTTTCAGGTGTGCCCACATCCGTCCAATCGCCAGTGTAAATTTCGGCACTTACCAAGCCCTTGTGCATTGCGGCTCGCAAGAGAGGTGCCAGCGCAGCCTTGATTCCATAGGAGTTGCCAGCGGGAATACCTGTTGACGGCTCATCAAAAAATGATTTTTTATAAAGCCCAATCGTGGAGTACGTCCATTTGGGATGTGCTGATTCCTTGGGTAGATTGAGTGCCAGTCCGTCCTCGGACAATCCGAAATCACCTTTGAGGTTGTGCGCAGGATTGGGCACGAGCCATATATGCGCATGCATGCTGGATGCGGCAAACGCTTCCAAAGCCGGCTTGGAAAATTCGAAGCTTGGCGCGAACACATCACCTGCGACGATCCAAAACGTATCTGCCAGCATGGGCAAAGCGCGAATGATGCCGCCAGCTGTTTCCAATGCGTGGCCAAAATCTTCGCCCTCGTGCGAATACTGAATGTGCGTTTGAAATGGGCTGCCATCCGCTAGGCCTTGTAGGATGCGGCCTCCCAGCCATGCTGTGTTGACGACCAAGTTCCGATTGCCTTGCAGGGTGAGTGCCTCCACATGCCATTG
This sequence comes from Comamonadaceae bacterium, assembly GCA_947445115.1. Taxonomy (GTDB): domain Bacteria; phylum Pseudomonadota; class Gammaproteobacteria; order Burkholderiales; family Burkholderiaceae_C; genus JASGCK01. The sequence continues at coordinate 71,780 of CANFCG010000006.1, read as the reverse complement.
AATGAGCGGCTTGCCTGCTACCCGCAACATGGGTTTGGGGCAAGTGTCGGTCAGCGGACGCATCCGCTCGCCGCGTCCTGCGGCCAAAATCATGGCGGTGGCTTTGTTCATAATGGCTTAGTTTATGAGCTTAGTAAAATATAGGGTTTTCCAGCCCCTCATTTTTTCACCTCACTTTGACGCACCCATGGCCACTACTTTAGCTCCCAATCAAAAACAACAAATGGCCAATTGCATCCGTGCGCTGGCAATGGACGCTGTGCAAGAGGCCAATTCGGGGCATCCAGGTGCGCCTATGGGTATGGCCGACATGGCGGTGGCGCTGTGGCATGAGCATCTCAATCACAACCCCGCGAACCCGCATTGGGCGAATCGCGACCGTTTCGTACTCTCTAACGGTCACGGCTCGATGCTAATTTATGCGCTGTTACACCTCACAGGTTACGACTTGCCGATGAGTGAGCTCAAAAATTTCCGTAAATTGCACAGCAAAACCGCAGGTCACCCCGAAGTGGGCGTCACGCCTGGCGTGGAGACCACCACAGGGCCGCTCGGGCAGGGCATTACCAATGCTGTAGGTATGGCGCTGGCAGAAAAGCTGTTGGCGTCGGAGTTCAATAAGCCCAATCACACCATCGTCGATCATCACACTTACGTGTTTTTGGGCGATGGCTGCTTGATGGAGGGTATTAGCCACGAGGCGGCTGCGCTGGCTGGCGCTTGGAAGCTGAATAAGCTCGTTGCGCTCTATGACGACAACGGCATCAGCATCGACGGCGCGGTTGCGCCATGGTTTATCGACAACACACCGAAGCGTTTTGAGGCTTACGGCTGGAACGTGATTGCCGATGTAGATGGTCATGACGCTTCTGCCGTGAGCGCCGCCATCGCTGCCGCCAAAATCAACCCAGAAAAACCAACACTGATTTGCTGTAAAACGGCTATTGGCAAAGGGTCACCTAACCGAGCTAATACAGCTAAGGCGCACGGCGAACCGCTAGGCGCGGAGGAAATCGCACTGACTCGCGCAGCACTTGGCTGGACATCCGCTCCATTTGAAATCCCTACCGCCCTGCAAGCCGCATGGAATGGCGTGTCCAAAGGCAAAAGACAAGAAGCCCAGTGGAATAAGGCCTTCGCAGCCTATAGCAAAGAATATCCTGAATTAGCCAGCGAATTTACGCGACGCATGGCGGGTGATTTGCCAAGGAATTTCGCGCAAACCGCATTTGATGCCGTCGTCGCGGCGCATACCAAGGCCGAGACCGTGGCGTCGCGCAAAGCCAGCCAAATCGCGTTGGAAGCTTTTACGGCTGCGCTGCCCGAGATGCTGGGCGGTAGCGCGGATTTGACGGGATCGAATCTGACCAACACCAAATCTACGCCGAATTTGCGTTTTGATTTGGCGGGTAATGTCGTTAAAAATGAGGCTGGCCAGGGCGGTCGCCATATCAACTACGGCGTGCGTGAGTTCGGCATGGCGGCCATCATGAATGGTGTGACGCTGCACGGTGGTTTCATCCCTTACGGCGGCACGTTCTTGACGTTTAGCGACTACTCACGCAATGCCATTCGTATGGCGGCGCTGATGAAGGCTCGTGTGATTCACGTCTTTACCCATGACTCCATTGGCCTTGGCGAAGACGGCCCGACACATCAGTCGATTGAGCACGCGGCTAGCCTACGTCTCATTCCAAACCTTGACGTGTGGCGTCCAGGCGATACCGCTGAAACGGCTGTGGCATGGGCGGTGGCGCTGCAAAACAAAACCAAACCGACGGCGCTTTTGCTCTCGCGCCAAAACTTACCGTATGCGCCAAAAAATGAGTTAGCAGACATCAGCAAGGGCGCCTATGTACTGGCTGAACCAAGCGAAGTGGGGCTGCGTAAAAAGGCGCAAGCGGTTATCATTGCCACAGGGTCGGAAGTGCAGTTGGCACTAAAAACACAGTCACTATTGGCGACTAAAAATATAGCCGTGCGCGTGGTCTCTATGCCTAGCACGACGACGTTTGACAAGCAAAGCGTGGCGTATAAAAATGAGGTCCTCCCGAAGGGATTGCCACGCATAGCGGTGGAGATGGGGTCGACGGATGGTTGGTGGAAGTACGGCTGTGCGGCCGTAGTGGGTATCGATAGCTACGGTGAGTCAGCACCAGCCCCCGTTTTATTTGAGCACTTTGGGTTTACGCCTGAAAACGTGGCAGCAACGGTGATCCAGGCGATTTGATTTTTTGCATTTTATTTTTTAACTTAGAAAGCTTCACTCATGACTATCAAGCTAGGCATTAACGGTTTTGGCCGTATCGGACGTAACGTACTTCGCGCTGCAGTGCAAAATTTTTCGGACATTGAAGTTGTCGCGATTAACGATTTGCTAGAGCCTGATTACTTGGCGTACATGTTGCGCTATGACAGTGTGCATGGCCGCTTCAAGGGTGACATCGTGGTCGATGGAAATACGCTGATCGTGAATGGCAAAAAGATTCGTTTGACGCAAGAGCGCGATCCAGCAGCACTCAAATGGAACGAAGTTGGTGCAGATATCGTGCTGGAGTCCACGGGCTTGTTCCTCGACAAAGCGACAGCGCAAAAGCATTTGGATGCGGGCGCTAAAAAGGTCGTGCTTTCAGCGCCCTCTAAAGACGACACACCGATGTTTGTCTACGGTGTGAACCACAAAACCTATGCCGGTCAAACCATTATTTCTAACGCGTCTTGCACGACGAACTGCCTCGCACCTGTGGCTAAAGTTTTGAATGACAAATGGGGTATCAAACGTGGACTCATGACAACTGTGCACGCTGCCACAGCTACTCAAAAAACCGTGGATGGCCCGTCCAATAAAGACTGGCGCGGTGGACGCGGCATTTTGGAGAATATCATTCCATCGTCAACAGGCGCAGCCAAAGCCGTGGGTGTGGTGATTCCTGAGCTGAATAAAAAACTCACAGGTATGTCGTTCCGCGTGCCAACTTCTGATGTGTCGGTTGTTGACTTGACGGTGGAGCTGAACAAAGAAGCGACTTACGCGGAGATTTGCGCTGAAATGAAAGCGCAGTCCGAAGGTGCTTTGAAAGGTGTGCTGGGCTACACCACAGATAAGGTGGTTGCCACTGATTTCAGAGGCGAGACTTGTACGTCTGTGTTTGACGCGGATGCGGGCATTGCGCTGGATACGACATTTGTGAAAGTCGTGGCTTGGTATGACAATGAATGGGGTTACTCAAATAAATGTCTGGAAATGGTTCGCGTGATTGCATAATCAGATCAACTTCACCATGAGTTGATATCTCAATGATCACAAAGAGCGATAACTCTTTCGCCCGCCGGTTTTCCTCAGCACTGCTTGTCAGTGTGGGTGTTTATTTATTCGCCTGTGGAGGCGGCGGTGGCGGAGGTAAGTTTGCTGCTAGTGAGCCAGCAGTCCTCAATGCCTTGATTGCATCGAATCAAAGTCTCAGCATCGATTCTGGTGGCGCCGCAGGTTTGGTCACGCGGACGCTCCAAATTCAGGCCTCAGATCCGCAAAATCTACCCCTTACTTATACGATCGTGGCACGGCCATCGGCAGGTGTTGCCACATTGTCCAGTACGGGCTTATTGACTTATTCGTTGGCCTTTCCTTCGTCTGCTTCTAGTGATAGCTTGCAAGTCAAAATCAGTAACGCCGTCACAAGTACGGTGGTCAGTGTTAATGTGCAAACGGATAGTGTTTCTAACCTCGACCCGTTGCTTGCTTGGCAGTGGTATTTAAATAATAAAAATCAATACTTTGCGTCAAATGTTCCTGCAGTTGGCAGTGGGTTTGATTTGAATATGGGGACTTTGTGGACGAGTGGCGTGAAGGGCACTAATGTCAATGTGACGGTGGTGGACTCAGGTTTGGAGATCGCACACGAAGATCTGAGTGCGAATGTAGTGCGCGGCGATTCGTATAACTTCCTGAATGGTTCAACTGACCCCACCAATAAAGTAACGACTGGAGATCACGGTACTTCTATCGCGGGGATTATTGCGGCTGTTGCGAATAACGGCGTAGGTATTTCTGGCATAGCGCCTAAAGCCAACTTAAGAGCCTACAACTACTTAACGAGCACGCAATCCTATGCGGCCGGTGCGATTGCCTTAGGCGGGAATAGAAATTACAGCGCTGTTTTGTCAGATGTGTTTAACTTTAGTGCCGGCACAGATAGCGCCTCGTTGTATCCACCCGATGTGGCAGAGGATGCTATTTCTTTGAATACGACTACATTGCGTTCTGGTATGGGCGCCTTGATCGTCAAATCGGCTGGCAATGGGTTTTTGGGCATGGCCAACAGCGCAGGGACGCAGTTGCCAGGCACCATGAATACCTATTGCACGAATTCAGGAGTGACGTGTCAAAACGTGAATCAAGACTCGGACAATACGCTTTACAGTACGTTGGTGGTCACGGCGGTGGACGCCGATAGCAAGCGCAGCTCATACGCTTCGGCCGGTAGTGCCATTTGGCTTGCGGGTTTTGGCGGGGAATTTGGCTATGACTCGGCCATCATTCCAGGGAATGTACCCAATAGCTATAAGCCCGCCATGGTCACCACGGATCAAAGCGGATGTAACGCTGGCTATGTCCGATCGACAGCCACTGGCGGCATTCATAAAAATTTATTAAATAAAGGCGATGGTACGGGCACCGCGAACGCCACTTGCAATTACACGGGTTCGTTTAATGGCACTTCTGCTGCTGCGCCGACCGTAACTGGCGTCATTGCCTTAATGTTGCAAGTTAACCCTAATTTGACTTGGCGTGATGTGCGGCATATCCTAGCCAGTACCGCTAGAGTCGTTCAATCATCGCAGCCTGCAGTCATCAATACGACTTATTTCAACGGAAGCACCTTGGTGCTCGAACAAGGCTGGGTCACGAATGCGGCGAATTTCCATTTTCATAATCACTACGGTTTTGGATTAGTTGATGCATCCGCAGCGGTCGCAGCTGCACGCACGTATGTGGCAGGCAGCTTGGGAGTGTTTCAGTCAGTGAGTCAAACGGCTGCTATCGGTGCAACCACGATTGGACAAAGTTTTGCCGGATTAACTAAAACCTTTGCCATGGCAGGACTCACCACGGTGGAGCAAGCGGAGATCACGTTTAATGTTGGCGACGGTTATTTGCCTTACTGCAATCAAGTGGAGCTGACTTCGCCAAGTGGTACAAAATCGATTGTGTTCAATATGGACTCGGCGCACACTTCGGCCAGCATGGGGGGCATACGTTTGTTATCCAATGCTTTTTATGGCGAGCCTGCTGCGGGGACTTGGACACTCAAAGTGATGAATCGATGTGCATCGCCCGTGCAATCTTTGTCCACAGCGGTGGGTCAACAATTGACGGTTCGTGGACATTGAGCCTAGGAGAATTTAACGTGCGTAGCCTCATCCCAACTTGTTCTTTACTCATTGGTATGGCTTTGTGCTTGGCAAGCGCTGCCCAGCCGATAAATGATCGTCCGATGAATGCGCATCGTTCCCTGCATGCCAACGAGCTGCAAGGCGGTGATATTCAAATAGGTCGGCATGGCGGTAGGCGAATGACGGTGCTGTCGAATGTATCGGTTGTGTCAGCGCCAGAGGGTAGTCCTGAGAGTCCAGACTTCGTGAGCCGCATTGGACGCCATGCGGTGATTAGGCAATCGGGGGCAAAGCCCACTACATCCCCGCTGTATGTGGGCGCGGCATTCCAGCACGATACGCAAGAAATTGGTCTAATTACCAAAGAAATCTCAGTCCGCTTTACTGGTGCTGGCGTGCCAAACGCTTATCAAACGTGGAACCTAAAAGAAATCGTTGCCAAGTCAGGTATTTATGTTTTGACAGTGACTGATTTGGCAGAATGGAAGCGCGCCATCAGACAGCTGCAAAGCGATCCACAAGTCAGTTTGGCGCAACCACGCATCGTGACAAGCGAGCGGCAAGCTAAATGACTTAAGGGCAGTTTTTGACGTCCCAAAGCACCACCGTCGCGGTTTTGACGCCCTTACTTGCAAAACCTTTTAATGCCGCGCGAGCTGCGGCTTCTGATTCAAATTGACCCAGTGACAGCCCCCACTTGGCCGGCAGTTTGGACATAGGCGTGCTGCGAAGACCTAGCGCTGTGAGTTCGGCCTTCTTTTTGTCGCTTAACGCTTTGTTAGCGTATGGTCCCATATAAACCAGCCATTGTTCGCGTGTTGATGTACAGGTGTCTGACTGTGAGGGAGCGGGCTGCGCAGGTGGCGGCATAGCTGCCACGGCAACTTCAATCATGGCTGGATTGACTTGGCGTGTGATGCGTTCGGGTTCGCGCTGAGATGCCTCGCTGCCAAATATTGGACTTAACCATCCCTGGCTGTAGGCGAAATAGCCTAAGTTGGCCGCCAGCAAAACGAAGATGATTTTTCTTAAAAACACACGGACACCTCATGACTGATGACCGTTTGCATACCGGTATCCGTTTGTAGTAACAGTGCGCCCTGTGCGCTGATGCCTGCGTAGTACCCCGCGATTCCGCTGGAGAGCTTGATAGTCCTGCCTTGCAGGGCATCCCGCTTCGCAAAGCTTGTTGCATAAGGCTTCCAGCCACGCTGTTCAAAATTTTTAATGCTATCCATAAGCGGCTGAAGCAGGCGCTCAAGCGTTTCTTCTGGTGTGATGCGAGGGATGAGCTTGCAAAGGCCAATGGGCGCAGCCTTGGCGTCTAATGCAGCTTGCGTGAATGCCGCAGCAGGCGCTTCCAAATTGATGCCAACGCCAATGACGGTGTAACGCTCATTTGTGGGCGCATTCTTGATGGCGGTGGTCTCAATCAAAATCCCGGCCAGTTTTTGATCATCGACCCATAAATCGTTTGGCCATTTAATTTGAATGTTGGGATGCAAGCTCTCGGCAATGCTCACGCCCACAACAAGAGATAAACCCGACCAATCGAGTGGCGATAAGGGCAGTCCGATACTAAACATGAGGGAGTGCGCATCAGACAACCAAGCGCGCCCTAAACGGCCACGTCCGGCCGTTTGCTCTTTGGCAACCAAACAGACGGTGCTGTAGTCGCCAACAGCGGCACGGCGCATCAACTCGCTGTTGGTGGAATCGATTGACGAGACGAATTCAATGTTCATCTCTTCGGCGCCAGCATCGTGCCGCGGCACAGTTGGCTGCCGCAATAACAGGCAAACTCTTTTTTTAGCTTGGGCGTGTAACGCTCATCAATTGTGAGCCCATAGTCGTAGTTCAGCTCTTCGCCTGCTTTGATGTCGCGCAGCGCTTTGATATAGATGCGATCATCAACAGGGTCGCTTTCGCAATTCGGCTCGCAGGAGTGATTGATCCATTTGGCAGAGTTACCCTGCACACGCCCATCAATCACACAAAGGTCATCAATATGAAAATAGAAGGTGTGATTGGGTTGCTGGGGGTCGTGTGGATGACGATCTAGGGCTTCGCGCCACGTGATAAGTTCACCCTTGTATTCGATCACCCGTTCATCTTTTTTAATCGGCTGGACGGCAAAAACGCCGCGTCCGTGAACACCAGATTGGCGGGCTTGAATTTTTCTAGACATAATGCGCGTGAAGTGTAGTTAGGTTGGTGCAGCAAGCAAACCTCGATTTTAGAACCCTAATCAAACTGTTAACCAAGTATGTCCATGAGCGAAACACAAACCAAAACTTTAGTCATTGCCGAGAAACCTTCGGTGGCAGCTGACATTGTGAAAGCGCTGACGCCGAGCAGTGGAAAATTCGAAAAAAGTGCGGAATATTTTGAAAACGATGCTTATGTCGTCACCAGCGCGGTAGGGCATTTGCTGGAGATTCAAGCGCCAGAAGAATTTGATGTAAAGCGCGGCAAATGGAGTTTTGCAAACTTGCCCGTCATTCCACCTCACTTTGATTTAAAGCCTATTGATAAGACCAAAACACGCCTTGCTGCGGTCATGCGATTAGTCAAGCGCAAAGACATTGGCTCACTCATTAATGCGTGTGACGCGGGGCGCGAAGGTGAGCTGATCTTCCGATTAATTCAGCAGCACTCAAAATCTAAACACTCGGTGAAGCGTCTGTGGTTGCAATCGATGACACCGCAAGCGATTCGTGACGGTTTTTCCAATTTGCGCAGCGACAAACAGATGCAGCCACTCGCGGACGCGGCGCGCTGCCGATCCGAAGCCGATTGGTTAGTCGGCATCAATGGCACGCGTGCCATGACGGCATTCAATTCGCGCGATGGAGGTTTCTTTTTAACCACAGTGGGCCGTGTGCAAACGCCCACGCTGTCGGTGGTGGTCGAGCGTGAGGAGCAAATCCGTAAATTTGTCTCGCGTGACTATTGGGAGGTGCACGCCAGCTTTGATGTGGCTGCAGGCTCTTATCCCGCCAAGTGGATTGATACGGCGTGGAAAAAGGGCGGCGCTGACGGTTTGGATGAGCACGCCAGAGCCGATCGCGTATGGAACGCGCCAGATGCCAAAGTCATAGCGGATGCGGTTCGCGGGCAAACGGGGTCGGTCTCTGAGCAATCCAAACCGACCACGCAAGCTAGCCCATTGTTGTTTGATCTGACGAGCTTGCAACGCGAGGCCAATGGTCGCTTCGGCTTTAGCGCCAAGACCACGCTGTCGATTGCACAGTCCTTATATGAGCGTCATAAAGCGCTGACCTATCCACGAACCGACTCGCGTGCACTGCCTGAAGATTACGTTCCTGTCGTGAAACAAACGTTTGAAATGCTGGCTGATTCCCCCATGCGTCACCTTGCGCCTCACGCCAAGATGGCCTTAGCAAAGAGCTACATCAAGCCAACCAAGCGCGTGTTTGATAACGCTAAGGTGAGTGATCACTTTGCCATCATTCCAACACTAGAAGCACCGAGTGGACTCTCCGAAGCGGAGCAAAAGGTGTATGACCTCGTGGTGCGTCGCTTCATGGCGGTGTTCTATCCAAGTGCCGAATACATGGTCACGACACGCCTCACGGTGGTTAAAAATCACACCTTCCAATCGAACGGCAAAGTGCTGGTCAATTCAGGTTGGCTCGCCATTTTTGGCAAAGAAGCGCAAGATGAAAATACCGAGGGCGGGCAAAATTTAGTTGCCGTGAATGCGAACGAAGAACCGCTCTGCGCCGAAATTGAAAGTAAAGCACTGAAGACTCGCCCTCCCGCTCGTTATTCAGAGGCCACACTACTCGGCGCGATGGAGGGCGCAGGTAAGCTGGTCGAAGACGACGATATGCGCGAAGCCATGCAGGAAAAAGGTCTCGGGACGCCTGCCACGCGCTCCAGCATCATTGAGGGCTTGATTGCCGAGAAGTACATGCTACGAGAAGGGCGAGAACTCATCGCTACAGCCAAGGCGTTTCAGCTCATGACGCTGTTGCGCGGACTGGATGTGGAGGAGCTCTCTAAGCCAGCGTTGACGGGTGAGTGGGAGTACAAGCTCTCGCAAATGGAGCAAGGCAAATTCACGCGCGAAGCCTTTATGGGTGAGATTGCCGCCATGACACAAAGCATGGTGCAAAAGGCGAAATCGTTCGACCGTGATACTGTGCCAGGTGATTACTCCACCTTGACGCAAGCTTGTCCTAATTGCGGCGGTGTCGTCAAAGAAAATTACCGCCGTTATGGCTGCGTTGGTAAAGCGGGAAGCGACGAGGGCTGCGGCTTCTCGTTCACCAAAACGCCAGCAGGGCGCACGTTCGAATTGGTAGAAGCCGACCAATTTTTACGCGATCAAAAAATTGGACCACTCGAAGGATTCCGCTCCAAAGCGGGCTGGCCTTTTGTGGCGGAGCTGGCGTTAGTCAAAGACGAAGAGACGAATAACTTTAAGCTCGAGTTTGATTTTGGTAACGCGGCCAAAGAAGCGGCTGAGAGTGGCGAATTACAAGACTTAAGCGACAAAACTAGTCTGGGCGCTTGCCCCAAATGCGGTAGCGGTGTGTACGAACTCGGCTCTAGCTATTACTGCGAAAAGACGATTCCCACATTGACCCAAACCACGCCGACTTGTGACTTCAAGAGCGGCCGCATTATCTTGCAGCAAACGGTAGAGCCTGCGCAAATGACCAAACTATTGGCAACCGGTAAGACCGATTTACTGGAAGGTTTTGTCTCGATGCGCACGCGGCGTGGCTTCAAAGCCTTTTTGGCTTGGAACAAAGAAGAAAACAAAGTTGCCTTCGAATTTGAGCCAAGGCCAGAAGGGGCACGTAAGTTTCCGCCACGAAAAACAACAGCAGCTAAAACAGCAGCACCAGCATCTAAGAAGGTGGCCGCTAAAAAAGCGCCTGCTAAAAAGGCTGCGGCCAAAAAAGCACCAGCCAAGAAAGTTGCCGCTAAGAAGGTAGCTGCTAAGAAGGTAGCTAAGTAATGGCTATGAAATTCAAACTTTATTTCGCGCCAGGCGCTTGTTCGTTTGTGCCGCATGCCATGCTGCAAATCGCAGGAGCAGATTTTGAGCCCGTGATGGTGAAGCTGCACAAGGGCGAGCAAAATTCGCCCGAGTACCATGCCATCAATCCACGCGGACAAGTGCCCGTGCTGGTGGTGAATCCTGAATCGGATTTGCCCGTGGTGCTGACGCAAATTGTGGCAATCATTAGTTACTTAAACGATGTGTTCCCAAACACGCAGTTTTTACCAACCGAGCCGCTTGCTAAGGCGCGTGCAATGTCCACTTTGGCCTGGATGAACAACACCATACATCCGACTTTTACGCATATTTTTATGCCGCAAAAGTTTACCGACAACGCGGCTATTCACGGTGATTTGGGTGCATTTAATCGCAAACTTTATGCCGTGCAGTTGGCAGAACTCAATGCGATGGTTGACGCCAAGAACGCGCGAAAAGCCACGTATTTATTGGGTTCCGAGATAGGTCCGCTTGATTTGTATTGCCTCACACTCGCCCGATGGGGCGGCATTGCAGGCGTCGATCCGACTGCACACAACGCAGCGCTTTGGGCACATATTCAAAAGGTTGCGGCGCATCCTGCTGTGGCTGAAGTGGTTACGCGTGAGCGTTTGCAACTGAACGTGTTTCAAACTGGATCGTAAATCGCGTTCCAACGGGCACTTGCGTGGGGTGGGCATCCTCCACGATCACCGTGGCTCCGTGCTGCCTTGCAATAGCTTGCACGATGGCTAAGCCCAGTCCAGAGCCATCCACGCGGTTGCTGAGGCTGTCGTTCATACGGTAAAACGGCTGTAAGACGCGTTCTCGCTCGGCAGCAGGAATACCCGGACCGGTATCTTCTACCTGTAAAGACAAGGCGCCACTCAACGGGTCTTGCAGGACTCGTGCGGTAATCATGCCGCGTTCAGCGGTGTAGTTAATGGCGTTTTCTAATAAATTTCGAACCAACTCTTTGAGGAGGACGGCATTGCCCAGCATGGTGCTGTCACGCACGACGGACGTATCGTCAAAGCCTAAATCCATCCGTTTATCTAAAGCCTGAGGTAGCGCCCCTTTGACTGCCTCAATGACAATGCGTTCTAAGTTGATGTGCGTCTTCGCAACTTCACTGCCAGTGGCTTCAGCACGTGCTAATGCCAAGAGCTGATTGACCGTGCGTGTGGCACGCACGCTGGAGCGTCCCACCTGCTGAAGAGAGTGTTTTAACTCCTCCGTGCTCGTGCCCTCACGCAGAGCTAAATCGGCTTGCATACGCAGTCCGGCTAACGGTGTTTTTAGCTGGTGGGCCGCGTCCGCCAAGAACCGCTTTTGAATGGCCATCGAGTCGCTCAGTCTTGCCAACAAATCATTAACCGATGCAATGAGTGGCGAGACCTCCCTCGGCACATCAGCAAGGTCTAGAGGGCTGACATCATCGCTCTTACGTTGGCGGATGCGATGTTCCAGCTCTTTAATCGGCTCCGTACCGCGTATCAGCGCCAGCCAAATTAAAAGAACGACTAAGGGCAACATCAAAAGTTGTGGCAACATCACGCCTTTGATAATTTCGGTTGCTAGCGTGGAGCGTTTTTCAAGCGTTTCCGCTACTTGAATCAAGACGGGTTTGTCGCCAGACTTTCGATCTTGTGCCGTTTGTAGATCGACCCAAATGTAGGCAACACGAATGTCGCGTCCTTGATATTCATCTGCCCTGATGTACACCTTGCCAAGCAGGGGTTTATCTTCCAAATAGGGTTGAGGTAGATCACGGTCCCCGGCCACATATTCGCCCCAAATACCAAGCACTTGGTAGTAAACAATATCGGCGTCATCGGCGCGTAAAATCTCGCGGGCGGGGGCTGGGAGATTGAGTTGAGCTTTGTTTTGTTGCACCTTTACCAGCTGAGCCAAAGCTTGCACGTTGTACTCTAAAGCACGATCAAATGGCCTGCCAGCGGTGTTTTGAGCGACTAGCCAAGTCAAGACCAGACTGAGTGGCCAAATCAGCATCAAAGGGATGAGCATCCAATCCAGAATTTCACCGAACAAGCTACGTTTGCTGCGTTGGAAAAAATTGTAGGCCATCGTAAATGTTCGTCATCCCCGCGAAGACGGGGATCAGCTAATTTTTTCTAGGCAGTAACCCAGACCACGCACGGTGGCGATGCGGACCGTGCCTTTTTCAATTTTTTTGCGCAGGCGATGGATGTACACCTCAATGGCGTTGGTGCTTACTTCTTCACCCCATTCGCACAAGCGCTCTACCAACTGGTCTTTGCTAACCAAACGTCCCGTGCGCTGAAGTAGCACCTCCAAAAGCCCAAGTTCTCGTGCCGAAAGATCCACCATTTTGCCCTCTAGGGTTGCTACGCGTCCAGCTTGGTCATATTGCAACGGACCGTGACTGATGATGCTGGAGGAGACGTTGGAGCCACGGCGAGTGAGCGCGCGCACCCGCGCCTCTAGCTCTTGCAACGAGAAGGGCTTGGCCATGTAATCGTCCGCACCCAAGTCCAAACCTTTGACTCGGTCTTCGATGCTGTCTGAGGCAGTCAAAATCAGGACGGGGATTTTTGCATTCCGTGATCGCAGGCGTTTGAGCACATCAAGCCCATGCATTTTTGGCAAGTCTAAATCGAGAATCAGCAAGTCAAATTCACTGTGCGTCATTAAAGCGGCGTCGGCCAGATTGCCGTCTGCGACATGATCAACGGCGGCGCCGCTTTGACGCAGCGTGCGCAGCAAACCGTCCGCCAATACTTGGTCGTCTTCAGCAATCAAAATTCGCATGGCAATTCCTCGTGGTGAAAGTGTGTAACAACATTCTATTTAATAACCGTGGGCATAGGCCTCTAAGCCTAGACGCACGACGAGTGCAATGTCGTCCCCTATTTCGGTGCGAAACTCCAACTCAGCCTTGCGTACCGCATCGGTGAAAGCCGTCAGCCAAAGCTGACCTATGACCGTGTAGCGGATCCATTTTGCACGAGCATCTAATGGGTCGACCAAGCGTGCAATTAAACCCCATGCTTCGCACTGATCCAGCACATCACTCATTGCTTGCTTGCTAATGCCTGCACTGGCAGCCAGCGTCGATGCACGCGCACCGCCTTCGGGTAAATGGCGTGTGAGGTGAATATGTGCTGCACTAATTTGGTCTCGCGCCGCAAGGTTAGACAACGCCAGTGGCAAATCAGGATGTGCCGCCATGAGCATTAAGACGCGACCGTCAAAATGCCGCAGTGCGTCACCCAGCAAATGCCCAAGGTGACGCTGATCAGTACCTTGCACACCCATTTCGGCGGCTCTAGGTGTGGATTTGAGGCCTATTTTCATTAGCTAGGCTAAAAAAGGAGCGATTCTTCCGTATCCACTTCGCTACGCGCCTGCGCGTTGTAACGATTGCCAACGATTCGCGCCTTATCCAGTAAGGCTTCCACGGCAGCGATGCTTCGCGCATCAAGTTGGATATGGCCTGCGGTGAAATTGTCTTGCATGTGCGCTACTTGTGTCGTGCCTGGAATCGCGATGAGCGCAGGGTGCTTATTTAGCATCCAAGCCAGCGCCAACTGCGCACCTGTGCAGCCTAGACTTTGGGCAAGCGCCAAATAATCTGGCAGTAGCGCTAGATTTTGCGGATAGTTTTCAGGCAAAAACCTTGGCATGGTTTTGCGGATGTCATTGTTTGCCAGCGTATTGGCGTCCGTCAAGTCGCCGCATAAAAATCCGCGTGCCACAGGGCTAAACGCGACAAAAGTCACGTTCAGATTCTTGCAAGCATCCAGCACGGCAATCTCAGGGTTACGCGTCCACAGCGAGTATTCGGTTTGCACGGCGGCGATGGGCGCTTCCTTGTACGCCTTACGCAGCGTGCTAGCGGAGACCTCCGAGAGACCAATGCTTTGGATCTTCCCTGCTTTTTGCAAATCGGCCAAAGCGCCTACGGATTCTTCGATGGGTATTTTTTTATCCCAGCGGTGCAAGTAGTACAGATCGATCACGTCGGTTTTGAGTCGCTTTAAGCTTGCTTCGCACTGAGCACGAATTTTTGCTGGTGAACCGTCAATCACACGGGTGAGTTTGCCGTCCAGCATTTCGCCACCCATGCCGCATTTGCTAGCGAGCGTGAAGCGCTTGCGATGCGCAGACAGCACCTCGCCAACCAAGGTTTCATTCGCGCCAAACCCGTAGAGCGTGGCGGTGTCAAAGAAGTCGTAGCCAGCATCTAATGCACCCAGTAGCACCCGTTCAGCTTGTTCGGCGGACGGCGGCACACCATAAGCGTGGCTGAGGTTCATACAGCCAAGGCCGATGGGATTGACTTGGAAGTGAGCAATTTTTCGTTTTTGCATAGGTGACAGTTTTAGGGAAAAACGCTATAGGAGTGATGGGGTAACCGCAGTATAAAACCGCTTAGTCTACATTTTTAACTAGGAGTTCTTTATGAAACATCTCGTCACTTGGATGGTTACGTTGACTTGTTCAGCCTTCAGCCTCATGGGTTGTACCAGTATGCCTACAGCGACTGCGCCTACCGAGCCTGGTTGGGAGGTCTTAGTGGGGGGCGCGCATATGAATGAATGGAACGTGATTGGCAACGCCAATTGGCGTGTTCAGCGCGGCGTATTACAGGCCGAGCTTGGCGCTGGATATTTGGTGTCTAAAAAATCTTATAGAGACTTCCAAATCAAAGCCGAGTTTTGGGCGGACGACGATGCTAATAGTGGCATTTTTATTCGCTTGTCCGATCCTAAAGTGGTGACGGCAGATAACGCTTATGAGGTCAATATTTTTGACAAACGCCCTGATCCTAGCTACGGCACAGGTGCGATTGTGAATTACAGCAAAATCTCGCCCATGCCTAAAGCTGGTGGTAGGTGGAATGTGTACGAGATCACGGCTAAAGGCGATCAACTGAAGGTCACGCTCAATGGCGTGGTGACGGCCGATATTCGCGATACTAAATTTGCAAGCGGCCCGATTGCACTGCAATCCGCAGGCGGTACGATCAAGTTCAGTAAAGTGTGGATTAAGACGTTATGAGCGTCTGTTCTCCCCTGAGTTTTGCTGTGCTTAGCCTCGTGCTTGACTCGCTATTTGTCGCAGCGCATTTTCAAACACAGCAGCGGGCTGACCGCCTGAAATGAGATGTCTGTCGTTAATGATGACGGCAGGCACAGAATGAATCTCTTGCGAGTGATAAAAACGCTGGCGTGCGCGAACCTCGGCAGTGTATTCATCACTGTCCAATATCGCGGCAGCCCTTGTTGCATCTAGCCCCATGCGGGTCACGAGATCCAGCAAGGTGGTGCGAGCAGCTGGATTTTTACCGTCGGTGAAATAGCTTTTGAGCATCTCTTTTTTCATCTTGTGCTGGATGCTCACGTCGTCTTTGTCATTCCCTAATTCGCTCGCCCAGTGCAGCAGGCGATGGCAATCGAGGGTGTTCCAAGTACGCCCACGACCGCCTAGCCTGAAATCAAATCCCACCTCCGCACCGCGCGCCCGAATCATGGCGTAGGTCTGCTCTTGCTGAGCCGCAGTCGAACCATATTTTTGCGAGAGATGCTCGCCAATGTCTTGCCCCTCGGGTGGCATATCGGGGTTGAGCTGAAACGGCTGAAAGTGAATCTCAGTTTTGATGCTGGGGTTAGTCAGCGCCAAATGCGCCAGTGCTTGCTCTAAGGCCCCAAGCCCCACAGCACACCATGGACAGGCGACGTCGGAGACAAAATCGATTTTCATCGTGCTACTCCTAATAATTTGTCTAAGCGTTCAGGCTGCTTCAGCAACTCGTCCGCACGACTAGCGTGTACCACCGTACCGTGATCGAGGACGACAGCTGTGTGAGAAATTTTTAAAATCGCTTGAGGATGCTGCTCCACGATGATGGCGCTCATCCCCTCGTCCCTGGTGATACGGGCGATAGCAGCCAAAAGCTCTTCGACAATGATGGGCGCGAGGCCTTCTAGCGGCTCGTCTAACAGCAACAGCTTTGGATTGAGTACCAGCGCACGGCCCAGCGCCAACATTTGCTGCTCGCCGCCCGAAAGCTGCGTGCCCATATTGGTCTTGCGCTCGGCTAAACGCGGAAACATGTCGTACACGCGCTCGGGTGTCCAGTGCCCCGCACGCGCCACGGCTGTCAGGTTTTCGTGCACCGTGAGTGATTTAAAAATATTGCGCTCTTGCGGTACCCAGCCAATGCCCGCCGCTGCTCGTTCGTGTGCCTTGAGTGTGTGCAAAGCCACGCCAGATAAGGTGATGCGGCCCGCATGCTGACGCGTCGCGCCCGCCAATGTATTGATGAGCGTGGTCTTGCCTGTGCCATTACGGCCCAGCAGCGCTAGCGTTTCGCCGGCGTTGATGGCGAGGCTGATGTCAGTTAAAACAACCGCTTCGCCGTAACCTGCGCTGACGTTTTCTACTTGAAGTAAGGCGCGCATCAATGGCTCCCTTGTGCTGCATCCAGCGAATGCCCGAGATACACGGCTTTGACTTGCGGGTCGTTCGCAATGACGTCGGGCGTACCTTCCGTCAGTACCGCGCCATTGACCAGTACCGTGATGCGCGTGGCAAATTCAAATACCAAATCCATATCGTGTTCAATTAAAAGAATAGACACATCGGCGGGTAACGCGCCCACGGTTTGCAGCAACTCTTCGCGTTCGCCGGCAGGTACACCAGCGACGGGCTCATCGAGCAGCAGCACCTTGGGGTTACAAGCAAGCGCAATGGCGATTTCTAGCAAGCGCCGTTTGCCATAAGCCAGCAGCTTGGTGGGCTGATCCATGACCTCCAGCAAATGAAATTGCGTGAGTAACTCCAAGCATCGCTCGGTCACGGCAGTACGGTGCGCGGGCTGGCTGGATAAGGCTTGCGAGCCAATGGCGTGCCACCACTTGCTGCCAAGACCTTGTGTTTGCGACACGACCATCGCCAGTGTTTGCAAAGGTGTGAACGTATCAAACAACTGATTAATTTGAAACGTACGCACCATGCCACGCCGCACCCGCTCGTGCTGGGCCAGTCGACTGATGTCAACGCCTTGCAATTGAATGCTGCCGCTGGTGGGTTCCAGCACGCCCGTCAGCAAATTGATGAGCGTTGTTTTGCCTGCCCCATTAGGGCCAATCAACGCGTGACGTGCGCCTTGCTTTAACTCAAACGTGACGTTGTCCGTGGCGGTGATACCGCCAAAGCGTTTAATTAGCCCCTTGCAACTGAGAACGACATTACTCATGCGCATTGCCCTCACGCTTGTCATTCCCGCAAAGGCGGGAATCCATGCTTTTTTTGCCAAACCAAGTTTTGGGACTAAGCAGCCGTTCGCGTCCTACCATTACCAGCACAACCAAAAAAAGTCCAATCCAAAATGTCCAATATTGCGGTGTGATATTAGAAATCACGGTATGCAGTAATTTGAAGACCACCGCACCAGCGATACCGCCCCATAACCAACCGGTACCACCGATGACGAGCATCAGCATCAAGTCCGCTGAGCGGTCAAAAGCAAACACGTCAAGCGAGGCAAACCCTGTGGTTTGTGCGAACAGTGCGCCTGCTGCGCCTGCTACGCCCGCTGCCAGCGTATAGATGATGGCGATTTGGCGGCTGACATGAATGCCAATGCTGGCGGCGCGGAGGCGGTTATCGCGAATCGCCTTCAGCCCCGCGCCAAATGGCGAATGAACCCAGCGACGCAACAAGACAAAGAAGAGACTGGCGATGACGAGGGCATACCAGGCCGCGGTTTTTCCATTCAAATCAAATTCAAAGAGACCCAGCACAGGCGCCATTAAGACGCCTTGCAGGCCGTCTGCACCGCCTGTGAGCCAGTCTAGTTTGTTGGCGGCTTCATAGAGCAGCAATCCCACGCCGAGCGTGACCATCAGCCGTGTGAGGTCTGAGCCACGCTGGATAGTGAAACTGCAAGCAGCGCCCAAAAGGGTTGCGAGCAGGATGGCTGCCAGCAAACCAACCAGCGGATCGGGCATCACGAGTTTGGCAAAAATAGCCGCACTGTACGCTCCCATGCCAAAAAAGGCCGCATGTCCTAAAGAGACGATGCCCGTATAGCCCAGAATTAAATCAAGCGACATGGCAAAAAGTGCAGTAATGGCGATTTCGCTGATGAGCAGGGAGTGGCTGGGCAGCAAGAGCGGCGAAGCAAATGCGAGCAACCAAACCAGAGGCTCCCATTTTTTGACGCGACTATCACGCTGCAAAGTGGATTCGATGGCCGTTGTCATTTACTACCCCGCGAGAACAGTCCTTGTGGACGCCAAATCAAAATCGCAATCATCAAGGCATAAACGGTAAACGCGCCCATTTTGGGGATGTAGTATTTGCCCGCCACATCTGCAATGCCCAGCAACAACGCAGCCAGCAAGGGCCCCGTGATGGATGTGGTTCCGCCAACCGCCACGACGATTAAAAAGTACACCATAAACTTGAGTGGAAAGGTGGGATCGAGTCCTAGCACTTCGGCGCCCAGCGCCCCGCCAAGACCCGCAAGGCCAGAGCCTACCGCGAATGTCGCGAGGAAGACGATATTCACATTGATGCCAAGTCCCGCCGCCACGCGCTGGTCGTCCACCGCGGCACGCAAGCGGCTACCAAAGCGAGTTTTGGAGAGCACGGACTGTAACGCCACAGTCAGCAAGGCACAAACGATGATGATGAATAAACGGTAATGCCCCATGCCCAGCATAAAAGGCGTGTCAGCCCAAAGCTCGGTTCGGCCTTTCAAAAATTCGGGCAACTGCATGATCTGCAGCGTGCTGCCAATAAAGTAGTCGGTGCTGGCGACCGCCATAAATACCAGGCCGATCGAGAACAGCACTTGATCGAGATGCGGTTTGCCATACAAACGTCGATAGAGCGTGAACTCCAGAACCGCACCTAGCAAGGCGCTACCTAAAAACGACAAAGGTAAGCACCACAAAAAGGGCACGCCCATTTTTTGCATAAGCAGCACAGTGATGTAACCGCCCACCATGGCAAACGCACCGTGCGCTAGGTTGATGAAATTCATCAACCCCATCGTCACGGCGAGGCCGACGGCTAGGATAAACAGCAGCATCCCATAGGCAACGCCGTCAAATAGGATGGTCAGCATTGTTACTTCGCCTTGCCTGGATCTTTCACGTCTTTGAGTGTGTCAAATTCCGTGTTGTACAGTTTGCCACCGACCTTCTCCACTTTGCGGATATAGATGTTTTGCACCACGTCACGGGTTTGCGCATCGATGAACATGGGGCCGCGCGGACTTTCAAAAATTTGGCCCTTCATGGCAGCCAGTAAGTCGTCGCCCGTGCCTTTGCCCTTAGTGGCCTTCAAAGCTTCGTAAATCACGCGCATGCCGTCGTAGCCACCGACTGCCATAAAGTTGGGGCGCATGCCCTTGTTGGCGGCTTCAAATGCGGCGACAAACTTTTTGTTGGTAGCCGAGTTGTGCGAAGCCGAGTAGTGGTGCGAAGTCACCACGCCAAGCGCGCCATCGCCCATGTCGTTCAATTGGTCGTCATCAGTCACGTCGCCAGTGCCAATCAGCTTGATGCCGGCTTTGTCCATGCCGCGCTCTAAAAACTGCTTCATCACTGCCGCACCTGCGCCAGACGGCACAAAAACAAAGAGCGCATCGGGTTTTAAATCACGAACTTTTTGCAAGAAGGGCGCAAAGTCGGGGCTGCGCAGTGGTACGCGAAGCGCCTCTACGACTTGGCCGCCGTTAAAAATCAATCGTTCTTTGAAGAATTTTTCCGCATCAATGCCAGGGCCGTAATCGCTGACTAAGGTCACCACTTTTTTGATGCCATTTTTAGGTGCCCAATCGCCCATCGCTACTGCGGCTTGGGGCAACGTAAAACTGGTGCGGACAATGTAGGGCGAGGCCTGCGTAATGATGGAGGTTGCGGCGGCCATCACAACCATGGGTGTTTTCGATTGCGTCGCAATGGGGGCGGCTGCCAGTGCCGCCGGCGTCACGCCAAAGCCTCCAATGACGTTGACCTTGTCGTTCACGATGAGCTCCTGTGCGAGGCGCTTGGTCACGTCAGGTGTGGCGGCGTCATCTTTGATGATGAGCTCAATTTTTTTGCCCGCGACGGTGCTGCCGTTTTGCGCCATGTAGAGATGCGCGGCCGCAGCAATTTGCTTGCCTGTGGAGGCTTGCTGACCCGTCATCGGGAGAATCAAACCGATTTTGAAGGTGTCATCAGCGGCGAAGCTGAAGGGTGATGCTGCTAGCAAACTGGCAGCCGCAATGGCGGATAAAAGAACGCGTTTTTTCATGATGATTCCAAATAATATTAATGTTAAATTTGACCAGTCGCTACTGTACCAAAGCCCAAGTCGCCAACGAGGTTTTTTGCACAAGGGTAAGTACGGGGATAGACCCCATCAATCCAGCGAAGCGCCAGCCTTCTTAATAACAGCTGCAAAGCGAACGGACTCGGCTTGAATGTAGGCATTGAATTGCTCAGGCGTGGTCGGGAATGACTCGTAGCCAAAGGAGGCAAATTTTTCACGCATATCGGGTTCGGCCAATGCGCGTTCGATATCGCGGCGGATCTTCTCCGTCACGGCTTTAGGCAGGCCACGTGGTGCAGCGATGTAGGTCGAACCACTCACTTCAAAGCCTGCGGGTCCACCCGACTCGCCCACGGTCGGTACATTCGGAAATGCTGCCACGCGCTTAGGCGCTGCGACGGCGATGTAGCGAATTTTTCCAGCGCGGTACATGGCGCCTGCTGTGGCATTGCTACCTAGCGAGAACGACATTTCGCCATTGGCGACACCCGTGTAGAGCATGGTGGTTTCTTTGTAGATCACATGCTGCATGTTCGTACCCGTGACCGACTCAAACAGCGCCGAACCGAGGTGAACAGGATTACCCACCGACCATGAACCATAGTTGAGTTTGTCTGGATGGGCTTTGGCGTCAGCAATGATGTCGCCAACGGTTTTGTATTTGCTATTGGTGGCAACAGCAAAGAAGAAGTAAGTTTTAAACAGCGGCAGCAAAGGATCAAAGTCGGCCTTTACGTCGTAAGGCAATTTTTTGAACAAGTGTGGGTAAGCCGACAAATGGACGTTGTCCAATTGAATCAAATCGGAGCCATCGGTTGCGCCGCGCTTAAAGGCATCAATCGCGATGAAGCCATTGCCACCAGGCTTGTTTTCCACAATCACAGGTTTGCCCCATGTTCTGGAGAGCTTGTCCGCCACCAAGCGCAGCACGCCTTCGGGGCCGCTACCCACAGGGAAGGGCGTGATGATGCGCACAGATTTAGTTGGCCACTCTTGCGCGTGACTGACTAAAGAGAGCGTGGACAAAGCCATGAAGGTGGCAGTCGTTGCAAGTAATTTAATTTTGAGTTTCATAGATGCTTTTCTCGTTGATATAAATGAATTTAAGCGTTTAGTTGCTGCTCTAAATCGTGCAGTACGCGGTAGCAGTCCAGTACGGAAGCCACACTGCTATTGGGCTCACGGCCTTCCTTGATAGCTGCAAAGAACTCGCGGTCTTGTAGTTCGATGCCGTTCATCGACACAGCCACTTGGCTCACATCAATCTTTTCCTCTTTGCCCGTAAACAGATCGTCGTAACGCGCAAGGTACGTGCCCGTGTCGCCGATGTAGCGGAAATACGTGCCGAGCGGGCCATCGTTGTTGAACGAGAGCGAGAGCGTGCAGATGGCACCGTTCGCCGCTTGCAGTTGAATACTCATATCCATCGCAATGCCAAGCGCAGGATGAATCGGGCCTTGCACGGCGTTGGCGCGCGCGATGGGGCTGCCCGCCTGGTACGCAAACAAATCTACGGTGTGCGCGGCGTGATGCCACAGCAAATGATCCGTCCAGCTACGCGCTTGCCCCAGCGCATTCATGTTGGTGCGGCGGAAGAAATACGTTTGCACATCCATTTGTTGAATGTTGAATTCGCCAGCTTTGATTTTGTTGTGTACGTACTGGTGACTAGGGTTAAAGCGGCGCGTGTGACCGCACATCGCCACCAGCCCACTGCTCTTGGCGAGGTTTGCTACCGCTTGGCCTTCGGCGTAGATGTCGCACAGCGGAATCTCCACTTGCACATGCTTGCCCGCTTTCAAACACGCTGTGGTTTGATCGGCGTGCATTTGCGTGGGCGTGCACAAAATCACGGCATCGACTTCTTTGAGCGCAAGGGACTCGTTCAAATCGGTGGTGATGTGTTTGATGCCGTATTTGTCCGCAACTTCTTTGGTTTTTTCTAGGTCACGGCTAATCAACGAGACCACTTCCACGCCGTCAATATTTTTGATGCCGTCTAAATGCTTGATGCCGAAGGCGCCTGCGCCAGCCAAGGCGACTTTGATGGTTTTGCTCATGATGATGTGTGATTGCTGATTTACGAATTTTCTAAAATTAAATGTCCCACTGAGGTGTTGCTAGCGGGCACATGATGGAAGCGATGCATCTCACACGGAGCCCCGCCAGCCGCGGCTTCCCCCTGTGCAGAATCCCGCAGATCTGACATCGCGCCGCGCGCGATCAACCACATCACGAGTTCAATGCCCTCACTGCCGGCTTCGCGGATGTAGTCAATGTGCGGTACCTTGGCAAGGCCCTCT
Organism: Comamonadaceae bacterium; assembly: GCA_947445115.1. Classification (GTDB taxonomy): domain Bacteria; phylum Pseudomonadota; class Gammaproteobacteria; order Burkholderiales; family Burkholderiaceae_C; genus JASGCK01. The sequence goes on along the minus strand of CANFCG010000006.1, from coordinate 48,752 downwards.
GGATCTTTCACCATGCGCTCGATAAACGCCTTGTCCCAGTCCAAATTGATGAGGCCTGCGCGTGGGCCTTGCAGTTGGTGGCTCATGCCGCCTGTGCCCCAAATTTGCACGTTGAGTTCTTTGCCAGATGCATCTTCATAAGACTCAATCGCACGGCGAATCGCCTTGCCTAAATTCAAACAGCGCTGACCCGATGGCACAGGATACTGCACCACATTGACGGCAAACGGAATCACGGGGCATGGCCAAGCGCCCGTCTCAGGGTCTTGCTTACCACACATTAAATTGAGTGGCACGGTGAGGCCATGATCCACATCCATTTTGTTGACGATAGTCAAATCAAAGTCTTGCTGAATCACCGACTGTGCGATATGGGACGCGAGCTCGGGGTGTCCGACCACAGGCGGTACGGGACGCGGGCCAAAGCCTTCGTCCGCCACGTTGTAGAAGGCGGCAGTACCAATGGCGAAGGTGGGAATCATCTCTAAGCTAAACGCCGTGGCGTGGTCGTTATAGACCAAAAAAATCACGTCGGGCTTGTTGGCTTTCATCCATTCTTTGGATTTTTCGTAACCCTTAAAAAGCGGTTGCCAGTAGGGCTCGTGGTCTTTCTTTAAATCAAGCGCTGCGCCAATGGCGGGGACATGAGAGGTATAGACCGATGCAGTAATATTTGCCATGATTATTCCTGTCCTTTATGTGCTGCGCCTTGGGGTTGGTTCTGCGCTTGTGCGTTCCCGTTTTCACCAATGAGGCGGTTACCTTCAACCCCGCGACCGCCCGCAATCATCATATCTCGGTACTCCAATTCGGTCATGCCCGTCATGGAGCCTGCCATTTGCTGAAAGCTGAGGCCATGCGTGGCGCCCAACTTGGCTAGAAAATAAATATTGCCACCAGTTTTCATGGCGCGATTCAAATCGACCGTGAGTACCGATTGCTTTTGCTCTTCGGTCATCGGCCACTCATCCACATAGGCGCGTTGATCGGCTAAAAATCGTTTGCGGTTCTCTGGTTTCATCAGGCTCATGCAAAACTGATTGAGGTGATAACCCATGCGAGACTGATCCATGTCAAACAGCGTGGTGCCAGGAATATCGAGGTAAGGTTTTTTTAGAGACATAAGTTTCCTTCTAGTTAAATTTGCCCAAACTTGCCAGCGTTGAAGTCCTCAACCGCCTGCAGAATTTCTTGCCGCGTATTCATCACAAACGGGCCGTAGCCGACCACAGGCTCGTTGATCGGCTCGCCTGCCAGCAAAAGCAATTGCGTGTCCTCGAATGCCGTGATCGACACCTCGGTCCCGCTGCGCGACAGCATGACCAGCTGCGCCGCACCAGCCGCCTTGCCGTTATTCGCCGTGACCTTGCCGCTTTGCACGAGCAGCAGCGTCGTCCAGCCCTCGGGCTGCGGTAGCGAAACGGTTTGTCCTGCGTGGATGCGCACGTCCCACACATTCATGGGGGTGAATGTACTAGCAGCACCTTTTGTAATGATGCTGCCCGCTAGGCTTTGTCCGCTATGGTTTCCCGCGATGATGCGCACAGAAGCCCCATCCACTGTGGCCTCTGGGATAGCGGCTTTGGGGATATCGTTATTTTTAATCGCTTGATAGCCAGGCTTCGTCATTTTGTCTTTGGCTGGCAGATTCACCCACAGCTGCACCATGTGCATCATGCCGCCCGCTTGGCTAAACGCGGGGGAGTGGAACTCGTCGTGTACGAGGCCGCTGCCAGCGGTCATCCACTGCACATCACCCACGCCAATGATGCCTCCGCCGCCCGATGAGTCGCGGTGCGCGACTTCGCCGCTGTAGGCAATCGTCACTGTTTCGAAGCCGCGGTGCGGGTGCGAGCCCACGCCGCGTGGGGTTGCGCCACTCGCTACATCACGCGGCTCGCACAGGTACGGCGCGCCATAGTCCAGCATCAAAAACGGGCTGTACAGGTGGGCATCTTGGTTGTAGCTAAACATGCTGTGCACGTGAAAGCCGTCGCCGACCCAGTGGCGCGGCGGAGCGGAGTCAATGCGGATGATGGATTTGGCGGTCATGCTTAGCTCCAATACAGGCGCATCGGGTTGTCCACCAACAGCTTTTGCTGCAGCTCTTTGGTAGGCGCGATATGCGGGATGAAGTCAACGAGCAAGCCATCATCTGGCATGTGTTTTTTCAAATTGGGATGTGGCCAATCGGTGCCCCAAATCACGCGGTCGGGGAACTCCTCGACAAGACGCTTGGCGAACGGGATCACATCCGTGTACGCATTTTGTTCGCCGTTCAAAGCAGCAGGGCCGCTGACGGATAAGCGCTCAGGACAAGTCACTTTGCTCCACACATTTTTATGCTCGCGCATAAATTTAACGAAGAGTTCAAACTCGGGGCCATCGGCTGGTTTGCTCACGTTGGGCGTGCCCATGTGATCGACCACCAGAGTGGTAGGCAAAGAGGCAAAGAAATCCCACAGCTCAGGCAAGTCCACGGCTTCAAAATAAATGACCACTTGCCAGTTCCATTTTTTGATGCGCGTGGCAATTTCTAAGAGCTCATCGCGCGGCGTAGAGTCCACAAGACGCTTCACAAAATTAAAGCGCACACCGCGCACGCCTGCATCGTGCAACGCTTGAATTTCCTCGTCAGTCACCGAACGCTTGACGGTCGCAATGCCGCGAGCCTTGCCATTGCTGGCTTTGAGCGCATCGACCATCGCACGGTTGTCTGCGCCGTGGCATGTGGCTTGCACGATCACGTTTTTGTCAAAACCCAAATGATCGCGCAGCGCAAAAAGCTCGGCCTTGCTCGCGTCGCAAGGCGTGTACTTGCGCTCGGGCGCGTAGGGGAACTCCGCGCCAGGTCCAAAGACGTGGCAATGCGCATCGACTGCGCCCGCGGGCAGCTTGAATGTCGGTTTGGCAGGACCTGTGTACCAGTCCATCCAGCCTGTTGTTTTGGTGAAATCACCGGTTGTTGGTTTGCTCATAAGTTGCTTTCGTTAGTATTTGTATTAATCGGGCTTAATTCCCGCATCTTTTACAAGCTTCGCATAGCGAGCCCGCTCAGATTTAATCAGCGCACCAAACGCTTCACTACTGGCTGGAATCACTTCGCCGCCCGCAGCCGACATTCGGTCTTTCAACTCTTTGGTTTGCAGCACTTTTTGCACCTCTAGGTGCAGCTTGGCGACGATATCTTTTGGCGTGGCGGCAGGTGCTACTAGGCCGTACCAGACGGACGCTTCAAATCCAGCAAAGCCAGACTCCGCAATGGTTGGCACGTCGGGGAAGATGGCGCTGCGCTTTGGGCTGAGCACTGCCAGCACTTTGAGCTTGCCTGCTTTGACTTGCGGTAAGGCTTCCAGCGCATTCACTGCGACCAGCGGCAATTGTCCACCCAGCACGTCGGTAATCGCCTGCGAGCCGCCTTTGTACGGAATGTGCTGCAGGTAAATGCCCGCGGCGCGTGCAAAGAGTTCCAGTGCCATGTGCGGGGTTGATCCGTTGCCGGGGCTGCCGTAGGCGATGGTGTTGGGTTTGCCCTTGGCAGCGGCGATAAGCGCTTGCACGTTGGCGTACGGCGCGTTCACATTCGCGGCAATCACCACAGGCACGCGGCCTATGAGTGACACGGCGACTAGGTCACGTTCTGCATCAAATGGCGCGGGTGAGTAGAGCGCCATGTTTACGGCAAGCGCGTTCGCCGCCATCAGCATCGTGTAGCCGTCGGCGGGTGCGTCAATCACCGATTTGACCGCGATGTTGGTGCCCGCGCCGGGTTTGTTCTCAATCACAAACGTTTGCCCCATGTTCGCTTGCAAGCCTTGTCCCACGGCACGGGCGACCAAGTCGACCGCACCGCCAGCGGCATAACCGACGACGATTTTGACGGGCTTAGCGGGATAGGTTTGTGCTGAGACTGACAGCGCAAATGCTGCCGTACTTGTAGCCGCGATCAGCCATTTAAGAAAATTCATTTCATGCCTCCAATATCAACATTCACTGTGCCGCGCAGCCCTGCGCGTTCTGCCATCTTGGTTAGCTCACCAGAAGCTTTTAATTTGCGACCAAGACCACCCACAAAAGCCACAGCGGCTGAGGATTTCAATGCTCGCTCAAGCGGGATGGCAATGCCCATGTGCTCATAGCCCCAGCGGCCGTCCAAAATTTTGTAAGACAGCTTTTGAGTGCCGCTTTCGTCGCTTTTATTTAAGTCGTCCAAGAGTTCATTCAAGATCCCCTTATTGGTCGCAAACGCATCAATATCGTTATTGCGCAAGGCGGTCTTCGCTAGGTCAAGACTAGCAAAGGCTGTGAGCTTGCTTGCCTTGAAGGCCTCACCTAGTGAGGCTTGCGAGCTGCTGCCTTGAGAAACGCCGATGCGCATTCCTGCATCCGCATGGTCGATGTTTTGCAGTTTGCCATTGGCGGGAACCAGATAGCCCAGCTCCACGCTCAGCATGGGCTGAGAAAACGCAAACTCGCGCTGCCGCGCAGGCGAGGCGTTGGTAAACGTCATGTCGATCTGCCCAGCTTTCAAAGCTTCAAGTACCAGTGCAATGCGGTCAAAGACGACGACTTGCGCAGGCACGCCCAGCTGCTTCGCCATCGATTGCCCCACGTCGTGCGCCACGCCAGCCGTTGTGCCGTCAGCCGCCGTGACTAGCGAGCTAGGACTGCCCTTGTACACGCCAATGCGCAGCGTGCCCGTGGGCGCAAGCGTTTGAACGAGCGCAGCATCGGGTTTTGCCGATTGTGGAATGACCGCTGTCCCGCAGCCCACGACCAGTGTGGTCGTCAGGACGACAAGGCTGGCAAGGCTTGCTAGGAAAGGGCGGCGGAGCATCATGCTGCTGAAATCGAAGTCTTTAGTCAATGTACTTTAAACCCGCTTTAGCCAAAGGCTCGCGCATGTTGTACATGTCCAGCCCGAGCACGCCAGCCGCTAGCTTGGCGCGTTTTTCACCTTCTAGTGCCTCGCGTGCTTCGGCGGCATCGGCAACGGCGGCGGCAAGGGATGCGGGCACCACGACCACGCCGTCAGCATCTGCCACAACGACATCGCCTGGGTTGACTAACGCGCCAGCGCAGATTACAGGGATATTGACCGAGCCAATGGTTGCCTTGATCGTGCCCTTGGCGCTGATGGCTTTGCTGAAGACTGGAAAGCCCATCTGTTCTAGCTCTGCGACGTCGCGGCAGCCACCGTCAATGACGAGTCCGTTTGCACCGCGTGCTTGAAAGCTGGTCGCCAAGAGGTCACCAAAAAAGCCGTCCGTGTTGGGCGAGGTCATGGCTGCCACCACTACGTCACCCTTTTGAATTTGCTCCGCCACCACGTGCATCATCCAGTTGTCACCGGGGTGCAAGAGTACGGTCACGGCAGGGCCGCACATTTTTGCGCTCTTGTAGATGGGGCGCATGTAGGACGACATGAGACCCATGCGACCCATCGCTTCGTGTACGGTGGCGACGCCGTATTTACCCAGTTTGGCGCAAGTGGCTGCGTCGGTGCGGGTGATGTTGCGTTTGACAACGCCTAAAGTAGTTGCGAGGTTCATTTTGGATTTCCTTTAAAAATTAAGTGAAGGGTTAGTGCCAATACATGCCGTATTTTTGCTTGATAAATTCCGTTTGACTAGATGCTAAATGCGCCTGTAGGCCACGCGCTGCCTGGCTTGCCGCAGGGCTGCATGTGCTGGGTATGCCACTTGAAAAGGTTGTGATGCAAGCGATCTCATTGGGTAAATTGCCGAGCACATCAATACCGTCCATGCCCAGCAATTCGCTCAGTTGTTGAAAGCCAAGTGCTACTTTTCCGCTCGCCACCAAAGAGCCCACAGGCACGCCTGGCGGGGCTTGCACAAGTTTTGCATTCACCACATCCGCGATGCCCCAGCGCTCGAACAGCTTGGCTAGGTATACGCCGCTGGGGCCCGTGGAATAGCTCATAGACGGTGCTGCAACGACGGCCGCGCGTACGGCCGCTTCGCTGTTGATGTCTAGCTTGGCGGAGCCTGTACGCACAGCGATAGCGACCGTTGACTTCACCCAGTCCACGCGCGAGCCTTGCTGGACATGGCCTGCGGCAATGAGCTTGTCTATGGCATCTGAACCCAAAAATATCAAATCAATCAATTCACCCGACGTGTTTGATTCCGCCACGCGCTTGGCTGCGTCCACGCCGCCAAGCGTCTCAACGTTGATGACCGTCCCTAAGTCATTTTGATATTGCGCGGCAAGAGCCAGCAGCACATGCTTAGTGGCGAGCGAGGAAAGACCTTTGAGAGTGGGAGTCGGTGTTTGCATGACTAGATTGTGATGCTGAAATAGCCTAGATTAAGCGGCATAACAAACTAGCAGATATAACTAATTAGAATATCAAAAATGGATTTGAAACAACTCGAATACTTCGTCCGCGTAGCTGAGCTGGGCAGCTTTACCCGAGCGGCTTCGCAGCTAGGCGTGACCCAGCCGGCGCTCTCCAAACATCTGCGGCTACTGGAGGTGGAGCTGCGGCAAAACTTGCTCACGCGCAACGGGCGCGGCGCGGTGCCCACCGAGGCGGGCAAGCGCCTCTTGGAGCACGGGCGTGGCATCTTGCATCAGGTGGCGCTGGCGAAAGAAGATTTGAGTAGTGCGCGCGGCGAGCTGTCGGGCCTTGTGTCCATTGGCTTGCCGCCCAGTTTGTCGCGGTTGCTGACCGTGCCGCTGACCAAGTCGTTTCAAGCAGAATTACCTATGGCGAAGCTCAGACTCACGGAAGGGTTTTCGGTGCTGATGCTGGAGGGCATGCGCATCGGCAACTTGGACATGGCCTTGCTCTACAACCCAGTTAGCAGCGCGGATTTGGAGCAAACACTATTGCATGAAGAAGCGTTGGTGCTGATTTCCAGTGCAGTCGAATCTGTTGCAGGGCCTATAACTATTGACTCGGCAGGCAGTATCACGCTGCAAGCCTTGTCCCGCTTGCCTTTGATCCTGCCCAGCCGCCCCAATGCCTTTAGGCAACTGCTAGACATCGAACTAACACGCCTGGGCGTTAAACCCAAAATCGTGATGGAAGTCGATGGCCTGAACGCCATTCTGAGCCTTGTGCAAGAAGGCCTAGGCCACGCCGTGCTGCCCAGCTACACGCTGGCGCATTACCCAAAAGATAGCTTTGTGGTGCGAGCGATTACGCAACCAAAATTGATGAGTCAACTGATGCTGGTGCGGCCAAGCCAAAGACCAACAACATTGACGCAGCAAAAGGCGCAGGATGTATTGGCTAGTGTCGTGGGGAAGGTGTTGGGGTAATAAAAAGCCTGCTGCACGCATTGGTGGCTCAGGCTTCGGAAGTGGCGCGAATCGAGATTCGAACGCGCTGGCTTTTCAGCGCGTCTCACTTATGGAGCAAATTGCAGGAAAACTGGTACTTGCTTCCCATCAACAATTGAAATTTTGACCTTCAACTGCGCCATACTTTTCATTCCATTCTGTTGTTTGATTGGTACTGCAAACAGCGTTTCGCCTTGAGGCGTATTGAACAGTCGCAGCAAACTCCAAGCGCCGCCATTTTGGAACGTGGCAGTAGCGCCCTCTACGGAGAGGTCGTATTGACGCGGGTCTGGCTGGGGTTGCCACAAAGATCCCGCAGCCCATTGGAAATCTAAGATTAGCGGCTCGCCTGCTTGCCATGCCAAGGCCTTCGTAGCGCCAGGATAGCGGATACTTTTTAACCCGCTGCTCAGGCTTACAGATACCACTTGGGTGCGCCCAATTAAGTCTATGGATGGACTGATAGATTCGGGCTCGATGCTAATGTGCAGGGGCTGCGGTTGCAAAAACCAATCTGACGCTGCCTTTAGTTGCTTCAGCCAAGCTAGCTGCTTGGAAGTTTGAATGTTTCGAACATCTGAACACTCGTACAAGGACATGAGTCGATCATGCTGCGGAGCATAGTCTGCAAAAAAAAGATGCGCGTCTTTTGAATCAGCATCAGGCCTTTCAGGTGCCCCAAACGGAAAGCGACCAGCTAGCTCGCGGTTAAATCGCATAGCCAGACTTTGGTAGTTTGAGTTGAAATCCGCAGAACACTGACCCCGACTCTCGATTGAGCTTTGCGACTGTGCCCACAATGCGGAGTGGCTAAGCGTGAGAGTTAGCCAAAAAATAGCTTTGAGGAATTGCATTTAGGGGGACTCCGATGAATCCCTCAGATTATCAATGCGTAGCTAGAGGCTTACCAGCTCGACTCGTGCTCAGGCGTTGAGCCGATTTTGTGTATGGACAAATCCGCGCCAGCAAATTCTTCCTCTTCAGAGAGGCGCAGGCCCATCGTGGCTTTGAGCACGCCGTACACCACGAAGCCGCCAATCAACGCCCATGCAACCGCAGCGCCTGTGCCGATCAGTTGTGCAAGGAAGCTCACCCCGCCGATGCCGCCAAGCGCCTTCGCGCCGAAGATACCCGCTGCGATGCCGCCCCATGTCCCGCATAGGCCGTGCAGTGCCCATACACCGAGCACGTCGTCAATCTTCCATTTGTTTTGCGTGAGCGCAAACATGTATGTGAAGATGGCGCCTGCGATGCCGCCTACCATCAGCGCGCCCATCGGGTGCATCAGGTCTGAGCCTGCGCATACTGCTACCAAGCCAGCCAGAGGGCCGTTGTAGACGAAGCCGGGGTCATTGCGTCCGATTACCAATGCGACCAGCGTTCCGCCGACCATCGCCATCAGCGAGTTCACCGCCACTAGACCTGAAATTTTGTCGATGGTTTGTGCGCTCATCACGTTAAAGCCAAACCAGCCCACGGCCAAGATCCATGCGCCTAGCGCGAGAAAAGGAATGGATGACGGCGGATGCCCCGAAATGCTGCCGTCTTTGCGATAGCGACCTACGCGTGCGCCAAGCAACAGCACGGCGGGCAGGGCGATCCAGCCGCCTACGGCGTGGACAACGACCGAGCCTGCAAAGTCATGAAAGTTCTCACCGCTGATAGCCTTAATCCAATTTTGGAATGTGGTGTTTTCGTTCCACACTTGGCCTTCAAACAGCGGATAGATAACGCCCACAATGACGGCGGTGGCAATAAGTTGAGGCCAAAACTTGGCGCGCTCGGCAATGCCGCCCGAGATGATGGCAGGCACAGCAGCGGCGAAGGTGAGTAGGAAGAAGAACTTGACCAACTCGTAGCCGTTTTTGGCGGCAAGTTGATCTGCACCCACCATAAAGCTCGTGCCATACGCAATGCCGTAGCCGACTGCGAAGTACACGACGGTGGAGACTGAAAAATCTACCAAAATTTTGACGAGCGCGTTGACTTGATTCTTTTTACGAACGGTGCCCAGCTCTAAGAATGCAAATCCCGCGTGCATGGCAAGCACCATAATCGCGCCTAATAAGATAAATAGCGCGTCATTGCCCTGTTTTAGTGCTTCCATTTTGTTTCCATAAATTATTTGACGGGTAAATAGTGATTATCACAAAAATGATGCAAGATTAATACCCAAAATGGTGCTATCGCTCTTGTTCGCATTGAACTTGTCGAAATGTGGGCGATCTAGCAAGCGCGGCGCTTCATTTACACTAGAGCACGTATGACGCAGCTCACACCCACGCCTCAATCCATGCACTTTGCCGATGCTTTGCTTCTTAGCAGCGGCAAACAAATCGCTGGCTACGATTTGGCGTATGAAACTTATGGCATATTGAACGCAGATAAATCGAACGCAGTGCTGATTTGCCATGCTTTGAATGCCTCGCACCACGTGGCGGGCGTGTATGCCGATGACGACAAAAATGTGGGTTGGTGGGACAATATGGTTGGCCCTGGCAAGCCCGTGGACACGAACAAATTTTTTGTCATTGGCGTGAATAATTTGGGCTCGTGCTTTGGCTCGACCAGCCCTGCGCATCTTGACCCATCGACTGGCAAGCCTTATGGATCAAGCTTTCCCGTAGTGACGGTGGAAGATTGGGTGAACGCGCAAGAGCGCTTAGTCACCCAGCTTGGCATCACACAGCTTGCCGCCGTGATGGGCGGCAGTTTGGGCGGGATGCAAGCGCTGTCTTGGACGCTGCAATATCCTGATCGACTGCGTCACTGCGTCTGCATTGCCAGCGCCCCGAATTTATCAGCGCAAAACATTGCGTTTAACGAAGTGGCGCGGCGTGCCATTACGACCGACCTCGATTTTTATGGCGGCGATTTTTATGCCCATGCAACTGTGCCCGAGCGCGGCCTGCGCCTTGCCCGCATGGTGGGGCACATTACGTATTTGAGCGACGACGCGATGGATGAAAAGTTTGGACGCGAGCGGATTGAATCGCTGGCAGGTCAAGCTGCATATGGTTTTGACGAAGAGTTTCAAATTGAGAGCTACCTTAAACATCAGGGCAAAAAGTTTGCCAGCTACTTTGATGCCAATACGTATTTACTGATTACCCGCGCCTTAGATTACTTCGATCCAGCCAAAGCTTTTGCGGGCGATTTGAGTGCGGCGCTCGCAAAGGCCAAGGCTAAGTTTTTGGTCGTGAGCTTCACCACAGACTGGCGCTTTCCTGCCGAGCGTAGTCGTGAGATTGTGAAGGCGCTGGTGGACAACAAGCTGTGCGTCAGCTATGCCGAGATTAATGCTTCGCAAGGTCACGACGCGTTTTTGCTGGAAGACGAACGTTACATCCATGTGGTGCGCGCCTACTTTGAAGGAGTCTCGGTGTGACGCCTTTCGTACTCCAAACTATTGCAGCGCTGGTTCCACAAGGCTCGCGGGTATTGGACCTCGGCTGTGGCGATGGCGAACTTTTGGCTCATTTAAAAAACGTCAAGGGCTGTACGGGTTACGGCATCGAGATTGATGATGCGGCCGTGCATGGATGTGTGAAACGCGGTGTAGATGTGATTCAGCTCAATCTGGACGAAGGTCTGAATTTGTTTGACGACAACAGTTTTGATGTCGTCTTGCAAATCGACACTTTGCAACATTTACGCAACGCCGAAGTGATGCTGCGGGAGACCGTGCGCGTGGGCAAAACGGGCATCGTTGCGTTCCCTAATTTTGCGCATTGGCCGAATCGCTTGAGTGTGCTGTTTGGCCGTATGCCCGTGACCAAACGCCTGCCGCATCAGTGGTACGACACGCCTAATATCCGCGTGGGAACCTATGAAGATTTTGCCGCGCTAGCCGCGCAAAATAATCTCAAAATTGAAGATAGTTTTGGCATCCAAGATGATGCGGTCATTCGCTGGCAGCCCAATCTGCGTGCGGGTACGGCGGTGTTTAAATTGTCAAAATAGTTTTGCTTTGCCTCAGCACCCGCCCAACGACCTCACCACTAAATCCACGCGACGCTAAAAATCTGGCTTGTTTCGCGTATTCGCTGGGTGACGAGTAGGGTTCACCAAACTTGCGTGTCCACACCTCCATGGCGCGGTCGAATTCGGTCTCGCGGAGTTGTGCGGCTGCGTCCAAGATGGCGCCTGCATCAATACCTTTCGCCTTGAGCGTATTGAGCAGGCGAGCCGAGCCAAACTTGCTGGCCTTTTGATTCAGCGTGGACTCGACGACGCGTGCCTCCGATATAAAACCTTTGGCTTCCAAGTCGTCAAGCGCGGCTTTGAGTTCGCCATCAAACTCTTCATGCTCTTTGAGTTTTTGTTCCAACTCAAAGCGAGAGTATTCGCGCGCTGCGAGGTAACGCAGCGCGCGACCCTTTAGCGAAGGTTTATTGAACACTACGTGGCACAGCATCTTGAATCGGGGCAATGCCCAGCGACTCGCGCACTTTGTTTTCAATCTCGATCGCGAGCTCTGGGTTTTCGCGCAAAAACTCGCGCGAATTGTCGCGACCTTGGCCAATTTTTTCGCCCTTATACGCATACCAAGCACCTGATTTTTCTACGATTTTGGCTTCCACGCCCATGTCGATCACCTCGCCCAAGCGGCTGATGCCTTCACCAAACAAAATATCGAACTCTGCCATTTTGAACGGCGAGGCGACCTTGTTTTTAACCACCTTCACGCGGGTTTCGTTACCAATGGCTTCTTCGCCTTTTTTGATCGTGCCGATACGGCGAATGTCTAAGCGAACGGATGCGTAGAACTTGAGCGCGTTTCCACCTGTGGTCGTCTCTGGTGAGCCAAACATCACGCCAATCTTCATGCGAATTTGGTTAATAAAGATGACCATGCAGTTAGTGCGTTTGATCGAACCCGTTAATTTGCGCAGCGCTTGGCTCATGAGCCGTGCTTGCAGACCTGGCAGCGAGTCACCCATTTCGCCTTCAATCTCAGCCTTGGGGGTGAGGGCGGCAACCGAGTCGATGACGATTAAATCGACGCCGCCTGAGCGAACCAGCGAATCGACAATCTCTAGCGCTTGCTCGCCTGTGTCAGGCTGGCTAATCAATAAATCTTGTAGATTCACGCCCAATTTTTGCGCGTACTGGATATCGAGCGCGTGCTCGGCATCGACAAAAGCGCATTGACCGCCAATTTTTTGCATTTCAGCAATCACTTGCAAGGTGAGGGTGGTTTTGCCCGAAGACTCAGGGCCATAAATTTCGACGACGCGGCCACGTGGCAAGCCGCCAACGCCTAGCGCCACGTCAAGTCCAAGGGAGCCTGTGGAGACGACTTGGATGTCTTCAATCACTTCGCCTTCGCCAAGGCGCATGATCGTGCCCTTGCCGAATTGTTTTTCGATTTGCGCCAATGCGGCTTGCAGTGCTTTGGACTTTTCTGCACGCTCGGCATCCAGTTTACTGGTTGCGGCCTGATCGGCCTTGGTGGGCGCTTTGGCGGCTTTAGCTGCTTTGGCTTCGAAGGCTGGGCTTGCTGGGATGGTAATTTCTTCAAAACTCATGGTGTACTCCTGTTAAAAACTGTCAAAAAGCTGTATGGGATAACAGTAATGTAGCAGAAGTAAAAATGAAAATTTCATATTAATAGTCAATTTAATAGACTTTTTAGTCATTCCTGCGAAGGGAGGAATCCATGCTTAAAGAGTGTGACTTCGATCACCAGCAACGAATCCTAGAGGCTCAAAATCAGGGAGCGTCGAGAGGCAAATGACTTTGAAGAGCTCGCCCATTTCGTGCTCAGTCACCAGCTTTTGTGCCATTGCGCGTTCAGCCAGTGAAGCATTGACGAGATGATCCAGCAAGCCGCAATTCAACAAAAACCGTCCTTGCGAGGTGTAACTGTTCACCGTGAGACCCGCGTCCTGCGCCGCCAACGCAATTCCCGTGAAATTGATGTGGGAGGTGATGTCTTTCTCGCCCACGTGCTCTAGCGGATTCGTGCTGGATTGATGCGCTTGGTGGCACATCAGCGTGCCCATGCTGCGCTCGGGGTGGTAGTACTCGCTCTCGCCGAAGCCATAGTCAATCATGAGGATGGCACCGCCCTTGCCAGTCAATTGCCGGGATTTGAGCAGCTTGTCAGCGAGCGTTTGAATGAAAGCTTCGCCTTGCGGATGGATTTCTGTGAGGTAGTCATGCGTACCTGCAACATCGAATGGCGGCCGCAGCTCCGTCGGCAGGTCAGCAAACGAGAGGTCGTCATTGAGATTGACCACGCCACGCTCGTGCCACACATGGTTAGTTCGCACCAAGAGCTTGACGGGCATGGCATCCAGCACTTCATTGCCGACAATCACGCCAGAGAACATGTCTGGCAATGCTTGCAGCCAATGCACTCTGGAGAGCATATCTGGTGTGGCCTGTAGACCTGCTTCTAACGTTGCCTTTTGCTGCGCTTGCAAGCTGCCTGACAAATCGACGATGTTGTAGCGCGTGATTTTGTCGCCTAGCGCCGTCAAAAGCTGCAAGGCAAGCGCGCCCGTGCCTGCGCCGAACTCCCACACCTCGGACGTGCCCGTGGCCTCTAGACATTCAGCGACTTGTTTGGCGAGCGTCTTACCAAAGAAGGGCGAAATCACGGGGCTTGTCGCAAAGTCGGACGTGGCCGCGTCATTGCCGATTTGGCTTTGCGAGCGCGTGTAGTAGCCGTGCTCGGGGTGGTAGAGCGCATCCGACATGAAGGTGTCGAAAGGCTGCCAACCTGAGTGTGCTGATAAGGGTGAGAAAATGGACATAAACGAGAAAACGAAAAATCAATTTTATGGCTCAAAAAAACGTACAAAAAACGGTACTCATCACTGGCGGCGCTAAAAGGCTGGGACGCGAAATTGCGCTAGCGTTGGCGCAGGCGGGTTGGCGGGTTGCCGTGCACTACCGATTGAGCGAGCAAGATGCAATGGAGACGGCGAATGCTTGTTCAAAACATACGATTGGCAGCATGTGTTTTAAAGCAAATCTGAATGACGAAGACGAGACCCTTGGCTTAATTCCTTCCGTCATTGCGGCAATGGGGCACGTTGATGCAGTAGTCAATAATGCCTCGACTTTTGAGTTGGATGCCGCTAAAGATTTCAGCTACGAAAAATTGACAAAACATATGCTGGGTAACGTGGGTGCGCCAGTGATCTTGGCAAATGCGTTGCACGAACATGTTCAAGCGCGATCGGCTCAAGGTGCAGTGCTCAACTTACTCGATCAAAAATTGTGGAACGTCAATCCTGATTTTTTAAGCTATTCGCTTAGCAAAGCTGCTTTGCAAATGGCTACTCAAATGCTTGCGCAATCATTAGCGCCGTGTGTACGCGTATGCGCCATCGCGCCAGGCCTTTCATTCCCTAGTTATTTGCAAAGCGCAGAAGATTTTGAACGTGCGGCTAAATATTCACTAACTGGTCAAATCAGCAATCCGCGAGACATTGCTAAAGCAGCTGTTTTCATGCTGGAAAATGCCTCGGTAGCGGGAGCCACTTTGCTGGTTGATGCTGGTCAGCATCTGACGGCTATGCAGCGGGATGTTAGTTTTTTATGAAAGCAAAATATGATTGATTCGGTAGGATTAATTCACATACCTCAAAAGATTCGCAATATTGCTTTATGGTTGCTCGGGGTAGCATTGTTGAGCGCAGTTGTAATGACAACGTTTTACGTCGCAGCGGATAACCCAAAAGATCCCAAGTATGCCGATTGGATTTTGTTGAGTATGTCCGTCGTGCAAATAACGCTAGCAGGGTTTGCTGGTGGGCTTGTTTTGTTCTTTAGTGAACGTGAAGTCGGGACGGATGTATTGCAACAAAAGACAGATCAATTTTTAAATGAACTATTGCCAAGTGTGCTGGCAAAAATTAGTCCAAGCTATGACCAGCGACATATAGGGAGCCGCGTAACAAAACTCGGGCGTAGTGATATTTTTGGAGCAGCTTACGAACTCAGTTGCGGAACACAAAAAATGAAATTATGGGTCGGCTTAAATGTAAGTCGCATCATTGTGGTGTATTGGATTGATGTAGACAAAAGCACAGATCAAAGCAAAGTCATTATTGATCTTCAGAAAGCATTTTTCTTCACATTTGAAGGCGCAAATAAAGTAGGTTTTTCAACCAACTTTGAGCCGGCAAGATCGCCGACTAACAAGCCAATTGTGTCTATTTGGTCAAACATTAAGCTAGAGCAAAATTTGTTGCTTCAACCATCTGATCGTTTGTTTTGGATGCAAGACATTGCCATGATGACGGAATCGTTTTGGCGGACAGCGATCCGTAATAAAGTTCAGCTCTCTCTCGAAGAGCCTTCACCTCTTTAGGCACGACATGCGATCCATTTATTTAGACCGACTTCGCGTACTGGCAAGTGTCGGCATTCTCGAGCATGAGCTTGCAGCCAAGCAGCCGCTATTTATCAGCATTTCTGTGGTGTTAGCAGATGCTGACCTTATCCCTCAAATAGATCAAGTGACCCATGTGCTGGACTATCGCCATTTGCGCAATGCAGCCTTAGAGGAAATTGAGACAGGGCATATTAATATGCTGGAGACTTTGGCTGGACGCATCGCTAAACGTTTGCTCGCGCATGATGTTGTCACGGAAGTCAAAATTCGCGTGGATAAACCCAGCATATTTACCGATTGCGATTCAGTTGCTGTCGAAGTGACAGCTAAAAAATAAAGAACAATAAACATGGAATTACAAACTGGAAACCCCGTGCAAACTGCGCAAAAACTCACAGCCCGCGAGCGTAAAGCGGCCATGCCGCTAGAGATTCAAAAACTAGAAAAGCGCCTGTGCCGCGAAGTAGGCCGCGCGATCATCGACTACAACATGATCGAAGAGGGCGACCGCGTGATGGTCTGCGTGTCGGGCGGCAAAGATAGCTACGGCATGCTGGATATTTTGATCAAATTGCAGCAACGTTCACCTGTCAAATTTACGCTCGTCGCGGTCAATCTCGATCAAAAGCAACCAGGCTTCCCCGATCACATCTTGCCCGCGTACCTTGAATCCATTGGGGTGGAGTACCACATCGAAAATCAGGATACCTATTCCATCGTCAAGCGTTTGATTCCAGAAGGCAAGACTATGTGTTCGCTTTGTTCGCGTCTGCGGCGCGGCATTTTGTACAAGGTGGCGGATAAATTGGGCGCAACCAAAGTGGCGCTGGGGCACCACCGCGACGACATCTTGCAAACTTTCTTTTTGAATATGTTCTTCGCAGCCAAGATGAAGGCTATGCCGCCAAAACTCGTGTCCGATAACGGCAACCATATCCTGATTCGCCCGATGGCTTATGTGCCCGAAACCGACCTCATCGCGTGGGCCGAGCACAAGCAATTCCCCATCATTCCGTGCACGTTGTGCGGTAGCCAAGATGGCTTGCAGCGCGTGCAAGTCGGCAACTTGCTCCGCGAGTGGCAAAAGAAATATCCAGGCCGCGTGGAAAACATGTTTAGCGCAATGCAAGACATTCGTCCCTCGCACCTGTTGGATAAAAAACTCTACGACTTTGTGGGACTCAAGACCACGGGCACGCCAAACCCTGATGGCGATAAAGCCTTTGACCCAGAGGTGTTTAAAGAAGCCTTGCCGTCGACTGCTTTGGGGCAAAAAATGATTTCTATCGCGACGGAGTCTTCTGTTGGGGCGTGCTCATGAGCGCTGCGCCGACGATGCAAGAACCCACCCGCATCATCGCCATTCGTCATGGCGAAACCGCATGGAACGTGGATACGCGCATTCAAGGCTCGCTTGACATCAAATTGAACAAACGCGGGCACGAACAGGCCAAAGCCGTCGCGCAGGCTTTGCAGCACGAATCCATTGCGGCCATCTACTCCAGCGACTTGTGGCGCGCGCATGACACGGCGATGGCGATTGGCGAAGCCGTTGGCATGAGCACTATTCCCACGGAGGGTTTGCGCGAGCGGCTCTTCGGTAAATTTGAAGGAAAAACCTTTGCCGAAGTGGCGCTACTCTGGCCAGACGAGGCCGAGCGTTGGCGCAAGCGTGAGCCTAGTTATTGTCCCGAAGGTGGCGAGTCGCTCATCACCTTTCGAGATCGAATCCTCAAGTGCGTGAGCCATCTAGCCGCTCGTCATCCAGGCCAGCAAATCGTCGTCGTCTCGCATGGCGGCGACAACGACATCTTGTATCGCGCCGCGACAGGCTTGGCGCTGGATGCTCCGCGCACGTGGAGCCTTGGCAACGCCGAAATCAACCGTCTCTTGTGGACGCCGCAAGGCTTCTCACTGGTGGGCTGGTCGGATACCGCGCATTTGCAAACTGCGCCACGGGATGAAGTGAATAACCCGAAGTAGTGGCCGAGTGGCGGCTTAAAACAGCCGCGCTTGTTTCCCCAAAACGCTGGCATCGAAGTCCGCACAATTAAAGTCGAGAGATGCACGGGTTTCGCCCGAGAGCGCAGGAGCAAAACCGTAGCGCAGTGCTGCTTTTTGAAAGCGCTGTTTGATGAGGTCAGCCCATAGCCCTGAGCCCTTCATGCGGGAGGCGAAATCTGCGTCATAGTCTTTACCCCCACGCATGTCGGCAACGCGAGCCATCACGCGCTCAGCGCGATCGGGGTAGTGCAGGCTCAGCCATTCTTTGAATAGCGGTGCAACTTCCCAAGGCAGGCGCAGCACGGTGTAAAAAGCTCGGCGAGCGCCTGCTTGGTACGCCGCCTCCAGCACTTGCTCCATGTCGTCGTTGATAAACGGGATTTGCGGCGAAACGCTCACGCCCACGGGCACGCCAGCTTTTGCCAATGTTTCAATTACGCGAAGTCGCCTGTGCGGTGCGGCGGCACGGGGCTCCAAGATGCGGGCGAGATGCACGTCTAGCGTGGTGATCGTCACGTAGATGGCGACGAGATTTTTTTGCGCCATCGGCACGAGGAGATCGAGATCACGCTCCACGAGCGACGACTTTGTGACCAGTGTAAACGGGTGATTGGTTTTAGCAAACACCTCAATGCACGCGCGGGTGAGTTTGAGTTCTCGCTCGCAAGGCTGATAGCAATCGGTTGCGCCGCCCACGTTGATGACTTGCGGCTGATAGCTTTTGTTTTGCAGTTCCTTGGCAAGAACCTCATGGATATTGGGCTTGGCGATGATTTTAGTTTCAAAGTCGAGTCCAGGCGACAAGCCCAAGTAACTGTGCGTTGGCCGTGCAAAACAATAAATGCAACCATGCTCGCAGCCGCGATACGGGTTGAGCGTCAGGCGAAACGGCAGATCTGGCGAGTCGTTTTTGGTGAGTGCTGACTTGGCATTTTCAAATCTAATTTCAGTTTTAGGCGGTAATTTATCAGCGCTCACCAGCGAATCGTCACCTTCCCATCCATCATCAAACTGTTCGCGTTGATCCAGCGAAAACCTATGCTGGATATGGCTCGCAGAGCCACGACCTTTGATGAATTGAATGGGGATGCGTTGTTCAGTTTGCATAATGGCTGTACATAATATCAGTTTTTTTATAGAGTGTTTTTATTTAAATTGTGTAAAATAGAATTGTGAGCAATAAAAAAACAATATCCTCAACCCTTGCAGAATTTATTCCGCTCGATCAGCATTTGTGCTTTGCGCTGTATTCGGCATCGCTGGCAATGACCAAGGTGTACAAGCCGCTTTTGAAAGCACTCCATCTGACCTATCCGCAATATCTAGTGATGCTGGTGCTTTGGGAGCGAGATGCTCAGCGCGTGAGCGACATTGGCGCGGCACTGTATTTGGACAGTGGCACGCTGACGCCCTTGCTTAAAAAATTGGAAGCACTTGGACTTGTAGAACGTACCCGAAGTAAAGAGGATGAGCGCCAAGTCATCGTGAGCCTCACCCAAGTAGGGCGCAAGTTGCAAGCCAAAAGTCAAAGCATTCCTGCTTGCGTATTGGAGGCCTCGGGTTGTGAGCTGCCCGCCGTGCGCGCAATGGCGGACCAATTGAAAGTTTTACGTGCCAACTTAGTTGCGGCACAGATCTAGAGTTTCTTTATAAAGTTTCATTAACCATTCCTTGAAAGGGAAATCATGTCAATCGAAAAAGTAGTCTATACCGCCCACGCCACAGCCACTGGGGGCCGCGACGGTCATGCCGCATCTAGCAATGGTGCGCTTTACGTCAAGCTGGGTGTACCAAAAGAGATGGGCGGCGCAGGTGATGCACAGGGCGCGGTGTGTAACCCAGAGCAACTGTTTGCAGCGGGTTACAGCGCTTGCTTTATGGGCGCGATGAAGTTTGTCGCAGGTCAAGCCAAAGTGGCGATTCCAACGGACGCAAAAATTGACGGCGCAGTCGGGATTGGTCAAATCCCGAACGGCTTTGGTATTGAAGTCGCACTGAATATCAGCTTGCCGGGCATGGACCGCGCTGTGGCTCAAGACTTGATTAACAAAGCGCACATCGTGTGCCCATACTCCAACGCGACGCGTGGCAATATCGACGTGACGCTCACCTTGGTTTAAGAGTCTGTCGTAGGAAGAATAGGGATTGAATAAACTAGGGGCATGCAATCTAATAAGCCGAGTTTTATTCAATCCCCCCAAGACGTGACCACGGCCGTGCAAGCGGTCATGCAGCAAACGAGTGATCCGCGCCTGCGCGAGATCATGACTTCGTTAGTCAAGCACTTGCATTGCTTTGTGGCCGACGCGCGGCTCACAGAAGCCGAATTTCGGCAGGCGGCCGCTCTCATCAACGAGATCGGGCAGCGTAGCAACGACTCTCACAACGAAGCCGTTTTGATGGCGGGAACGCTAGGTGTTTCGCAGTTAGTTTGCTTGCTCAATAACGGTGGCGTTGTGGACGACGACGGCTCTATTCAAACGACACAAAATCTACTCGGCCCCTTTTGGCGTATGCACTCACCGCGTACAGAAAATGGCGAATCGATTCTGCGCAGTCCCACGCCTGGTGCTGCTTTGCGGGTCGAGGGCTTGGTGGTGGACAGCAGTGGAAAACCTATTACGAATGCCGAAGTCGATATCTGGCACGCCTCACCCGTGGGACTCTATGAGCAGCAGGATGAGAGCCAAGCCGACATGAATTTGCGCGGGAAATTTACAACTGATGCTGACGGGAAATTTTGGTTCACCAGCGTCAAGCCCACCGGCTACCCGATTCCTACTGGCGGCGTGGTTGGGCGCTTACTTGTAGCGCAAAATCGCCACCCGTATCGCCCTGCGCATTTGCACGCGTTGATCTTCAAAGAAGGTTTTAAGACTTTGATTTCGCAGGTCTATAGCGACGACGATGAACACCTAGAGACCGATGTGCAGTTTGGCGTGACACGCGCAACGACGGGACATTTCTCTAAACAGTCGGATGGCTCGTACGTGCTGCGCTACACCTACGTGATGCAGGCAGGCGAGGCAGTGCTGCCTAAGCCGCCGATTAAATAAGAGCGAGAACAAAAATATGAAAATTTGCATTGTTGGCGCAGGCGCGATTGGCGGCTTTATTGGCACCAAGCTCGCAGCAACAGGCACGCACGAAGTCAGTGCCTTGGCGCGTGGCGATACGCTGGCTGCGCTGCGTCAGCATGGTTGGAGGCTTCAGACGACGGCGGAAGCAAAAACGGGTCTCGTGCAAGCCCCACTCCATATGGCTTCCAGCGATGCTGTTGATTTGGGTGAGCAAGATTTGGTGGTGATTGCAGTGAAGTCGCAATCACTCGGGCAGGTTGCGCCGACGCTCGCGCCGCTCATGGGCAAGCACACGCTCATCTTGCCCGCCATGAATGGCGTGCCGTGGTGGTTTGTAGGCCAGCCTTTGCAAAGCATCGATCCGACAGGCCTTATCCAACAAGCTTTGCCAGTTAGCCAGGTGATTGGCTGCGTGGTACATGCCAGCACGCGAGGTATGGAGCCTGGACTGATCCAACACGTTGCGGGGCAAAAATTGATTGTGGGTGAGCCTCTTGGCGAAGCCGAAGGCGTCAGCTCTGAGCGAGTGATGGCACTCGTGCGCGCCTTATCTGGTGCGGGTTTCGAGGCGATTCACAGCAAAAATATTCGCTACGATATCTGGTACAAGCTGTGGGGCAATATGACTATGAACCCCATCTCCGCCATCACGGGTGCGACGGTGGACAAGGTGTTGGCAGATCCGCTGACGCGTGCGTTTGTCACTGCCGTCATGCTGGAGGCCAAAGCGATTGGTGCGCGCATTGGCTGCGTGATTGACGAGTCGCCCGAGGACCGCCACGCTGTGACTGCCAAACTGGGGGCCTTCAAAACCTCGATGCTGCAAGATGTGGAAGCTGGGCGCGCGATTGAGCTGGATGCCCTTGTTGTCGCTGTGCGCGAAATAGGAGAGCGCCTTGCGATACCTACCCCTAACATTGATGCCCTGCTTGGGCTGACACGGCTAATGGGACAATCGAAAAAAATTTATCACTGATATGACTGAATCACTTTTATTTTCCCTCAAAAGAGCCTACACAGGCCGCTTGTTTGCCGATGCTGCCGATATGCAGCCGTATTTGCTCGATTGGCGAAAACGCAAGCAGGGCGTGGCTTTGGCGGTGGTTGAACCTGACTCGGCTGAGGCTGTGGCAAGTGTGGTCAGGTGGTGCGCAGCCAACAATGTGGTCGTTGTGCCGCAAGGCGGGAACACAGGGCTGTCGGGTGGCGGGACGCCTGAGCCAGTCGAGACAGCGGTGCGTCCAGCTGTCGTGATCTCACTCAAAAAGATGAACCTCATCCGTGAAATCGACACGATCAACAACACGCTAAACGTTGAAGCGGGTTGCATTTTAGAGACCATCCAAGAGGCTGCAAGTCAAGCGGGACGACTCTTCCCGCTGTCTTTAGCCTCGGAAGGCTCATGTACCGTGGGCGGCAATTTATCGACCAACGCGGGCGGTGTGAATGTGCTGCGCTACGGCAACGCACGCGAGCTGTGCCTTGGGCTTGAAGTCGTCACGGCGCAAGGCGAGGTGTGGAATGGTCTGCGAGGCCTGCGCAAAGACAATACTGGCTACGACCTACGCGATTTGTTTATTGGCGCGGAGGGTACGCTGGGCATCATCACCGCCGCGGTGCTCAAGCTGTATCCGTTGCCAGCTAGCAGGCAAGTGGCGTGGATGAGTGTGGAATCTCCCGACGTGGCGTTGCAGCTGCTGGGTCTCGCGCAGGCAAAGCTGGGCGAGGCTTTGACGGCATTTGAGCTGGTAAGCGAGATGGCACATGGCCTCGTGCTCAAGCATGTTCCTAATTCCCGCAGACCGCTCGCAGATGTATCGCCTTGGTATGTGCTGATGGAAGTTGTGGACTTTAATAACGACGAGGCCTGCACGGCTGCCCTGCAAGCCATATTGGAATCGGCCTTCGAAGCATCGCTGATAACGGACGCAGCGGTGTCAAGCTCTGAGGCGCAATACAAAGCCATCTGGGCGCTGCGCGAAGATGTGTCCGAAGCGCAAGCGGCTGAGGGCAAAAATATCAAACATGACATTGCCGTTCCAGTGTCGCAAATTGCCAACTTTGTGCAAGAGACGGGTGCCTTGGTGGCAGCGGCTTTTCCTGCTGTGCGCATGGTCACGTTTGGGCATGTGGGCGATGGCAATTTGCATTACAACGTGTCGCCGCCAATGGATCAACCGCATGAAGAATTTTTAAAAAATCAAGATGCCATCAACCTCATCGTGCACGACAGCGTGGCACGTTTCAATGGTTCGGTGTCCGCCGAGCATGGCCTTGGCACGCTACGCCGTGACGAGGCCGCGCGTTATAAATCTAGCGTGGAGATGAACATGATGCGGGCGGTCAAGCAGGCGCTCGATCCGCAAGGCATCATGAATCCGAACAAAGTGCTGGCTGCCGCGTAAATGAGTGCTGCAGTGCCGCCAGCTTCTGCCAGCTACCGTCCCGATATTGATGGCCTGCGCGCATTTGCGGTGTGCGTGGTCCTGATTTTCCATGCGTTTCCGACCCTGCTGCCCGGCGGCTTTATTGGTGTCGATGTGTTTTTCGTCATCTCTGGCTATCTCATCACAGGCATTGTGCTGAAGGGCTTGCAGCAAGAGCGTTTCTCTTTGCGGCATTTTTATGCCCAGCGCGTGCGCCGCATTTTTCCTGCGTTGTCGCTGATTCTTTTGTTCTGCTTGGGTGTCGGTTGGCTTGCACTCACGTCGGGTGAATACAAGCAGCTCGGGCGCTACACGGCAGGCGGCGCAGCCTTTCTCAACAACTTTTTATTTTGGCGTGATGCGGGCTATTTTGATAACGAAGCCGACACCAAGCCTTTGCTGCATCTGTGGTCGCTGGCGATTGAAGAGCAGTTTTATTTGGTTTGGCCTTTGCTGTTGATGGCGCTGGCAAGTGTAGCGCGGCGCATCAAAACAAGATGCACGGCATTCGATTTTTCTGCGTGCGCGGTGTGGTTGCTCGGGGTGCTGCTTGTTGCTTCTCTAGGATTCAGTTTGTGGCAAGTAGGGCGCGATAGCACAGGCAACTTTTACTCCCCTCTATCCCGTGCTTGGGAGTTGCTGCTCGGCGCTGGCTTGGCCGCGACCGCACAGCGAACCGTGTCTACTCGCATGAGCCAATGGCTGGGCTGGGTGGGTCTTGCGCTATTGCTAACGTCCCTGTGTGTGATTCATCCTGCACGCGCCTTCCCGGGTGCTTGGGCGTTGATGCCGACGCTTGGCGCAGCTTGCATGCTGCGGGCGGGAATGGCGTCTTCAGTGAGTCGCACGATTTTGGCGAGTCGCCCTATGGTGTGGCTGGGGTTGATTAGTTATCCGCTTTATTTGTGGCACTGGCCACTGCTTAGCTTCGCGCGGATTTTTGAAGCGCAAACGCCATCTGTCCTGCTGCGTATTGGCCTGCTTACCGTTAGCGTAGTGCTGGCTTATGCGACGTATCGGTGGGTTGAGCGCCCTGTGCGTTTTGGTGGAGGGTCGCCTGCGCGGACGCGTGCGCTGCTATGGCTACTGTGCCTTGGCATGCTGGCATTCTTGTTTGGCGGCTACGCCATCAATCGAAATGACGGCTTGAAATTTCGCCATCTGAATCGACTGCACGCGGACGCGAATAGTATCGTGATTGGTGCGGATCGAGGCTTGCTTCAGCGTGAGTGCGGCTTGTCACCAAGCGATATGGCCAGCTTTGAGTGGTGCTTGAGCCAACGCAAACCAGTACCTGCACGCTATGCCGTGGTGGGCGATAGCAAAGCAGAAGCTTTGTATTACGGATTGGCACGTGTTGCCCGACTTGATGAGAGTGTGCTGCTGATGGGTTCCATCACCTTGGCTGATAAAACAGCGCGAGCCAGAGTGGTGGTGGCACGACTTAAAAATGATCCGAATATCGAGTGGGTTATTTTGAGCAATACCTTGGTGCATGCGGTGCGTACCAATAAACAAGGTTTGATCGATGCGTCGCAACCACAAGATCAATTAGTGAAATGGAAGCAAAACTACAGCGACTTGATTGATGAGTTCAATGCCAGTGGCAAACGCGTGGTGCTGGTGCTAGATAACCCAACGCTGCCCGACCCTAATAGCTGCATCCAAGGCGACATGACGCCTTATGCTTGGTTAAATCATGTCATTTATCGACAAGCCAATCTCGATTGCAGGTTATCTTTGAAGGCTCATTTGGCGGGGACGGTGACTTACCGCGCCTTCTTTGAGGACGTGGCAAAAGCCAAGCCTAGCATGGTGCTATTCGATACAACGCCGCTTTTGTGTGATGCCGCTGCTGACTTGTGCACGTATCACGAAGGGCGCCAGTTTCTTTATAGCTACGGCAATCACATCTCTGATTTTGCAAGCTCCAAAATGGCAAACCAGCTATTGCCGTTGCTAAGAACGATGAAGTAGCGATGGCCAAGAAGCCGCACTATCACGTCTATGTGATTGAACTCTCCAAAGACGTTTTGGACAAGCCGCGCTTTAGGCGCTCGAACCCAGGCTATATTTTTGGCAAGCCCTGCGTGTATGTGGGCATGACGGGCTTAGACCCTGATGTTCGTTTTGATAAACACAAGGCGGGCATTCAAGCCAATAAATATGCCCAAGAGTTTGGCCTGCATTTACTACCCAAGCTCTATGAGCACTACAACCCGATGGATTACGCCGACGCGCAGTACATCGAAGTGGATTTAGGTATTACGCTGCGCGAAGCAGGGTATGGGGTGTGGCAGGCTTAGTTTTTGCCATTGCTAATTTTTTTCAAAATTTCCAAAAACATCTCCCGCTCACCCAAGCTGAGGTGCGCTAGCAGCGCAGCTTCTGACTCAAGCAAGGCAGCCAACGCCTTCTCCACTAAAGCACTACCTGAAGCCGTGAGCGCTAGCTTTTGACCACGTCCATCGCTCACACTTTTTTCGCGAATCAGTAGTTTGCGCTTAGAGAGTTTGTCTAACCATGCCGTCATGCTGGGCGTTGTCATTGCCAGCGTCTTGGCGAGTGTGGTAGGGCTGATATGCGGTGTTTCGCGGATGAGTTGCAAGATGGTGAATTCAACTGGGCGCAATTTGTGCGGCTTGCCTACTGCGCGCATGAAGTTGCCACCTGTGACGATGCCCGCTTGAACTAGCTGGTAGCCAAAAATTCGATGGAGTGGCATATCAAGTCCTTTTAATTAGTTTTACTAATTATGTGGATGCAGTGTTTCATATGTTAATAGGGGTAAATACCGATCTCATTTGACGCTAATTTGATTAAATTAGCTAATCATAAAAACCAAAGACCAAAATCCATGAGCTCAGTAGTTCCATCCCTTTCCGAAATCTCAGTTGATATCCAAGGCGACATTGCCATCATTCGTTTGATGCGTGGCAAAAAACGCAACGCACTATCTGATGGCTTGATGGCCGCGTTGGAGGTGACGTTTGAAAATTTGCCATCCACCGTGAAAGCGGCGGTGATTGACGGCGAAGGCGATCACTTTTGCGCGGGACTTGATTTGTCCGAAATCAAAGAGCGCGATGCAGTGCAGGGTGTGCACCATTCGCGCTCATGGCATCGCATCTTGACCAATATCGAGTTTGGCCGTATTCCCGTGATTGCCGCGTTACATGGTGCGGTAGTGGGCGGCGGACTGGAACTTGCAACCTCATGCCATATCCGAGTGATGGACGAGACGACATTTTTTGCCTTGCCTGAAGGCTCGCGCGGCATCTTTGTGGGAGGCGGCGGTTCGGTGCGTGTGCCTAAGCTCATTGGTGCGCACCGCATGATGGACATGATGCTCACAGGCCGTGTCTACAAAGGCGAGCAGTGCACCCAGCTTGGCTTTGCGCAGTATTTTGAAGCGCGTGGCGCGGACGGACAAGGCGCTTTGAATAAAGCCATTGAGTTGGCCAAGCGCATTGCCCAAAACGAACCGATGACGAACTACGCGCTCATGCATGGTCTGCCGCGCATTGCCGAGCAGCCAGCGGATCACGGTTTCTTTACCGAGTCGCTCTTGGCCTCGGTTGCGCAGTCTGCACCCGAAGCCAAAGCGCGCATCAAAGCGTTTTTAGAGCATGGCAAAGACAAAGTGAAAGCTTGAAATTTTTTGAGGTAATGGCATGAACACTCCTAAATATCGTGAATTTAAGTTTGGCGTGACCAGCGGCGAGGTCACAGCGGGCGAGGGCGGCGTGCAATATCTGCGCTCGGTACCGCTTGGGAGTTATGCCCAGCGCATCACAGATCGCTTCGTGGCTAATGCACGCGCCAATCCAGACAAAATCTTTATGGCGCAGCGCGTCAGAAATGCGGATGGAACCAAGGGCAACTGGCGACATTTGCTGTGGGGTGATGCCTTGGCTGGCGCACGCCGTATTGCGCAAGGCCTTATCCAGCTTGGCCTCTCAGCCGATCGTCCCGTAGCGATTTTGTCGGATAACGATTTGGAACATGCCCAGCTCATCTTGGGCTGTATCTATGCGGGTGTGCCGTATTGTTCGGTATCGCCAGCGTATTCCACGGTGAGCCAAGATTTTGAAAAATTGCGCCACGTGCTATCCACGCTCACACCAGGTTTGGTGTTTGCAGCAAGCAAAGCACGCTACGGCAAGGCGATTGAGGCGGTGGTTGCCAATGACGCCAAGGTCATTTACATCGACGACGGTTTTGCCGAACTTTTGGCAACGCCTGCAACCGATGCAGTCGAAGCTGCCATGCTTGCGACAAATGCCGACACCATCGTCAAATTTTTGTTTACCAGTGGCTCAACCAAATTGCCTAAAGCGGTGATCAACACCCAACGCATGTGGTGTGCCAACCAAGAGCAAATGCGCACCTCTATGCCCGCGCTTGCCGAGGGCTGGCACACGCTAGTGGATTGGCTGCCGTGGAACCACACGTTCTCGGGCAATCACAATTTCGGTCTCATCATGTACAACGGCGGAACGATCTACATTGACGAGGGCAAACCCACTCCCGCCCTGATTGAGGAGACATTCCGTAATTTGCGTGAAATTTCTCCGACCATTTATTTAAATGTGCCGACTGGCTTTGAGTACATTGCCAATGCGATGAAAACAGATGATCAATTGCGCACAACATTGCTAAAAAATGTACAGATGTTTTTCTATGCAGGCGCTGCACTGGCGCAGCCGATTTGGGATAGCTTGTTTGAAAGCCAAGAGCGCGAAATTGGCGAACGCATCGTGATGACAACAGGGCTTGGCATGACGGAGTCTTCGCCGTTCGGACTCTTTGTGACGAGCAAAGACGTGAAGGCGGGTTATTTGGGATTGCCCACGGCAGGACTTACGCTCAAGCTTGCGCCTAGCAATGGCAAGGTGGAGGTTCGCTACAAGGGTGACAACATTACGCCTGGGTATTGGAAGAATCCTGAGGCAACCAAAGAGTCGTTTGACGAAGAAGGCTACTTCTGCACAGGCGATGCGGTCAAGTGGATTGACGACGCTGACATCCATCAAGGTCTCAAATTCGATGGCCGCATTGCGGAAGACTTCAAGCTGGCGACAGGCACGTTTGTGAGCGTTGGCCCCATGCGGGCCAAGATCATTGCGGCGGGTGCGCCTTATGTTCAAGATGCGGTTATTACGGGTTTGAACATGAAAGAAGTGGGCGCGATGATTTTCCCGCTACCCGCCGCAAGAGCGCTTGATAAGGCCGTGCTATCAGCGCATTTTCAAAACATGATGAACGAACTGGCTAAAACGTCCACTGGCAGTGCGAGCCGTGTGGCGCGGCTGATTGTGCTGGAAGAGTTGCCATCAATCGACAAGGGTGAAATCACCGATAAGGGGTCCATCAATCAGCGCGCGGTGCTCTCGCACCGAGCAGATTTAGTGGACGCATTGCACACGGATACGGCATTGGGAATCATCAAGCCGCAGAGCTAAATTGGATTTTAGATTTTAGTGTTTTTCATTTTTTAAAAGGAGTCATCTCATGGATCGTCGTTTATTTACTCAAGCAAGCCTTGGCGCTGCTATCGCGTCTGCTTTTGGTTTTGCTAATAGCGCATTTGCACAGGCTATGCCAGAGCAAGCTCGCATCGTGGTGGGTTTTCCACCGGGTGGCCCAACGGATACGTTTGCACGCCGCATCGCACAAAAAGTGACGGGTACGCTAGGCACTGCGGTTGTGGTTGATAACAAGCCTGGCGCAGGCGGGCAGTTTGGTATTTTGAATATGAAGGACTCACCAGCTGATGGTTCGGTGTATTTGTTCACACCAGCGTCCATGTTGATCTTGTTCCCGCACACTTTCTCCAAGCTTGGCTATAAAGTTGATGATGTGGCGCCTGTTTCAACAGGTATCTACATGCCACATGGCTTTGGTGTGGGGCCTGCCGTACCAGAATCCGTCAAAACGCTCAAGGAGTTTATCGCATGGGCGAAGGCTAATCCGGATAAATCGAGTGTCGGTAATCCAGGTGCAGGTTCAATGCCGCACATGCTGTCGGCGACGCTGGCAAAACTCTCGGGTGCGCCGCTCAATAACATTCCATTTCAAGGTTCGGGTCCTGGCATTGCGCAACTCTTGGGTGGTCAGATTGCCGCCATGTCTTCGCCGCTGGGCGACTATTTGCCGCACGTGGCGACTGGCAAGCTGCGCTTACTCGCGATGTCAGGCGGAACGCGCTCTCCCTTCGCTCCAAACGTGCCAACCTATAAGGAGCAAGGCTTCCCAGACCTCGTGTTCCGTGAGTGGTTTGGTTTCTTCTTGCCTGGTAAAGCGACCATGGCACAGCGTGAGAAGGCCGCTGCGATCTTTAAAGTAGCACTCGCGCAGCCTGATGTGGCTGAGAGCGTGAAACAGTTTGCAATGGAAGTGGTCTCTAGCTCGCCTGCGCAGCTTGCTGAGCAGATCAAAGCTGACACTATTGTGGCTGGCAAGATGGTCCAGATCACGGGTTTTAAAGCAGACTCCTAATCTTCTTCCACGGGTCATCCCCGCGAAGGCGGGGATCCACATTATTTAAAGGAACCATATGAAAACGACCTCACTAAAGGTAACCCTTGCCGGAGCCGCTAGTGCGGTTTTTCTTTTTAGCTTTTTAGGTTGCGCCAATATGGCGGGCAACGACAAACCCGCCCAGCTGCAAGCAGCATCAGGCAAGGCTTTGGGGCAATGTGAAGCGCTGGCAAGTAGTTTTAAATTTAATAACACGCAGATTAACTCTGCCGCTTCGGCAGGTGCCTATTGCCTTGTGAAGGGCGAGATGTTCAAGCGCAAAGGATCGGACGGACGTGACTACGCGATTGGCTTTGAAATGCGTTTGCCCACCGACTGGAGTGGTCGCTTTTACTACCAAGGCAATGGTGGACTGGATGGCGTGGTGCAGCCTGCGCTGGGCGCGCTGGGTGGCGGGCCGCTCACGGGCGCACTCGCGCAAGGCTTTGCTGTGATTAGCTCGGACGCAGGTCATACAGGTGCTCAAACTGGCGTGTTTGGTGCCGAGCCGCAAGCACGTCTGGATTATGGCTATCAAGCTGTTCAAAAACTCACGCCCATGGCCAAAGCCTTGATTGGCGAGGCTTACGGTAAAGCACCCGATCGCAGTTACATTGGCGGCTGCTCAAACGGCGGCAGGCATGTGATGGTGGCGATGTCTCGCTTTGGTGATCAGTACGACGGTTATTTGGCGGGTGCGCCTGGCTATCGGCTGCCTAATGCGGCACTGGCGCAGCTCTGGGGTGCGCAGCAGTGGGCACCACTAGCAACCGCTGGTGCAACCGCGCCGCATCCACTTAGCCCACAAGCGCCGCGCATTGCGGATTTGACTACGGGCTTTAATGCAGCCGAGCGCCAAACGGTCGCCAACGCTGTATTGGCTAAATGCGATGCACTCGATGGTGCAAAAGACGGCATGGTGATGGCGACGCAGGCGTGCCAAGCTGCATTTGACGTGATGCGCGACGTGCCTGCCTGTGCAGGTGACACGCGCGACGCTGGCGGCAGTTGTCTCACTTCGGCGCAAAAGCAAGTTGTTACGGATGTTTTTGCTGGCGGCAAACTGGCGGATGGCAGCGCGATTTACCGCAACTTTCCACATGATATTGGCATTGCAGGAAATGATTGGCCAAGATGGAAATTTGCTTTTGCGTTAGCGCTTGATCCTCTGTCAGTAGGCACCGTGTTTAGCAGCCCGCCAACACCCGTTAATGCAATGACGATGAAGGCTGATGAGCGACTGGCACTGTTCAATAGCGTGAACGACACGTACAAAGAGTCAGGCCTGTCTTTGATGACACCGCCGCAAAACGACAACCCAACTAACTTGGCGGCGCTCAAAGCTCGCGGGGCAAAAGTTATGCTGTACCACGGTGTGAGCGATCCGATCTTCTCAGCAGAGGACACCCGCCAATGGGTGGAGCGCGTCAACGCAGCACAAGGCGGCGGCTCGGCGTCAAATTTTGCACGCTTCTTCCCCGTGCCTGGTATGAATCACTGTAGTGGCGGCCCATCTGTCGACCAGTTCGACATGCTGACCTCGCTGGTGAAGTGGGTGGAACAAGGCATTGCACCTGAAAGCGTGGTGGCAACGGCTCGCGGAGCAGGTAACGCTGGCGGCGTGAATGCTGAAGTTCCCAAAGGCTGGGCGGCAAACCGCTCACGTCCTTTGTGCGCTTATCCTAAAACGGCGAAATACAGCGGCTCGGGTAACGTCGAGGATGCCTCAAACTTTAGTTGCCAGTGACGCTGTCCTGAGCGCGACTCGTCGCGGGTATTACCTAGGCTTTGAGCTGAATGGGGCTACTAGAATTCGCCAGTCAACGGTTTATGACCGTTTCTGGCGTTTCTTTTTTATTCCTACTCGCGGAGATTTTTTATGAAATTTACACACAAACTCGCCCTTGGTTCTATTGCGCTAGCCGTTGCTACGCTTGGCTTTGCGGCCGACTCTATCAAAATTGGCTTGCAAGGCCCGCTGACCGGCGGCTCTAGTCCAATGGGTGTCTCGATGCGTGATGGCGCTAAATTGGCGGTGAACGAAATCAACGCCAAAGGCGGCATCATGGGTCGCAAGATTGAAATGATCGAGCGCGATGACGAAGCCAAAAACGAGCGCGGGGTGCAGATTGCACAAGAGCTTATCAACAAAGAAAAAGTGGTTGCAACCGTTGGCTACATCAACTCTGGTGTGGGTTTGGCATCGCAGCGCTTTTATCAAGAAGCCAAGATTCCTGTGATGAATAACGTGGCAACCGCGTCCGTGATTACTAAGCAATTTGCTGACCAGCCTGAAAACTACGTGTTCCGTAATTCTGCTAACGACACCATCCAGTCGGGTCTCATTGTGGAGGAGTTGATCACACGCCGTAAGCTGACCAAGGTCGCTATTCTTGCAGACTCCACGAACTACGGACAACTGGGACGTGAAGACCTAGAAAAAGCTTTGGCCGCTAAGGGTTTGAAGGCCGTGGCTACTGAAAAATACAACATCAAAGACGTGGACATGACCGCGCAGTTGCTTAAGGCAAAAGAAGCTGGCGCTGAAGTGGTTATCACCTACGGCATTGGCCCTGAGCTGGCACAAATTGCCAATGGCATGATTAAGCTGAACTGGAAAGTGCCGATGATGGGGTCGTGGACACTGTCGATGGCGAACTTCTTGGACAACGCTGGGAAGAACGCAGACGGCGCGATCATGCCGCAAACCTTTATTCAAGAGCCTAATACGCCAAAGCGCGCCAGCTTTATTTCTGCGTATCAAAAGGCATATAAAGTGAAGCGCATTCCTTCTCCCGTGTCGGCTGCCCAAGGTTATGACTCGGTGTATTTGCTGGCGGCTGCGATGAAGCAAGCCAACAGCACCGAAGGCCCAAAAATTTTGGCGGCGCTTGAGAATTTGAATGCCAAAGTTGAAGGCGTGGTCACCACTTACGACCACCCGTTTACCAAGGCTGACCACGAGGCGATTACCGCCAACATGGTGGTGATTGGCAAGGCGGTGGATGGGCAAATCGTGTACGCCTACGACGAAGACAAAAAGAAGGGCGGCGAAGTTCGCACCAAAGCAGCAAAAACAGCCGCCAAACCAGCGGCTAAGGATGCTAAAAAGTAATTTTTTTGATCGAATCGAAAAGCCGACTTCTTGGAGTCGGCTTTTTTTAATGAGTCGTCGTGATTCCCGCGAAGGCGGGAATCCAAGTTGTTAGTTGTTTGTTAGGTCTCACATGGAAATTTTTCTCCAACTTATTTATAGCGGTGTTGCGCTGGGCATGATCTACGGCGTGATCGCCTTTGGTTATCAG
Organism: Comamonadaceae bacterium; assembly: GCA_947445115.1. GTDB lineage: Bacteria > Pseudomonadota > Gammaproteobacteria > Burkholderiales > Burkholderiaceae_C > JASGCK01. The sequence continues at coordinate 15,751 of CANFCG010000006.1, read as the reverse complement.
CTCACGTTTGCCACATCGGGCACACTCAACTTCGGTCAGGGCGAAGCCTTGATGCTTGGTGCTTTGGTGGGCTTGTCGTTTGCAGGCTCGATTCACGGCGGCCCTTATCTCAACTATTGGTTGATGATTCCGCTGGTGGCAATTTTTGGCGCAGCGCAAGGCTCTATCGTGGAGTGGATTGGTGTGCGTCCTGCCATCAAGATCAAGAGCGAGTTTGGTTGGATCATGTCCACGATTGCGCTGGCGATCATCTTTAAAAATGTGGCTGAAAATATTTGGGGAAAGGATGATTTGAAGTTTCCGTCCCCGCTATCCGAGTCGCCCATTAAGTTTTTAGGCGGTAATATTTTGCCCATGGAAATCGTGGTGGTGGTGGGGGCGCTCGCCATGATGTTGATGGTTGAAATTTTTAATCGAAAGTCGATTTACGGTAAAGCCGTCGTCGCCACATCGAATGACCGCGATGCCGCGTCGCTCATGGGCATCAACACCGGCGCCGTGATTACGTTCTCGTATGCGCTTTCATCTGCGACCGCAGCGGTGGCGGGCGTCTTGATTGCACCGCTCACGCTGACGGGTGCGACCATGGGCTCTGTACTGGGACTCAAAGCTTTTGCCGTTGCCATCATTGGCGGGTTGACATCGGGTGTCGGCGTGATTGTGGGTGGTCTGATTTTGGGTATTGCCGAAACCACCACGGGTTACTACATTTCTACGGGTTACAAAGACGTACCCGGACTCGTGCTCTTGCTCCTCGTGCTGGCGGTCAAGCCAGCGGGACTGTTTGGCAAGATGGCGATCAAAAAAGTTTAAAGATTTGGATTGCAAAAAATGAATATGAAAAACAAATCTTGGATCGTCATCATCACGCTATTGGCGGCGCTGGCCATTTTCCCAACGATCGTTCCGAACCCGTACTACATCCATTTGGTTGAGACGATTCTGATCTACGCGATTCTCTTGTTTGGCCTCGATATCGTGGTGGGCTATACAGGGCAAGTCTCGTTGGGTCACGCTGGTCTTTTTGGGGTGGGTTCGTACACAGCGGGGGTGCTCTTCGTCAAATTGGGGTTGCCGTTTTTTGCGGCTGTGCCTGCAGCGATCGCGGTCACGGCTTGCTTTGGCGCGGTGCTGGCGCTGCCTGCGCTGCGCGTCACGGGTCCTTACCTTGCGATGGTGACGTTGGCTTTTGGCACGATTATTCGCATCTTGATTAACGAGATGACCTTCCTGACCGAAGGGCCAATTGGTATCAAGGTGCCCAAGCCGATTTTCTTTGGACACAAGCTGACTGAAGTTGAGTACTACTACGTCGTGCTAGTCTGCATGGTGCTGGCTTTGATTGTGGTGCACCGTGTGCTCAAGTCGCATCTTGGTCGCGCGTTTGAAGCCTTGCGCGATAGCCCTGTTGCTTGCGATTGCATGGGCGTATCGGTCTATCGCTACAAAGTCTATGCGTTTGTCGTAAGCGCTGCACTGGCGGGGCTTGCGGGCTCTCTCTATACCTATTCCGAAGAATACATTTCTCCCGATACCTACAACTTTGAACTCACCATTTTGTTCTTGCTCGCTGTCATCATGGGTGGTCGTAAAACACGCTCAGGTGCGTTGATTGGTGCGGCGATTGTTGTGATGTTGCCCAGCTTGTTATCGGACATCGAGCTGTTCCGCAAGATCGCAACGGTGCTTGCCAGTGGCGTTGTCGCCATGGCTGTGTACAACCTCAAAAAGCAAGTGAAGGCCGTGCGTGAAGTGGCCATTCCTGTGGTCGCGACGGTTGGCATGGCGGCGTTTTCGTTTTGGCTGGAAAGTATTACCGATTGGCGACTCACCATTTTTGGCTTGATGATTTTGTTTGTCGTCTACTACCTGCAAGATGGCGTGGTGGGCTTTGTTCGGGAGTTGTTTGCACGTGTGAGCAAACAAAGCGCCATCAAAGCGGCTAGTGCCAAGACCACGCCAGTCGTGACTTCTAAAGCATGGACTCCCGCTTACGTTGCTAGCAACGGCAGCGCCAATTTGCTAGAAGTGAAACAAGCGCTGATGCAGTTTGGCGGACTCAAAGCCTTGAACTTGGTCGATTTGAATGTGGCGCACGCGTCGGTGCACGGGCTTATCGGTCCTAACGGTTCGGGCAAGAGCACGATGATGAATGTGCTCACCGGCATCTACCAACCCACCGCGGGCACGGTGTCGTTTAACGGCAAAGTCATCACTGGACAAACGCCTTCAACCATTGCGCTGTCAGGCATTGCGCGTACCTTCCAAAACGTGCAGTTGTTTGGCGAAATGACAGCGACGGACAACGTGCTGGTGGGGCTGCATCACACCTACAAAAGCAACATCTTGGACGTGATCTTCAACACGCCGCGCTGCAAACGCGAGGACGCTGCCGCGCGTGCCGAGTGTGCGAGCTTGCTAGCGTTTGTCGGACTGTCCGAGCTTGCCGAGCACGAGGCGCGCAATTTGCCGTATGGCAAGCAGCGCCTTTTAGAGATCGCCCGTGCGCTGGGTCTGCGTCCACAGCTCTTGCTCTTAGACGAGCCTGCAGCAGGCTTGCCTCCCGCCGATTTGCCTGACCTTATGGCGATGGTGAAAAAAATTCGCGATCACGGCATCACAGTCATCTTGATTGAGCATCACATGGATGTCGTCATGGGGGTGTCGGATACGGTCTCGGTGCTCGACTTTGGACAAAAAATTGCCGAAGGCAAACCAGCGGATGTGCAAAGACATCCTGCTGTGATCGAGGCTTACTTGGGCAGTGGCTCGGGCGCACACTGAAGCCAACGCAGAGGAATAACAACATGCTAAAAATTGACAATCTACAAGCGGGCTACGGCAAAGTGCAGGTGTTGCACGGCGTGACTATTGATGTGCCTAAAGGCAAAATCGTGACCTTGATTGGCTCGAACGGCGCGGGAAAAACCACGACGATGCGAGCGATCTCTGGGATGATTAAACCCACAGCTGGCACGATCACGCTGGCAGGCGCCAACATCACGGGTCAAGCGTCCTACCAAATCGCCAAGCGCGGCCTTGCACATTCACCCGAAGGTCGCCGCGTATTCCCCACGTTGTCGGTACTGGATAACATCCGCCTTGGCGCGTTTGCACGCTACACAGGCGCACGCGCCAAGGGCGATGTGGAGGCGGACTTGCAAAAAGCGATTGAGATGTTCCCGCGTTTGAAGGAACGCACCAACCAATTGGCTGGCACCTTATCTGGCGGCGAGCAGCAAATGCTGGCAATGGCACGCGCCGTGATGCTCAACCCTGAAGTGTTTTTGTTAGATGAGCCCTCGATGGGTCTTGCGCCTATCTTGGTGGAAGAGGTCTTCAACATCATTAGCCGACTTAAGGCCGAGGGCGTGACCATGCTCTTGGTCGAGCAATTCGCGGCAGCGGCGCTCAACGTCGCGGACTACGGCTATGTGCTTGAGAACGGGCGTGTCTCGGTGCACGGCCCCGCCGATAAGCTCAAAGGCGATCCTGCGGTGCAGGCGGCTTATTTGGGCGGGTAACTCAGCTACATCAGAAGGGGGTGCCCCGCCTTAGTTGTTACTTGGCTGCTGGCGCAGTCACTTGCTTGTCGTGTTTTTGGCGCTTGATGGCGTGACTTGCACGGTTTTCTTCGCGGTTTAGTTTGCGGCGCTCAGCTTTGGTTACCTTGCCGTCGGCCTTAGCGGCCGCTTCGTCGGCGGCAATTTTGCCTTCGCGTTTTTCTAGCTTGGCCGTTTCCTTGGGTGTGAGCTGACCAGAGGCGACGCCTTGGTCAATACGTTTTTGCTGATTGACTTGGCGCTGATCAATGCGCGGCGTCGCAGTCGGATCTTTAGGCGTTGGTGCTGCGGGAGCTTGCGCGAGTACGACGCCAGCAAAAGCCAATGTCAGCAAGCTTGCGAGAGTTCTTAATTTCATGATGGCATCCTTAGTGGCTGTTATGCATGGGAAGTCCCCATGCCTTTTAAACGCCACTGTTTGGTTTTCGTTGACTCACGCTCTTCTACAATACATCCATGAGTATTCTTTGCGACACCCAAATTAACGAACTTGCCGCCAAAGGCATGATTGAACCGTTTAGCCCTCAGCAGGTCAAGCAAGTTGATGGCAATCGCGTCATTAGCTATGGCACGTCTAGCTACGGGTACGACATCCGCTGTGCGCGGGAGTTCAAAGTCTTTACCAATATCCACAGTACTGTGGTCGATCCTAAAAACTTTGATGAAAAAAGTTTTGTCGATTTTGAAGGCGACTTCTGCATCATCCCGCCTAATAGTTTTGCGCTGGCACGCACGATGGAGTACTTTCGCATCCCGCGTCATTTGCTCACCGTGTGCCTTGGTAAAAGTACTTACGCTCGTTGCGGCATCATCGTGAACGTCACACCGTTTGAGCCTGAGTGGGAAGGTTATGTGACGCTAGAGTTCTCTAACACGACGCCGCTGCCCGCCAAGATTTACGCAGGCGAGGGCTGCGCGCAAGTCCTGTTCTTTGAAGCCAGTAAAGTGTGCGAGACCTCGTACAAAGACCGCGGTGGTAAGTATCAAGGGCAAGTCGGCGTGACGTTGCCTAAGACCTAAATTCCACCTAACCAGGAGCTCGCTATGCAATGGGACGGACAACGCGAATCAGATAACGTGGATGATGTGCGAGGTGATGGTGGCGGCTCTGACGGTGGCGGTGGTGGTTTATTGGGTGGATTGCTGAGCGGGCGTATGGGCGTTGGAACGATTGTGGTGGCCTTAGTCGCATCGTATTTTTTAGGTATCAATCCACTCACCATCTTAGGTTTCTTAGGCGGTGGCTCTCCCGTGCCACAGGTGCAGCAACAAGCGCAGCCGCATGCCACGCCAGCGGACGATGTGCTGGCGCATCACGTGAAGAAAACACTGGCAAGTACTGAAGACGTCTGGGGTAAGCTGTTTCAAGCGGCAGGTTCGCAGTACCGTGCGCCGCGTCTGGTGATATTTACACGCAGCTATCCCACGGCTTGCGGACAAGGCTCTACCGCACAAGGTCCGTTTTATTGTCCCGCCGATCAAAAAGTTTATATCGATCTTGATTTTTATCAAACACTCAAAAACCGTCTCGGCGCACCTGGCGAGTTTGCCCAAGCCTATGTGATTGCGCATGAAGTGGGTCATCATGTGCAGCACTTACTTGGAATTAGTGACAAGGTGGACGCGCAGCGTGGTCGCATCAGCGAAGTGCAGCAAAACGCACTATCGGTGCGTTTAGAGTTGCAAGCTGATTGCTTGGCGGGTGTGTGGGGGTTTCACGCCAAAGACCAATTACGCATTGAGCAGGGCGATGTGGAAACAGCCTTGAACGCAGCGACTAAAATAGGCGATGACGCTTTGCAGCGTGCTAGCTCTAGTACGGTGCGTCCCGAGAGCTTTACGCACGGGACAAGCGCGCAACGAGTCCGCTGGTTTAACACAGGACTACAAAGTGGCAGCATCCAGCGCTGTGACACTTTTAATACACGGGATCTTTAATTCCCTTTTTGTACATTTAATGCCTTTATCTTTTTCTCAATTAAATCTCGCGCCTAATTTGATGCGCGCCGTAGCCGAAATGGGCTACGAAACCATGACCCCGATTCAAGCGCAGGCCATTCCTGTGGTGATTGCTGGCGGCGACGTGATGGGTGCAGCGCAAACTGGCACAGGCAAGACGGCAGCGTTTACGCTGCCACTGTTGCAGCGGATGCTCAAACACGAAAGTGCTTCGACATCGCCTGCCCGTCACCCTGTGCGTGCCTTGGTGCTTCTCCCAACCCGCGAACTCGCCGATCAAGTAGCGGGTCAAGTCAAGGCCTACGCCAAGTACACGCAGCTAAGAGCCGCCGTGGTTTTTGGCGGCATGGACATGAAGCCGCAAACGATTGAGCTTAAAAAAGGCGTCGAAGTTTTGGTGGCGACGCCAGGCCGATTGTTAGACCACATCGAAGCCAAAAATGTCTCGCTGGCACAAGTGGAATACGTGGTGCTGGATGAAGCGGATCGTATGTTAGACATTGGCTTCCTCCCCGATTTAGAGCGTATCCTGAGCTTTCTGCCTAAGTCGCGCACTACGCTTTTATTCTCGGCGACGTTTTCGCCTGAGATCAAGCGGTTGTCAGCCAGCTTCCTGCAAAACCCTGTAACCATTGAAGTGGCTCGGCCGAACGAGACGGCATCGACGATCGAGCAAAGCTTTTATAGCGTCAAGGACGACGACAAACGACGTGCTTTGATTCAGCTCTTGAAAGAAAAAAACATCAAGCAATCTTTCGTGTTTGTGAATAGCAAACTAGGCTGCGCTCGCCTTGCCAGAAGCCTTGAACAAGCGGGCTTTAAAGCCACGGCGCTGCATGGCGACAAATCGCAGGATGAGCGTTTAAAAGCGCTCGACGCCTTCAAAAAAGGCGAAGTCGATTTGCTGGTGGCAACCGATGTGGCGGCGCGTGGACTCGACATTAAAGATGTGCCCTGCGTGTTCAACTATGACATCCCGTTTAACGCCGAAGACTACATTCACCGCATTGGCCGCACCGGTCGTGCGGGTGCCAGTGGCATTGCCGTGAGCTTTGTGGGGGGCAATAACGATATGCGGTTGATGGGTGATATTGAGAAACTCACCAAGCAAAAAATTAACTTGCTACCGATCGAGTTCTCTGGCGATCAGCCCGACATACGCAATCAAGGACATTTCAATTCGGGGCACCGTGTCTGGGACGATGAAGCGAAGCGTGGTCACCGTGCGGTGCGCGAAGAGCGTGTGCATGCGTCTCCAAGATACGCGGCTAGACCAGCACCCAAGGCGGCCCCCGTTGATCCTTTCTTTAGCACGCCTTATCAAGAGCCAATTACTTCGCAAGCCATGGTAGACGTGACGCCTGCCAAAGTGGGGTTCTCCCCCAATATCAAATCGAAGAAGAAAGTTGCAGCGTTATTTTCTTGAGTAAAAAGCTACTGACCATTCTCGGCCTATGCTTACCTGCAATGGCAATGGCTGCACCAGAAGAAATCCAAGTCTATTTGGATGAATTTGCAGAGCAGGGCACATGGGGTCTTGATATACATAGTAATTATGTGCTTACTGTACAGCCAGGTGCTGTGACGAACGATCGCAAGATGCTCCGTGCAACGCCAGAACTGAGTTACGGGATCAATAAAAATTGGGAAGTAGCGGGCTATTGGTTGACGTCTAAAGGTCCCGATCAGACAAATAACAATGTAGTGTCTGATGGGATCAAAGCACGCGTGAAATGGCGCCCAGACTCATCCGTAAGTGCGGCAGTGAATGGCTCACCTTGGTATTGGGCTGTAAATGTTGAGGTTGGTAAAGTCAATCCCCGTTTTAATGTGGATCAGCGCTTGGGCGAGCTCAAGTTCATTGGGCTATACAAATCGGGCAATTGGACACTGGGTGGCAATTACAACTTAGGTCGCGCTTTGAATGCAGGATCGGCGCTTGGAACCACGAGTGAGATAGATACAAAGTTAGCATACCGAATGGGCGACTCGATAGGGAAACCCGTGTCTCTGGGCTTTGAAAATTACAACTATCTAGGTGCGATCTCTGGCCCAGTGGCTGGATTAAATAAAAGCCGTATGACCTTTGTGGCTGCTGATTTAGAGCTTGCAGGGTGGGATCTCAATATCGGTGTTGGCCGTGCGTTTGGCGCGACTGACGACAAAGCTATTGTCAAAATCATTGTCGGCGTTCCGTTTTAGGCGAACAATGTACTCAGCCGCTTCTACCATCCATTTCACCCGCTTGTTTCCCTGCCACTCATCCGCTTCTAGCCTGTAAGCCAATGTGGCTGTGGCCGCTAGTGGCTCTACGCGGTTAAACCAAATTCCCTCAATGATTACGCCTTGGTGTTTGAGTTTGAGTGCGAGGTGCTTCTCGCCCACGATACGCTGACTGACCACTTCCACCGTATCCACAAACACGGGCGGCGCAAAGCCTTGCCCCCACACCTCGCGGTTCAAACTCTCTGCCACATCAAAGCGGCACTCAGACGCAGGCAGCGAGCCATCGGTTGCTAGCTTGCGCTGCAAGGTTTCCTTGTCTAGCCACTCACTGGCAATTTGTTGAAAGGCGAGGTCAAAACGCTCAAAGCTTTCCTCGTCAATCGTGCAACCCGCTGCCATGGCGTGACCACCAAAGCGCAGCAGTAAATCAGGATGGCGCTTGGTTAGCAAATCGAGCGCATCACGCAGATGGAATCCCGCAATTGAGCGCCCCGAGCCTTTGAGCTCTAGCACAGGCTCTCCGCTTGCATCGACCGCGCCACTGGGCGCAAACACAAAGGTTGGTCTGTGCCATTGGTCTTTGAGGCGCGAGGCGACGATGCCAATCACGCCTTCGTGGAAGTCGGGATCGAACACGCTGATGCCGCTGGGCGGTTCTTCCGATGTATCAAGCAATCCCTCGGCAATGGCTAGCGCCTGATCTCGCATTCCGCCTTCAATATCGCGCCGCTCGCGGTTGATGGTGTCCAACATCTTGGCAAGTTCAGCAGCGCGCACTTCGTCATCGGTCACGAGACACTCGATGCCAAGGCGCATATCCGACAAACGTCCCGCCGCATTGATGCGCGGAGCCAGTGCAAAACCAAAGTCGGCCGTTGTGGCGGCAAAAGATTTGCGCCCCGCCACGGTAAAGAGTGCGCTTATACCCGCTGGCAAATGCCCCGCACGAATGCGGCGCAGACCCTGCGAGACGAGGCGGCGATTATTGGCGTCCAGCTTGACCACATCGGCTACGGTGCCCAATGCCACTAAGGGCAAGAGCACGTCCAGCTTGGGCTGCGGGCTAGTTTCATACAAACCACGCTCACGCATTTCAGATCGTGTAGCCAAGAGCGTATAGAACATCACGCCCACGCCTGCCATGGCTTTGCTGGCAAACGTGCAGCCGATTTGGTTGGGGTTGACGATCGCGTGCGCGTCCAGCACCAAGGTGGCGCTGGCAACGGGCAAGTGGTGATCAGTCACGATGACTGTCATTCCCAATTCGCGCGCACGTGCCACGCCCGTGTGGCTGGCGATGCCGTTGTCGACCGTGATAAGCACTTCCGCGCCCGTCGCTGCAACGCGCTCGGCAATCGGCGGCGTGAGTCCGTAGCCATCTTGGACGCGGTTGGGTACGAGGTAGTCCACGTGCTGCGCGCCGAGCAGCCGCAAGCCGCGTATCGCCACCGCGCAAGCGGTTGCGCCATCGCAGTCGTAGTCTGCCACGATGCAAATGCACTTTTGCTGTTGGATAATGTCAGCAAGCAGCTTGGCGGCGGTATCAATGCCGAGTAACCCGCTGGGCGGCAAGAGCTTGGCGAGCGAATCGTCCAGCTCACCCCGCGAAGCCACGCCCCGTGCGGCATACAGCCGTGCTAAGAGCGGCGGCACGCCCGATTGCTCCAGTGCCCATTGGCTGCGTGGCGGGATGTCCCTGGTGGTGATTTGGATGGTGCTCATAGGGCGGAGAGGACGGATTGAATGCTGGGCGCGGGTTTGAGGAGGCGGCGAATTATGTTGCCCAGGTTGCGCGTGGCGGGGATCGCATAGGTATGGGCATTGCGCTCGCCACAGAGAGTGATTTGACGGATGTGCTGCAAAGCCTTGTTGTCTATGGCTTGCCAGCTATTCGACCACGATGCCCAGTCACCACGAAGAGTGCATTCGCGTAAATCGTTGTGAAGACCAGTGACCTCATCTACAGGTAAGTTGATTTCGTAGCTCAACCAAAAAGAGTTTACGGTGGGTAGCCCCTGTGCCTCTCTCACATCGTTAATGAGATGCGTGTAGAGCAGCATTTGCATTTCATTTTGCAAACGACGAATTGGCTTACTGGCATCCGTTTGCGGTTGCCATACATCCACGTTGCGACCGATCACACGGTCAAGAGACGCAAGCTCTAGACCTTGTAGTGCATGGCTTTGCGCATACCAACGTAGCGGCGCTGCGTACTTGAGCTCAATCCCATCCTCTAAAAAATAAGGACGAATAGTCTCAAATAAAGCCTGCGATTCATCGCTATGAAGTGCCAAGTCGGCGGGGTTGTCCATGCCAATGTGGTCAATGCCAACGCGCCAGTGGCAGGGGGTGACGATGATTTGATCGGTTACTCCTAAGGCGCGTTCGTGCGGTGGAGTGAAATCAAATTCATCGCCGTTGTCTTCGCGCACAAGATCCGCCGCCTTCAAAAACTGCGAGAGATTGGGGAGTGACAGTTTTTTGATTGCAGCTTGGCAGCCTTCCCCTAAGCTGGAGGCAAACGGAATAATGAGATTTGATGAGGGTTGTCCTGTATGAGCCATGCCACAATTGTCCCCTATGAAAATCTTCAACAAAACATTTGGAATCCCCTACGAGTGGTTGCTTGGCTGGCGCTACACGCGCGCGGGGCGTAGTACTCGAAAAAACGGCTTTATCTCGTTTATCTCGGGCGTGTCGATGCTGGGGATTGGCCTTGGCGTGGCGGCGCTCATCATCGTGCTGTCGGTTATGAATGGCTTTCAAAAAGAAGTGCGCGACCGTATGCTGGGCGTAGTCTCGCACATTGAAGTGGTAGCGAACGATGGCGGTTCTTTGCGCGATGTGCCTGCTACCGTAGCTGTTATCAAGCAAAACTCGGCTGTGATTGGCGCAGCGCCTTTTATCACGGCGCAAGCTTTGCTGGCACGTGGTGAGGACATGAAGGGCGTGCTCGTACGCGGTATTGAGCCGGAGTTGGAATCGCAAGTCAGCGACGTGGTGAATGCGCAAACCAAGCAATCTTTTCAAAATTTGCGAGCTGGCGAATTTGGCGTGGTACTGGGGCGAGATTTGGCTAGAAACCTAGGGGTGATGGCGGGTGACTCGGTGACGCTGATTGCACAGAGCGGACAAGTTACTCCGGCTGGCATTACGCCGCGTCTGAAGCAAATGCGAGTGGTTGGTACGTTTAGCTCCGGGCATTACGAATACGACTCTAGCCTTGCCATGATGCACGTAGCGGACGCGGCCAAGATTTTTAGGTTGGAGGGCGCAACGGGCGTTCGCGTCAAACTTAAAGACTTGCACGATGCGCCTGCTGTGGGTAATATGCTCTCGCAAGCCTTATCCAATAAGGCTTTCACAGGTAGCAATTCTGGGCTTGGTGACTTATACGTGCGCGATTGGACCAAACAAAACCGCACGTGGTTTGCCGCCGTGCAGGTCGAAAAAACCATGATGTTCATCATCCTCACCTTGATTGTGGCGGTAGCGGCGTTCAATTTGGTCAGTACGCTGGTGATGACGGTGACAGACAAGCGCGCCGATATCGCCATCTTGCGCACACTGGGCGCAACGCCTCGCTCCATTATGGGTATCTTTGTGGTTCAAGGCGCGGCGGTGGGTGTGGTGGGAACCCTGGCTGGGCTTGGCCTTGGCCTGCTCATCGCCTACAACATTGATGTGATTGTGCCTGCGATTGAGGCGCTGCTGCATACGAGTTTTTTACCGCGAGATGTTTACTTAATTAGCCGTATGCCTAGCGATCCGCAAAGCGCGGACATTGTGCCGATTACGGCGATTGCACTCGTACTCGCGTTTGCCGCCACGCTTTATCCAAGCTGGCGTGCCAGCCGTGTCAACCCCGCGGAGGCATTGCGTTATGAGTGATACAAATACAAACGTCATTTTGCAAGCCAAAAGCCTGAGTAAGCGCTTCAGCGACGGTGTGCTCGATGTGACGGTGCTGCAAAACCTAAATTTAACCGTCACCAGAGGCGAAACGCTGGCTATCGTGGGCGCATCGGGTTCTGGCAAAAGCACACTTTTGCATTTGCTGGGCGGATTGGATGCCCCAACCAGCGGTAACGTCTCTCTCGTGGGGCGAGATTGGACTTTGATGAGTCAATCTGAACAAGGCGCATGGCGCAATCAGCATCTTGGTTTTGTCTATCAATTTCATCACCTGCTACCTGAGTTCTCGGCACTCGACAACGTGGCGATGCCCTTGTGGATCCGGCGCATGAACAGAGATGACGCGCGGGAGCAAGCCGCACAAATCTTGAAAAACGTTGGGCTGGCAAGCCGCATGGCGCATCGGCCCGCCGAGCTATCAGGCGGTGAGCGTCAACGCGTGGCGATTGCTAGGAGTTTGGTCTGTCAACCTTCGTGTGTATTGGCCGACGAGCCCACAGGTAATTTGGATAGGCGTACGGCTGATGGCATCTTCGAGATGATGCTTGCCCTTGCGAAAGCGCAAGGGACGGCCTTTGTTTTGGTGACGCATGATGAATCGCTGGCGTCGAGGTGTAACCGAGTATTCCCTCTTGCGGTAAATGTGGCACCGCATGTGGATTGACAGCCATTGCCATTTAGATGCGCCCGAGTTTGATGTCGATCGCGATGCGGTGCGCGCGGCGGCCAGGCAAGCGGGCGTTGATCTGTGCGTGATCCCTGCTGTAGAACGCGCCAATTTTTCTGCGGTTAGAGAGCTTGCCCATCAGCACGGTGATGTTTACGCACTGGGTATTCATCCGCTGTATGTACCTCAAGCAAAAGACAACGATTTAGCATTTTTGAAGTCTGAGCTGTTGCGCCTAAAGGACGACAAGCGCCTTGTTGCGGTGGGTGAAATTGGGTTGGATTATTTTGTGCCGGCGCTTTGTACGCCTGAGATGCGCGAGAAGCAGTGGCATTTTTATACCGAACAGTTGGATCTTGCCAAACACTTTGAACTACCCGTCATTTTGCATGTGCGCAGCAGTGCCGACATGCTCCTCAAAGGCTTACGGAATAAGGGTTGGGTAAAGAGTGTGGGAGGCATTGCCCATGCGTTTAACGGCAGCATGCAGCAAGCGAAAAATTTTATCAATTTGGGATTCAAACTTGGTTTTGGCGGCACGCTGACCTACGAGCGCGCGCTACAAATCAGGCGTTTAGCAGCCGATTTACCGCTAGAGTCCATCGTGCTGGAGACCGATGCACCTGACATTCCACCGAAGTGGCTCTACGTGAAGGCTAGCGATCGAGTGCAGGGGCTCACGGGTCAAAAAAATACACCTATCGAATTACCTCGGATGGGTGCTGTGCTCGCAGATTTGCGTGGGGTCAGTATTCAGATGGTGCAAGCTCAAACTTCGCAAAATATCCGACATCTATTTCGTCACTTCACTTTCGATAAGCCAGTGTCCATTTTTTGAGACAAAAACCAAAGTTTTTTGAGCTTTGTCTTGCAAAATGTTAGAGGCATAGGTTTGCATGAATTGCACTTGAACACGGGAAGGCGACAAAGTCGTTATTGCGACGTTTTTGAAATCAAGCCTAATGGTCCTAGCTTTTGTGATGTTCGTTTCGCGTTGTTTTTTCCAAGACTCTGGGGTCAAAAATTCGCTACGATAGTTGTCCGTGTAGCTGGCGTAGTACTTGGGTAAATCCTTCCTTGCCCAAGCTTCCGCCCAGCTTTTCATAGCGGCTGATACGGTCACTGAAATGTTCGCATCTTGTAGCTGGGACTGTATGGGTATGGAGGCTGGCAACATGCTCTGATCGCTACTAGTCGCTACTAGTCTAGGTGCCGTGATTTCTAGCAAGGTTGTTGCAGATTGTTTGGGAGGCATGGGCGAGGGAAGCGGCAAGGCGGCTAATTGCTTTGCTTCAATCGCGTTTAACTTAGCTTGCGCCAACGCTAGTAGACTGACCATTCGGCTTGCGTATGGCGAACGAATCACGATGGTGGGCTGTCGTTTTGCTAAATCAGCATCGTGAGTTAATTCACGGTATATACTTTTTGCGGCATCTATACGGCTCGTATTTTCATAAACTTGAGCGAGCTCATAAACAACAAATGGATTTTGAGGCTGACTTTGCGCCAACGGTTGTAAAAGAGCTTCAGCCGTACGCCATTCTTGTTTAGCTATCGCTGTGCGTGCTTGCGTGAGTGGATCAATCTCCGTGTTTTGTGCAATCGTGTTCCCGCAAAAAAATAATGCGAACGACAATGTGTAAAAGCTCAGAGTGGTCATTGCGCGTGAAGAAAATGATAAATACATTTGAAGAGTAAGATTCTTGTGCTTTGAATACGGATGAAAACGTTTAATTATAGGTTATTAGTACGCATAATGAAAAATCTTCCAGATGTCACGCTTAGTGAGTTTGATGGCGTGCGATGCATGCATTTTGATTCGCCTTGGATTCAAGGCACGATGACCATTAAACAGCCTTTTGCGATTGAACTTGAGTACGTGCGGCGGATGATGGCGTGGCTTTTATTTGTACCGGGTACTTCTGTCCAAGCACGTCAATCCCTGCAGTTGGGTCTGGGAACAGCTGCGATTACCAAGTGCTGCTACAAAATTTTGGGGATGAAAACGGCGGCCGTTGAAATTAACCCTAAAGTAATCATTATGTGCCGACAATGGTTTAAATTACCACCAGATAACCATCGTTTAGAGCTGGTGCTGGCGGATGCTGCAAAGGAAATCAAGGCAAGTCGTTGGCTGGGTGCGGTGGATGCCTTGGCGGTCGATCTTTATGACCACGAAGCTTCCGCACCTGTGATGGATACCCCTGAGTTTTACCAAAACTGCCGAGCGCTTTTGACCGATGAAGGAACGATGACCGTCAATTTATTTGGTCGCGATAACAGTTACGCGGCGAGCTTGGAAAAAATAAAATACGCTTTTGGAGTAGGCAGAGTCTGGGCTTTTCAACCGACTCGCGAAGGCAATACGGTGGTGATGGCGTTTCGTACGGCTCCTGATGTTACGCGTGAAGTGCTTCTTCAGAGAGCGGATGCTATTGAGTCACGGTGGGAGCTACCAGCTAAAAAATGGCTTAAATTGCTCAAGCCTTGCGCCTAGAATCGCCTTATGAATACTCTACTCAAACTTTCAGTCCTCCTTGTTACTACGCTTTTATCTGTAAGCTTGTTGGCGCAGAATTATCCTAACAAGCCGATCAGCCTTGTGGTGCCATTTGCTCCGGGTGGAACGACGGATATCGTGGCACGCGTGATTGCCGATCCGCTTGGCAAAATGCTGGGGCAAAGCGTGATTGTGCTCAATAAGGTGGGCGGCGGCGGCGTTGTCGGTGCAGCAGAAACTTCACGCGCATTTCCTGATGGCTATCAGCTGGGCATGGCTACGGTGTCTACGACGGCGGCTAATCCCGCGATTAATCCCAAAACACCCTACAACCCACTCACCGATTTCACGCCGATTGTCAATATCGCGGCTACGCCTAACGTGATTGCCGTGCATCCTAGTTTTTGCAACGATTTGCCCAAAGGCACGGCTTGCGATTACAAAGGTTTTGTCGCGCAGCTCAAAAAGAATCCAGGTAAATACTCCTACTCATCCTCAGGCATTGGAGGTATTGGGCATTTGCAAACTGAGCTGTATAAAAGTTTAGCGGGTGTGTTCATTACGCACATTCCGTACTCGGGCGCTGGCCCTGCGCTACGTGATACGGTGGGCGGACAAGTGGCTATTATTTTTGACAACTTGCCTTCTGCTCTGCCCTTCATTAAAGATGGCAAACTGATTGCGATTGTGGTGGCTGCACCCACGCGTTTGGCGGTGCTGCCTAACGTGCCCACGTTTAAAGAAGTGGGCTTGGAGCCAGTGAACCGTATGGCTTACTACGGCATCTATGGTCCTAAAAATCTTCCCAAAGACGTGGTTGAAAAAATTAATGCGGGCGTTAAAAAAGCGGTCGAAGATCCGATTGTGAAAAAGAAGATTGAAGATACGGGCTCACTCGTGGTGGCCAATACGCCCGAGCAG